>JAUIJD010000093.1 GCA_030431475.1 Verrucomicrobiia bacterium | reverse complement strand
AGTCCCTGGGAGTAGTCGTAGGGTTTGAAGCGAGCCATGAGCCGCACGGAACTTAACACCGCGAGCGGCCCGGTGCGAGAATTCTGGCTGGAAACAGGCGAGCTTTTCCGACAGTTTCAACAAGGCGTGGGACATCAACGCGCTTCGCGCGTGAGTCCACTTCGGCGTTGTGCCAGAAAATGAAGCTCACTGAATCCCAACGCGCACGGCTTCAAGAACTCACTTACGAGTCCTACGTTGAGGAGTTGCCCGAAGCGGATTGGGAGTCGCGCCGACAGGCACTACTCGGGGAGATTTCCGATCCGTTTGAACTCCATGTATTCGCCATGAACGTCAATTGGGATGGCGGCACCGAAGACCTTGAATGGGTGCTCAATCACGAAGAATGCGACTTAGGAACCGCGCTCATGATCTACGCGTATGGGAGCCCCGGATACTACTATCGGAAGCAAGAGAAGGGAGAACAGTTCCACGACTACGAGACGGATGCTTGGAAGTTCCTGAAGTCGATCGAGCAGAAGGTGAGCACCGGCGCGTTTAAGCAAGGCAAGGTAGCATTTGATCCCCGAGATCCCAACGGCGATGACCATTACCGCGTCAACTCGGCAAATCCTGGCAATCGACTCGTCCCTGAGGCCATGAAGAAGTCAACTCAGGGAGACACCATCGAGAACCCAACAATCTAAGGCACAACGAGACTGTCGGAAAACCTCGGTTGATCCCTGACGGGTCGGGTCGCTGAACGGGGCTGGTTCGGGTCGATGGGTTGGTCGATTTTCGGCTCGAACCCGGCCAAAAGGCGGCTCATGGCCGAGTGGGGGCGTCCTGGAGGCGAGACGGCCGCCGACACGGGCCCCAAGGCCCTCCTTTTACCCTCCGGCGGCCGCCTTCGTGCCGTATTCGGGCCGGTAGAAGACGATCTTGCCGATGTTGTGCATGATGGCCCAGAGCTTCCAGATCACGGCGACCTTGTTGCGTCCGCGGTAGTTGATGCGGTGCAGGCCTTTCGCATGGCGGAGGTTGGCGAAGACCGGTTCGATGGTGCCCACGAGCTTCTGCCCGCGAGGGCGAGCGCCAAGTGGCGTCGGTGCGGGGAAGCGTGATTTCAGGCGGTGCCGGTCTCAGTGCCAGCAGCGCTCGTCCATCATCCACACCACGCTGGCGTGCTCGATCTCCTCGCGTCGCAGCTTGAAGATGGTCTGGCGGGTGCCGACACGGGCGAGGTTCTCGAAATGGGGGGAGTCCTCCGTCTCCTCGAGGCGTTGGGCCTCGAGCTGCGCTTCCTTCATCTCCCGCCAGTTCTGGATGAGGGAACGGACCTCGCTGCGCAGCGAGGCGGTGTCGCGCACGGGGTCGGCCCCGGCGTCCTCCGGGTGGATGATCTGCTCGAGCCGGTCCTTCACGAGCTCGGTGCCGGGCACGGCGGGTTTCCGGTCGGCGTGGGCTTTCTGCAGCACGGTGACGAGTTCCTTCGAGCGTCGCAGCCGGCACCAGCGGCGCCATTCCCCGAGGTCCGGGTGTTCGGCCTTCTCGTAGGTCGGCAGGGCGGTGCGGTCGCGGACGAAACGCACGTCATGGTACTCCGCATCGAAAAGATCACGAACCTCGGTGAGCCAGGTCTTGCGCTCCTGCTTCAACTCGCCGTGCCAGGCCTTGAGCGCGGCGGCGAGCTTCGGGTCGGCGTCCGGCGCGGGGGGTGGTGCGCTTTCGAGGTGCCCGAGTTCGGCGTCGATGAGCTCGCCCATGCGCAGCAGGCGATGGAGCTTCACCTTCTCCCGGCGCATCGCCATCTCCGCCTCGACGGCGGCCGCGGTCTGGTCCCAGGCGCTTTGTTCGACCTGATGGGAGATGTCCTTGAACTTGCCGAGTGAGGCGAGCTGCTTCGGCAGGTTGGCGGCGGGCGAGCGCAGCGATTCGATCAGGGCCCCGGGGTTGAGCACGTCGTCGATGGAGACGCTGACGGCTTCCTTCACCTCGTGCGTGAGCTGGTTCACGACCGGTTTCTCTTCGATGGCCTCGGCGTGCTTCAGGCGGGCCGCCACGTAGCGCCGGTTGCGTTTCTCCATCAGCGCCTCGGCCTCGCTCCAGTCGATCTCGACCGTGTCGAACGGGGACTGGGCCTCGACTTCGTCGGCATAACGCCGGCCTTCGAGCACCGCCTGCTCCGCCAGGGATTCGGAGACATGCTGCTGCACGCACGCGGTGAGCGACAGGCCGCTCGCGACCGATGCCATCGCCAGCATCTTCACGGGGGGTAGATACGCTTCGTCCTGCGAGGTCTTTCGGAGACCGGAAGCATCGGGTCTCGACGCCGAATGCCCCGGCCTGCCCGCTCCCGCCGGTGGGCATGACCGCGGGGCGTGGTTCCCGGGTTCCGGGACGGGTGGCTCCCGAGCCTGCTCCGCGGCACCGACCGCAATTCCCGACGCTGGATTGGCAGAAAGCGGGTATCCGTCGACCCGCCCGGCACCCGATGATCGCCGCGATGAACACGCGGCTTTCCGACCTGTTGTGGGAGCACGATCCGAACGGGCTGCTGGTGGTCGACCGGGCGCTCGAGGTCCACATGGTCAATCCGGCCTTCTGCGGGCTGTTCCGCACGACGAGGGAAGAGGCCCTGGGAAGGCCGGCGGTCGAGCTGATCGGGGACGTCGGGGACTTCCGCGGGGCGTTCGAGAACGGCGGCGAGATCCGGAGGGGCGAGCAGACCCATCCCCAGCTCGGCCTGCATCTGCACCGGCTGGTGTTCCCGGTGCCCGAGGAGGAGAAGGTCGCGGCCATCTTCGTCGACCTCTCCCGCGAGTGGAAACAGCGGCAGCAGCTCAAGGCGCTGCGGGAGGAGCTGGCCAAGGACGTGCGCGACGTGGTCGACCGTCAGATGGCCGTCGCCCAGGAGATCGCGGGCCTGCTGGGCGAGGCGACCGCGACGACCAAGGTCGCCCTGCTGCGCCTTCTGGAATCGATCGAACGCGAGCGTGAGTGAGCCGGCTCCATTCTTCGACATCGGCTTCGCCAGCCTGAACCACCACGGCGAGGAGCTGTGCGGAGACCAGGTGCGGGTGGCGAAGTCACCGACGCGCTCGATCGTGGTGCTGGCGGACGGCATTGGCAGCGGGGTGAAGGCGAGCATCCTCGCCACCCTGACGGCCGGGATCATCCTCCGCATGATCGAGGCCGGGGCGACCACCCGGGACGTGATGGACACGGTGATCGGCACGCTTCCGGTGGACCCGGAGCACGGGGTCGCCTACGCGGCCTTCACGCTGCTTGAGGTGTTTCATGGTGACGGGTCGTTCCGGGTGATCAGCTTCGATTCGCCCGCGCCCTTGCTGCTTGCCGGCGGCCGCCCGGCGTCCCTCGAGCGTCACGGACGGACGGTCCGCGGGCGGACGCTGCTGTTTTCGAAGGGCCGGCTCGGGATCGGCGACGTCCTCGGCTTGCTCACCGACGGGGTGCCGCATGCGGGAAAGGGGGCGCTCCACAACTTTGGCTGGGACCGGGCCAACATCACGCGCTTCCTCGAGAAGACCGTGAAGTTCCATGCCTCCGGGGCCGAGCGCGCCGCGCGCCGGGTGATCCGCGAGACCAAGCGCCTCTACGGCGGGCGACCGACCGACGACGCCACCTTCGTCGCGGTGATGCCGCGAGCTCCGCGCAGTCTGATGCTGGTCACCGGTCCGGCGGTGGACCGCGACTTCGACGAGGAGTTCACCGCGCGGCTGATGCGCTTTCCGGGACGCAAGGTGATCTGCGGCGGCACGACCGGGGATATCATCGGGGCCCATCTCGAGATGCTGGTGCGATCCGAACCCGGGACCGGGCGGGAGGGCATCCCGCCGATCGGGCGCCTGCCCGGCATCGACCTGGTCACCGAGGGGATCATGACCCTGGCGGCGACCCTGCGACTGCTCGACGAGTCGGGCGGCCGGATCGAGAAGCTTCCCGGGGATCGCAATGGGGCGGCGTTGCTGGCCCGCGAGCTCCTGCAGGCCGACACGGTGTCGCTCCTGGTCGGCGAGCAGGTGAATCCCTTCTATCAGAACCCCCAGCTTCCCCGCAGTGTCTCGATCCGGCGCAATCTGGTGATGCAGTTGATCGACCGCCTCGAAAGCTACCGCAAGGAGGTGAGCGTCGAGTGGTGCTGAGGCCGGGCGGTGGAACAGGTTGGCGGATGCCCCGGGTCAGCCGGTCGGGATGCCCCCGACCACGATCAGCCGGTAGAAGCCCTTCGTCGCGCCGGGATCGTGGTCGAAGGTGTTCTCAGGCAGCATGCCGGTGATGTCGCCGCTGACCTCCGACCAGTTGAGCGGGTCGGACAGGGTGTCCGGAGAAAACTCCACACGGTAAAGCACGCCGGGAACTCCGTTCCACGTCAGGCGGTAGCCGCTGCCGCCCGGGGCCGGGGCGATGCGGAGCTTTACCTCCAGGGGATCGGTGCCGAGGGCGAGACCGCCGTTCAGCTCATCGCCGACCAGGTCGAAGATCGCGTCGCTGAAAGTCGCCTGCGCTCCGGAGGCGGCGAAGAGCTGGTTGAAGGCGAAGAGATCGGCCTCGAAACCGGTCAGGGTGAGGGGGTAGAGCCCGGCGGCGGGGAAGTGGAACGCATCGCCGGATCCACCCGGGACCGCCACGAGGGTACCGGTGGAAGCGCGGGTCAGCACCGGTGGCGTCGCCGGAAGGATGCCGTTGCCTTGGAAGGAGTTGCCGCCAATCTCGAGCCGGAATGCGTCGCCGGCCGCGACGCCGAAGGTCCAGTCGCCGGCGGTCGGGATGACCACCCAGGCGGTGGCGCGCCACGCGATGTCCTCGTCGTTGGTTCCGACCTCGTCGAGCAGCAACGGGCTGCGCACGTAGTCGACCAGGCCGCCGCCGAGGTCGGGGTCGTGGAAGCTGATCACGTAGGCGTCGTCCCGCGCCTCCCCGGCGATGTCGGGGTGACCCGCCGGCAGCGCCAGCAACTGATCGGCGTGGGACAGGGTCGAGACGCTGCCGGTGCCCGAATTGAAGCTCGCGGCGGCCTGGCGCTCGACGAGGTGGAATCGGTGCTGGTCGAGGTCGGTTTCCCATTCGATCACGTACTGCCGGAGACCGCCGCTCGGCTGCCCGATCGAGGGGCCGCCCGGATTGTCCTGCCATTCCCCGGAATTGATCATGTAGACGCCGTCGGCGCCAAACTGGTCCGCCGGGGTGCCGGCCCGCCAGTTGTGGTAGGTGAACGGCTCGGTGGTCAGCCACTGGAAGCCGTGGCCGCGCTCGCCGACGGCGGGTTCCATCCCGGGTGCGGGCAGCGGCAGGGCGCTGGTATTGCCGGCCTCCGAAGTGCCGAGGGAGGAGAGATCGAAGCTGTCGAGCGAGCTGGTCGCCTCCGAGTCGGTGAGGCCGATCCACTTCTCCAGGCTCCCGCCGAGGTACTCCACGATGGCATTCTCCCGGGCGTCGACGATGGCGACGAGGTGGCCGGGTTGACCGAGGACCAGGCGGCCTTTGGCATCGACCCGGGCCGCGTCCCAGGTGGCGGGGTCGGACTCGCGTTCGTAGTAGTGGCCGGTGATGGCGTCCGGAGTGGGGGTGGCGAACAGCGTGCCGTGGCAGAGCGCCGCGGCGGCCATCACCCCGCGGGGGAAGGGCGGGCGGAGGGGCATTCGGTCACCCTGAACGGATGGACCGCCGAAGGCAATCTTCCTCTCACCTCGATCGGTGCAGCGTGTTGCCTCATTGAAGCGGACACCGAGAGCTGGGTTCAGGGCTGAGCGGTTGGTCCCCATTGCCTCATAAATGAGGACACCATGGCGCGAGCCATGGCGATGAGCGAAGAGAGCACCCTGGAATACACTGAAAAGATGCGCGGTCGGTATGGTCGGCT
>JAUIJD010000051.1 GCA_030431475.1 Verrucomicrobiia bacterium | reverse complement strand
TGCCCGGCGCAGTGGTCGCACCGCACCCAGCCGCTGGAGCCGTCCGCGAAATACTCCTTCTTCCAGATGGGCACGCGCGACTTCACTTCATCGATGATGTAGCGGCAGGCGTCGAAGGCGGCATCGCGGTGGGCGGAGCTGACGCTCACCACCACGGCCAGCCCACCGATCTCGATCGGGCCGGTGCGGTGGACGCAGACGGCATGGTGGATCTCGAACCGCTCGTGGGCTTCGGCGAGAATGCGCCGGCCCTCCGTTTCCGCCAGCGGGGCGTAGGCCTCGTACTCAAGGCGATCGACTTCCCGGCCCTGATGATGATTGCGGACCCAGCCCTCGAAGCTGCAGAAGCCGCCGGCGGCGGGGTCGAGGACCTCGGCGCGCAGGAGCGCGGGGTCGAGGGGTGAGGATTGGATGCGGAACATCGGAGGAGGCGGGCAAGGATCAGCCGCCGGCGACGGGCGGGATGAACACGATCTCGTCGCCGGGTTCGAGGGGAGTGCCCCAGTCGCAGAAGTCGCCGTTGCGGGCGCAGCGGAGGGCGTCGAGGCGCAGCGGCAGGCGGTGTCGGAATCGAAGCTCTTCGTAAAGTCCGCCGGCGGTGCAGGCGAGGGTTTCGACGCTCTCCTCATCGAGGCCGCGGGCTTCGCGTAGCTTGGCGAAATAGAGGACGCGAATCTCCTTCGCGGCAACGCCGTGACGGAGCTTGGCGAAGACCTCGTCGAGTTCCGCGGGGGTGTTGGCGTTGTCCAGGGCGACGGGATGGACGAGCTCGATGACCCGCGGATTGAGCGACTCGAGGAAATGGCGGGCGCAGAATTCCTCGTCGGCGATCGCAGTGGCCGCGTGGGCGAGCGCGCCCGGCTCGTAGATCGTGCAGAGGGGTTCCGGCCGGTGGTCGATGCGGTTGGCGAAAGCGCTGGCCGGGACGTCAGGGGAGTGGGCCTCGAGGAGGTGTCGGAGGGTGGCCTCGTCGAGAAGGAAGAGGTCACAGCCGAGGAGCAGGACGGGTTCCCCGGGGAAGGCGGCGTGGAAGGCCTCGAGGGCGGCGAGGGGGCCGCTGCCGGGGTGGCGATCGGGGAGGACCGGGATGCCCTCGGGCGCGAGGGAGGGATCGTTGGTGGAGAGGAGGATGTCCGAGGTGACCAGGCGGACAAGGGCGATGAGCGCGTCGAGCTGGCGGGTGCCGTCGGGGCGCTCGATGGCGTGCTTGTCGCGGCCCATCCGCTTGCTGCGACCGCCGGTGAGGATGAGGGCTCTCATGGTAGGGTGCTCGGGCTCCGGAGCGGACTAAAGTCCGCGCTCCACTTGGTAGGTCGATTTGCCGCCCGTCTTCTCAAGCAGCCGGATCTCCGAGATGGTGATCGCGGGATCGAGGGCCTTGCACATGTCGTGCAGGGTGAGGGCGGCGATGCTGGCACCGGTGAGCGCTTCCATTTCGACACCCGTCCGGCCGGTGGTCTTGGCGGTGCAGCGGATGGTGGCGGTGTTGGCCTCGAAGCCGATGTCGATCTTCACGCTGTCCAAGGGCAGCGGATGGCAGAGGGGGATGAGCTGGCTGGTCTGCTTCGCACCCATGACGCCGGCGAGGATGGCGGTCTGGAAGACGGGGCCCTTTTTCGAGACCAGGTCGGAGCCATCGAACTGCGCGGCAACGGCGTCATTCACCCGGACGAGGGCCTCGGCGGTGGCGCTTCTCGCGGTAATCTCCTTGCCGGAGACATCGACCATGGAGGCCTTGTTGGAATCATCGATGTGGGAAAGGGACATGGGTGCCAAGTGATCAGTGATCGGTGAAAGAGTAGAAGCGGAGCGGCTGGCCGACAGTGAAATCCCGAGCAGGCGGGATTTCGAGGAAGCCGGCGGTGCCGGCGATGGAGACGAAGTCGCCGGAATTCTGTGGCGGGCGGGGATCACCGGCGGCATCGAGCGGAAGGAGCCAGGTGAGCTTGGGCAGGGGGGCGACGTCGGCCGGAAGGGCGCGACGGCGGGGCGAGGGCTCGCGGCCTTCGAGACGGGTGAGGGTCGGGAGGACGTAGCGGGTGAAGGTGGCGAGGACGGAAACGGGGTTTCCCGGCAGGGCGAAGATCAGCGGCGGGCCGGGCCAGAACGCGAGCGGCTTGCCGGGCTTCTGGGCGACGCCGTGGAAGGAAGGCGTGCCGAGGCTTTCCTCCAGCAGCGGGCGGATCAGATCGCGCTTGCCCTTGGAAATGCCGCCGCAGAGCACGATCAGGTCGGCGCATTCGAGGCAACGGCGGATGATGCCTCGAGCGGCCTGCGCCTCGTCGGGAATGTGGTGGCTTTCCACGCCATCGAAGCCACGGGAGCGGAGCAGCGTTTCGATCATCGGGCCATTCGAGCGGCGGATCTGCCAGGGCTCGGGGGCGGTGTCGATGGGCACGGTTTCGTCGCCACTGGTGATGAGGGCGATGCGGGGCCGGCGGGTGATCTCCAAGGGGGTGAGTCCGACCGAGGCCGCGATGGCGATCTCGGCCGGGCCGATGAAATGGCCGGCGGGCACGAGTATCTCGCCGGCCTCGGCGTCGCTGCCGGCCGGGTGGATGAATTGGCCGGGCGCGACCTTGGATGTCACGACGAAATCCGCATCGACGTCTTCGTAGGGGACCACCGCGATGCAGTCGCTCGGGACGCAGGCGCCCGTCATGATCTCCCAACAGGTGCCGGGCGTGAGTGTGGCGGGGGGCGGGTCGCCGGCGGCGTGCAGCCCGGCGGGCGCCAGCCGGCCGTCGGGACGGATTGAATCGTGGGTGATCGCGTAGCCGTCCATCATGGCGCGCGGGTAGGGCGGCAGCGCGCGGTCGGCGACGATGGGGCTGCTCAGCGTGCGCCCGATGGCGGCGATGAGGTCGATGTGCTCGGAAGCCGGTGGCGGCAAGGCCGCGGCGATGCGGGCGTCGGCTTCGGCGGGTGAGATCAGCGGGTCCATGGGCTCAGGCGGGTTCGAGGGTCACCGGTCCGCGATGGATGAGTCCCGACTCGAGAATGCGGCAGCGCAGGCCGCCCCGTCCCTTCATGAGTGCTTCGGTGCCGGGTTTGCCGCAGGCGGTGTCCATCCAGTAGCACGGGCGGCATTCCTCGGTGCCCTCGAAGAGGATGCCGCCAAGGCGGAAACGGCGGCCGATCAGGGTGTTGAGATCGATGCCTTCGGTGATGACGTTTCGCCGGAAGGCGGCAGCGGGGAGGTCGGGATTCTCGGCGTGATCGCGGATGGCCTGGACCACCGCAAGATCGATGAAGGTGATCTGGCCCTTGTAGTCGTCTTTCCAGTCGAAGAAGCGGTCGCCGGGAATGCCGCGCCCGGCCACGAGTTCCAGCGTCTCGTGCTCGATCATCCCGTGCTCGCCCGGCGGCTTGCCGTGGTGGCCGAAGTAGTTGTGTCCCGGGGAGGTGAACAGGTGGTGAAGGGTCGGGGTCACGACGAATGCTCGGATGGACGGGGGAGGACTTCAACGCCGGAGGTGTCGGCGGCGCGATGAAGCATCTTGAAGGAGGCGACGAGGAGTACGGCGGCGAGGAGGCGTCGGACCACGGCGGGAGAGAAATGAAAGCTGCCGAGACGCGAACCCGCGAAGCCGCCGACGAGGGCCGCGGGGAGCAGGATGGCGAGGTGCCACGGGAGCGAGTCGTGCTGACTCGCGAAGCCGGCGAGTCCGAACAGCGAGTTGCCCGCTATGAAGACGATGGAGGCGGCCGCCGCCGTCTTCGGCGTGGCCCAGCCGGCGAGGAGCAGCAACGGCGTGAGGAAAATCCCGCCGCCGGTGCCGGTCAGGCCCGCGAGGAAACCGAGTGCCGCGCCGGTGAGCGTCGCCACCGGCACTCTCGGCGGCTCGGGTTCCTCGTCGCTGCGCGGAGAGGGCAGGAGAAATCGGACGGCTGAAAGGAGCAGTATGCCGCCGAGGATGAGGGAGATCGGTGTGGGCGAAAGCTCCAGGCGGCCGCCGAGCCAGGCGCAGGGCAGGGCGGCGGGGAGGAAGGGCCAGACGAGGCGGGCGCGGAAGTGACCGCCGCGGGCGAAATGCCAGATGCCGAAGATGGCGACCCCGAGGTTGAGGAGGAGGGCGGCCGGGCGGATTTCCTCGAGGGCGACGCCGGCGAGGGTGAGCGCCGCGATGTAGCCCGAGGCCCCCGCGTGGCCGACGCTCGAATAGAGGAAGGCGAGGACGAGGATGGCGGCGTGGAGGAAGAGGTCGGGCACTCGTGCGGAGTGTGGGCAGGTCGAGGTGGGGGCGACAAGCGGCCGCTGATCAGGGGACGATGGCCACCGCGCAGGCCTTGTAGTTCGGCTGGCGGGAGTGGGGGTCGAAGGAGGGGTGGGTGAGCCGGTTGACCTCGGGATAGTGCATCGGAATGAAGAGCTGGCCGCGCTGGACCGTGGGCGCGAGATAGGCGGTGGCGATCATGCTGCCGCGACGGGAGCGGACGGTCACGATCTGGTGGTCGACGATGCCGAGGGCGCGGGCGTCCCGGGGGTGGATCTCAACGTAGGCGCCGGAAGGGTAGAGCTTCCGCAGGATGTCGGACTTGGAGGTCCGGGTCTGGGTGTGCCACTGGCTGCTGCTGCCGCGGCCGGTAAGGAGCAGGAAGGGGTGTTCGGCGTCGGGCGGCTCGGGCATCGGGGCCGGCGGCGAGAAGAGGAGGCGGGCCTTTCCACTGGGAGTGTAGTAGATGCCGTCGGAGAAGAGGCGTCGCTCCGTGGAGTGCGGCGGATCCTGGCTGTGAGCCTCCACGGATGCAGCGGCTTGCAAAGCCGCTCTCCCCAGGGGCCACTGGATGCCGCCTGCTCGGTCGAGGTGATCGTAGCCACTGATGCCGGTGATGTCACAGGGGCGGTCGATGGTGAGATCGCGCAGGATGCGGAAGGCCGCCTCGGGATCGGTCCATTTCTCGAAGAGATCCCCGCAGCCCCAGGCGTGGGCGATGAGCTGGAAGATGCGGAAGTCCGAGAGGGTCTGTCCGGGAGCTCGACGGGCCGGACGGATCGGGGCGATGCGGCGCTCGGAGTTGATGAAGCAGCCGGACTTTTCCCCCCAGCCGGCGGCGGGGAGGAAGAGGTCGGCAGCGCGGGCGGACTCGGTGGAGTGATACATGTCCTGGACGACCAGGAACTCGAGTTTGTCGCGCAGGCGTTCGAGGCGACCGGAGTCGATCCACGAATGGAAGGGGTTGGTCGCGACGATCCAGAGGGCCTTGATTTTGCCGTCTTCGGCAGCGCGGAGGATCTCGTCGTAGGCGATGGTCGGCTCGGTCGGAATGGATGCGAGGGGCACGCCGAGCATCTCGGAGACCTTCGCGCGATGGAGTTCGTTGCCGAAATCGTGTCCGCCGACCAGCGAGGTGGTGTTCGAGAAGAGCCGGGAGCCCATCGCGTTGCACTGGCCGGTGATCGAGTTCGGGCCCGTGCCGGGTTTGCCGATGTTGCCGGTGATGAGGGAGAGGTTGATGATGGCCTGCGCGGTGCGGACGCCCTCATAGGACTGGTTTATGCCCATGGTCCACCACCACGAGACCCGCTTGCCCGGTTCGGAGACGTCGCGGGCGATGGCTTCGATGGTTTCCGCCGGGATGCCGGTCGCCTCGACGGCGGAATCCGGGGTGAAGTCCTTCACGAACGCGGCGAACTCGTCGAAGCCCTCGGTGCGCTCGATGGAGGCGGGGTCGATGCGCCCATCGCGCAGGATGCAGTGGGCCAGCGCGTAGTAGAGCGCGAGGTCGCCCTTGGGGCGGAGCTGGAGGTGATGCGTCGCGGCCTGGGCGGTCTCGGTGGCGCGGGGGTCGATGACGATGATCTTCGGCGCGCGCCGGTTGCGCATGATGCGCTGCCAGAGGATGGGATGGGCGATGCAGAGATTGGCGCCGACGAGGACGATCACGTCGCTTTCCTCGAAGTCGGCGTAGGTGTAGGGCGGGGCGTCGAAGCCGAAGGACTGCTTGTAGGCGGTGACGGCGGTGGCCATGCACTGGCGGGTGTTCGCATCGCCATGGTGAAAGCCCATTCCGAAGCGCCAGAGACATCCGAGAAAAGCCATTTCCTCGAAGGGGATCTGGCCGGTGGAGAGGTAGGCGGCGGCGTCGGAGCCATGGCGGGTCTGGATGTCGCGGAAGCGGGAAACGAAGGTGTCGATGGCGGTGGCCCAGTCGATCGGCTGGAGTCGGCCGTTCGCGTCGCGCAGCAGGGGCGTGGTGCCGCGGTCGGGAGCGGCCAGCGGATCGAGCGCCTGCCAGCCCTTGGGGCAGGCCATGCCGAGGTTGACCGGATAGTTCGCCTGGGGGCTGAGATTGATCGCGCGGCCGTCGTCATCGAGGTGGAGCTTGAGCTGACAGCCGGTGGCGCAGTAGCCGCAGATGGAGGTGGTGGTGGCGGCCGGCTTCAGTCGGGCGGGAACCTTGCCGAGCCCGAAATCGCCGGGCGCCTGGACTAGGTCGCGGGTGAGCGGTCCGTCGTGTTGCTTGAGAAAAGCCGGGATCACGGGCGTGGCAGGTGAGTTGGAGATCAGCCGCATGGAGCATTCAGTGGAGGGCGGCCGGACCGGCGTGGCCGGGCATTTTCGGAGCCTGGACGGCTTGGAAGAAGAGCTGGCGTTCGAGGATCTCGGAGGAGACAAGCAGGGGCAGGGCCAGCCAGGGGTTGAAGAGCACGACGACGGCCGCCAGGGCGGCGAGTCCGAAACGCCAGAGGGTGAAGTTCTGCAAGGGCCCCAGAAGGAGTCGGCCGGAGTGACGGTCCGGAGTCCACGCCCCTTCCCTGAGGCCGAGGAGGCAGGTGTAGAGTTCGGGCGCGGTCTTCGCGCAAATGGTGAGCGAGGCGAGAGGGAGGAAGAGCGGTTGGTAGGAGCCGAGACCGAGGAAGAGGAAAGCGAGCATCGTGCCGAAGAATCGCGTCGCGGAGAAGGGCAGGCGCCAGAGTGATCGATGGGTGTCGTGGTAGATCATGGCGCTGGTGAAAATGGCGACGGCGCCGGCGGGGAGAACGAGGGCTTGGGCAATCGGATCGACGTGGGGAATGAAGGGCAGAAAGGGCGCTGCGACGAGGAGGAGGGGAATGGGGGCGAAGAGGGAGAAGGCGAGGATTTCGCGGGAGAGCCAGCTGGTGCGCAGTCCGAGGAAGAAACGCCAGGCCTTGAGGGGCTGGCCGAGGTGCAGGGTGGCGGCGGCCATGCCGGCGTTGAAAAGGATGGCGCCGAGCCAGGTGAGGGCTGGGGTTGATATTGCCGATTTCATAATCGGCGCTCCTAGAAGGCCGATGCCGGCCTGGGTGAGGACGAGCATGAAGACCAGCGGCCAGTGGGCGTGCTGAGGGACGAGCTGCTCGCGGTCGGCGGCGAAGGAGGTCTCGGGCACCTCGCGGCCGACGTAGCGGGTGGTGGGACGGGTGATGGCGACGTCGGGCAGTGCCGAGCCGAGGATGCCGGAGCCGAGGAAATCCCGCCGTTCGTCCGTCGTCGGCACCTTGACGATGCGGATGGCCTCGGTCGGGCAGGCCTGAACGCAGGCGGGTGCCTCGCCTTCGGACAGGCGTTGGTGGCACATGTCGCATTTGCGGACGATGCCCCGCTGTTTCGAGTACTTCGGGACGTCGAAGGGGCACTTGAGGATGCAGTAGGAGCAGCCGATGCATTGGTCGTCGAGGTGGCGGACAATGCCGGTGCTACGATCTTTCTCGTAGGCGCCGACCGGGCATCCGGTGAGGCAGCCGGGATCCTCGCAGTGGTGGCAGGCCGTGGTGATCGTCTGCTGCCAGCCTGGCGCGACCTTCCCCCCGACCAGGGTGCCGGTGTCGCGCCAGGCTTCGCTCTCGTCGAGGCCGTTGAGATTGTGGCAGGCCGAGACGCAGGCCTTGCATCCGGTGCATCGGTCGAGGGCGACCTCGAAGGCATACTGTTCGCCGGGGCCGGGACGGGAGAGGGGGATGAGGTTGCGGTAGTGGTCCGCGAGGTCGGGTTGGCGGTTGTGATACTCCGAAAAGCAGGCGACCGGCGTCCGCAGCTTCCCCTGCTCGGCGACCAGCTCGTCGATGAGCGTGCGCAGGTCGCCGGAAGGAGGGGCCGGGGCCTTGTCCGGGGGCGGCGGTTGGAGGGTGGTGACCACGGTGGGTGTCGGGAGCGCCGGTCTTCGGACCGGCAGAGGTGGGGTTGAGTGGCTGGGAGCCGGTCTGAAGACCGGCGCTCCTTTCTCAGGCGGCGGCCTCGGACAGCTTGGTCGCATCGACCAGTGCGGTGAGTTCCTCGATCGAAAGGCGTCGGGTGAAGGTGGCGAAGGATTCGTCGTCCTCGCGGCGGGCGAGATAGGCGCAGAGCAATTGCTCGACCAGGGCGTTGATCTCGGTGGCTTTGATCGAAGACCAGACCTCACGGGCGACCGCCTGGTCGTCATCGACGCCACCGCCGAGGACGATGTTGTAGCCCTCGACCGATTCGCCGTCGTCGGTCTTCACCTTGGTGCCCATCATGCCGATGTCCCCGATGTAGTGCTGGGCACAGGAGTGCTTGCAGCCGGTGAGGTGCATGTTGATCGGCAGGTCGAGGATCATCCGCGAGGCGAGATGCCCGCCGAGCGCGACGGCGTGGCCCTTGGTGTCCGACGCGGCATACTTGCAGCCGCGGTTGCCGGTGCAGGCGATCAGACCCCCGGTGATGTTGTTGTTTCGGTGGTCGAGTCCGGTCGCCTGGATCGCGGTGATCGCGTTCTGCAGCTTTTCGTCGGGAATCCCGGGGATGATGAGGTTTTGCCAAACCGTCAGCCGGATCTCGCTGCGGCCGAACTCGTCGGCGATGTCGGCGAGCGCCTGCATCTGGGCGACGCTCATGCGGCCGACCGGCACGCGGATGCCGACGTAGTTCCGGCCGTCGGGTTGCGGATGAATCCCGAGATAGCCCTGCTTGTCCTTCGGTTCGGGCTTTTCGCAGAGCGCCTCGGGGAAGTGGCGGAGCGGGAAAGCGAGCTTCTTCTGGGTTTCCTCGAGGGTCTTTTCGAAGCCCCAGTCATCGACGAGATACTTCAGGCGGGCCTTGTTGCGATTCGTCCGGTCGCCGTTCTCGATGAACATCCGGATCAGTGCGGCGGCGACCGGGATGGTTTCCGCCGGCGTGAGAAGCACGCCGCAGTCGGTGGCGAACTGCTTGTGCCCGGTGATGCCGCAGAGTTGCATGCGGAAATAGACGCCGGGCTCGATGCCTTCATCGTTCTCTCCGACCCGGACGGCGTAGAAGCCGATGTCATTGGTGTCGGCGCAGACCGAGACGCAGCCGCCGGAGTCGTAGGAGATGTTGAACTTCCGCGGCAGCCCGTAGAGGTCGCGGTTCTTCAGGATGTAGTGATGCATCGCCCGGGCGTAGGGCATCACGTCGATCAGCTCGTGGGGATCGAATCCGGTGGTCGGGGTCGCGGTGATGTTGCGGACATTGTCGGCCCCGGAGCCCTGGGAGGTGAGGCCCAGTTCGGAGAGCTTCATCAACACGTCCGGGCAGTGCTTCGGCTCGATCTCGCGGATCTGGATATTGGCGCGGGTCGTCAGGTCGGCGCGGCCCGGTCCCCAATCGTCGGCGATCTCGGCGAGGCCGCGGAACTGGTGCGTGCTGAGCGCGCCGCCGGCGATGCGGCAGCGGAGCATGAAGCTGTCCTGCGCCGGGGAAACGTAGAACAGGCCGTGGAACTTGAAGCGGAAGACGTCGCCGGCTTCGGGAAAGCGGTTGTCGAGGGCATTGGCGACGATGGCATCGTAGCAATCGAGGCCGTTCTGCTCGTGCTTGATGAGCTCTTCCTTGCTGAGGTCGTCGATCGGCGTGCCATGGACCGTCTCCTCCTCCTCGTGGGTGAAGCGGCCTTCGGCGTCCTGACCGAGATGCGGCAGATCGCGCCCCTGCACGAGGCCGGAGACAAAAGCCTTGAGATAAGTCGTTTGCTCTTCGGTGAAGCCGGAGTCGGTCGGATTTTCCATGGCGGGTCGTCGGTGGGTTCGAGATGAATCAAGCACTTGGCATGCATTTCCCCGTGCCGACGCTCCGGGGTTCACGGAAACGAAGTCATTTCAAAGATGAGCCGGGTTCATGGTTTGAAATCGACTGCATGAGTCCTGCTCTTTCCGTCATCAGGCGACGTGAACTCGCTGCGAGAGATCCGCGATCTGGTTCTTGTCGAGGTAGCCGATGAAGTTGTTGCCGTTGTAGGTGCGGGTCTCGCCCTTGATGTGGGAGCGCTGCTCGAGGAAGGCGAGGAGGTGCTCGCGGTAGTGGAAAAAGGTCGGGTCGTTGAAGACCTCCTCGCGGTCGCGAGGCCGGGGAAAGTCGATCTCGAGAATCTCGCTGCAGGTCGCTTTGGGGCCGTTCGACATCATCACGCAGCGGTCGGCCATGAAGACGGCCTCATCGACGTCGTGGGTGACGATCATCGCGGTGAGCTTCTCCTTTGCGAGGATGTCGAGAATGACGTCCTGGAGTTCCATCCGGGTTAGCGAGTCGAGGCGGCCGAAAGGCTCGTCGAGGAGCAGGACCTTCGGCTGCAGGGCGATGGCGCGGGCGATGCCGACGCGCTGCTGCATGCCGCCGGAGAGCTCGCGCGGGTATTTCTTCATCGAGTCGGCGAGGCCGACCACCGACAGCGAGTGCTCGACGATCTGTTTGCGGGTCGCCTTGTCGGCGTGGGGATAGACGCTTTTCACCCCGAGCATCACGTTGCCGAAGGCGGTGAGCCAGGGCATCAGGCAGGGAGACTGGAAGACGACGGAGCGATCGGGGCCGGGGCCCGAGATCTCGCGGTTGCCGACGATGATGCCGCCGTCGGAGATCTCGTTGAGGCCCGCGAGCATGGTGAGGACCGTGGATTTCCCGCAGCCCGAGTGCCCGATGAGCGAGATGAACTCGCCCTGCCGGATGTTGAGGTTGAAGTGCTCGACGACCCGGAAGTCGTCGCCGTAGGGATTCGGGTATTCCTTAACGAGACTGTAGATCTCGACGAATCTCGAACTCAGCTTCCCGGGCATCGGTTCGTAAACTTGGAGGCTCATGCGGCGGAGGTGGGTTGCTTCGACTTGTGGCTGAACCGGGGTCCGATGCTCGGCGGTGAGAAATCCTTGGGACGAATGTCCGGCATTGGCACGACCTTGGTGGTGCCGAGTTCCTTCGACTCCTTGTTGAGATGCATCATGAAGCGGGTGATCTCGGACTTCAGGCGCATGTATTCCGGGTGGTCGTTGAGGGTGTGCCGGTCACGGGGACGGGCCATGTTCACGACGAACTCCTCGGCCAGGGTGGCGGCCGGGCCCATGGTGAGCGGAATGATGCGGTCGGCCATCAGCACGGCTTCATCGACGTCGTTGGTGATCATCACCACAGTGCGGCGGTCGGTTTCCCAGATGTTGAGGATCTGGTCCTGCAACTCGGAGCGGGTCAGAGCGTCGAGGGCGGAGAGCGGTTCGTCGAGGAGCAGGACTTTCGGGTCGAGTGAAAGCGTGCGGGCGAGCGAGGCCCGCTGGCGCATGCCGCCGGAGAGTTCGTGCGGCTTGCGGTCGCCGGCGTGGTCCAGCTTCACCATCTTCACGAAATGCTTCACCTTGTCGGTGACCTCCGACTTCGAGAGCTTCGGGAAGGCCGACTTCACGGCGAGGGCGACGTTCTCCTCGACGGAAAGCCACGGCAGCAGCGAGTAGTTCTGGAACATCAGGCCGCGGTCGGGGCCGGGCTCGCGGACCTTGTTTCCCGCCATCCTCACCTCGCCGGACGACGGCGGGAGGAGGCCGGAGAGCAGGTTCATCAGCGTCGATTTTCCGCCGCCGGAGAAGCCGATCACGGCGACGAACTCGTTCTCCTCGACGGAGAGGTTGATGTCGGAAAGGACCTCGGTGCGGTTGCCCGCCGGGCCGAAGCCGACGGAGACGCGGTCTAGTTCGAGAAAGGACATGGCGATCAGGCGGTGGCGCTGCCGTCGTCGAAGGAAACGAGGCGCTGGAGGAAGATCATGATGCGGTCGAGGAAGAAGCCGATGATGCCGACCACGAAGCAGGCGAGGATGATGTTGGCGAAGGACTGAGAGGAACCGTTCTGGTACTCGTCCCAGACGAACTTCCCGAGGCCGTCGGACGACGACAAGGCCTCGGCGGCGATGAGGACCATCCAGCCGACCCCGAGCGAGATGCGCAGGCCGGCGAAGACCAGCGGCAGGGAGGAGGGGATGATGATCTTGAAGAGCCGCGACCAGAACCCGAGGCGGAGGACCTTGGCGACGTTCATGTGATCCTTGTCGATCGAGGAAACCCCGAGCGCGGTGTTCACCAAGGCGGGCCAGAGGGCGCACATCGCGACCGTGCAGGCGGAGAAGATCATCGCCGGGTTGGTCTGGAGGAAGGCAAGGGGGTTGCCGATCCAGCCGAACCACTTCTCGTCGTTGAGCGTGACGAAAAGCGGATGCTTCTCCGGATCGGGGAAGAAGGCGCCGATGATGATCTGGAAGATGAGCAGCCAGACCACCGGCGAGACCGGACGGAAGATCGAGATGATGGGCGTGAGGCAGGCCATGAAGATGCGGTTGAGCCCGCACATGATCCCGAGCGGGATGGCCAGGGCGGCGGCCAGGCCGAAGCCGACGAAGACGGTGGCGAGCGAGCGCTTGGTCTGCCAGAAGATGGTGGCGGTGCGCGGGTAGGTCTGGGTCTTGGAATCCTCGGCGCGCTCGGCATTGCGGGCGATGGACTTCGCCTCGCGGACCGCCTTCTTCGGGTCCTCCGCGGCGACGAGTTGGGCGCGGTCCTCCTCGGCCTTGGCGAGGTATTCGGCCTCCTTCACGTTGCGGTTTTCCTTGGTCAGGATGTCGATGCGCTTCTTGTAGTGCTGCACCTCGTCGGCGACCCGGTTGGCGGCCATTTGCGCGGCTTTCACCTCGGCGGGCGGGTCGGAAAGGATGTCCTTGATCTGGGTTTCGATCACGTCCTCGGCGTCGTTGGCCTCGTCCTCCAGGATCTCGTTTTCCCGGACCAGGTCGACGAGCGCGCTGGGCTGGGCCTGCCCGGCGACGATCTCGGCGGCGAGCGCGTTCATTTCCGCCTCGCGGCGATCCTCCGCGGCCTCGTGCTCCGCCTTCAGTGCGTCGAGCCGGGCGCGGAGCGGGGCAAGGAGGGCTTCGGTCTCCTCCTTGGCGGTGGCGGCGACGGCATCGGAAGCTTCGGCGAGCGTGGCGGCTTCGGCTTCCAGGCGGGCGAGTTCTTCTGTGGTCGCGGTCAGGACGGCCTCGCGTTCCGCGCCCTCGACGATGAAATCGGCGGCCTTTTCCTGCTGGCGTTCGTCGAAACGGGCATTGTCCTCGTAGGCGGTCCAGACCTTGGCGGGGGTCGGGACCTCGCCGGACTTGGTCTTGTGATTCGGGCCCATTACCGTCCAGATCCCGAGGCAGGCGAGGACGAAGAGGATGGGGAGGATCATGTATTTGGCGATGTCGCCGACCTGCTTGCGCGGCTCTTCGCCGAAGGCGAGGCGGACCGGTGGGTCGAGGACCTTGAAGCCGCTGACGTCGATGCCCTTCAGCAGGCCATACTTGATCTTGTCTTTGATGGAATCGGCCATGGTGGTGGGTGGGCGGGGAAGCCGCTGATGTGCCAGTTGCGGAAATCGGGGGGCTGCAGGCGGAGTTTTCGGCGAGTGGGATCCATGAGCGGTACTCATGGATCCCTGAAGTCGTTGACCCGGAGGTCGCGGGACCTCCGGGTCGGATGGAGGGTCAGGCGAGGCTTACTTCGCCGTCAGCGAAGAGTCGTCCTTGTTGCCGATGCTGTGGCTGTTGAGGTATTCGATCGGCTTCTTGCCGTCATAGACGACGCCGTCGATGAACTCATCGGTGGCCGGCTTGTAGCCGTCGAAGTCGGCGGCCGGGACCTCGTCCTCGGTGAGGACACCCTCCTCGATGAGGTGTTCGGCGGCGGCCATGTAAACTTCCGGCAGATAGACCTTTTTCGCGGTTTCGTGATACCAGGAAGCGGGCTTGGGCTCGGTGATCTGGCCCCAGCGGCGCATCTGGGTGAGGAACCAGACGCCGTCGGAGTAGTAGGGGTAGGACGACTGGTATTTGAAGAAGACGTTGAAGTCCGGCATCTCGCGCTTGTCGGTCTTCTGGAAGTAGAAGTAGCCGGTCATCGAGTTCTTGATGACGTCGAAGTCGGCGCCGACGTAGTTCGGCTGGGAGAGGATGCGGCAGGCTTCCTCGCGGTTGACGAGCTTGCCGTCCTCCTCGGCGTCGAGCCATTTGCCGGCCTTGATCAGGGCCTTGGTGACGGCGATGAGGGTGTTCGGATTCTCATCGGCCCAGTCGCGGGTCACGCCGAAGACCTTCTCGGGGTTGTTCTTCCAGATGTCGTAGTTGGTCGTGACCGGCACGCCGATGCCCTTGGCGACGGCCTGCTGGTTCCAGGGCTCGCCGACGCAGTAGGCGACGTTTTTCCCCGACTCGAGGGTGGCGGGCATCTGCGGCGGAGGGGTGGTGGAAAGCTCGATGTCGCCATCGGTGAAGCCCTTCAGGTCGGTGGAGGTGTACATCCCCGGGTGGATGCCGGCCGCGGCGAGCCAGTAGCGGATCTCGTAGTTGTGGGTCGAGACCGGGAAGACCATGCCCATGGGCAGCTTCCGGCCATCGGCCTTGGCGTCCTCGACGATGGGCTTCAGGGCATCGGCGCTGATCGGGTGCTTCGGGGTCGGCGTGTCGAGCGACTCGTCGTTGTCCTGCATCTCCTCCCAGATCGCGTTGGAAACGGTGATGCCGTTGCCGTTGAGGTCGAGGGTGTAGGGCGTGACGATGTGAGCCTTGGTGCCGAAACCGATGGTGGCGGCGATGGGCTGGCCGGAGAGCATGTGGGCGCCGTCGAGTTCGCCGTTGATGACGTTGTCGAGGAGCTGCTTCCAGTTTGGCTGGGCGATGACCTCGACCTGGAGGCCTTCCTCTTCGAAGAAGCCTTTCTCCTTGGCGATGACGATCGGGGCGCAGTCGGTGAGCTTGATGAAGCCGAACTTGAGCTCGTCTTTTTCGACGTCGAGCTGCTCGGCAGCGAGGGATCCGGCGAGAAGGCCGGAGAGGATCATGGTGTGGCGGATATGCATCGGATTGACGGGGTTGGTGTCGCCCTCATGCAAGCGGCGGACATGCCACGGACCGGGAACTCGGCGACGACCCGGCGCTGTCTTCTCATGAGCGGCATGAGACGGGATCATGCCACTGGATTCAGGCGGGCAGCATCTTTTCCTCCGCGGCGAGGAAAAGGTCCTGGCGATAGAGTCGCGTGAGGGGGCCGGCGGGAACGTCGGAGGCGAGGAGGCCGGTCGAGCGGAGCCCAGATAGAAACCAGGAGGCCTTGTCCGGGGTCGGTCGATTGAGTTCACCACCGAAGAAGAGGTGGAAGTCCGAGGCGTCCAGATCGCCTCGTCCACTGACGAAGATCGGTCCGAGGCTGTTGCGGAGCGTGGCGACGGGACAGTCGGTGTAGGCCGGCTTGGCGAGGATCCGGATGAGTTCGTCGCGGAAATCGGGCTCCTGGCAGAGGCGGCAGGCGTGAAGAAGCGCGGCGCTCAGCGCGATGGTGTCGTCGCGTCGCTCGCCGATGAACTCACCATCGACGAGCAGGATTTTCTCCGGATGGCCCGTGGCCAGCTCGGTCGAGGTCACCGGGCACCACCCGTCGCCGGCGAGAATCGAGGTCGAGTTCCATGGTTCCCCGACGCAGAAGCCGTCGATGTGGCCGCTGGCGAGATTCCTCGGCATGAGTGGCGGGGGCAGGAAGACCAGCTCGAGGTCGCGACCGGGTTCGAGTCCGTGGCGCCGGAGCCAGTTCACGAGGAGAATGTGGTGCGAGGAATGTCGATGGGCCGCGGCGAGGGTCGGCGGGCGCTCCTTTCTCCAGCGATGGGTGATGAAGGCCCTGAGTCCCTCGCCGGAGCCGATGAGCTCGGGCGAGAGCTCGTGGGAGAGTGTGATGGCGTTGCCGTGGGCGCTGAGGATCAGCGGCACACCGACCTCCCGGCGCACGCGACCGAGGCCGAGGGAAAGGGAGAAGGCGAGTCCGGCAATGGACTGGGCGGCGTCCAGTTCGCGGTAGAAGAGCATGTCGCGCACGGTCGCCCATCCGGGCTGGCGGCTGAGCCGGACATTCAGCCCGTAGTCGCCGAAGATCCCGAGCTCCTGGGCGACGGCGACCGGCGCGCAGTCGTTGAGGGGGACGAAGCCGAGGCGAATGGAAGGGCTCGAAGGCGGTCGGGGCATGGAGGACTCGAAAGCACGTAGAGAGCCAAGGTGGGGATGGCATGCGGTTTGCTGCTGTAGCCCGAGTTTTCCAATGAACATGGCTCATGGCTGATCTCCTGCCCGACCTCCGCCAGCTGCGCGCGTTCGTCGCCGTTGCCGATGAAGGAACCTTCACGCTGGCGGCGAAGAAGTTGTTTCTGACGCAGTCGGCGATCAGCCACTCGATGCGCGCGCTCGAGGAGAGCGTGGGCTGCAAACTCCTGACCCGGCTCGGCAAGAAGACCGTGCCGACCGGCGAGGGGGAGGTGTTTCTGCGGCGGTGCCGCCGGGTGCTCGGCGAGCTCGAGCTGGCGGGCCGGGAGCTCGACGGGCTGAAACGCTGGGGACAGAACCGCATCCGGATCGGCGCCCCCCATTCGCTCGCGCGGTTCCTGCTTCCGACGGTGTTGCGGGAGTTTCGAGACTGCTTTCCCCGCTGCGAGCCGAGCATCGAATCGGGCGACACCGCCCACCTGCTCGAGCGACTTCGAGATCATGAACTGGATGTGGTGATCGGTTTGCGTCCCCGGGACGCCGGGGATGTCGAGTCCCAGCCGATGTTCCGGGACAGCATGATGTTCCTGGTGCCCCCGGTGCACGAGTGGGCCGAGGCGCGCATCGCCCCGGCGGAGGAGATCGAATCGACGCAGTTCATCATCTACGCGCGCTCGACCGAAACCCACCGACTGGTGGAAGACTATTTCACGGCGCTGGGGATCCGGCCGCGGGCGCCCCTGGTTCTCGGCGACATGGAGGCGATCAAGGAGATGTCCAAGGTCGGGATCGGCGTCGGCATTCTCGCGCCATGGGTCGCGACTCGTGAGATAGAAGAGGGATCCCTCGTCACGGTGCCGGTGGGAGGTCCTCCGATCGAGCGGGAGTGGGCGGTTTTCTGGAACCGCGATCGACCGCTCAGTTTGATCGAGGAGACTTTCGCGGGCATCGCGGCCATGATCGGCAGCGAGCTCGGAGTCCGATGCTGCGATCAGCCTCCGAGGTAGCTCATCTCCGCCTTGTGAGTGGGCGCCGATCCGCGGATCTCGGAGTAGCGGTCATCCCGCAGGCCCCAGAGGGAGGCGATCATCCGGCGAACCATCTCGTCGTCGGCACCACCGCGGAGCAGCGGTCGGAGGTCGTGGCCGTGGCTGGCGAAGAGGCAGGTGAAAAGCTGGCCATCGGCGGACAGCCGGAATCGCGAGCAATCGCGGCAGAACGGTCGGCTGATCGAGGCGATGATGCCGATCTCGGCCGGGCGGTCGGCGTGGCGCCATCGCAGGGCGGTTTCGGACGGGTGGGCCCGGTCGACCGCCCGCAGGTCGAACTCGCGCCGCAGCGTTTCGAGAATCTCGTCGGCGGTCACCACCTGATCGGGGACCCAGTGGTTCGTCTCCCCGACATCCATGAACTCGATGAACCGAAGGGTGAGGCCTTCCTCCCGCGCCCAGTTTGCGAGGGGGAGGATCTGGTCTTCGTTCACGCCTCGTTGCACGACGCAGTTGACCTTGACCGGCAGGCCGAAAGCCACCGCGGTGCGGATGCCGGCGAGAACCCGGTCGACCTTCGCGCCGACGCCGTTCATCCGGGAGAAGGTCGAGGGATCGAGGGCATCGAGGCTGACGCTCACCCTCGACAGGCCGGCCAGGGAAAGGGCCTCGGCATGGTGGGCGAGCAGCACGCCGTTGGTGGTCAGCGCGAGATCGTCGATGCCGTCGATGGCGGCGAGCATCGCCACCAGGTCGGCGATCCCGCGCCGCAGCAGCGGTTCGCCACCGGTCAGGCGCAGCTTCCTCACGCCGAGGGAGCGGGCGACCCCCGACAGGCGGACGATCTCCTCGAAGCTGAGGATCTCCGACCGGGGAAGGAACTCGTGGCCCGGCCCGAACTCCTCGGCCGGCATGCAGTAGCGGCAGCGGAAGTTGCAGCGGTCGGTCACCGAGATCCGCAGGTCGTGGAGCGACCGGCCGAGGGTGTCACGGGTCGGGGCGTCGTCGGTCATGGGGCGGGCGGAAGAGGGGTGGGCCCGGTGGAAGGATTCCACCGGGCCCTTACCAAGCATCCGTGCGTGGACGGAATCAGAAAGTGTAGTTCAACTCGATGCTGAAACGCGTCGTGTCAAACGGGGCGATGTTCGGGGCGAAGGGGTTCCCCGACGGGCCCTCGGAATCGAAGTAGGCGAACTTCGCGATCGCCTTGAAGTTCTCGTTGAAGGCTTTCACCAGCACCGCGTCGTATTCCCAGCCGTAGTCGAAGTCGGAGTTGTTGTCGCCGAAGAGATGCAGGGCGTGGGTGAACTTGAGCCCCCAGAACGGCAGGGGCGTCGAGTGGGCGAGGTAGAGGTCGGCGAGGCCGGGGTTGCGGGCGAGACCGATCCGGTTGCCGATGAAGGCGTCGGCGAAGCCGTTGAAGGCGTGGACGGTGGCGAGCGGGGTGACGAAGTCGGCGTCGAGGTACTCGTAGCCGAGCGTGAAGGTGTGGCCGCCGGCCTTGTAGGCCGCCTTGAGGTGGGCATACCAGGACTCGTCGGGCTTCATGACCGGCGAACTGCCGGTGTCGGTCTGGAAGGCAAACTCGCTGTAGAGGTCGACCGGGCCGACCGGCACCGCGGCGCAGATGCCGTAGGTGTTGTTGCTGATGTAACCGGCGTTGGCGGCGGTTTCATCGAAGTCCATGAAGTAGGCGTAGCCCGTCAGCGTCGCCTCGCCGCAGCCCTTGTAGGCGGCGTTGAGAAAGTGGATGTCGCCGGCGAAGTTGCGCAAGGCGCCCATTGCATCGGAGCCGAAGATGCGGTTGGCCCGGTTGGCGTAGGCGTAGAAGAGGGTGAGGTCCTCGATCGAGGTGTTGCTGATACTAAGCGCATCGTAGGTCTGCTCGTTCTGGCGCCAGCCGACGTTTCCGACGAAGGCGGCGTTGTCGAGGATGATGCGCTGGCGGCCGGCTCGAACCGTCGTGTCGAAGCCTGCGTATTGCAGGTAGGCCTGGTTGAGTTCGTTGTTCTCGGGGTCGAGGATGGGCGTGCGGGTCGGATCGTGCGGCGAGACCGCCGCGCCGGGCCCGGCATCGTACGAATCGAGGACCGCCTGGGTGAACTCTCCCTCGACTAGGGCGCTGAAGCCGTGCCAGTCGCGGGTGACGAGACCGACGCGCTCGCGGAGGGTGAAGGCCGAGGACGACCGGAGGGCGGGCGAGTCGATGTCGCCGTACTCGAACCGGGCCCGGATGTTGAGGATGGGCTTGATCCACGGTTCCTCCGTCGGAGGCGGGGCGACCGGGTCGGGGGTCGGGGTTCCGGCGTGGGCGGTGGCGAGGGTGGCGAGAGCCAGTGCGTAGTGGTATTTCATGGCAGGCAGTGCGCTTCGGTGAAGCGCGGGGCCTGCCAGCACATGCGGCGCCCGGCGATTGCAGCAGGAAAGTTCCGACAAGCCGCCGATGAGCGGCGTTCATGGACGGCTCAGGCGACGAGGCGGATGCAACCGGGGTAGCGGCTCCATTCTCCACGGGATGCCGATACGCAGCTGAGGATCTCGGCGATGAGCGCGAGGATCACGAGCACCAGGATCACGGGAAAGAGCAGGATGCCGATGAAGACGAAGCTGAGAATGAAGGCGAGGATGCTGAGGCTCCAGACCACGATGGTGACCGTGATCTGGAAGTTCAGGGCCTCCTTGCCGTGATGGTTGACGAAGTGGGACTCGTCCTTTTTCACCAGCCAGAGGATCAGCGGGCCGACGAATCCCGTGAGCAGCCCGAGCAGGTGGCAGAGCATCGCCATGGTGCGCTCGTCCTGGCTGGGCGGCGGGGGCGGGTTGGCCGGCGTCACGGCCGGGGACTGGAAGGGATCGCTCATTCGGAGGCGCGGATGAACTCTGCCAGATCCTTGCGCGACTTTTCAAGGTCGGGCGGATTGAGGTAGAACATGTGCCCGGCCTCGTAGGTGGTGTGCCGGATGCGCTCGAGGCTCGAGTCGGGCACGCCGACCATCTGCCGCAGCGAGTAGTCGATGCCTCCCGGAGGCGTGGCGAGGTCGCAGTGCCCCTTCATGACCAGCACCTGCAGGGCGGGGTTGTCGCGCAGGGCCCGGGCGAGCTCGCCCGTCACGTTGATCACGCGGTTGTCGGCGCCCCAGTTCCACGGGTGCACCTTTCCGGTGAGGATCTCGTAGGGGGATTCCTCCTGCCAGCCGAGCTGGTCGCCGAGGTAGGTGAGCATGGTGGTGGCGTAGGCGCCGTAGGCCAGCGAGTAGGAGGGATCGTAGGTCGCGTGATTGGAGGTCGGGCTGGAGCTCGGCCAGGCGACGCGGGCGTCGAAGCGTCCGATCACCTTGTCCTCGTCGCGCAGGAGTTCGGCCCGGAAGATGGTGGGATCGAGGCGGAGTTCGTGGTCGATCCAGGTGTCGGCGGGGATGGAAGACAGCTTCTCCAGCTGCCGGGCGAGGCCTTGTTTCTCCTCGTCGCCCAGCCGGTTGCCCTTCAGCAGCGCGACGGTGTAATCGCCGAAGGCGAGGGTTTCGGCTTCGGCGACCAGCTGGTTGCGGTCCCCCTGGAGTTCCCCGTGGTGATGGGCGACGGCGGCGTAGGTCGGAAGGTAGGCGGCGTAGGCGAGCGGGTCGCTGTCGGTGGGGCGCAGCGTGCGGAAGTCGAGCAGCGAGGAAAGCAGCACGACGCCGTTGAGGGACATGCCGTAGCGTGACTGGAGGTGCTCGGAGAGCCCGGTCACGCGGATGCCTCCGTAGGATTCGCCGAGCAGGAACTTCGGCGACGACCAGCGTCCGTGGTCGGTGACCCAGCGCCGGATGAAGTCGCCCAGCGACTCGACGTCCTCCCGGTAGCCGTGGAACTCCGAAGGTTTGGATTTCTCCTCGGCCTTGCTGTAGCCGGTGGAGACCGGATCGACGAAGACGAGGTCGGTGAGATCGAGGATGGACTGTGGATTCTCGGCGAGACGTGCGGGCGGGGCGGGGGCTTCGGTGCCGTCGCCGGGGAGATCGACGATGTAGGGGCCGAGCATGCCGAGGTGGAGCCACACCGCCGAGGAGCCCGGGCCGCCGTTGAAGGCGAACATGACCGGCCGCTTGGAAGGATCGTCGACGTCCTTCCTCAGGTAGCTGACGTGAAAGATCGACGCGCGAGGCGAGCCGTCCGGCTTCTTCAGCTTCAGCATCGCGCTGGTGACCGTGTAGTCGATGGGGCGGCCGGCGATCGTGACCGAGCCTTCGCGGGTGACCGGTTCCTTGGGGGTGTCCTCGGGAGTGGGTTTTTCCGGTTTGGCGGGTTTCTCCTCGGCGGCGGCCGGGAGCAGGAGAAAGGCGGTGAGCAGAATCAGGATTCGCATGGCGGAAACGCTATCGGGAGGTCGGTCGATGACAAGAGCGGCGGCCGGCGGCGGGTTCGTTCAGGGGAGGTGGACGGATGCGTACAAGAAAAAGCCGGACCCCCGAGGGAGGTCCGGCTTGTGACAAAATGGTTGCAGCTTATCGGGCCGAGCGGGTCGTGGAACCCGTGGTAGTGTTGACCGGGAAGCTGATGGCGGTGGGAACTGACATGAGGACTTGTGGTTCGGTGTTTTTGGTTTCGATTAGCTTTAAGCTGAGGAAACCCTATCCCGCTCCAGCGCCCTCCGCATTACGAACAGGGGAAGTGATTTTGCGATTTTGCGTAGGTCATGAACGCCACTTTTTTCGGTATTCCCCGGGGGTCGTGCCCGTTTCTCTGCGGAAAAGGTGGCTCAGTCGCTCGGAGTGCTCGAACCCGAGGACCTCGGCGATGTGGGCGAGCGTGTAGTCGGTCTCGGTGAGGAAACGTCCGATCGCTTCGATCAGGCTCATGCTCAAAAGCTGCCGGGGGGTTTTCCCCGTGGCGGCCTTGACGCGCTGCTCGAGAAGGCGGCGCGAGACATGGCAATCCTCCGCCAGCGCCTCGATGGTGAGGGTGCCGGGGCGCTGGCGACGGAGCAGTTCGAGGAACCGCCGGACCAGCGGATCATCGACCGCGTCGAGCGCGCTCGACTGGCGGATGACCAGGCCTTTCGGTGCCACGAGCCGGTCGAGCTCGATCTCGTCGCGCGAGTGGCCGCTCATCATGGCCTCAAGCCACGACGCGGTGAGGAAACCGAGATGGCGGATGTCGGGGTCGATGCTCGAGAGGGGGATGCGGGCGGTGCCGCAGAAGATCGGGTCGTTGTCGACGCCGACCACCGCCAGGTCCTCGGGGACGGAGATGCCGAGACGCAGGGCGGTATGGACGGCGCGGTAGGCGACTTCGTCCCAGCAGCAGAAGAGGGCGCAGGGCTTGGGCAGGGATTCGATGAAGTCGGCATCGCCCTTGTGGAGGGTTTCGAAACTGCGCTCGATTCGCTCCGGGGTGTGGTGGGTCAGCGGTTCGAAGCCCTGAGCGGCGAGCTCTCCGGCGAAGCCCCGCTCGCGGGCGATCGATACCGGGTGGTCGCTGTACCCGAGAAATGCGAAGAACCGGTGGCCCTTGGCGATGAGGTGGCGGGCGGCGATTTCCGCCACCTTCCGGTGGTCGCTGTCGACGACGGGCTTCTGTTTGAGCGACGGTGGCGTGCCGAGGTTGATCACCGGCGTCCCGCTCTTGCGAAGGTCCTCGGAGTGCGTCGGATCCGGGCTGGTCGTGATGACGCCGTCGCCCTCGAAGCCATGGAGCCAATCGGGCTCGGCGGTGTTCTTGCCGCGGTACTCGAACAGCAGCTGCCAGTCGTGCAGGCGGGCGAAGCGGGAAATCCCGGAGATGAGATTCCTCCCATACTGGGTGGAGGTCTCCACGACGAGGGCGACATGCTTCACGATTCGATCCTGCCGTCGTTGCGCCCGGCAAGGCAACCACTCGCCCCGTCACCGCCGCAGTCGGGAGTCACGGGAGCTTCCAGTCGGGCGCTCGCGCGACATACTCGGCCTTTGGCAGCAGCACGTAGAGCGGCTTGGCGCCGGGATCGAGCCACGCGATCAATCGACGGAGATTTGCTTCCTCCAGCGTCGTGCAGCCGGCGGTCGGTTTGCTTCCGCCTCCCCGCCAGATGTGGAAGAAGATGGCGCTGCCCATCCCCGGTTCGGCGTCGGGCGGGGAATTGTGGGCGACGTAGAGCTTGAGCGAGTGCGCGTGGTCGTTCTGGCGCATCTGCTGCTTCTTCTCCCACGCGGTCGCCGGCTCGTGGTCGAGAATGAGGTGGCGGTTGTAGCTCGGAGACTTCGAGTCCTCGACCCACAGGTCCCGGGTGGTGATCTGGCGATAGGCGAGCCGCGGATGCTTGCGGATGTCGGCATCGTAGCCCCAGGCCCCGCCGATGGAGAACACCCCGGCCGGCGCCTTCCAGTCGCCTTCACGTTTCATCGTGACACCGTCCGGAGCCGGGTGACGTCCGCGCCCCCAGGCGAGACCGGATTTCCCCAGCCGGCCGGGCCAGGGGCCAAGCACCTTTTGCCAGCGACCGTCCTTCTTTTCGTAGGCGATCAGGCTCACCTTCGAGCTGTTCCAGTCGGGGGCGATCCCGACGACGCACTGCCGGGACTCGCGGGGCAACTCGAATCCGGCGACGGCGGTCGTGAGGAGGACGAGGGCGAGCAAGGTCTTCATGGCGGGCAATAGACGAGCGGTCGGGGTGGAGATCAAGCCGGGCATTCGGTTTCCAGAACGAGGAAGCCCCCGCCGGCGCCGGAGGGATGGCTGGCGAAGCGATCCGCCGGATTTCCCGGGTCGACGTGGCCGTCCAGGAAGTCGGACTGGGTGATGAGCCGGCGGCGGCAGGCGAGCTTCCCGGACCAGGCGCTGAGGTCGGTGAAGTTGACGTCGCAGGTGAGGTCCTGGTGACCGGGTCGAGCGAGGCATTCGGCGCCGGTGATCAACTGCTGGTGGAAGTAGCCCCGCAGGCTCCCGTCCGGACGACGGTGATAGAGGTCGTCGACCTCGGCCCCGTAGTCGATGGTCAGCATCCGTCCCCGCGTCCAGGCCGCGAGATCCTCGTCGAGCCAGCGGTGGAACGAATCGTGGACCTCGACGATCTGGCCCGGCGGCCAGGTGCGGTCGAAGACGGATGACGGGGGCAGTTCGTCGGTCTCACGCCACAGCTCCTCGCCGGGGAGCACCCAGGACTCCGCCCATCCGTGATCCGTGCGGCGGAAGCGGCGGGCCGGGAAGGCGTCGACGAATTCGTTGGAGAACAGGCAGGCTTGGCCGTCGCAGGCGGCGAGGGCCGAGGCGGCAGTGTCGTGCCAGCGGACCCGGTCTCCGAGGCGTTCGCGCTGCTGCGCCCGCAGCGGCTCGGAGCGCTCGACCAGATGCAGCCGGGTGCGCCGCCGACGCAGGAAGGGAAGGGAGGCGAGGACGGCGGCGGAGAGCGCGCCGGTGCCCGGTCCGAGCTCAATCAAATCGCGGCAGCGGGTTTCGCGAAGCGCCTCGGTGGCCCAGGCGCTGACGGCCCGTCCGAGCGCCGGACTGAGGCTGGCGGCGGTGGTGAAATCGCCGCGATGACCCACCGAGCGGATCCGCCGCGCGTAGTATCCGCGCTGCGGATCGTGCAGGGCGGCGGCCATGAACCGGTCGAAGCGCAGCGCCTCCGGCGGGTCGGACCAGGGAAACATCGGGGCGAGCATGACGCAGGAACGGCATGATCAAAAGAACAACGCGATCTTGACCCGGCGCTATTCTGTTGGAGCATGGATGCGGAAATGATGCGCGGTCTTGTCTTGGTCGGAATGGTGCTGCTGGCGGCTTGTGACGAGTCGGGGCCGCCGGTCGACGTCGAGAATGGCGAGGCCAGGACGCCGCTCGACGAGGTCGAGGAGATCCTTTCCGTCGACAAGCCGGACAAGGAGAACGGGGGATCCGAGCCGAACGTGCCGGAGCCGGTGAAGCCGGCCGTGCCGGTGGCGAAGCCGGTGCCCGACAAGCCGGGCTTCGTGATCAGCCCCTACAATGGCAAGTGGATCGATGTCACCGGGGTGGCGCCGGGCGAGTTGATGCTCGACCCCCATTTCCCCGCCGAGGAGAAGAAGTATTTCCGCGTTCCGATCCTGAAGAAGCCGGAACCACCGGCCAAGCCGGCGCCCGCCGAGGAGGAAACCGCTCCGGAGCCGGCTCCTACCGATCCCGCTCGATCAGAATGAGTTCGCAGGCGGGGCACCGCCGGGCCACCTCGGTTGCCTGTCTCAGCCGAATCGAGAACGGGGGATGACCCGTCACCCGCTTGCCGCCGGCGAAACGATCAAGCGCTCCCGCGGTGTCGGGCAGCCAGTAGAGCGATCCCGAGACCGTCCCGCGTTCGAGAGTGGCGCTGCAGGAGGGGCAGCGCTCGATCGCTTTCCGTGGTGCCTGTGGATCGCCGCTCGGGGGCTGGTAGGGATCGTCCATCGTCGTGCTGCGGACGGCCGAAGGGATCGGCCGACTCATCGGCTGGGGATCACCTCGACGGTGAAGCCCTTCAGGTAATGGGTCTCCGGCAGCGCCGGGAGGACCGGGTGGTCGGCCCGTTGCGAGTGCTCGGCGACGAGACGCAGCGTGCGCTTCGCATCCACCGAGGCGTCGACGAGATTCGAGAGGAAAAGCTCGCGGCCGGCGTGATGGGAGCAGCAGAAGGTCGAGAGCAGGCCCCGCTTCTCAAGAAGCTTCAAGGCCCGCAGGTGGATCTCCTTGTAGCCGCGCATGGCGTCCTTGAGCGTCTTCTTGTTCCGGGTGAAGCTCGGCGGATCGAGGATGATCAGGTCGTAGGAATCCTCCGAGTGCTTCAGGTAGTCGAAGACGTTGTGCTCGACGACCTCGATCTCGAGTCCGTTGCGCTCGGCGTTGCGGCGGGTTGCCTCGCAGGCCCCGGCCGAGATGTCGACCGCGGTCACCGACGCCGCGCCGGCCTTCGCGCAGGCGAGGGCGAAGCCTCCCTGGTTGGTGAAGCAGTCGAGCACGCGCCGGCCCTCCGCCAGGCGGGCGACTTCGGCGTGGCTGGTGAGCTGGTCGAGGTAGAGCCCGGTCTTCTGGCCGTCGAGCAGGTCGACCTCGTACTCGATGCCGGCGGCCGAAACCTGGACCGCCCCGGGCTTCCCGCCCTCGAGCATGCGGATCTCCTGCTCGATGCCCTCGGCTTTCAGCACCGGAGCGTCGTTGCGGAGAATGATGCCTTCCGGCGAGAGAAGTTCGACCAGGGCGCGGCGGATGAGGTCGAGCCGTTGGAACATCGCGAGGGTGAGCGTCTGGACCACCAGTTGCGGCCCGTAGCGGTCGACGATCAGGCCCGGCAGGCCGTCGGACTCGCTCCACACCAGCCGACACAGCGTTTCATCGATGCCCCGGCTCCGGCGGTGCTCGATGGCTTGCTCGATCCGGCGCTGGAAAAAGTCGGCATCGAGGTCCTGGCGTCGACGCGAAAACCGGCGCGCGATGATCTGCGACTGGGGATTGTAGATCGCGCTGCCGAGCGGGCGGTCCCGGAAATCCTTGAGGGTGACGACGTCGCCGGGCTGGGGGTCGCCGAAGGTCTTGCGGACCTCGGAACCATAGACCCACTCGTGGCCGTGGAAGATGCGGGCGCGGGGAGCGATGACAAGACCGGGCATGCGGGGAGCAAAGGCCAGCGGGGTGATGCTAGCAAGGCGCAAGCACGGGCGGGGGAGAGCCGGCTCACGGAAGGCGGGAGATTGCCCTTGCTAGGGGTGCGGGCGTCGTTTTAAACCCCTCGCCACCAAGACCATGGGACAGCAGCACCGAAAAGTTATCAAGCGTCGCCGCCGGAAGGACTACCTGAAGCGCAAGAAGGAGAACGCCAAGCGTGGCGGTCTGGTCAAGAAGACCGCCGCCAAGAAGGATTCCGCCCCGGCGAAGAAGGCGGCCAAGAAGACCGCGAAGAAGGCGGCCAAGAAGACCGCGAAGAAGGCGGCCAAGAAGACCGCGAAGAAGGCGGCCAAGAAGGCACCTGCCAAAAAGGCGGCGAAGAAGGCCGACGAAAGCGGTGGCGACGCCTCCGAGGAGGAGTAAAGCCCCGCCATCGTCCGATTGTTTCACGAGCCGGTTGCCTGAGGGCGCCGGCTCGTTTTGTTGGGTGGCATGGAGCGTCTTCTGGTGGTCGACGGGCACAGCGCGATCTTCGCGCTCGAGGAACTGGGCGAGATGCACCAGGGGCCGACCCGGCATTTGGCGCGGATCGAGTTGATCCGTCGACTGCGCGACCTCGGCGACCGCAGCGGCTGGAAGGTGGTCGTCGTGTTCGATGGACGACGGACCGAGCGCGCTTTCGAGGGAGGTTCCGAGGACGGGATTCTCGTGGTCTATTCGAAGGGCACGGAAACGGCGGACACGGTGGTCGAGCGCATCGCCGCGCGGTTTTCCGAGAAGGGTGACGAGGTCCGGGTCGCGAGCAACGACCGGATGGTGCTGACCACCGCGCTGGCCTTCGGCGCGACGGGGATGCGCGTCGAGGCGCTCGAACGCTGGATCGAGGGCGAGAGGGAAATCGGGCATTGAGCCCGTCCGCCGGGGAGCGCAGCATCCGCCGCGTATGGCTTTCACGGTGGATCGCGCGTTCGAACTGGTGCAGGAGGCGCACGAACGCCAGCGCCTGGCACACGCCTTTCTGATCAGCGGCCCGCGCGGCAGTGGCAAGGAGGAGCTGGCGGCGCGGATGATCAAGATGCTGCAGAGCGGTGGAGGAGGGGGTGCGGACCTGTTCGGCGAGCCGGTCAAGGAGGAGGTGCCGCCGCTCGACGAGCTTGCGGGCGACGGCGTGCGGATCCTGCGTCCTCAGTCGAAGTCCCGGCGGATCACCGTCGATGGCGTCCGCGAGCTGGAGAAGACCTTCCACGTGGTTTCCGGCCCCGACGCGTGGAAGGTCGGGGTGATCGCCGACGCGGACCGCATGGTGCCGGCCTCCGAGAATGCCTTCCTCAAGACCCTCGAGGAGCCGCCGCCGCGCACGCTGCTGATGCTGCTGACGGAGAACCCGGGCGGACTTCTGCCGACGGTGTTGTCGCGCTGCGTCCGTCTGGTGCTCATCGGCGAGCCGAGCCTGCACGAGGGCGGGGGAGCGGAGCTGGTCGAGGCACTGAATGCCGCGGCCGAGCGTGGATTCGGATCGACGGAGACTGCGCTGGGTCTCAAGGCGGTGTTCGCGGCCATTCTTTCCCAGCGCAAGGCCGAGGCCGAGGCGGCCGGCAAGGAGTTGCTCAAAGAGGAGGAGAAGGCGCTGCGGCAGGCGGTCGAAGGCGATTGGCTGAAGCGTCGCGAGGAGGCGCTCAAGGCGGTGGCCGAGTCGGACTATCTGGCGGATCGGGAGCGCTTGTTCGACATTCTTCAGGCATGGATGGCGGACGTACTGCGGCGGCAGTGCGGGGCCGAGGGACTGGATTTTCCGGAGTGCGCGTCGCAGACGGCGCGGGTCGCCGAAGCCGAGCCGTTGCCGCGGTTGTTGCGGCGCATGGACGCGTTGCAGGAGCTGCGGGCGAATCTCCAAACCAACGCCCAGGAGCAGCTGGCGCTGGAGGTCGGCTTTCTCAACGCCTTCGGGTGACGCTTTGAGAGTGCCCCGACGGCGCTTCGCGCGGTGAACGATCGAGGGCGTCGGCCGCGCGGGAAGCGGCGCGCTCGAGCAGCCCTTCGAGCCCGTCGAGAAGGGTCAGGGTGCCGCCACACCAGTCCTTGTCGTTCCAGCCGGACTCGGCCATTCCCAGCAGGTCGTCGAGCTCATCATGGGTCAGGAACGGCTCGAGGCCGTAGCCCGGCGTGATCGCCGATTCGCCGGCGACCGGATCGACCAGCAGCAGGACGCCGTGATTCTGGCCGTGGTTCTCCGCGTCGCTGGAAAATGCGGCGAGATTGAAGATCCAGAACGCGTGGAGACCGATCGGATGCCCGTCGGAAAAATGGCGGAACACCAGTTGCGGGCGGACCTGGGGAAAGCGCCTTGCGAGCTCGTCGATCCGCTTCCGAATCCGTTTCCGCTCGGTGGCGGACAGCGCCGACGTGCTGTCGCAGAGACCCGGTTCGGTCCGCGGGACCGGCCCGAGGAGCTGGGCCGCACGGCGCAGGTCGAGACGGCAGCCCGGACATTCGGGGCTGTCTTCCTGCAGAGGGGCGGCACAGTAGGGGCAGCGCATCGGTCCTACTCCTCCTCGGCCGCACCGGCTTCGGGGGGCGTCGGCTTGATGATGATCTGGATCGCCTTGTCCTTCGAGAGGTTCGCGGCGGCGAGTTGGTTGATCTCGGCGAGGGTGATCGCTTCGACGTCCTCTTTGCGGTCGCGGGCGAGGGCGAACTTCTCGGGGTTCGAGGTGCTGCCCGACATCACGTTGGCGAGCCAGTAGCCGTTGTCGCGAAGCGATTTGCGGATGTCGGCAAGCACCGGGTTCCGCGCCCGCTCGAGTTCGTCCTCGGTGGCCCCGCCGTTGGCGAGCTCGGCGGCGAGGTCGGCGCTGACGGTGGCCAGTTGCCCGACATCATCCGTCTTTCCCGAGCTGAGGGAGATGAGGAAACCGAAGTCCTCGAAGGCCGTCGAACCGCTGGCGCCGGCGTAGGGGCTGTAGGAAGCGCCGAGCTTCTCGCGGATCTCCTTGCGCAGCCGATCGCCGAAGATGTCCGCAAGCATCTGGACCCGGCGGAACTCGCGCGGGTTGCCACGCGGGCCGGGACCCTTCCACACCACGATGGCCTGGCCCGTGGGAATCTTGCTCTCGAAATCGAATTGCCGGGTCTGGGGGGACTCCGGGAAGTCGACGCTGCGGTCGAGTTCGCGAGCCTCGTCGGTCGACGGTCGGGCCTCGATGGCGCCGAAGGTGGCGAGGATCCGCGGGATCAGCGCGTCGGGATCGAAGTCGCCGGCGATGTTGAGCTCGACCGGAGCGGCGGTGAATTCCTCCGCGAGCCACGACTCGATGTCGGCGGCCTCGTAGCCGAGCAGCACGTCGGGGGTGTCGGGGAAGGAGAAGCGGGGATCGTCGCCGCGGAGCCACGAGCTCATCTTCTGCATGGGTCCGTTCATGGTGTGCTTGAGCTGCTGGAACTGCATCGGCACCGACTTGCGGAACTGCTCGATCGCCTCCTGCCGGTAGCCCGGGTGCAGGAGTTGGGCGACCATGAGCTGGAGTTGGAGTTCGAGGTCGTCCGGGGTGGTGAGTCCCGCGAGGGCGAAGTGGTCCTCTTCGATGGAGAAGCCGACCCCGACGTTGCGGCCGGCGAAGATCTGTTCGAGTTCGTCCGACGAGTGCTCGCCGATTCCTCCGTTGTTCACCACCGAGGTGGCGAAGGTGCTGAGGCCGATCTGATCCGTCGGCGCGGTGAGGCGGCCGTGGCCGACCCGGGCCTGAAGGCGGATCTGGCTTTGCTCGAAGTCCGTCGGCTTGAAGTTCACGGTCACGCCGTTGGAGAGCTCGAGCCGGGTGATGCCGAGACCTTGGATCTCCTCGGTTGAAGCGACTTCACCCGCGGGGCCGAAGTCGGTGTAGGCGAAGGTCTTCACCTCGGCCTCGGCGGGCGGTTCGACGGCCGTTTCGGACGATTCCTGGAACGCCGTCAGCAGCGCCTCCCGGGCTCCTGCCGGCTCTTCCTTGGTGGTCAGGATCAGGTAGGCCCCCTTTTCGGCCCAGAATTCCCGGAAGGCGGCGTGGCAGGCGGCGGCGTCCATGTTTCCGAGCGCGTTCGACACCACCTCGAGGTCGGTTTCCGGGGCGGTCAACACTCCCCGGTCGTTCAGCGAGCGGGCGATCGCGGTGGCCAGCGCGTCCGAGGGCCGGCTGTCCCGCGAATCGACCGCCCGTTGGTAGCGGTTGAGCGTGTTGGCGCTGGCTTCGGCGAACTCGGCGGCCGTGAAGCCGTGCTCGAGGGCGCGCCGGAACTCCTGCTCGAGCACCGGCACGGCCTCCTCCCAGCGGTCGTCGGCCACGGCGACGTCGATGCTGCCGAGCGTCACGTAGTTGAAGAGGTCGGAACGATAGGACGATCCGCCGAGGATCGGGGCGTTCTCTTTCTTGGCGAGACGGTCGAAGCGGGTGCCCAGCATCTCGTGCGCGAGCGCCAGGGGGAGTCGCTCCTCGCGGATCTCGCGGGTGTCCGGCCTGGGCTCGAAGGGTTCGATGGTGAGCAGTCCGAGCTCGGTGGCGGACACCTCCTTGTCGGCGAAGACGAAGGCCTCGATGTCCTCGGCCTCCCGGACCGGACCAAGCTTCGGATCGGTCCCGGGCGTCTCCGGGTTGGTGAGGGAGCCGAAGGTCTCCCGGATGCGGGCCTCGGCGGCCTCCGGATCGAGGTCGCCGACGACCACGAAGGTCATGCGACGAGGGATATAGTAGTTCTGGTAGAATTCAACGAACCGTTCCCGGGGGGCGTTCCGGATCACCTCCTCCTCGCCGATGGGGAAGCGCCGGGTCAGCAGGGACTCGGGCATCAGCGTCTCGAACTGCTTCTTCATCAGCCGGAAGCCGACGGAGTCGCGCGAGGTCTTCTCGGCGAGGATTACCCCGCGTTCGTTGTCGATCTCGTCGATCTTGAGCAGGGCGCCGTCGGCGAAGTCCCGCATCACCGTGAAGCCGAGGTCGAGCATGTTGTCGCTGAGATCGGGCAGGTCGAGCATGTAGACCGTCTCGTCGAAGGAAGTGTAGGCGTTGACGTGGGCCCCGAAGGCGATGCCGAGCCGCTGCATGCGGGGGATCAGCTCGTCGGGCGTGAAATTCTTCGAGCCGTTGAACACCATGTGCTCGAGGAAGTGGGCGAGCCCCTGTTGATCGTCGGACTCCATCAGCGAGCCGACGGCGATGTGGAGACGGATGCTCAGTCGCTCCGGCGGTTCGTCGTTCGGCAGGACGATGTAGCGCATCCCGTTCTCGAGGCTGCCGAAGACCGCCTCCGGGTCGGCGGGGAGGTCGCTCTTCTCGTGGGGCCAACTGGCGGGTTCGACGTCGGAGAGGCTCGGTTGCTCCGTCGTTTCCTCCTCGGCGGGGGGCGGTTCGACGTTCTCCTCGTCCGGAGATGGAGCCGGAGCAGGAGCGGGTTCCTCGCGGGAATCAGGTCGGTTGACCATGAACACCACGGCGGCGATCGCCAGCAGCAGGGTCAGCACGAGAGGCGCGGGATTCTTCATGGGCGGACGGTGATTTGGCCGCTGAATCTTGGCAATGTCGAATCCGCGGGGCGGAGGCGGCGGGAAGGCCGCGGCGATCGGGGATTCGGGAAAGAATTCCTATTGCCAAAGCCCGCCCAACGTGCTGTTTTCGCCGCCCGTCGAACTACCGACCCGAAACGCGCACGTGGCGGAATTGGTAGACGCGCTAGATTCAGGATCTAGTGGGGGCAACCCCGTGGAGGTTCGATTCCTCTCGTGCGCACCACTTTTCGGTCTTCCTCGCGATGCGGGGCTAGCCTCCTAGGTAGCTCATCTCGGCCTTCGGATGGCGGCCCTCTCCGCGGAGTTCGGAGTAGCGGTCCGTGCGCGATGACCAGATGCCGCGCAGGGTTGCCCGGAGCATCCGGTCGTCGCCGCCCGATCGTAGCAGTCCGCGAAGGTCGTGGCCGGCGGCGGTGAAGAGGCAGGTGTAGAGTTTGCCGTCGGCCGAAAGACGCAGCCGCGAGCAGTCGCGGCAGAACGGTTGGCTGACCGAGGCGATGACACCGATCTCGGCGGCGCTGTCGGCGTGACGCCAGCGGCGGGCGGTTTCTCCGGCGTGGGAGGGTTTGACCGGTCGGAGGGGAAAGCGCTCGCGGATGTGGCCGAGGATTTCTTCGGCGGTGACCACCTGGCTTCGGTCCCAGTGGTTGGTCTCCCCGACGTCCATGAACTCGATGAAACGCAGCGTGACCTCTTGTCCGCGGGCCCACGCGACGAGTGGAAGGATCTCTTGCTCGTTGACGCCGCGTTGGACGACGGTGTTGATCTTGACCGGAAGACCGAAGGTGCGGGCGGTGGAGATGCCGGCCAGCACGCGGTCGACCTTGGCCCCAACCCCGTTCATGCGGGCGAAAACCTCCGGATCAAGTGCGTCGAGGCTGACGGTGACCCGCGAAAGGCCGGCGAGTGCGAGTGCCTCGGCATGGTGGGCGAGGAGGACGCCGTTGGTGGTCAGTGCCAGGTCTTCAATGCCGTCGATGGCGGCGAGCATTGCGACGAGATCCTCAAGGCCGCGGCGGAGCAGCGGTTCGCCGCCCGTCAGTCGGAGTTTTCGCACGCCGAGAGTGGTGGCGATGCGCGAGAATCGGGTGATCTCCTCGAAGCTGAGGATCTCCGATCGGGGTAGAAAGGCGTGATCCGGTCCGAACTCCTCGGCGGGCATGCAGTAGCGGCAGCGGAAATTGCAGCGGTCAGTGACGGAGATGCGGAGGTCGTGGAGCGGGCGCCCGAGGGTGTCGGTGGGTTGGGGTGGCATCGAGGGTGCTGGGAGTCAGTAGACGTAGTTCAGCTCGACGCTGAACCGTGTGGTGTCGAACGGCGCGATGTTCGGGGCGAAGGGGGTGCCGGAGGGTCCTTCAGAATCGTAGTAGGCGAACTTGGCGATCGCCTTGAAGTTTTCGTTGAAGGCTTTCACCAGCACCGCGTCGTATTCCCAGCCGTAGTCGAAGTCGGAGTTGTTGTCACCGAAGAGATGGAGGGCGTGGGTGAACTGGAGCCCCCAGAACGGCAAGGGCGTCGAGTGGGCGAGGTAAAGGTCGGCGAGGCCGGGGTTGCGGGCGAGGCCGATGCGGTTGCCGATGAAGGCGTCGGCGAAACCATTGAAGGCGTGGACGGTGGCGAGCGGGGTCACGAAGTCGGCGTCGAGATGCTCGTAGCCGAGGGTGAAGGTATGGCCGCCAGCCTTGTAGGCCGCCTTGAGGTGGGCATACCAGGACTCGTCGGGCTTCATGACCGGCGAGCTGCCGGTGTCGGTCTGGAAGGCGAACTCGCTGTAGAGATCGACCGGGCCGACGGGCACCGCGGCGGAGATGCCGTAGGTGTTGTTGCTGATGTAACCGGCGTTGGCGGCGGTTTCATCGAAGTCCATGAAGTAGGCGTAGCCGGTGAGCGTCGCCTCTCCGAAGCCCTTGTAGGCGGCGTTCAGGAGATGGATGTCGCCGGCGAAGTTGCGCAGCGCGCCCATTGCATCGGAGCCGAAGATGCGGTTGGCCCGGTTGGCGTAGGCGTAGAAGAGGGTGAGATCCTCGATCGAGGTGTTGCTGATACTAAGCGCATCGTAGGTCTGCTCGTTCTGGCGCCAGCCGACGTTTCCGACGAAGGCGGCGTTGTCGAGGATGATGCGCTGGCGGCCGGCTCGAACCGTCGTGTCGAAGCCTGCGTATTGCAGGTAGGCCTGGTTGAGTTCGTTGTTCTCGGGGTCGAGGATGGGCGTGCGGGTCGGATCGTGGGGCGAGATCGCCGCGCCGGGCCCGGCATCGTAGGAATCGAGGACGGCCTGGGTGAACTCTCCCTCGACCAGGGCGCTGAAGCCGTGCCAGTCGCGGGTGACGAGACCGACGCGCTCGCGGAGGGTGAAGGCCGAGGACGACCGGAGGGCGGGCGAGTCGATGTCGCCGTACTCGAAGCGGGCCCGGATGTTGAGGATGGGTTTGATCCACGGCTCCTCCGCCGGAGGCGGGGCGACCGGGTCGGGGGTCGGGGTTCCGGCGTGGGCGGTGGCGAGGGCGGCGAGAGCAAGGGCGCGGTAGTGTTTCATGACGGGCGGAACGGTCGCGGGATGCACCGGTGCCGGCGTGCTAGGCGGGCTCCGGGGGGCGCTTCGGGTGCTCGATGAACGAGTCGAAGGTGAGGTCGCGCAGTGTTTGCGCCGCCGATTCGCTCATCGCGGCGAGGGTGTCGTGAAGCGGGCAGGGTTCTCCGACCCCGCACCAGCCCGGCCCGAAGGGACAGGCACTCGTGTCGCGGTGTCCCTCGAAGATCTCGACGACATCGAAGACGGTGATCGTCGCGGGGTCTCGGGCGAGCTTGTAGCCGCCCCCGGGGCCGCGGGTGCCGAGGACGAAGCCGTGCTGGGAGAGCCCGGTCATCACCTTCGCCACGAGCGGCTGGGAGAGGTTCCGGCTTTCGGCGATCTGCTGGGAGCTCAGGGTCTCGCCTCGGGGATAGACCTCCGCGAGGGCGCTCATCGAAGCCACCGCGCAGGCGCTCATTTTTCCGTATCCGAACATCGTGATTACTTGGACAGTTTGTTGGCCTCCCCGGAAAAGACGGGGATCGCCACCTTCAATAGCAGGGTGTAGACCAAGAGTCCGCCCGCCCAGATGCCGGCGGTGATTTTCCACTCGGTGGCGCTGGGCAGGTACTCGACCCACTCGTGGAGGGTCGAGGGGATGAAGCCCGGGATGATCAGCCCCATGCCCTTCTCGATCCAGATGCCGGCAAAGGCGAGGACGCAGGCGATGTCGAGGGTCCACAGATGTTCGTGGACCTTGGGTCGCAGCAGGAGCACGGCGGCCACGACGCTGAAGGTCACCGAGGTCCACATCCACGGAACGAGCGCGCCGTGGCC
>JAUIJD010000050.1 GCA_030431475.1 Verrucomicrobiia bacterium | reverse complement strand
ATGAACGCCATCCTCCAGCTCCAGCAGGCCGGCCTCGCCTCCCTCGGCTCCCACGCCCAGTTCCGCTTCCTCCTCGCGCTGGAGAAAAAGCACGATCCGCCATCCGCCATCCGCCATCCGCCATCCGCATCGGGCCTCTGGTTCCCCAACCCGGGACACGGCACCCTCGACGAGTACTGGCCGTGGTTGCGCGTGACCGGCGCCCCCCAGCTCGAGGCCCAGGAATGGGCCGTCGCCTTCGACGACGACGTCGGCCACGAGGTCATCGCCATCGACCCCGATGCCATCGACTACTCGCTCGAGAGCGACGCCGGCGGCTCGTGGTTCCACCTTTCCGTCGGCTTCGACGTCGGCGGCAAGCAACTCGACCTCCTGCCCATCCTCGCCGACCTGCTCGACCGCGGCGCCGACGAGGTCACGCTCGAGTTCCCCGCCGAGGGCAGTTTCCTCCACCATCTCGACGACGGCCGCGCATTGCAGCTCCCCGCCGACCGCATCCGGCGCATCCTCAAGCAGTTCTCCGCCCTCATCGACCCGCGGCGCTTCAAGGGGTCGAAGCTCCAGCTCCATCCGCTCGACGCGGCGACGCTGGCCCACAACGACCCCGAGAAGTTCTCCCCGCCCGCCAAGCTCGAAGAGCTCATCCGCTCGCTCAGCAGCTCTTCTTCCCATCCGAAATCCGAGATCCGCATTCCGCAATCCCTCCGGGCGGACCTTCGCGACTACCAGAAGACCGGCTTCGAGTGGATGCGCTTCCTCGCCGACAACGAGCTCCACGGCATCCTCGCCGACGACATGGGCCTGGGGAAAACCATGCAGACCCTCGCCCACATCCTCGCGGCGAAGGAGGCGGGAAAACTCGAGAAGACGCCCGCGCTGGTCGTCGCCCCGACCTCGGTCGTGCCCAACTGGCTGTCCGAGGCGAAGAAGTTCGCCCCATCCCTCACCCCGCTGGTCCTCGAAGGGCCGCAGCGGAGGAAATACTTCCGCTCCATTCCCTACGCCGACCTCGTCCTCACTTCCTTCGCGCTGCTCCAGCGCGACATCGAGAAACTACGGCAGCATTCGTACCATCTGGTGATTCTCGACGAGGCCCAGCACATCAAGAACCCGGCGGCCAAGGTCTCCAAGGCCGCCTGCGAGCTGGACGGCCGCCACCGGCTCTGTCTCTCCGGCACGCCGGTGGAGAACCACCTCGGCGAGCTGTGGAGCCTGATGCGCTTCCTCATGCCCGGCTTCCTCGGTGGACAGGAGGACTTCAAGCGCCGCTTCCGCAAGCCGATCGAGGAGGAAGGGGATGACGACCGGCAGAAGGCCCTGAAGGAGCGCGTCGCGCCCATCATCCTCCGCCGTACCAAGGACCAGGTCGCCAAGGAACTGCCGCCGAAGACCCTCCTCGTCCACCCGGTCGAGCTCAACACCGCCCAGAAGGACCTCTACGAAACCGTCCGCGCGACCATGGACAAGCGCGTCCGCCAGTCGATCGCCATCAAGGGCATGGACGGCTCCCGCATGCTCTTCCTCGAGGCCCTGCTCAAGCTGCGCCAGATCTGCTGCGAGCCTAAGCTGCTCAAGTTCGAGAACGAGTCGAAGCTCGAGGCCGACGCCGCCGGCTCCGCCAAGCTCGACTACCTCGCCGACCTGCTCGATACCCTCGTCGAGGAAGGCCGGCGCATCCTGCTCTTCTCGCAGTTCACCTCCATGCTCGACCTCATCGCCGCGCACTTGAAGCGACGCAAAATCGGCTACCTCATGCTCACCGGCGGCTCGAAGAACCGCGGCGAGTTGGTCGAGCGCTTCCAGACCGGCGAGATCCCGCTGTTCCTGATCAGCCTCAAGGCCGGCGGCACCGGTCTCAATCTCACCGCCGCCGACACCGTCATCCACTACGATCCGTGGTGGAACCCGGCGGCCGAGGCCCAGGCCACCGACCGCGCCTACCGCATCGGCCAGAAGAACCCGGTCTTCGTCCACAAGCTCATCTGCCAGGGCACTGTCGAGGAGCGCATCCACCAGCTCCAGGCGAAGAAGAGCCAGCTCGCCGACGCCCTGCTCGCCGACGCCGCCAAGTCCGCCACCACCGACCCCGGCGTCCTCACCAAACTCCTCGCCCCGCTGGGGTGAAATGGAGCGCTCCATTCACTTCTTCTTCGCCTGCCCCATGGCCTGGCTGAACCAATCGTTGCCGCCGCCGGACTGCGATCGCTGCGGGCGGCGCTGCGGACGCGGGCCTCGCTGGTCGCCGCGGCCGCCCCCACCTCCCCCACGCGGCTCCAGGTCGGGCTTCGATTTCATCGAAAGCGAGATCCGGTTGCGGGCGATGTCGACCTCGAGCACGGTCACATTCACCTTCTGCCCGACCTTCACCACCTCGGCGGGGTCGCGGACGAAGTGATCGGCGAGCTGGCTGACGTGGACCAGCCCGTCCTGGTGCACGCCGACGTCGACGAAGGCCCCGAAGGCGGCGACGTTGGTGACGATGCCGGGGAGCTTGATGCCGGCGGTGAGGTCGGAGGGCTTCTCGACGCCCTCGGCGAACGAGAAGACCTCGAACTGCTTGCGCGGGTCGCGGCCGGGCTTGGCCAGCTCGTCGAGGATGTCGCGCAGCGTGGGCAGGCCGACCTCGTCGTCGACGTAGCGCTTGAGGTCGATCTTCTTCCGCAGGTCGGCGCGGGTCAGCAGGTCGGAAACCCCGCAACCGAGGTCCGCGGCCATCCTCTCGACCAGCGCGTAGCGCTCCGGGTGCACGGCGGAGGCATCGAGCGGATGCTCGCCCTCGCGCACGCGCAGGAAACCGGCGGCCTGCTCGAAGGCCTTGTCGCCGAGGCGTGGCACGCTCCTCAGCTCGGCGCGGGATTTGAAACCTCCGTGCTCGGTCCGATAGGCGACGATGTTTTCGGCGAGGCCGGCGTTGAGGCCGGAGACGTAGGCGAGGAGCTGTTTCGAGGCGGTGTTGAGCTCGACGCCCACGGCGTTCACCGAGCTGACCACGGTGTCGTCGAGCGCGTTCTTGAGCAGGCGCTGGTCGACGTCGTGCTGGTACTGGCCGACGCCGATGGACTTCGGGTCGATCTTCACCAGCTCGGCGAGCGGATCCATCAGACGTCGGCCGATCGACACGGCGCCCCGCACCGTGACGTCCTCGTTCGGGAACTCCTCGCGGGCGACCTCCGAGGCGGAGTAGATCGACGCGCCGGATTCGTTCACCGAGATCACGGGGATGGACGAGGGCAGCTTGAGCTTTCTCACGAAGGCCTCCGTCTCGCGGCTGGCGGTGCCGTTGCCGATGGCGATGGCCTCGACCTTGTAGGTCTTGATCAGGCCGGCAAGTTCGACGGCCGCCTCGTAAAGCTGGTGGTTGGAGCCGGCGGTGGCGTGGAGCACGGTGTGGTGGAGCAGCGCGCCCTGGGCATCGAGCACGACGGTCTTGCAGCCGGTGCGGAAGCCGGGGTCGATGGCGAGCGTGCGCTTGCGGCCGAGCGGCGAGGCGAGGAGCAGCTCGCGCAGGTTGTCGGCGAAGACGCGGATCGCGGTTTCATCGGCAGACTTCTTCCCGGCGAGACGCATCTCGGTCTCCATCGAGGACATGAGCAGGCGCTTGCAGCCGTCCTCGACCGCGAGCTTCACCTGATCGGCGGCGGGACCGTCGCCGTCCACCCAGTCGGGCAGCGCCTCATGGGCGACGCGCTCCGGCGGCACGGCGACGCGCATGATGAGAAAGGCCTCCTTTTCGCCCCGGCGGATCGCCAGCATTCGGTGGGACGGAATCTTGTGGAATGGCTCGCTCCAGTCGAAGTAGTCGCGGTACTTCGCGGCGTCCTTGTCCTCGTCCTTCCCATACATCACCCGCGAGGAAACGACGGCCTCCTCCTCGTAGATGCGGCGCACGCGACCGCGCAGGTCCGCATCCTCCGCGACCCGCTCGGCAAGGATGTCCCGGGCGCCGGCGAGGGCCTCGTCGGCATCGGCGACCTCCTTCTCCTCGTTCACGAACTTGGCGACCTCGTCGGCCGGGTCGGCGGACTGGTTCGCCATCAGCCAGTCGGCGAGCGGCTCGAGGCCCTTTTCGCGGGCCTTGGTCGCCCGGGTCTGCCGCTTCGGCCGGAAGGGGGCGAAGATGTCCTCGAGCTTGGCGGTGGTGTCGGCGGCACCGAGCTTCTTCTTCAGCTCGTCGGTGAGCAGATTCCGCTCGTCGAGCGACTTGAGGATGGTGGTGCGGCGGCTGTCGAGCTCGGCGAGCTGCACCATGCGGTCGCGCACCGTCTGGATCTGGACCTCGTCGAGCGAGCCGGTGGCCTCCTTGCGGTAGCGGGAAATGAAGGGAACGGTCGCCCCCCCGGCGAGCAGCTTGGCGGTCGAAGCGACCGAGTCGAGACGGATGCCGGTCTCGGCGGCGATGGTGGCGATGTGGGTGTCGGCGGCTTGATTCGGGACGTCGGTCATGGGTGCGGAACGGGAACCTACGCGGCTCCGATCCGGCGTGGCAAGAGGTGTCGAAATGCAAGCCTGAATGCCGGCACGACCGCGCTTTCCCGCCGGGCTCAGAACGGCCAGAAGCGCGGGATGAGCAGCGTCGCCGCACCCCACAGCAGCAGGTTCAGGGGCAGGCCGACCTTGACGAAATCACCGAACTTGTAGCCGCCGGCGCCGTAGACGTAGGTATTCGTCTGGTAGCCGATCGGCGTCAGAAAGCTGGCGCTCGCCCCGAACATGATCGCGACGATGAAGGGCCGCGCGTCGACATTCAGCGAAGCCGCAATGGAGATCACCACCGGGGTCAGGAGAATGGCGACGGCGTTGTTGGTGATGAGTTCGGTGAGCAGCGAGGCCAGCAGGTAGATCGCGGCCAGAATGGCGATGGGACCCAGCGCGGCCATCGAGGCCACCACCGCGTCGGCCATCAGCTCCGCCCCGCCGGTGGTCTCCACCGCCCGCCCGATCGCGAGCATGCCGTAGATGAGGAACAGGATGTTCCACTCGATGCTGCGGTACGCTTCGCGCAGGTCGAGGCAGCGCGTGAGGATCGCCAGCACCGCGCCGGCGAGCGCCGCGCTGGCGATGGGCAGCAGCTCGAGCGCGGCGGCCATCACCACCGCGGCGAGAATGCCGGCGGCCAGCAGCACGCGCGAGCGCCGGGGCGCCTTGATTTCGGTTTCGTTGAGACTCAGAAAATCGCCCTCCCTGCGGAGTCGCACCAGGTTGTGCGCCGGACCTTCGAGCAACAGGGTGTCGCCGAAGGCGAGCCGGACGTCGCGGTAGCCCTCGCGCAGGTTCACGCCGCGGCGGTGGACGGCGGTGACGACGATGCCGTAGCGCCGGCGGATGCCCGACTCCCGCACCGAGCGGCCGATCAGGCCGCTGCGCGGCCCGATGATCGCCTCGACCATCCTGACCTCGGTGCCACCGCCGGCCGGGCCGTCCTTTTCATGCAGCATCCGCAAGCCCTTCGCGGCCCGGATCTCGGCAAGCTGCTTGGACGTCGCGCGGAACCACAGCACGTCGCGCTCAGCCAGCACCAGCGCGTCGAGCGGGATGTCCTCGACCCGCCGGCCGTCGCGCGCGACCTCGTAGACGATGGTCCGCTTGCGGTCGGAGAAGAGCGGGTGCCCGATCAGGCGTTTTCCGACCAGCGGCGACCCCTCGCGGATCTCGACGGCACTGCAGAACTGGCGCGTGTCCTCGGCATCGATCAGGCTGCTCACCGTGTCGCGCTCGGGCAGCAGGTGGCGCCCGATGAAATAAAGGTAGAGGAAGCCGATGAGCGCGTAGATCACTCCCAGGCCGGTGATTTCGAAGATCCCGAAGGCCGGCTCGCCGTGCTCGGTGGCGACGCCGGCGACCAGCAGGTTGGTCGAGGTTCCGATCAGGGTCGCGCTGCCACCGAGGATGCTGAGGAAGGAAAGCGGGATCAGCAGCTTGCTCGCCTTGAGCCCCGAACGACGACAGAAGGCCATCAACACCGGCAGGAAGACGACCACGACCGGCGTGTTGTTGAGGAAGGCCGAGAGCGGAACCGCCACCAGCGCGAGGATAATGAAGACACGCGACAGCGACTTGCCGGCCCAGCGGGAAAAGCGGTCGGCCAGCCAGTCGATCGCCCCGGTGCGGGTGAGCGCGCCGCTGAGCACGAACATCGCGCCGATGGTCAGCGGCGCCGGATTGCTGAACACACCGGCCACCTCGTCGCCACTCAGCACGCCGCCCACGATCAGCACCGCCATGCCCGCCAGCGCCGCGAGCTCCGCCGGCAGCCATTCCCGGGCGAAGCACAGGAACACCGCAGCCAGCACCACGAGGGTGAAACCCAACTGGAAACTCTCCATCGACACGTCTCCTAGATCGCCGAAGCCTGCCGCTTTTCAAGCAGAAGCGGATGCGCCGGTGATGTGGAGCGCCGATGATGAAATCGGCCTCTTTCGATCGGTGCGAACGAGCCGATTTCATCATCGGCGCTCCACGGCCTCACTCGACAAAGGCCGCTCGCAGGGCATCGACCTGCTTCAGCACCGCCCGTTCCTGCAGGGCGTTGGCGTAGTGCTCGCTGGTCCACGCCGGCACCAGCGGATCGCGCTGCAGCCACCAGCCCTCGGCCAGGCGCAGGCCTCCGGCGACCAGCAGCAGGCTGCCGAGCCCGGCCAGCGACCAGGGGATGAGCGTGCGCGCCACCAGGTTCGGACGCAGCGCGCCGTGGCGGGGGGTGCAGAGGTTCATGATCCCGATCCACAACAACCACAGCAACCCGATCGCGCCCATCCCGGCGCAGGCGAGCATGAAGTAACCCTTGTGGTCGTCATCGATGTCCGGGAGGAAACGGATCAACCCAACGGCCGGCAACGCGGCGGCGACCAGCCACGCGACCGCTCGGCCGAGCCACGGCACGTGTCCGGCGAGACCGAGGAATCCTCCGACCTGGGCCCAGCGCCAGTGCACCGCCTGGGTGAGCATCACCAGCCCCAGCACCATCCCGAGCGCGATCTGCAGCACCCAGGCGAGCGCGACCCATTCGTCGTCTCCGAAGACCTTGTCGCTGATCCCGATCGGCGTGAGACGCGTGACCGTCCACCAGTAGAGCCACGGCACCAGCAGGCCGGCCACGCCGATCTGCAGATGATCGCGGCGGGTGAGCAGCGGCAGCAGCCCCTTGGCCATGCCCTTCACCTCGAGCGAGCGGCGGCAGGCCTCGAAGCCACACAGCAGGATGAAGATCAGCGCGATCAGGATCAGAGGCCACATCAGCATCCGGTGAAACATCGCCATGTCCGCGCGGCGCCCGGGTTTCAGTTCTTCCGGCGTCGCCCCGGCGGCCCCGCGGGAGTGGATCTGATAGCGCATCCCCCCCTCGGGATCCGAGCCGTGGTAGGGGGTGCGGCCTCCCCCCGACGAAAGCTCCCGGATCAGCTTCTCCGCGTCCTTCTCGGCTTCGGCCATTCCCCGGCCCGCAAAGGCCGACTGGAAGGCCCGGGCGTCGTTCTCGACCTGTTGCACCGTCCCAAACACGGTCATGGCATCGGGATGCTCCGGCGTGATCAGCAGCCGCCACACCATTTTCCAGTCCTCAAAGAAGCCGAGAAGCGCCTCGTCGTCCTCGGGCGAGGAAAACACCCGGAAATGCGCCCCCACCTGCCCCGCGCCGGCGAAATCCGCCTCGTAGTAGCCCCGCATGCCCTGACCGGCCGAACGCGGCAGCTGGGCGAGTCGCGACCAAAGCAGGTCCTCCAGCACCGTCTCCGCCTCCGGACACGCCTCCCTCTGGCGCCGTGCCAGATCGGGGCCGTGGGCACGGTAATGGTCGCACCGTGCCGCCTCGGCGAACCGCTCCCAGGCCCGCTCCTCGGCCTTCGGGTCCCGCGTCACCGAGCGACCGTAGAAGTAGCCACCCGCCGGGTCGTATCCCTGCGCCTTGTAGAGCTCCCAGCGCATCTCCAACAGGGGCCACAGGGCGTTGCCGGGATCCAGCCGGGCGACCCGCGCCCGCTCCCCGTCGGTCATGAATTCGGACTCCTCGATCGAGCGCCGCAGCAGCGCCTCCTGGAGGATGGCCAGATCCTCGGGATGGGTCTGACGAAGCATCTCGATCTCCCCCGCCCGGCCACTGATGGGGAGGTCCGGCGCCCGGCGGTCGAGCCAGCCGAAGAAAAAGCGGTCCCAGTTGCTGTCGACGGTCACGCCGCCCGACGCGGAGCGCCATCCCATTTCCTGCACGTAGATGAAGCGGGCCAGCAGGGACCCATCGCGCCCGACCCCCACGACGAACGCCGCGAGCATCACCAGCAGCGCCCCGAGGACGAGTCCGCGGCGCCACGGCGTGGGCAGGCGCTTGGCGGCCTCGAGGCGATCGGTCGGGCCGGAGACGTCGATCATCTCCAGGGGCACGCCCTGATGGCTGAGGCGCCCCATCAGCTCGCCCCGCGCCTCGTCACGCGCCACCTCCCGGCCTTCGAGCGGCCGGGTGGCGAGCTCGATGAACTTTTCCAGCTCCGGGGTCATCGGTCAGGACCCGGGAGGATCGGTCGGGCGACTCGGCGGCTTGTTGATCGGCTTGGGCAGTGGCCCGGGCGGGTCGCCCTTCGCCTGCTGGTCAAGGATGGCGCGGGCGATCGCCGAGGCCAGCCGGTCGCGGTAGCCCGGCTCGGCGCAGCGGCGGGCCTCGCCGGGATGGCTGAGATAGCCGCACTCGACGAGCACGCTGGGCACGTTCGGGTTGCGGGTGAGGCGCAGGCGACGCCGGACCTTGCCGCGGTTCGGACCGTTGTAGGGCGAGGCCTTGTCCAGCTCGTGCTGGAGGCGCGTGGCGAGGCCGTGGCTGTCGACCCGCCACCAGTAGTTCTCGGGGCCGTTCCAGCCGCCGGGACCGGCATTGTAGTGGATGCTGATGAGGATCGCGCCGTCCTTCTTGCTCGCGCGACGGACCCGCTCATCGAGATCGACGAAGGTGTCGTCGGAACGCATCAGGCGAACATCGACCTTGCCCCGCAGCTTGCGCTGCACGCGCTTCACCGTGTCGAGGGCGAGGGCCTTCTCCCGGTCGCCCGTCGTGCGGGAGACCGCCCCTGGGTCCTTGCCGCCGTGGCCGGCATCGAGAATCACGGTGGTGAACCCTTTCGGGCCCGGCCGGTGGCCCCAGTAGTCGCGCTTGTAACTCACCGCCCCGGCCCCGCCGCCGGAACCGCAGGAGGCCAGCAGGAGCGCGGAAAACATGAGGCCGATCAAATGTCGCATGGCCGCAGAATGAGTCCACGGCGCGGATCGTGGCGAGTACGGAGTGGCGCTTTCCATGCGCCACGAATCGGCTAGATTCACGGCAGGCTCATGCTGCTCCTGCTTTCCCTCTGCGTCGGCGCGCTGCTCTCGAACCTGCTGCTTCAGCTCGGGGCGATCGCCGTCGGCCTGTCCTTCGCCCGCCCGCTCCGCGAGCGGGCCGAGCGGTCGTATTTCCAGGAGATCAAATGCCTCGGAGCTCTCGTCACCACGCTCTTCCTCGGCCACCTGTTCCAGATCGCCGTGTGGGCCACGCTGTTCCGGGTCTTCGGACAGTTCGGCGACTTCGGCTCGGCCTACTACCACTCGACGGTGAACTACACCACGCTCGGCTACGGTGACCTCGTGATGGAGCATCCCTGGCGGCTGGCCGGCGCGCTGGAGGCCAGCGTGGGCGTGATGATGTTCGGGGTTTCGACCGCCACGCTCTTCGCGGTGATGTCGCGCATCCTCCGGTCCCACTACGGCGGAGGACGCCGGGACCGGCGCCCCGACGAGGGTGAATGAAAGCGGTCGGCACCCGCCTGCCACGCAGCGGACGCCCGCCCACAGATGCTTGCCCGCCACTTCCTGCCAGTCCCACCCCGACGACTGATCCTTTTCAATCCGCGATCCTTCCCTAGCTTCGTGCGTCATGGAAACGCCCTCACGATTCATGGAGCGCGCGATCGAGCTCGCCCGGCAGGGCATGCGGGCGGGCGACGGCGGGCCGTTCGGCGCGGTGGTCGTCCGCGACGGGGAAATCATCGGCGAAGGCTGGAACCGCGTGATCGCCACCACCGACCCGACCGCCCACGGCGAGGTCACCGCTATCCGCGACGCCTGCCGCCGCGTCGGCGACCCGCATCTCGACGGCTGCGAGATCCACACCACCGGGGAGCCCTGCCCGATGTGCCTCGGCGCGATCCACTGGGCACGGATCGGAAGAATCTACTACGGATTCCGTATCGAAGAGGCGGCGCGGGGCGGCTTCGACGACCTGGCCTTCTACGAGACCTTCGCGCGCCCCGCCGGGGATTCCCCGATCCCCGCCTCCCAGCTCCTCGGCGACGAGGCGGGCGGGCTGATCGATGAGTTTCTGGCCCTGCCGGACCGGGCCCGGTATTGACCCGGCGCGGGACGCTCGCCACGCTCCGCGCATGGCAGACGCACAGGTCGGCATCATCATGGGCAGCACCTCCGACTGGCCCACCATGGAACACGCGGCACGCACGCTCGAGGACCTCGGGGTGGCGTGGGAGGCCGAGGTCGTCAGCGCCCACCGGACGCCCGACAAGCTCTACCACTACGCCGAGAACGCCCGCGGGCGCGGCCTGAAGTGCCTCATCGCCGGCGCCGGCGGCGCCGCCCACCTGCCCGGCATGACCGCCGCCATCACCGACCTTCCGGTGCTCGGCGTGCCGGTCGAATCGAAGGCCCTCAAGGGCATGGACTCGCTGCTTTCCATCGTCCAGATGCCCGGCGGCATCCCGACCGCCACCTTCGCCATCGGCAAGGCCGGGGCGATCAACGCCGCCCTCTTCGCGGTCGCCATGCTGGCCGGGGAGGACGCGGCCCTGCTCGAGCGCCTGCAGGCCTTCCGCAGGACGCAGAACGAAACCGTCAAGGCCGCCAAGCTGCCGGAACTTTCGTGAATTCCCCCATCCGCAATCCACGATCCGCGATCCGATGATCCAACCCGGCACCACTCTCGGCATCATCGGCGGCGGCCAGCTCGGCCGGATGTTCTGCATGGCCGCACGACGCATGGGCTACCGCACGGTGGTCTGGACCGGCGGGCTCGAGGCCCCGGCGATGGTCGTCGCCGACGAGGCGATCGACGCCCCCTTCGACTCGCCGCAGGCGCTGGCCGAGTTCGTCGGCAAGGCCACGATCGCCACCGTCGAGTTCGAGAACATCCCGCGCGAAGCCCTGGAGGCGGTGGCGGCCGAAATCCCGCTCCATCCCTCCCCCGAGGCGCTCGCCATCTGTCAGAACCGCGAGCGCGAAAAGCGCTTTCTCCGCACCCACGGCATCCCCTGCGCCGACTTCGAGGTGGTGGCCAGCGCCGAGGAACTGGCATCGGCCATCAAGCGCATCGGCACGCCCTCGGTGCTCAAGACGGCGGCCTTCGGCTACGACGGCAAGGGCCAGCGCAAGCTCGAGGGCGGCGAGGACCCGGGGGAGGTCTGGCGCGACTTCGACGGCGCCCGGGCGGTGCTCGAGGCCTTCGTCCCCTTCGAAAAGGAGATTTCGGTGATGATCGCCTGCGACGGACACGGCGACTACCACGTCTACGACCCGGCCGAGAACCGCCACCGCCATCACATTCTCGACGTCTCCATCGTGCCGGCCCGGGTCTCCGACGAAACCGCCCAAGAGGCCGTCCAGCTCGCCCGGCGGGTGGCCGAGGCGCTCGACTACCGGGGCATCATGGGGGTCGAGTTCTTCGTCCTCCCCGATGGCTCGCTACGGGTCAACGAGATGGCTCCCCGTCCGCACAACAGCGGCCACCACACGCTCGACGCCTGCGTGACCTCGCAGTTCGAGCAGCAGCTCCGTGCCGTGTGCGGGCTGCCGCTGGGGTCCACCCGGCTGCTTTCACCGGTCGTGATGCTCAACCTGCTCGGCGACATGTGGCCGGAGGAGACCACGGCACCCGACTGGTCGCCGCTTTTCGCCGATGGCGGCGCCTGCCTCCACCTCTACGGGAAGCGCCACGCCCGCGGCCGCCGGAAGATGGGACATGCCAACCTGCTCGGCGACGATGTCGAGGACTGCCTGCTGCGGGCCGAGAAGCTCAAGGAAGCCTGGCTGAGCGAGGCGGCGGGGTCGACGGCCTGAAAGTCGGAAGGTCCGAACTGACGGATCGGTCGGAAGGAGCGCCGGGTTTACCCGGCTGGTGCCCGTGGGCCACCTCGACAAGTGGCGCGTCACCCTTGCATCGCTTGTTTCCCCCGCGGATGAAAAGGTCCGGCTCCATCGCACCACGCTCGCCCGAGGCTCCGGCCGGGTGAACCCGGCGCTCCAGCCCTCCGCGACCTCAATGCGGACGAAGCACGAGTCCCGGAACGTCCGAACATTAAAAGTCCGAACCACCCACAGACTCGGCAGTTCGGACCTTCAGACTTTTCGACTTGGTCCTTCGGACGAAGGCGAAGCCGACTCAAAACGGAATGTCGTCGCCTTCGTCGTAATCTTCGTCCGACGCGGCGGATCCGCCCTGGGGCTTCTGCGGGGCGGGAGACGATGACGATTCGTCGCCCTGGGAGCGTCCGCCGCCTCCACCGCCGCTGCCACCGCGGCCGTCGGGAAGGAACTGGACGTTCTCGCCGACGACCTTGAGCTTGCTGCGTTTCTGGCCGCTCTGCTTGTCCTCCCAGGTGTCGAGCTGCAGGCGCCCTTCGACGAACACCCCGCGGCCCTTGGAAAGGTACTTCTGGGAATTCTCGGCGGTGTTGCCCCAGACCGTGACGTCGACGAAGGTCGTCTCGTCACTCCAGTTGCCGTTGCCGTCGGAAACGCGGCGATTGACGGCGAGACCGAGGTCGGCGACCGCGGTGCCTTTCGGCGTGTAGCGGAGCTCGGGATCCCGCGTCAGGTTCCCGATCAGCATCACTTTGTTCAGATTGGCCATGGCAACACGGAGTCTGAGACTCCCCGCCGACCGAGGTCAAGCAGGGAAAACTGTTCGCAAGAACAGTTAGCGGGTCTGGTAGTGCTGGATCTGCACCGCATCGTTGAGCTTCAGGCGCGCCTGAATCTTCTCGATGCTCACGGGATCGGCCTCGAAGTGGTAGTTCACGTAGTGACCGCCATCGGAGGTCTTCGACGGATAGGCGAACTGGCGGCGGCCCATCTGCTGGACTTCCTCCAACTTGGCGCCTTCGGCTTCGAGTTCCTTTCCGATGCTGCTGACGAGGTCGTCGATGGAGCCGTCAATCCCCTTCGTGTTGAGGACGATCAGGCCTTCGTAGTTCCTGCTCATGATCTTGGTTATCAGTGACTGGTGTGCGTGAGTTGAAGCGGTTCGCGGCGGTCGCGAAGCCTTGGGAGAGCGCAAGCTGCACGGCGTCCACGGCGCTTGCAAGCGTGTTTTCCACCGCCTCGTGCTCGTCCTCGCGGAAGGTCCCGAGCACGTGCCCGGTCATGCCCCCGGGCGAGGCCCCGCCGATCCCGATCTTGAGTCGCGGGAAGGCATCGGAGCCGAGGTGCTCGATCATCGACTTGATCCCGTTGTGCCCCCCGGCGCTGCCCTTTTCGCGAAAGCGCAGTCGACCGAGCGGCAGGGCGACATCGTCGTAGACGACCAGCACCTGCTCGGGGGTCCACTTGTGAAACGCGGCCACCTGCCGCACGCAGCGTCCGCTGAGGTTCATGAAGGTCTGGGGCTTCAGCAGCAGCGTGCCGTCCGCGAGCTTGGCGAGGTGCCCCTGCCACTTCGGCCGCGACTCGAAGCCCGTGCCGGCATCATCGGCCAGGCGGTCGAGCACCATGAAGCCGATGTTGTGGCGGGTGCGCTCGTACTGGCGCCCCGGATTTCCCAGACCGACGATGAGACGAAATTCGGACACGCGGCGACCCTCCGGCTCGAAGTTCCAAGTTCCAAGTTCCAAGTTCCGAATGACGAATGACGAATGACGAATGACGAATGACGAATGATAGAACCCGAATGACGGATGACGAATGACGGGTAACCAATCCCGAGCGGCCCGAAGGGTCGCCAGAACGCAGCCCAGGGCCAGCGGCTCTGGGAATTCGAGTCCACAAATACCGGCGGCCCGGAGGGTCGCAAGAGCCCGTCTCGCGACCCTTCAGGCCGCATTTCTCCACCGATCCTCACCCAGGGTCGATGACCCTGGGCTGCGTTGTCATGACCCTTCGGGCCATCCCTCGCCCTCGCCCTCGCCCTCGCCCTCGCCCTCGCCCTCGCCCTCGCAATCGCAATCGCAATCGCAATCGCAATCGCAATCGCAATCGCAATCGCGCCATCGGATACCTCGACCGCTCTCCGCTCTCCGCTCTTCGCTCTTCGCTCCAAAAGAAAAACCCCGGGCCGCGCGAGGCGAGCCGGGGTTGAAAATTCGGAGCAGGACCGGGATCAGGCTTCGGCCGGAGCGGCCTCTTCCTCCGCCGGAGCAGCCTCGGCAGCGGCCGGAGCGCCTTCCTCGCCTTCACCGGCAGCGGCATCTTCGGAGATCGCGGCGCCGGGACGGCCGATGTGGGCGATGACCACCTCGTCTTCGTAGTTCGGCTTCACGCCCTTCGGGAACTCGACATCGCCGATGTGGAGGGAGTCCCCCTCGTCGAGTCCGGAGACGTCGAACTCGAGATACTCGGGAAGGTTGGTCGCGGCGCAGGTCACGTCGAGGGTGTGGAGACCCTGCTCGAGAATGCCACCGCCTTGAGTCACGCCGACCGGGTCGCCCAGCAGGTGGACCGGCACCGAGGCGTTGATCTCGGTCTTCTCGTTCACCGCGCGGAAATCGGCGTGCAGCGCCTCGCCGGTGAGCGGGTCGTGCTGGATGTCCTGCAGGAAGGCAAGATCCGAGCCTTCGCCCTCGACGTCGAGGTTGATCAGGATGTTCTCGGATTCGCTGTCGGCGAGAAGCTCGCGGAAGGTCTTGGCGTCGACCTTGAGATTCTTGTTTTCGGCGCCCTTGCCGTAGATCACCGAGGGCAGCCAGCCTTCGCGGCGCATCTGCTTGAGGAGACCGGAACCGGTGCGGGCGCGGAGCTCGGCTTTGAGGGTGTGCTTCTTGGCCATGACGGAAATGATTCGTGTTCAGCCGCCGTCACCGACGGCGGGGCGCGGGTCATAGCGACGCCGGAGGGAATTGTCAAAAAATTGTTCCGGAGTGGCTCCTTTCAAGGAGCCATGAGCCGGACGGGAGGCTTCCAAGCCTACCAAGACGGCGGCGACCGGAGCTCGCCACCCCGGCGCATGGCGCTCCGGAGAGCGCCACTCCTTTGCCCTTGTCATGAAGTAGTTCTTTTGAACACTGTTTGATCAAGCCCCCGAAGTTCTACGACCCCCATCGACCGGTCGAGGGCAGCCGCAACCGGCTCCCCCATTGGTCGCAGCGTGCCTCCACCTACTTCGTCACTTTCCGCACGGTCGATTCCATTCCCGGCAAAAAGCTCCGGGCGTTGGTAGAAGCGCGACACCGCTTCAAGGAGGCGCAGGGGCCCCGGCCCTGGCCCGCGGAAGCCGACCTCGACTACCAGCGCCGATTCTTCGGAACCGTCGAGCGCTGGCTCGATGCTGGCTCCGGCGAGTGCCCGCTGAACGATCCCGAGAACGCCGGCATCGTCGAGGAAACGCTGCGCTTCTTCGATGAGCAGCGCTACCTTCTTCACGCCTGGGTCATCATGCCGAACCATGTCCACGTCGTCTTCGAGACGCTCGGAGAACACGCACCGTCGAAAATCCTCCAGTCGTGGAAAGGCTACACCGCAAGACAGATCAACGCCCGGACGGGACGGACCGGAACGCTGTGGCAGCGCAGCTACTTCGACCGCATGATCCGCGACTGGCCGCACTTCGGGCGTTGCGTCCGCTACATCCTCAGGAATCCCCGGAAGGCGGGTCTTCGCGACGGTCAGTGCGTGATGGGCACGAGCCGCCTCGGCGATCGATTTCGGGGCGAGCAGGTTGGCTCAGGAGTGGCTCCTCTCGAGGAGCCATGAGCCGGGCGGGAGGGTTTCAAGCCTCCCGCGTCCAAGGCGACCGGAGCTCGCCACCCCGGCCCATGGCGCTCCGGAGAGCGCCACTCCTACACATCGAACAGCGAGGTCACCGACTGGCCGCCGGCGATGCGGCGGATGGCCTCGGCCATGAGGTTGGCAATGCTGCAGACGTGGACCTTCTCGCCGCTGGCCTGGGGCACCGAGTCGGTGGTGATGACCTCCTCGATGGCCGAATTTCGGATCCGCTCGCGCCCCATGTCCCCGAGCACCGCGTGGGAGACTCCGGCGAAAATCCGCTTGGCGCCGTGTTTCGACAGGATTTCGGCGGCGGCGCAGAGCGTGCCGGCGGTCTCGGTCATGTCGTCGACCAGCATCACGTCGCGGCCCTCGACCTCCCCGATGACGTTCATCGCCTCGACCTTGGTCGCGCTCACGCGGTGCTTGGCCACGATCGCGAGGTCGGAGCCGATCGCGTCGGCGTAGGCCCGGGCGAGCTTCACGCCGCCGACGTCCGGCGACACCACGGTCAGGGACTCGGTGTCCTCGACCCGCCGGCGGATGTAGCCGATGAGGGCCGGCTTGGCGTAGAGGTGGTCGACCGGAATGTCGAAGAAGCCCTGGATCTGCGGCGCGTGGAGGTCCATGGTCAGGACCCGGTCCACGCCGGCGGACGTGAGCAGGTTGGCCACCAGCTTGGCGGTGATGGGCACCCGCGGCTGGTCCTTGCGGTCCTGGCGGGCGTAGCCGAAGAACGGGATCACGGCGGTGATGCGCTCGGCCGACGCGCGGCGGGCGGCGTCGACCATGATCAGCAGCTCCATGATGTTGTGGTTCGTCGGCGGACAGGTCGGCTGGACGATGAACACGTCCTCGCCGCGGATGTTCTCGTTGATTTTGACGAAGGTCTCGCCGTCGGGAAAGGCGGTGACGCGGACGTCGGCGAGGTCGATCTCCAGCTCGGCGGCGATGCGCTCGGCCAGCGTGCGGTGGGCGGTTCCACTGATGATTCTCATGGGCTTTTCGGCGGTGCCGGGATTGTTGACAGTCCCGGTGGCGTCGGCAACCCTTCAGCCAGCCGATTGATGGAAACCCAGCGGAAACCCGAGATTTCGCACACCCCTACCCTGCCCGGCGCGATCGCGGTGGGGCTGGTGGTGGGCTTCTTCTACTTCTTCGTGAAGGGCTTCGGGCCGGATCAGGTCATGAGCCCGCTGGCCTGGTTGGAAAGTGCGTGGAATCCGGAGACCGATTTCGAGCACGGGTTTCTCGTTCCGCTGATCAGCCTCGGTCTCATTGTCTGGCAATGGCCACGACTCAAGGAGGCCGCCAGCGATTCGCCCGGCAAGGGAGCTTGGCTGGGATTCCTCGTGGCCCTCGCTGGCGCCGGATTCTTCATTCTCGCCCACCGCACCGGACAGGCTCGTCTCGCGGTGGGAGGGTTGCCCATGATCCTGTGGGGCTGCTCGTGGTATTTCTGGGGTTGGAAGGTGGCCAAGCTCACCGCATTTCCCTGCTTCGTCTTCTGGCTGGCGATCCCGGTGCCCCAGTTCCAGCAGGCCACCACCCACCTCCAGATTCTCTCGACCAAGCTGGCCCAGATCGGCTGCAGCCTGTTCGGCGTCGAAACGGAAGTCCGAGGCACCCAGATCTTTTCGGTAACCGAAAAGTGGGAACCTCTGGAGATCGACGAGGGCTGCGGCGGCATCCGCTCTCTGATGGCGCTCATCCTGATCTCCACGGTGTGGGCCTACGTCGCGAAGATGAGCCTGTGGAAGAAGGGGCTGCTCTGCGCCGCGGCCATCCCCCTGGCGATCATCGGCAACATGCTGCGGCTCACCTCGATCTTCGTCATCGCCGAATACGGCGACCCGGTCTTCGCCCGCGACACCTGGCACGACTGGTCCGGGTTGATCATCTTCTACCCCATCTCGCTGGCTCTCCTGCTCGCCACCCACTCCTTCCTGGAAGGAGGCCTTAGGCGTTTCCGCCGCCCCCACCTTACCCGTCGCGACGTCGAATCCTCTCCCGCCTGACCCGATGCTCCGCGCCTTCCTCCCCGCCGCCCTGATCGCCGCCGTGATGTCGGCGATCTACATGCTGCCGCCGTTCGAGGAGGTCGAGAGCGCCCTCGATATGGAGCTGGATGACTTCCTCGGCTCCTGGGAGACGCGGGTCTATCCTCCCTCGGAGAAGGAACTCAAGATTCTCGCTGGCGATACGAAGTTCTCGAAGGCTCACTGCATGCGACGTCGGGTCGAGGAAATGTCCTACATCCACGGCACCTCGCCGATCGATGTCGTCGACCTGTCCGTCGTCCTCTCCGGCCACGACCTCGCCAACTCCATCCACCGCCCCGAGCGCTGCATGCCGGCCCAGGGCCACCGCTCGCTGCAGAGCTCCAAGTCGGTGCTCGAGCTCCCGACGGGTCATCAGTTCCCGATCACCCGCATCCTTTCAAAGCAGGATGTGAGCTACGGCCCGGAAGACGACCGCCAGCAGGTCACGCGAAACTGCCTGACCTACTACTTTTTCGTCGGACACCAGCGCATCACCGAGAGCCACACCGAACGGACCCTGATCGACATCAAGGACCGCGTCCTGAAGGGAGACGCCCAGCGGTGGGCCTACGTCAGCGCGACCATGCCCTACGCCGAGGTGGAGGAACGCGAGTTCGGCGACCCGCCCGACCTCGAAATGGCGGACAAAAAAATCCGCCAGCTCCTTGCGGAACTGGCGGAGTCGAACATCGCCTGGGGTCAGATCATTCGCTGATCGCACCATCCGGCACCACGGGCCGGACCCGCGCTCCCTCGAGAAACGCGATCGCCTCTTCCACCTGGCGCCTCAGCGCCAACCGCTCCTCGTTGCGCCACGGCGCCTGTTCTTTGGACTCATCGAGGAGCGCGAGGCACTCGCGAAACGCCCACAACGCTTCGCCGGATCGTCGCTCGTCGGGATCCGTCCAGCGGCGGTACCACATCTCATACAGGTGCTTGGCATGGTAGTAGCGGGCCCGGAAAGCCGCCTCCAGACCGCCCTGAAGTTCGATCGACTCGAGGTAGGCCTGCTCTGCCAGCTCGTTCTCCCCGAGCTCGGAAAGTGCATTGGCCAGATTGAGCGCGAGGCCGGGATGGTGGGGATGCAGCGGCATGGCTGCGCGGTAGTTGGCCACGGCCCGCCGGTTCCATGCCTCCCGTGCGGCCGGAGACTCCGTCCCGGCGGCCGCGACGCGGCACGCATGGCCGGCTTCCTCCCACATGCGGTGCCCGGGCCACATCGTGGCCGCCCGCTCCAATCGTTCGGCGGCCGCCTCGGGATCGCTGTGAATCAAGGAGGTTTCTCCATACATCACCGGCCACACCAGACGCAGCGATCGAGTTCCCTGAACCCCGAACCACGCGATTCCACAGGCCAGGAGCCCGCCGACCACCCATCGGGCCGACCGGCTGGCACAGGTCGCGTCCTTCGAAGGCGAAAGCAGCGCCCCGAGACCCAGCAGCAATCCCAACAACAGGGTCGAGGGCAGCAAATGAAAGATAAAGCTGAAGTTTGCCTGGGTGAGCATGGCCGCCCCGGCCGAGAGCACGCCGATCGCCACCGCATCCAGATGCCCGCCTCCCCCGATTTCGCCGAGGAACAGCCTGGAAAAACCCAACCAACCGACCCAGCCGATCGGGATCAGGACCAGCACCACACCGGCGGCCCCGTAGTCGGTGAACAACTGGAGCAGTTCGTTGTGCACGAAGCGCTCGTTCTCGGCCCCCTGTCCGAACTCCTCGACGTCCCACCGCCGGTTGCGCTCCCATGAGTAGGAACGGCTTCCTCCTCCGGCCACCGGATGGTCCATGCCCACCTGCAACGCCAGATCCACCCACTCGAGCCGCGCCGCGTTGTCGAGCAGGAGTACGGAATTCGTCGCTTGCCCCGGCGTCGCTCGCTTTTCTTGAACCTTCGACAGCATCCACCACCCGGCAATGGCCGACCCGACCAGCAGCAGCGGAAACAGGATCAGAAACACCTTCGACCACCACGCCCCCTGGCGCCACGCCAGCACCCCGGCGCAGGCGACCAGCACCACGACGCCAACCGCCATCGCCACGGTGCCACCGCGCGAGCCCGAGACCGGCACCATCACCGAAGACCACAGGGCGGTGGCGACGAACAGGAAGCGCAGCGCGACGTGGTCCTTGGCGAAGAAGCCCCGTGCTGCGAGCAGCAGGCCGACCGTGTAGGTGAAGCAGGAAAAATAGTTGTAATGCCCGAAGAAACCCGTGACCCGGTCGGTGGGTCGGTGGTGGTAGGGCCACATGAACTCCGGGCTCTGGCTTTGGATGACTCCCACCGCCAGGTTCAGGATTGAAACCATGGCCAGGCCTGCAAACAGGGCCGGCACAGAGCGGGCTCCGGGCCGGAGGCCGGCCACCACCGTGGCCGTCGCCAGCACCGCCAGCAGCAGCAGCGCGTCGGCTCGCGCGAAATCGGCCACGTCCGAGGTCACCCCCCGATAGAGGATCCACCCCGCCGCCGGCAGCAGCGCGATCCCGACGCCGAGTCCTCCCCGATCACTCTTGATGAAAGCCGCCGCCCCACACGCGAGAGCCAGCGCCACCAAGGCGGGGCCCCAGCTCCACTCCGCCGTCTGCGCCCCGAAGACCAGGGCCAACAGGAAGGAGACGGCCAGAAGCGTCGCTGCGACGAATTTCATGGTCCGAGTCTTAAGGTCGAAACGTCAAAGGTCGAAAGTCTGAACTGGCTTTCCGAGGAGCACCCCGGAGTGGCGCTCTCCCGAGCGCCATGAGCCAGGGGGAGCGACCTCCAGGTCATCCGGCGCCACTCAGGAGGCTTGAAAGCCTCCCTCCCAGCCCATGGCTCCTCGAAAGGAGCCACTCCTCACTTCGCCCCGCGTCCGAAGATCACGGCGGGGACGGTTTTGAGCAGCAACTTGATGTCGAGCCACAGCGACCAGTTGTCGATGTAGCGGAGGTCCATCTCGACCCACTGCTCGAAGCTGGTGATGGTGTTGCGCCCCCCGCACTGCCACTCGCAGGTGATCCCCGGCTTCACGCTCAGGCGCCGACGGTGCTCCGACTTCTGGAAGGCCTCGACTTCGTAGAGCGGGAGCGGTCGCGGGCCGACCAAACTCATGTCACCCATCAGCACGTTGAGAAGCTGCGGCAGCTCATCGATGCTCAGCTTGCGCAGGATCGCCCCGAACTTGAAGATCCGGGGGTCGTTCTCGAGCTTGAAGACCGGCCCGTCCATCTGGTTGCCGTGCTCCTCTTTGATCTTCGCGAGCAGCTTGTCGGCATCCGGAACCATCGTCCGGAATTTCCACATCCGGAAGGGCTTGCCGTACTTGCCGGCCCGCTTCTGGAAGTAGAAGGCCGGGCCCGGGCTCGCGATCTTGATGCCCACCCAGGCGAAGACCCACAGCGGCGAGGTGAGCAGGATGATGAGGAAGGCGCCGACCCGGTCGAACACCGCCTTCGAGGCGAGCTCCCAGGACAGCTCGGGGGTCGAGCGCAGGACCAGCATCGGCTTGTCGCCGATCACATCGAAGGTCGGCCGTGCCACCTGCGTGCGCATGAAGGATGCCGCTACCCAGGCCTCGATGCCCTGCAGTTCGCAGGCCTCGACGCATTCGGCGACCTTGTCGAACACCGTGTCGCCCGCGGCGATGATCACCCGCTCGACCGACTTCTCCTTGAGCAAGTCGTAGAGGTCGCTCACCTCGCTCTCTCCCAGGTCGAAGCGACCGACGATGTTGAAGCCTTCCAGAACCTCCGGATCCAGTTCCGCCAGGAACTCGTCCCGCTCCTCGCGCGAGGCCGCGATCAGCACCCGCTCCTTGAGATCCTCCCGCACCCCCTGCCGCCGCAGGTGCAGGGTGAGGGCCCGGTCGCGGGCGAGGATGAAGAAAAACACCAAGCCGGCCCCCACCCCCAGCACCAGGCGGCTTCCTTCCGGGAGCCGGGCGAACACCACCAGCATCCCCAGAGCCAGCGCCATGACGACCAGGGACCGGAGCAGCTGGGACACCGATCGCCCGAAGGTCTTGGTCCGCAGGCGTTGGTAAAAGCGGAAGAACTCGAGAATGAGCGGCGTGAAGGGGACCGCGACGTAGAGGATCCACGCCATCTGCATCAGCCCGCTTTCCCCCATCGGTTCCTCACCCAGAACATCGCGGAGGGGATCCCGGAGCAGATCCGCCAGGTAGAAGCCCAGCCACACCAATCCGGCGTCCACCAATTGGAGGAGTTGAATGGAAAAGGCTTCTCGTCTTCCGACAGGCATGGATGGAACGCCGGTGGTGCCGGGCCGCAAGGGGATAGGGAAGCCCGCATCAGGAAGCAATGCCCGAATTGCTTGAGGTTGGGCGCATCAGCTGCCGGAGGAATGCCAACTTTTCCATCGGCAGCCCCGCCTTGGGGTGCTCTTTTCGACGGGTGCTCCGGTTGGTGATCCACGCGGTGACCGCGCTGCTGCTTGTGGCCGCCACGGTCTTTTCATGGAACCGCGTCTGGCGGATCGCCGAAGGCGATCATGCGATCGTTCTCCCGGAAGGCAGTCCTTGGCAGCATGGCGAATCCTCCGCCTGCTGGGTCGGACTGCCGGGCATCGGCGCCGCCGGCGGCCTGCACGTGAACCTGCACCTGGAAGCCGAATCCCTCGTCCGCGGACCGGCGGAATGGCAGACGGGGCGCCTCCATCTCGAGTGGATCCGCGATGGCGACGTGGTGCAGCGGGTCTTTCTCGCCTCCGTGTGGGACGACCATGTTGCCCGCCGCTCATCCACGGTTTTCCCCGACATCCCACCCCACGCATCCGCCCGCCTCCACCTCGAGAACCTGGGGCTCTCGGGGCGCTGCCGTTTGGTCCGTTTCGAGGCCTATCCCGTCCACGCCCGGCCCATGGCCCGCGCCGGACTGATCGGCGCCGCCGCGGGATGGCTTCTCTGGGCCGCCTCCGCCGCGGGCTCGCTGCGGCGTCCCGGCCCGTGGCTGGCCGGCGCCCTCTGGTTGATCTGCGCGCACGCACTCATCGTGCCCGGCCCCTGGGAGACGCGCTCACCGCTCGTGAACGAGTTCGTGATGGCCCGGCCGTCGCAAGCCGCGATCGAGATCCCCGCCGAGGCCTTCATCCCCACCGACTGCCACCCGGGAATCACCGAAGCCCCGAATCTGCTCCTCCGCTGGAAGCTCCGGCTTCGCCCCTTGCGTCCCCTGCTTCACGGCCTCCTGTTCTTTGTTCCCATGCTGGGCTTTTGCTGGGGAGCGGACTCGCCTCGACGAGCGCTCCTGCTCGCCGCCTGCCTCGCCTGCGGGGTCGAACTCGCCCAATGGGGCTTCGGCTACGGCTTCGAGGGCTCCGACCTCCTGGACCTTGCCACCGATGCCATCGGCATCCTCCTCGCGCTGGCCGTGTTCACGAAGTGGAAGCACCGCCGGCGGTGCAAGCTTCAGCCCTGACGCCTCCAGCGCCCGAGGCGTCCGGCCCACCCGTCCCGCACGGCCTCCCACCACAAGGACAAGCGATGAAGTCCGTCCTCTCGCCCGATCCCCCAGGCGTAGGCCAGAGCCATCGCCAGCGCCGTCCCCGCCCCTCCCTGGCACTTTTTGAGCCACACCATGTTGCGCACCTTGTAGTAGAGCTTCCAGTCCGCCAGCCCCCGCTCGAGGAAGAGGCGCTTCCCGAAAAGATTCATGCTCACGAGATCGCGGGGACCCGGATGATCCAGGACCGCCGCGGTGACCGCCTCACTCTCGAAGCCCGCCTGTTCGATGCGCCACGGGTATTCCTCGTCTTCTCCGCGAATGAAGAGATCCCCTTTCACCGGGCCGGCCTCCTGCCGAATCCGACGGGAAACGAGAGCGCCGGTCCAGACTCCCCGGCTGCGGAGCCTCTCGCCAGACGGCAACTCGTCCCGCGATGAGACGAGGGTGACCGCCCCATCGTCATCCACGAGCTGAAGCGGCCAGGTGAAGCGGCCGGTGGCCGGGTCCTCCTGCAGGGGATGACGCAGCGTACGCCCGTCCCACGGATCCCGAAGCATCGCTTCCAGCGCGTTCGGCCGCGGCCACGAATCGTCGTCGAGGATCCACACCGCCTCGCAGCCCCGGTCGAAGGCATGCTCCATCGCCATCTGCACCGCCCCCGCGTTGCCGAGGTTGTCCCCCGTATCGAGCACTTCGAGCCGATCCCATCCGGTGGCGCGCAGCGCTTCCGGGCTCCCGTCCCCGGAGGCATTGTCGCCCACCACCACGAGGTCCGGCAGCCGCGTCTGGGCTCGCAGGCGCGCCACGCATTCCAGAGCCACGTCCTTGCGGTTGTAGCTGGCGAAGATTGCGGCGACTTTCATGACTGGAGTGGCTTCTTTCAAGGAGCCATGCGCTGGGAGGGAGGCTTTCGTGCCTCCCCGCGAGTCGGGCGACCGGAGATCACCCACCCGGCTCATGGCGCCCGGGAGCGCGCCACTCCCTACCCGCCTACCGCTCTCAACACCGCCTTCCAGCCCTTCGCGACGATCCAGAGAATGCCGTCGACGAGGCCGTTGAGGTAGGGGTCCTCGAAGAGCGTGATCCCGTAGACCCGGCGGATCGCCCGCGACTCGACGTGCTGGCGCTCGGCCTCGAGCACCTTCTCCATGCTTCGGGATTTGCCGAGGTGGCGCATCGAGGCATTCGTGTCGTGAAGGCGGAAGTCGGCAATCGGAAGACGAAGGTGCCGAAAGCGCAGACCCTCCCGGTCGAGTCGGGCGTAGAACTCGCCGTCCATCACGTAGCGGAAGTCCTCCCGCAGCCGGTAGCCCGCGTCGATCACCGTCGCCCGACGGTAGAACGCCGCCGTCGAACCGACGTAGCAGTGGTGGTGGATGTGCACGAAGCGCGACCACCCCGGCAAGCGGACCGACCGCCGGAAACGTCCGTCCGCCTCGATGAAATCGAAGTCGCCGTAAACGACATCCTCGGACGAGGCGTCCAGCCGTCGCTTGAGCTCCTCGAGCACGCCGGGCTTCAGCCGGTCGTCGGCGTTCAACCACATCACCCATTCGCCCCGGGCCCGCTCGAATCCCCGGTTGATGGCATCCGACATGCCCCGGTCCGATCCCCGGATCCACGTCGCATGCGGAAACCCGGCCACCACCTCGGCGCTGTCATCGGTCGATCCCCCGTCCATGACGAGATGCTCGACCTCGACGCCCTCCTGCGACGCGACGCTCTCCAGGCAATCGCCGAGGAAGCGTCCGTAGTTCAGGTTCGGGGTAACAATGGTAAAGTCCATGACGATGGTGGCTGCCGCTCTCAGCGGCAGACGGTGTCTGTGGCTTCCAGCCGCAGCTTCTACCGATCACAAGGCCGGCTGGGCATCGCGGAATCGACCTGCGCCCGAGGTGTCCCCGCCACCTCAGCGCCCCAACCACTCGAAATCCAGACTGGGGAAGGCACGGAAGCCACCATCGAAAGAAGCCAAGCGAATGTTGGAGGCTTCGGCCCAGGCCGCCAGCAAGGCATCGGTCCAAAGATTGGGAGAGGGCGTCCGCCCATCGACATTCCGACGAAAGAAGGCCTCGGCCGTTGGCATCGAGGTATGATCCAGGGGGCACGTTCTCCCGTCGGCCTCCAGGGCATCCCAAGCGGAGAGGGCCTCCTCGGGACCGACCGGGGCATCCTCCATGGCCCGGGTATTCGTCAGCAGCCGAAGCACTCCGAGGCGGACCGGCAGGCACAAGGCAACTTCTCCGGGCTCGCGTTCCTGCCACCACCTCCAAGCCGCCGGATGGTGCATGTGGCGCTCCACCAGCAGGGCAAACACCACATTCACGTCGACCAGCGCCTTCATTCCACCTCGGCCTCCAGCAAGACAGCGAGCTCCTCGTTGCTTCTCCCCGGGATCGCGCGATCCTGAAGACCCCGAATCGGAGGCCGGGTCATGCGCCGCTCTTGAAGGCCCGAAGCATCCGCCACCGCCTTTTCGAGGGCCGCCGTCACAAATTCCTTCAGCGTCTGACCCTTCGCGGCGGAAAACGTCTTCGCTTCCCGAAACAGACGGTCTGGCAAGTCAATCGTGGTGCGCATACTGAATGTGCGCATATTTATGCGCACATGTCAACAAACCCCTTTGTCGATGCGGGCAGCGACGACATCACTCTGTGGGACGCCCTTTGACCGCCCCGCTCTCCGCATACCGATGAACGGAATAGGCTGGTAGAATGGCCGGAGTGATTTTTCTCAAACTCAAGGCGCGACGAGAGCGCGGTGCTGGAGGAGCAACGCAGAGATTGAGAAAAGGCGCCCGGCCTGCCATATCCTCGCGAAGCGACTGAATTTCAGATTCTTCCGAAACTCCCATCCTACCAGGATATTCCGTGAGTTGGTATCACCGTACCTGAAAAGAGCCGCTCCTTGTCGGCAGGGTCTCCCAGCCCGGGCACAGGCGGTCCGCCATCGGGGCGTCGATGCCGCCCCCGAACCACCGGTCCGGCGAAATTACCTGCTGCGCCTCATGCCGGGCCAGCCACGCCGCCCACCACGAGTAGCTGCTGTTGGCGATGATGTGGTGCCGCGCGCAGCTCATCAGGTAGAGATCGTGCAGGGGATTTTCCGCGGCCACGGGAAAATCGACCACCTCGACATCCGGGCCTTCGAACTGGCCCCGGCACCAGGCCGGATCATCCGAGAAAAAATGGAAGCGAGGAGAGGCGAGCCGTTGGCGCAGACGCTCCATGGCGCGTTCGTAGTAGTCCGGCCCGCACAGGTCGAACTCCTCCCGCCCGACGAAATCGGTCCGGCGGGCGTGGACGGCCACTGTCTCCGACTCCCGCAAGCGCCGGGCCATGTCGCGCGTCGCCGACTCCCAGGGCAGTCGGGAGAGATCGAGCGTCTCACGTAACTCTTCCTCGATGTCGCCGAAGTATCGGGGCGACTGGAAGTATCCCATCAGGACGCAGTCCGCCGGCGCTTTGAGAAATGAAGGATCGAACCCTCCGTGCCCGTCGCGCTCGCGCAGCACCGGCACGCCCCGCCACTCCCAGTAGTGACGGCCGGTCACCTTCCGCAGGGCCCGGCTGCCGAACGACCCTCCGCGGCGCACCGTCGCCTCGAGCGGCAACCGCTTCAGGCACGACACCTGGCCCCAGCCCTCGGCATTGAACCACGAGGCGTCCATCACCAGCGGCACGCCGTGCCTCTTCGACAGCACCCGGCCGAGGGCATACTGGAACAGGTTGTTCCCGGTCCGCCCGAGCATGACGATTCGGATCATCGCGTCCTAGTGTCCCGCGCGCCAAGACGGGGCGCACTTCCAGCGCCCGATGCCGGATGAATCCGGCGCTCCACCGGAGAGGGCCACGGCACCTGCAAGGAGCCTCTCCTTGAGGTCATTCCCCGTCACCCTCACGAAAAAGCCCCAGCACCCTCTCCGCCACGCACGGGGCGTGCAGTCGAGCGGTCCATCTTGCGCTGATCTTCCCGGCATCGCGCTTGTTGTCGGTCCAAGCTCCGAGCTCCTCGAGCAAAGCGTCCGCATGGCCGTCGACATCATCCCGATCCGCCAGCCGACCGTCTCCCTCGCCGACGAACCACTCGAAGCTCGCCATCGAAACCGAACGGCCCGCCACCACCGAACAGCCGCAGCAAAGCGCCTCGCCGCTGGCGATGTGAAAGGACTCGAAGGCCGACGGACAGTAGGACACCTGCGCCCGGTTCAGAAGGTCCACGATCTCGGCCGGTGAGCGCCGGCCATGGACGACCACCCGGTCCCGCACGGACGCATCCAGATTAGCTTGCCATGCCTCCAGCGCGTCACCCGCCACGCCGACCAGATCCACTCCCACGACCGGACTACGGGTCAGCAGGAGTTCGACCACCTGCATGAGCAGAGACGTCCGCTTTTGTCGCTCGTCATCCCATCGCCCCACCGCGACCACCCGGGGGTTCCGGGATCCTCCCCGCAGCGCGAAAACCGGAGATACCGGATGCGGCACGAACGTGACTCGCTTCTCCATGCCGGAGCCGACATACGACGTGCATAGTTTTCGGTAGTGTTCCGCGGCCCGGGGCGACACGGCCGCGATCCAGTCGCCCTGGCGCAGATGACGGGCCCGCAAGGGATCGGTGACCAGCAGTCCGACGGTGAGCCCACGGGCCAACAGCTCGAGATACTTCAGCCATCCCCTCGGCACCCGGCCCGCCCCGGACAGGATCCACTGCTCCTCCAACCAGGCCCGAATACCACAGCGTGGACTGACCAATCCTCCGCTGTCCTGATTGAGCACCAACCTGATGCCGGCCTGCCGGATCGCCTCCGCCACCTTGCGAAACTTCGGCCGTCCCCAGGCATAGAGCACGACGCCATCCAGCGCATGAGCACTCCACCAATCCGGTGATTCGAGGTTCGCGAAGTCGGTGCGGATCAGCTCGTCGAGATCATCGGGCCGACGCTCGCCCGGCATCACCGCCCGGCTCTCCACGCCGATGGCCCGGAAGCCCCGGGACAGCAAACCGCTATCTCGGGAGAAAAAATCCTCACCGCCCCCGAAAGCGACCGGCGTGCAGGTGAACCATTTCATTCCCGTGTTTCGGTGTTTCGGAAGGGCGGTGCCTCGGTGGAGGCCGTCAGAAGCAGAACGACTCGTGGCGTTTCATCATGCTTCCCAGCTGACGGCCTACAGCAACGGCCTGCTCCTGCAAGCGGCTCCCCAACTCGGGTTCGAGATAGCCGCAGGTTTCGGCCGTTGTGAGCCAGTGCAGGGTTTCTTGAAGTTCTCCGTCGGCATCGGTCAGCTTGGAAAGGAAGTGAGCCGGGTAGTGCCGCTTCGCCCACGCCTCGCTGAGATTCGCTCCGATCGACCTTGAGGACCGCCGGATCTGATCGACCAACGAATACCGCTCCTCCTTCGGAAACCGTGTCGTCTCCCCGAAGATTGCCTGCTGCAGCGCAAACGCCTCCTTGTACACCTCGAGCTCCCGAACACTATTGACCTTCTTCATCTCCAATCACGCTCACCGAAACACCGACCGTCACTTCGTCAGCACCAGATTGCAGTTGGCCGCATATTTCTTCAGTCCGGGAAACCCCGACATGAGCCGATGGTCGAGCCGCTGCACCAACTCGGCCAGAGGCTGGAGTCGATCCGAGAGCGCCTTCATCGGATAGCCGAGCACGTTGAAGCACTGGACCTCGCAGCGCGAGAACCCTTCCCCCAGCACCTCGAACTGCGAGAGATACAGATTGCTCTCATCTCCCAGCTCGGCGAGGGCGAAACGCCACGCCCGGATCGCCGCAAAGAGAGGATTATGTCCAAGCGGCTCGAAGATGAACACGAAACGCCCTCCCGGCTTCAGCACCCGCAGGACCTCACGGCGCAGTCCCTTCAGGTCATGGGCGAGGTGATGCAGGGCCGCCTGGCCGAACACGAGATCGAAGCTGTCGTCGTCGTAGCGGGACAAGTCGAAGGCATCGCCCGCCACGTAGGACAGCTTCGGATGCTTCTTCAGCTTGGCTTCGATCTCCGGCCCGGAGGCGGCGTAAAGGTCGAGGCCGATGACCTCCGCTTCCGGCAACGCCGCCGCCAGGCCCGCCGCCAGCTTGCCGAATCCTCCGCAGATCTCGAGCGCTCGTCCGCCGCTCAGGTCCTCCCGGCACAGTTCGCCATAGCCGGAGAGGAATAAATGCCGATCCGAAGGCGGAAAGCCTCCCACGGCCGGCAGCATCGCTTCCGCCCGCGGATCGATCGGAACCTCCGGGTCGGGGTGAATTAGTTCGAGCTTCATCGGATGAGTTTCTGAAGCACCCCTATCCCGACAGAACATCCCGCCCCAACCACCATAAACCAACAGGACATCCTAGCGGGCGAACACTGACAAGATAGAATTGGTGGTCCTTGTCGCCGTCGCAGCATCCATGTGAACACCGTCGGTGAGGCAAACTAGGTCAGGAGAAGCCTGCTGACCGATATCCCACCACTCGCTGCCGGAAGCTGTCACCAACTGACGAATCCACGGCTGAGGTTCCGCGCCCCTCGGCCTTGCCGGCGGCAGCCACACAAAGACGACTCTGGTCCCTGATTCACGGATAGCCCGGATCCGCGGGGAAAGATCCGCCACCAGATCTCGCTCCACATCAGATAGTGTTAACTCGGTCCAACCAGCCGGTGGCTCGCCGGGCCTTGATTTGACCCCCAGATCCGCTCCACCTGGATCTTCGTAGCCGCCAGTTCGGCTCGCCAACAACGGCGAATAGAGGAATGCGGCCGGCCGGGCGTATGCGCTGACGGCAGGAACGTGCAATCCGACTCTAAACCATGGTTCGCGCATCGCTTCGGCCACCTTGCTTTCGCCCCGCAATGCCACCGGAAGCGAGTTTGCCTCGACCAGCAGAACCGGAGCGCACGGCAACCTCCCCTCGTCAATCGCGCGGATCGTATCCACCGCGCTCCCACCGTCGCAACCGAGGTTCGCAACCCCTTCGAATCCTTGCGCACAATCCGGCAAGCGACCGGTGATCGAAGACCCAAGAACCATGACTAGCGGTTGGCTCCGGACCCCTGCTTGGATGCGACCCAGTGAAGAGAAGTAGTTCGACTCACTTTTCACCGTGCGCCCGCCCACCGCACGTAGCGCAACGTGTTGAATCACGAACAACGCCAACAGCCCGAACACCAAAATAGATGCATATCTCATCTTCGATCAGAACTGAAAATAAATGAAACCCTGCGGCGCGCCGGGATTGGTAACCACGAGGAAGATCATCATCGCGTGGCAGAGGGGTTCAAGCGGCGATCGGGCGAGCCTCCTCGCGAAGTGAGATCGATGTTCTGCCAGCCATCCCCATGCGTGATACGCCACCACCGCGCTTCCATAAAAGCCAAGCCCGAATACCGGCGGCCCTGAAAACCCAAGGCTCATCGAGCTCACAGCTTGGAGGAATGCAGCTATACTCGCCATATCCGGCATCATGAAGGTAAGCCACAGAAAGGCAACCACGTGGAAGACAAAAAACCACTTGATCATAATGAATACTGAACAACAAATGTTGAATGGTCTTTTCGCCACGGAGAACTTCTCCAGCTTTCCGGCCCTAGCTTCTCGGCCCACCAGCCGCTCCGCAGCGAGAAACAGCCCGTGCAGGCTGCCCCACAGCGCGAATTTCCATGCAGCCCCATGCCACAGCCCGCCGAGAAACATAACGAGGAACAAGTTGAAATACGTCCGTCCCGCGCTCGTTCGGTTCCCGCCGAGCGGAATGTAGAGGTAGTCGCGCAGCCACGAAGAAAGGGACAAGTGCCAGCGCCGCCAGAACTCAGTGATACTGGTCGAAAGGTAGGGGAAGTTGAAATTCGGCGGCAGCCTGTAGCCAAACAGGGCGCCCAACCCGATCGCAATCAGCGAATAGCCGGCGAAATCCGCGAAGATCTGGAAAGAATACGAGTAAAGCAACGACATGCTGACCACCGTGCTCAGGCCCTCAACTTTCTCGCCACCCAGAGTGAGGATGCCTGTCTGTTCGGCAAGATTGTCGGCTACGAACACTTTCAGGAAGTAGCCGGTGACCAGCCCGCGGCGCACGGTTATCCAATCGACATCACGAAAGACCTTCGCACCAATTTGGTCGAGAAAGTCTCGGGCTTTGACGATCGGCCCAGCGACCAACTGCGGAAAGAAGGAGATGTAGAACGAAAGATCGCGAACCGATCCGACGCGGTCGCGACCGCGGAGGCGCAATATCTCGACCGAGTGCGGACTGATATCTCGACGCCATGTATCGACCACAAGACTGATACCCTGAAACGTGTAGAACGAGATACCTACCGGCAGCGGAATGTCGCGGAACCATTCGAGCGCCACCTCGCCGATCCAGACATCGGGGATCCATCCGGCAATGAACGCAGCATACTTAAAGAAAGCTAGCAGCAGTAAGTTCGCCGCGACGGACCATTGCATCCAGCGCTTCGCTGGATCTCCAGACTTGCGACCTTCCGGCTCTTCTTTATTTCGACTCCTGTAAAACAAAATCCGCTCAACAGCGACCGCGTTGAGCACACAGGAAGCCGCTAGCAAAATCAGAAGCTTCGGATTCTCCCATGCATAGAAGATCGCGCTCGCGGCCAGCAACAACGCCACCTGCCAGACACGTCGCAGGGAAACACCGATCGGAAAGTAGTAGAGCACCACCGTGACCAGCAACAAGACCAGGAAATCCCAAGAGTTAAATAGCATGAATTATCGGTAAGAAAAGATTATCTTTTATAATGGTATATTACTTATCGCAAAGTTGGAGACATGGATTCCGGAAGCCATACACTTGAGACATGCTAAAGTAGCGAGACCGAGTGCCGAGAGAGCGCTCAATCAAGCCACAATCGCGCGCGGACTCGGAGCACCCGGATGAAACCCCTTGGTGCAGGCATCGACACCCAGGCCACCCCAGCCCAGCAGCGCAAAAGGCACCCACATGAGGCCAAAACGATCGTGGAGGATGGCGAAGTCCAGTCGCCCGTGCAGGACCGAGGCCACGAGGATCATGCCAAGAATCGGAACCAGCGTGATCCAGGCACAGGCGCGGAAGCAGGCCGCGGAATCCGGGACACTCCGGCGAACGAAAAAGGAAACGGCGAACCCCACCACCGCCACCCCGGTCGCGGCCAGCACCACCGGCCCCGTCCACTCGGGCGCCCCGCCAATCATCAACTTGCTCCGGGACATGAAGGGGGTGAAGGCCTGTGAATCCCAGAAATAGAATCCCAGGATCAAGCCGAGCGACACACCGGCGGTCACGCCCGCCCACGACAGCGCCCGGCGCCATCCCACCCGACGCCACAACCACGCCAGCACCAGCGGGCACACCAAGGGGAAGTTCGCGCGCGAGGCAACCGCCACCCCGAGGAAGGCCGCGGCTGCCAGCGCCGGGCCGGGTCGCAACGCTTCGGCCGACCAGCATCGGAGGCAGAGCCCCACCCCGACCGCCACGTAGATCCCGTTGGCGATCAGGTCGCCCCCGGACACGAATTCATACAACGCGGCCGGGGAGCCCCCCAGCATCAGCACCAGCAACCCGATGGCCCGGCCCGCCGAGCCAAACTCGCGGCGCATGACAAATAGAAACGCCACCAGCCAGGCGACGTTGATCAGGCCGACCTTCCCTATCATCACGAAGGGCAGCGCCAGCAGCACTCCACCGGGCAGCACGGACAAGGGTCCGGCCACCTCGCTTTTCGCGTAGTAGGGATAGTCCCCGTCCAGCCATCGTCCCACCGCCACCTCGAGCGCCTCGTCGCGATCGCTGCTGAGCAGCGGGCCGCGGCCGTCCTCGAAGGGATGGAGCAGCAGGTGCGCCCCGAGCAGTCCGGCCAGGCAGACCAGCGCCATCCACAAGAAGTGACGATCGAGCCATGGCTCCGCGCGGCGCGCCCATCGGCCGCCGACCGCGAGAGCCACCCACACGACGAGCGCATAGAACGGCACCGACCAGGTACCGACATGTTCCTGCAGGAAGCCGAAGGACGGACCCGCAATCCATAGCGCGAGGACGAGCCCCCCCACCCACGGGCCATGAAACCTCATCGAGCCGTTCGTTTCCATGGATCAAAAGGGCCCGAACCAGGACCAGCCGTGGTGGGGAATCGGGCCGGCGGTCAGGAAGTTTCGCAGGCTCCACAGCACCGGCACCCCGAAGAACAGGAACACCCACTCATGCCGCCCAAGGTGGTTCATGCTGCGCTCGACGAAAGGAACCCGCACCCAGGAGGCGATCCGCGACTCCACCGCGACGGGCAGCCGACGACCGTGGAGGTGGAGGATCATCGCACTCACGACCCAGAGGAACAGCCAGCGGCCGTAGTCAATGCCGAGTACGAAGAGCGGCGCGATGCCGACCCATTGAACCGCCATGATCCCGAACAACCGTCCGCGCCGCTCCGACCGGGTGAAGGCCAGCACCAGCAGCAGGCTCACGCCGAACACCATCGCCCAAGCCAGCGGTTGGTAGGGGCCGGCACCCCAGATGCCCTTGACCAGTGCCATCCCCTCCTGCGGTTCCCAGCCCAGCGCCGCAATCGCGGCGGCCGGTTCCGAAAGGTCGGCCGCCGGACCTTCGATCTCCCTCCACAAGGGTAGCCACGACTCATGGATGGCATGCGCCGTATGCGGCGAGCCGTGGAAAACGGCCGTGAGGGCAAAAACAACCCAGGCGGGTCCCAGCGCCAGGGTTCGCGTCGCGAGCCGCCTCCACTCCATCGAGTCCGGCACCCCGAACAGGACGAGGGAGGGCAAGGCAAAGAAGGCAAACGTCTCGTGAATCAGGAGCGCCGTGCAGGCCAGCAGGTTGACTCCCACCCAGCGGACGGCCGGCGGCTCGCAGCGGTCCATCCAGCCGAGGCACCCGACGAAGAGCAACAGACCGAGGCAATCCTTGCGTACGATTGCATCCTGATAGGCCGGAAAGCCCAGCACGACGCAGGAGAGCAGCAAGCCTGCCGCAAACGTCTCGCGACCCCGATGAAACAGCCACCCGGCGAGGAGCAGATAAAGCCCCAGGCTGACACCGATCGCCAGCAGGTTGGCCGGGATGCCCGTAACCTCACCCCCCCAGCGGAACACCGTCCCCGCCAGCCCCCGGCGGACGAAGCCGTCGCCATAGTGGATCAACCACTCGCTGATGCGCCAGCTGTCGTGCCCCCAACCCGGCGCCCGCATGAGTTGGTCAATCACCGCGACGACCAGCAAGACGCCGAGAAGCCAACGGACCGCGAGGTTCACGCGGTCCTTCCCCGATGGCATGTTTGCCTCTCCACCCACGTCCCGGGATGACCTCATGACCACATGCGATTTCTGCCCTTCCGGATGACAGCCCGGCAAGCCCCTCAAGGAGAGGCGCTTTCCAGGCGCCCACTTCTTTCCGGACGAACGCCCGAGGCGATTCGCTCCTCGGCCTCACCCGATTGGGTTCAGGGCACCTGCAAGGAGCCGCTCCTTGCGAAATGCCTCTCTTGAAGTTTCGAGTTTCAAGTTTGAAACTTCACCCATCAATCCGCTCCGCACGCTCCGAGACCATCTGTTGTCCCCGGTGATTCAGTTCGGCCCGCCAAGAACCGGCAGCACGCTGGTCTGGAATGCGGTCCGCGCGATCTGCCCCGAGCTCGAGGTTCCCAAACGCCACGATCTGAGCTTCCTTCACCGCAGTCCTCTGTGCCGGGCTCGATTCATCGCCACGGTCCGCGATCCTTCCGACATCATCGCCTCGATGCTCGGCGTTTCCGAACTCACGCCCACTCCGGAGGCGGTGGATTCGAAAATCGAAGAACTCGCGCGCCAGGGGATGGCGGATGCGATCTGGCTGCGAAACCACTCGCGAGCGCTGATTCTTCGCTACGAGGACTTCTACGGCGATTTCGATCGGCTCTTCACCCCCATCGAAGGCTTCCTCGGCAAGCGGGCGGAAGCATCTGCCCGGAAGGACTTCGAGCGGCGCTTCTCCATCGACGCAGTCAGGGAGCGCGCCGAGAAGCTGCAGAGCTTCGACCGCTTCGATCCGCAGGACCAAATCCACGGTCGGCACGTCTCACGTCAATCCGGCCGCCCCGGCTATCACCACGAGGTGCTCGATCCGGCATCCATTGCCAGGATCCGGGAGCGCTTCGCCAGGTTCATCGACGTCTTCGGCTACCGATCGTGAAGCCGTGAGGAGTGGCTCCTTTCGAGGGGCCATGAGCCGGGAGGGAGGCTTTCAAGACTCCCGGCGTCAAGGCGACCGGAGATCGCCGTCCCAGCTCATGGCGCTCCGGAGAGCGCCACTCCTTTGGATTCGTTGGACGAGCGACGGCGCGGCACTTCGACGACCAACCCACCTTGACCGACTCCCCTCGGCCTGCCGGCACGCGCGACGCCGTCGCGCCGACCCAGCAACCGCCTCATTCGCACCGAACCACCATGCCGGATGAATCCGGCGCTCCTTTCCGCTCCCCCCAACCGGCAATCACCCACCGCTCGTGAGCCCCCCTGTTGGGTTTCAACGCTTGCACGACTCGTTGATATTATTATGATACCACTATGAAATCGCTACACATTCGAGGTGTTCCCGAACCCACGATTGACCGTCTCAAGCGTCGGGCCGCCCGACATCACCGGTCTCTCCAAGGCGAATTGCTGGCGTTGCTGGAGGA
>JAUIJD010000003.1 GCA_030431475.1 Verrucomicrobiia bacterium | reverse complement strand
TCCTCCTTTAGGCTCCCCGACAGCGGTCGGGCCCGTCTGCTTGCTGTTCTTCTTCATTGCATTTGAAGTCCAGCAAATCAGCCGATGCTCCGACCGCTACTTTTTGCAGAACAATCGGGACGGTACCGTCCTCAAAGCATCCCGAGCAGCAGCGCCACCAGGAACACCCCGGCCGAGACCACCAGCCCGGCGCCGAAGATCAGCATCCGCCCGAAGCCGATCGGCTCGCCCCGGCGGAACAGCGCGCGGAAGTACAGCTCGGCCGCCGGCCCGAGCAGGAAGGCCAGATTCGCCGCGATCGCCACCAGCACCACCTGGACCACGACGAAAATCGCCGGCAGTTGCTGACGCGTCATCCACAAGGCCGCGATCCCGAGCCCCGGCAGCAGCAGGATGAGCTTGTAGGCGATCCGCAGCTTCTCCCAGCCCCGCACGATGTCGACCAGCGCGTGCTTGTCGAACAAACGCCCGTCGGGCTCGCCGTCGCTCCTCGGCGGTTGATACGGATCCTCCGGCACCCCGCCAACTTCCACACCCCCCTCCCACAATTCAAGCCCGCCTCCCGGCTTTGGCATTTGTCATTTCACATTCGCCATTGCACGCCCAGCCTGCCCCCGTGTTTCCACCCACCCACGCCACCCTCACCCCGCTCGCCAACGGCCTCTCGCTCATCCTCGACCCGGACGACTCGGCACCCGTCGTCAGCGCCCAGTTGTGGATCGAGACCGGATCCATCCACGAAGGCCGCCGACTCGGCGCCGGCCTCTCCCATTTCCTCGAGCACATGGTCTTCAAGGGCGGTGGCGAATTCGGCCCGACCGAGCTCGCCGAAACCGTGCAGGCCGCCGGCGGCCACTGGAACGCCTACACCAGCTTCGACCGCACCGTGTACTACATCGACGGTCCGGCCTCCGGCCTCGACGAGTTCCTGCGCGTGCTCGCCGCGATGGTCTTCGAGCCGCACCTGCCCGAGTCGGAGTTCGAGCGCGAGAAGGACGTCATCCGCCGCGAGATCGACATGGGCCTCGACGATCCCGACGACCGCGCCCACCAGCTCCTCTTCTCCACCGCCTTCGTCCACGACCCCCGCCGGCATCCGGTCATCGGTCACCGCCATCTGTTCGATGCCGTCACCTACGACGACCTCCGAAGCTACCACGCCTCCCGCTACTCGCCCGACCGCGCCTGCCTCTGCCTCTCCGGCGACTTCGACGAAGCGGCGCTCCGTGCCCGGGTCGAGGCACTCTTCGGCCGCTTCGAACGGGTCGGCGGCGAGGAACCGCTGGTGCCGACCGATCCCGCCCAGCTCGGACCGCGCCATGCCCGCGAGACCTTCCCGGTGCCCGCGTCGAAGCTTTCCCTGGTCTGGAAAACCCCGCCGCTGGGGCATCCCGACACTCCCGCGCTGGACCTGCTCGCCGTGATGCTCGGCAAGGGCCGCGCCGCGCCGCTCTACCGCCACCTGCGCCAGGATCGCGAGCTGGCCTACGAGATCTCCGCCTGGTCGTGGAACGGCCCCGAACGAGACGGCCTCTTCGGCATCAGTGCCGAGGCCGACCCCGCCAAGCGCGACGCCCTCATCGAGGCGATCCGCCACGAGCTCGCCGCCTACGCCAACACCTCGCTCGAGGACGACCTCGCCCGCGCCAAGCGCCAGGTCGCCGCCAGCCAGTTCCGCACCCTGAGCACCGCCTCCGGCCGGGCCTCCGACCTCGCCTCGAACTGGCACGAGGCTCGCGACCTCGACTTCACCCGGCGCTATCTCGACAAGCTTGAGGCGGTCAATGCCGCCGCCATCCGCCGCGCCCTCGCCCACCTCGGCGCCGACCACGAGACGCTCACCATCCTCGACCCCGAGGAAGCCCCCGCGCCCGCCATCCTGCGTCCGGTCCGGAAAGCCTCCGCGGAACCGGAGACCTTCACCCTCGCCAACGGCACGACCGTCGCCCTGCTGCCGGATCCCCGCGTGCCGGTCGTCGCGCTGCAGGCCGCCGTCCGCGCCGGCGCCGCCTCCGAAACGCCCGCCACCGCCGGCCTCAACCGCCTGCTCGCCGCCACCCTGCCGCAGGCCACGCGACATCGCGACGCCGCCGGGCTCGCCACCACCTTCGAATCGCTGGGGGCCGCCGTCGGCGCGGGCTCCGGCAACAACTCCATGCTCGTCCAGCTCGCCGGCCTCACCCCCGACCTCGACACCCTGCTGCCGCTCTTCGGCGAGATCCTCGCCGAACCGGCGCTCGCCAGCGACGCCCTCGAGCGCGAGCGCGCCGCCCAGCTCGCCCAGCTCCGCGAGTCGCTCACCGATCCGCTTTCGGTCGCCTTCCGCCAGCTCCGCCGCCACCTGTTCGGCCCCTCCGGCTTCGGGATCCCCGCCCTCGGCGAGGAAGACTCGCTGCCCGGGCTCGACCGCCTCGCGCTCGCCGCCCACCACTCGCTGCATTTCCGCGGTCCCAACCTCGCCGTCGCCCTCGCCGGCGACTTCGACCCCGCCGCCGCCCGCGACCTGCTGGCGAAGTCGCTCGACCCGCTCCCCGGCGGCGACGCCTGGCAGCCCGAGCCCTCGGAAATCCTCGACCCCGCCGAGCACGTCGCGCGCCTGCCCAAGAAGCAGGCCGTCCTCGCCCTCGGCTACCCCGGAGCCGCCGCGCTCGACGACTCCCGCCACGCCCTGCGCTTTCTCCAGGAATGGTGCACCGACATGGCCGGCCCGCTCTTCATGCGCATCCGCGAGGAACTCGGGCTCGCCTACCAAGTCGGGGCCACCCAGTTCCACGGGCACGATACCGGCCTTTTCGCCTTCTACATGGCGACCGACCCCGAGCAGGTCGCCCTCGCCGAGGAAGAGCTGCGCTCGCAGATCGCCGCCCTGGCCAGCGATGGCATCCCGACCGAAGCCTTCGAGCGCGTCCGCTCGACGGTCCTCTCCGCCACCGCCATCGAGATGCAGGCACCCTCATCGGTCGCCCGCCACGCCGCCATCGACCTCCTTTTCGGCCTCCCGGTCACCCACCACCGCGACTGCACCACCATCTACGAGGCGCTCACCCCCGAAGCCGTGCGCGACACCGCCCGCCAGCTCCTCGACCGCCAGCCGACGCTCATCCGGGTGCTGCCGGACGAGTAGCCAACGCTCACCCGAGAAAGGATCAAAAGGGGCTCAGCGGCCTTCCTGCACGTCCGCAAATGGCTGCTCCGGATCGAGGGACGCGCGACGCTGTCGCGCCGGCCATTTCTGGCGGGATGCCCCTTCGCCAGCACCAGCGGGAGGCGGGGTTCCCCCGAGAGAATCGCCTCCTCGTCCGGCGGGCGCGACAGCGTCGCGCGTCCCGCGGATCGAAGCACGGCGATCATCCTGCGGACCTCGCTCCGGTTGGTGGACTCTTGGAATATCCGCAAAGAAACTCCACCCCGTCTCAAGTCGAAGTGCCACGCCGGATATCACACGGCTCACGGAGACAACTTCCTTGAGAAGTCAACGATTCCAGGTATCCTCTTAGGCCAGTCATCCCCTCGGATATTGTCCCCCAAGGTGATGAGGTTAAAACTGTTGGGCCGGAATAATGAGGATCACTCTACTCTTTCTCTTTGTTCTCGGGAGCTGTTCCTGCGGTCGCTCTTCCGGCACGAGGTCTCCATCGAGGGCCCAACTTGACTCGGAGTTGGTGGCGATTCTCGGAGTCCCGGTCCCTACAGGTGCCACCGATGTTGGCGGTGACGTCACTACGGTGATGACTCATGTGGTCGATGTGGAGTTCACGTGCACAAGGCCGGACTTCGAGGCCTTCTGGGCCTCCGTGCCGAGGCTGTCCTCCGAGGTTCGCGCCTCTGATGTTGACTTGGACCCCTTTTCATCTGAACCGGATTTCCGGGGTCAGTGGAGTGCTGGCGGAGGCAGTCAGTTCTGCTCTATCGTTGCGTCAACCGTTCCTACTGGCGACGTGAGGGTGATCATTCGCGGCATCCACGAGATGAACTGAAGCCCTACATGGCTCGGCTATTGCCCCTCACCAGCGCACTTGTTGCAGACGGCCCCGGTTGGTAGAAGGGCCCCACTGAATCGCGCTGGGCGCCATTGGGGTCGGGCCAGCAGCGATTCGACGTTCTGCCTAGGATGACCCACGTCACAAAGCTAGATATTGTCCTCACACTTGAGGAGGGTGAGGCGATTGAGGATGTGGTGTCCGGGTTGCCCGACTACTCAGCATCGAGCTTCTCCCAGATGACTGACGGTCGATGGCGCGGCCATTTCACCATCTCTTGCTCGGTAGCCCCGGAGCTGGCTGAAGGTGATTTCATCGACGACTTTGCCCCATACTTTCGGGCTCTGCTAGACCTTCGGAGCTTTAACTCAGCCGAATACGAGTTTCAGATCGCAGTTGGCCCGCCTGCAGCTGATTCTTTCGACTTGGATGCGTCTAGTGTGGCGCTGATTGCGGCCCTCGGAGCACCAGTCAAAGTTCGAAAAAACGGAGCCCGGCTTCAAGAGTGAAGCGCAACGTTAGCTGGCCTTGAACGCCGGCTCGAACCTGAGGGGCATCGCTCGTGAACCCGATGGCGAGCTCCGCCGCCGCCCTCACTTCACATACACCTCGCGCGCCTTGGCACCGTCGCCGGGGCCGACGATGCCGCGCTGCTCGAGGATGTCGACCATCCGCGCCGCCCGGGTGTAGCCGAGCCTCAACCGTCGCTGCAGCAGGCTGGTGCTGCACTTCTGCTCCTGGCGCACGACGTCGATGCACTTGATGATCATCTCCTCGTCGGCGTCGGACACCTCTTCCTCGCCGTCGTCGGCGGCGCCGCTCTCGATGGTCGCCTGGACGTCCTCCTCGTAGTTCGGCTCGGCCTGGCCCGAGCAGTGCTCGACCAGCCGCTCGACCTCCTCGTCGGAGACGAAGGCACCCTGGGCGCGCTCCAGCTTCGCCGAGCCCGGAGGCAGGTAGAGCATGTCGCCCTTGCCGACCAGCTTGTCGGCGCCCTTGGTGTCGAGGATCACGCGCGAGTCGAGCTGCGACGACACCTGGAAGGCGATGCGGCACGGGATGTTGGCCTTGATGATGCCGGTGACGACGTCGGCGCGCGGCGTCTGGGTGGCGATGATCAGGTGGATCCCCGCGGCCCGCGCCTTCTGGGCGATGCGGGCGATGTTCATCTCGACGTCGGCCGGCGCGGTCTGCATCAGGTCGGCGAGCTCGTCGACGATGACCACGATGTAGGGGAAGCGGTCCGGGATGTCCTCCTCGTCGGGTTCCTCCTCGTGCTCCTCCGCCTCCGGTCCGAGGTCGCCGCTCTCCAGTGCCTCGGCGATGGCGTCGATCTGCTCCTGATCGACCTCCTCCTCTTCCTCGGGCTGCGGCGTTTCCTCCGCCGGTGCCTCCTTCTCGGGGCGCACGCGGTTGTTGAAGCCGTCGAAGTTTCGTACCCCGCACTTGGCGAAGACGCGGTAGCGCTTCTCCATCTCGTTGACCACCCACTTGAGCGCCGCGACGACCTTCTTCGGGTCGGTGACGACCGGAACCACCTGGTGCGGCAGCTTGTTGTACATCTGCATCTCGACCACCTTCGGGTCGACCATGATGAAGCGCAGCTCGTCCGGGCCGAACTTGAACAGCATCGAGGCGATGATGGAGTTGATGCAGACCGACTTGCCCGAGCCGGTGGCGCCGGCGACCAGCAGGTGCGGCATCGCGGCGAGGTCGCCGATCACGGTCTTCCCGTAGACGTCCTTGCCGAGCGCCAGCGGGATCTTCTTCTTCGCCGAGCGGAAGTCCGGATCCTGGAGCAGCTCGTGGAGGTGGACGGCGACCTTCTCCGAGTTCGCCAGCTCGATACCCACCGTGTCCTTGCCGGGGATGGGCGCGAGGATGTTGATCCGCTCGGCGCGCGTCGCGCGGGCGAGGTCGGCCTCGAGCTGCGTGATCCGCGACACCCGCAGGCCGGCGCTCGGATAGATCTCGTAGCGGGTGATGGTCGGTCCCCGCGTGATGTCGCCCGGTGAGGTCTCGATGCCGAAGGAACGAAGCGTGTCGACGATGTTCTTCTGGGTCGCCAGCAGCTTGTCGCGGTCGGCCTCGGGAGCCGCGCCGGTGTCCTCGACTTCGTCAAGCAGGTCGAAGCCCGGCAGGTCGTAGTCCTCGAAGCCGCTCGTCGAGAGGAACTGATGCCCCTGCTTCTTGCGCTCGAAGGGCTTGTCGCCCGGCTTCGGCGCGTCCACCCGGCGCTGCGAGGCATCGATGATCTGCGGCGCCGGGGTTTCGCGCAGCGGCAGCTCCTTCTGCGGCGCCTCCTCCTCCTTCTCGCGCTTCTTCTCCTCGCGGGCCGCCTCGCGCTCCTTGCGGCGGCGCTCCCGTTCCTTCTCCTTCTCGGCCTCCATCCGCTCGCGGCGCTCGCGGTCGGCCTTCGACTCCTCGCGGCGGTCCCGGAACTTGTGGACCCCCGTCATGATCAGCTCGAAGGTGCCGCGGACAAAACGGATGGGCCGCTGGCCGGTGAGCAGGATGAGAGACACCAGGTAGAGCACACCGGAGACGATCGCCGTGCCCGGACGGTTGATCACCGGCACCAGGAGCACGTCGCCAAAGAGCATGCCGAGCAGGCCACCGGCCTGGATCCGCTTGCCGGAACTCCACCAGTCGGCATCCGGAAACACGGCCTCGAGAAAGGTCGCGCCGGCGAGCAGCATCACCGCGAAGCCGATCAGCGTGCGCGGCCACAGGCGGCCGTCGAAGACCAGCTTCACCACCCCGAACCAGACCAGGGCGATGGGCACCAGGTAGCCGGCCCCGCCGAACAACGCGATCTGACCGAGTCCGAGCAGGGCGCCGAAGCGGCCGATGTAGTTCCGCGTCCCGGGATCCCCCTCCGACGCGAACGATTTCCCCAGCCCGAGCACCGGCAGGTCGGTCGTGGTGAAGGAAATCACCGCCAACAGCGCCAGCAGGCCGACGCCGATCAGGACGATTCCCGTCACCTCGTTCGACCATTTCGGCGGATCGGCCTTCTTGCCTCGCTTCCGGTTGTCCTTCCTCGCCATGAAAAAATCGCGCTCCGGAGCATCCCCCGACCACTCCCCCGGAGCAAGGCTTGTTTTCCACGCCCGGAATATCAGGAAAAGCTAGATAATTGGCTCAGTCCGACGCCGGTTCGGGCGGGCGACCGCGGATCAGCTCGTCCGGCACGCTGCGCAGGTGCAGATCGCGCTGCGGGAAGGCGATCTCGATACCGGCCTCCTTGAAGCGGCGGTCGATCTCCTCGTGGATCTCGGTGATCGTCTTGAGGCGGTTGTCCATGTTCGGCAGATAGCAACGCATTCCGAGGTTGAGCGTGCTGTCGGCAAAGGCCTCGAAGGTGATGAGCGGGGCCGGGTCGTCGAGGACGGCCGGATGAGCTTCCGCGACTTCCGTGAGAATTCGGCGGGCCTCGACCGTGTCGCTGCCGTAGGCCACGCCGACCGGAACGGTGATCCGGTTGAGCGGGCTGCTGAGGGTCCAGTTGATCAGCGACCCGGTGATGAAGTCCTTGTTCGGGACGACGAACTCCTGGCGCTCCCAGTTAGTGATGGTCGTGGCCCGCATGCGGACCCGCGACACGGTGCCGGTCACGTCGCCGATCGTGACCACGTCGCCGACCCGGATCGGTCGTTCGAAGAGGATGATGATGCCGCAGACGAAGTTCGCGACGATCTCCTGGAGGCCGAATCCGAGCCCGACACTGAGCGCGGCGGCGATCCACCCGAATCGCGACCAGTCGAGTTCGAGGGCGTCGGTGACGAAGAAGATGCCGATCGCGCCGAGGGCATACTGGCACAGCGTGGCGAGTGCGTAGCGGGTGCCCGGCGCCATGCCCGACTCGCGCAATCCGGCCATGTCGAGCAGGCCGGGCAGGTTCTTCACCACGGTGAAGGTGACGATGAAGATCAGCAGCGCCTTGATTACCCCCAGCCAGTCGAGCCCGCCGGCGATCGACGCCTCCGCCGCCGCCTGATCGATCGGAAGCGCCGCGGCGACGCTGTAGGCGATCCCCACCACCACGCCGATGCCCACCAGCGAGCGAAGGAGACGGCGGGTCTGCTGCGCCACGGCATCGAGGCCGAGTTCGATCTGATCGTCGTCCACCGAGACCATCTCCTCGGCCTCCTCCTCGGGCTTCTCCGTCGCCTCTCGGCGTGCCCGGCGGGCCTCGATCGCCTCAGCCAGGGCGAGTCGCCGTTGCTTGATCATGAACCAACGCAGGCACACCCCGTAGGCGACGACCCCCAGTCCGATCCATCTCATCACGGAGAGGAACTCCTCGCCCAGCATCAGCGCCGTGAGCGTGTAGCCCGCGATGGCCATCGCCGCGAGGACCAGCGGGACCCCGACCAGGATGCTGAACCAGATCACCCGCCATCTCGCCAGCAGACGGTCGGGACGCTCGCGGATGATGTCGGCGAACACCCCGCGATCCGGTCGAAACATCTCCGCCAGCACCCACGCGAAGCCGAGCTGCCCGAGGATGAACCCGAGGCGGCCGAGACTGTCGAACGCATGGGATTCATCATCATAGATCGTGAGGCAGGCCAGCAGCATGGCCGGCAGGTAGACCGCCGCCAGCCTTGCGAGGCTGAGCGAGAGGATCCTCGACACGCCGGCGTCCCAGCCGAAGTGCAGTTGGCCGACGCCGCCTTCCCGGGAGATCTCGCGGAGGGTGAGAATCCACATCACGACCAGCGAGGTCCACCCGAGCCACACCCCGAAGCCCCGCACCGCCGACGCCGCATCGGGCTCGCTGGCGAAGGCCCATGACAAAAACGCGAGCACCAGCGGCAGCGGCAGCGCCAGCAGCAGGCTGTCGAGCAGCGCCCGCAGCGTGTGCACCATGCGGTCGGTGGAAATCTTGCGGATGCGGCGGCCGCTTTTCTCGATCGACGAGCGGAGCCGCCGGCGCGCCGCCAGCAGGACGACCACCGCAAGGCCGAAGCCGACCGTCCCGGTCGGATGCCGCCACGGCACATTCGAGAGGGAGACCATCAGGTTCCGCCACGGTTCGGGAGAGATCACCGTTCCCACCGCGGCCGGCATCTGCGTGAAAAACCGGGGCCCGATCGCATCCGAACTCCGGCGCCAGAACAGCTGATCGGAAAGAAACTGCGACAGCTCGACCGACAGATCCCGGTAGGCCTTCGCATCCGCCCCCCACTGCGCGAGCTCCCGGATCAGCGAGCGCTGGGTGGTGGCCAGGCGATCGACGACCCGTCTTCTCGCCTCCAGCAGGTCTTGGACCTTCTCGTCATCGCCCCATCGTTCCTCGAACTCCCGCTGCTGCTCCGCGAGGTCGTCGTAGCGCAGCCCGTCGAGCTGCGCCTGCACGATCTCGTCGTCCAGGCGCTTCAGGTCGTAGTCGAGGGCGCGGCGGTCCGGCATGCGCTGACGTTGATCGAGCAGCACCTGGGTGAAGGCTCCCTCGAGGCCTCCGAGCTCGATCTGGCGGCGCAGGCGGTCGTTTTCCCGACGCAGCTTCTCGAGCTTGGCGCGGGTCACTTCCGCGTCGGCCGAGGCCTTGGAGATCTGGTTGGCCTTCCCCTCCAGAATCTCCACCAGCCCGGGCAGTTCGGCCGCCAGCTCGTCCCACGCCGCCATCCCCTCCGGCAGCGAGTCCACCGCGTTCCCAACCTCGATCCGCAGCTGCTCGATCTCGCCCTGCCGCCGCTGCTTCAAACCCGCCTCCAACTCCGCCAGCGCCGCCCTCCCGTTCGCCAGGCGCCGCTCGAGCAGTTGCTTCTCCAGACCGAGCCGCTCTTCGCGCAGCGAGCCTCCGATCCTTTCACTTCCAAGACGCTCCACCTCCGCCTGCAGCGCAAGCAATCGCGATCGCTCCCACACCCGGTCGGCGGCCTCGCCGATCGATTCGTCTCCGGGCTCTCCCAGGGCCGCCACCGCCGCCTGCGCCTGCGAAAGCTCGGCATTGGCCGCCGGAAGACGGGTGGCGATCTCGACGGGACGAGCCTTGAGATCGGTGAGTTCCCGCTCCTTGGCGGCGACTTCGGCTTCCAGGGTGGCGACCTCGGCCCGCTTCTGCTCCACCATCGCCCGCAGCGACTCCACATCGGCGGGCATCTCGAGATCCAGCGTCTCGGGGGTGGGAAGCTCCTCCAACTCACGGCCCAACGCCTCGATCCGTTCCGGAAGCTTCGGCGACTCCCCGGCCATCTCCGCCGACCTCCGACGGTCCGCCGCCGCCGCATCGAGGAAGTTCTCGGCCTCATCAAGGCGTTCGGCGATCGGCGCCTTCAGCGAGTCATCCAGCTCCTCCGCCTCGAGCCGGCCGCGCACCTCCTCGAGCTCCTCCGTCAGGACCGCGACGTCGCCTGCTTCCGTCACCGGAGCGGCCGCGGCGTCCTGCGCCGCCACCACCGGGAGCCCGAAGACCATCAGGAGGGGAAACAGGGCGGTCAGCAGTCGTGATGAGTTCTTCAACAAGGGATTCCTGACACCAGCTCACCCGCCCGGTCAAACGAGGAGTCATGCGGACACGCCTGGAATTCGACTTCGGCCGGACCCGTGCCTAGCCTCCGCGCCATGACACCGATCACCTTCACCCCCCTCTACATGGAGCGCGTCTGGGGCGGCCGGATGCTGGAAAGCGAGTATGGCAGGACCCTTCCCGACGACAGCCCCTACGGCGAGTCCTGGGAGATCGTCGATCGGAAAGAGGAGCAGTCCATCGTGGCGGAGGGCGAGTTCACCGGCCGCTCCCTGCACGAACTTTGGACCACCCGGCGCGAGGAGATCTTCGGCACCGGCCTGCCCGACTCGCCCCGCTTTCCCCTGCTGATCAAGGTCCTCGACGCCCGCGACGACCTCTCCATCCAGGTCCACCCTCCGGCCGCCATCGCCCCCGCGCTCGGCGGCGAACCGAAGACCGAAATGTGGTACATCGCCAAGGCCGATGCCGGCGCGAAGCTCTACGCCGGCCTGAAAGCCGGGATCACCCGCGACGAGTTCGAGACCGCCCTCGGCGACGGCAGCGTGGCGGAGGTCGTGCACGCCCTCGAACCGCGCTCCGGCGAGTCCATCTTCATCCCCTCCGGCCGCCTTCACGCCATCGGCGCCGGCTTCCTGATCCACGAGATCCAGCAGAACTCCGACACCACCTATCGCGTCTTCGACTGGAACCGGATGGGCCTGGACGGCAAGCCCCGCGAGCTCCACGTCGAGGAGTCGCTGCGAAGCATCGACTTCAACGACGACGAGCCCGGCATGGACGCCCCGAGCGGCACCGTCATCGCCGAGTGCGACCACTTCCGGGTCGAGAAGCTCGAGCTCGGCACCGGTGACCCCGCCGCCAACGCCCGGGATGATCGCTTTTCCATCTTCTCGATCGCCGAAGGCGAGGTCACCGACGCCGACGGTCGGCTCTACCGCAAGGGCGACTTCCTCCTGCTTCCTCAGGGGAGCGCCTCCCTGACCGCCACCTGCAATTCGATCGTCCTCCGGACGACCCTCCCCTCCTAACAATCAGGAGAGCGACTTTTCAAGTCGCTGCATCAACCCGAGCCCCATAACCCGAGCCCCACAACCCGAGCCCCACAACCCAAGCCTCACAACCCGAGCCTCACAACCCGAGCCTCACAACCCGAGCCCGCAACCCGAGCCCGCAACCCGAGCCCGCAACCCGAGCCCGCAACCCGAGCCCGCAACCCGAGCCCGCAACCCGAGCCCACAACCCGAGCCCACAACCCGAGCCCACAACCCGAGCCCCACAGCCCGAGCTCGCAACCCGAGCCTCACAACCCGAGCCTCACAACCCCAGCCTCACAACCCGAGCCTCACAACCCCAGCCTCACAACCCGAGCCTCACAACCCGAGCCTCACAACCCGAGCCTCACAACCCCAGCCTCACAACCCCAGCCTCACAACCCCAGCCTCACAACCCCAGCCCCTCAACCCCAGCCCCTCAACCCCAGCCCGCAACCCCAGCCCCACAACCCCAGCCCACAAGCGGGCTTGCCCCCCATTCCCCGACCGAATGCCGCGACTTGAAAAGTCGCTCTCCCCATTTTTCATGTCCTCCTACTTCAATCCCGAGGAAGAGGTCGACAAGCACCTCCACAACCTCCCGCACTGGAGGCAGGGCGACACGTGGGTCTTCCTCACCTACCGCCTCGCGGACTCGCTTCCGGAGGCCAAGCTCATCGCCTGGCAGGAGGAACGGGCCCGGTGGCTGGCCCACCATCCCGAGCCATGGGACGAGGCCACCGAAACCGAATTTCACCGGCGATTTGCCTCCGGAATCGATCAATGGCTCGACCAGGGTCACGGGTCCTGCCTGCTCAAGCATCCCGAGAACTTGAGGATCGTCGCCGGCGCCTTCGAGCATTTCCATCGTGATCGCTACGTCCTCGGCCCTTACGTGGTGATGCCGAATCACGTCCACCTGCTATTCCAACCACTGGGTGACCATCAACTCCCCGATCTCGTCCACACCTGGAAGCGCTTCACCGCGAAAGAGATCAACAAGCGCGAGAACCGGCACGGAGCGTTGTGGCAAGCCGACTACTGGGATCGCCTGATCCGCAGCGAGAAGCACCTTCGCTGGGCAACCCGCTACATTCAGAAGAACCCGGAGAAGCTCCCCCCAGGCACCTATCTTCTCGGGTGAATGGGGAGAGCGGGTTTTCAACCCGCTGCATCATGGCGAGCCCATCAACCGGTGTGGCCCGACCGACCGGCGCGAGCAGGCCCACCTCCGAGCTCGGCGCCCGACCGGATGCCGCGACTTGAAAAGTCGCTCTCCCCATTCCCCGATCGATGCCGCGGGCTCTCAACCCGCCGCATCATGGCGAGCCCATCAACCGGTGTGGCCCGACCGACCGGCGCGAGCAGGCCCACCTCCGAGCTCTGCGCCCGACCGGATGCCGCGACTTGAAAAGTCGCTCTCCCCATTCCCCGATCGATGCCGCGGGCTCTCAACCCGCTGCATCATGGCGAGCCCATCAACCGGTGTGGCCCGACCGACCGGCGCGAGCAGGCCCACCTCCGAGCTCTGCGCCCGACCGGATGCCGCGACTTGAAAAGTCGCTCTCCTCATTCCCCGATCGATGCCGCGGGCTCTCAACCCGCCGCATCATGGCGAGCCCATCAACCGGTGTGGCCCGACCGACCCGACCGAGCAGAGCCGCCTCCGAATTCTGCGCCCGACCGGATGCCGCGACTTGAAAAGTCGCTCTCCCCATTACCGCTGCCTCGCGGCTTTCAGGGTGTTCTTCATCAGCATCGCGATGGTCATCGGCCCGACCCCGCCAGGGACCGGGGTGATCGCCGCGCACTTCGGGGCGACCTCGTCGTAGGCGACGTCGCCGGTCAGTCGGTAGCCGCGCTTCTTCGAGGCGTCGTCGACCCGGTTGATCCCGACGTCGATCACCACCGCGCCGTCCTTGACCCAGTCCGACTTCACCATCTCCGGTCGGCCGACCGCCGCGATCACGATGTCCGCGGCGCGGCAGATCCCCGGCAGGTCGCGGCTCCGGGAATGGGCCACGGTCACCGTCGCGTCCACGCCCTTGGCCATCAGCAGCAGCGCCATCGGCTTGCCGACGATCATGCTGCGCCCGATCACGACGGCGTTCGCCCCCTTCGTCTCGACGCCGGCCTCGGCGAGAAGCCGCATGCACCCGGCGGGCGTGCAGGGCACGAAACCGCTCTCATCCTCCAGCGCCAGCTTCGCGACGTTCTCCGGGTGGAACCCGTCGACGTCCTTGCGGGGATCGATGGCCCTCACGATGGCCTCCTCGTCGATGTGCGGGGGCGGCGGGCTCTGCACGAGAATCCCGTGGATCGCCGGGTCGGCGTTCAAATCCTCCACCACCTTGAGCAGCTCGTTCTGGGTCGTCTCGGCCGGAAGCTCGATCTTGCGTGAGTGCAGGCCGAGCTCACCGCAGGTCCGCACCTTCGATCCGACATACACCTTCGACGCCGGATCTTCACCGACCAGCACGACGGCGAGACCAGGCGTGATGCCATCGGCCTTGAGTTGCTCCACTTCCCCCCGGCACTCCTCGAGTACCGCGGCCGACACCGCTTTGCCATCGATCACCTTGCTCATCATTCTTCGGAAAAGTCTTCGACTCCGGCTCGGAGGACCGCCTCGATCCGCTGCCGCCACGTCTCGAAGTCAGCTTCGGAAAGCCCGGACGGCACCGCAAGCGCCTCGTCGAAAATCACCCGCACCCTGCTGAAGGGCTTCGGCAGGGCGAAGCGGTCCCAGCTCTTCAAGCGCCAGACGGAGTCGAACTCCACGTGAATCGGAATCACCGGCGCGCCCGACGCTTCCGCCAGCTTCACCAGTCCCGGCTGGAGTTCGTAGCGGGGACCGCGGGGGCCGTCCGGCGTCACGCAGATGTCGGTGCCCCCACGCAGGGTCTTCCGCAGCGCAACCAACGCGGCCACTCCCCGGCGCGAAGAGGATCCGCGCACCGCCCCGAGCCCGAAGACACCGACCGCCCGGGCCAGCATCGCGCCATCGTGGCTGGCGCTGGTCAGCACCACCGTCGACCGTTCGCGGCCGCAGAGTCGGCGCCACGCCGACGGCACGGTGAAGATCCGGTTGTGCCAGAGGCCGTAGATCACCGGCCCCTCGAAACGTCCCCGCTCCCCGATCCCGCAGCGATCCTCGATGCGGAAACGAAGCGTCGCGCACCAGAACCGCATCAGCCAGCCGGCCAGCGTGCCCAGCATCGTCGCCTTCCGGCTTTCCCGAACCTCGCTGCCCATCAGAGGAAGCCGCTCTCATGCAGGGTTTCCGCCAGATACTGCTGACGCGCGAGGAGGTCCTCGTAGAACTCGTGGCGACTCCGGTCCGGCATCCGCCGCGTGGACTCCTCGGCCTTGACGACGTAGCCGGCGATCTCGTCGAAACCCAGATCCTCGCCACGATCCTCGAAATACACCACCGCCGCCTGCATCGCGGCGCCGAGCAGGGCCCCGCCCCCGCCGGAGACACTCACCACCGACACCCCGAAGACATCGGCCAGCATCTGGCCCGCCGTGCTGCCGATGTCGCGGGTCAGGCGCACCTCGCCCGGCTCGAACCCGACATCCTGCAAGCGGCTCAGGGCGTAGCCGAAACCGAGCGCCACGCCCTCCGCCGCCGCACGCGCGAGGTTCGCCGGGGTGAAGTTGTCGAGGGTCATGCCGTGCAGCACCCCCCGCCCCTCCGGCAGCCGCGGCACCGACTCGCCCCGCAAGTACGGGAGAAACAGTAGACCATCCGCCCCCGGCGAGGCCTCGGCCATCAGGCGGTCGAACTCCGGCATGCTCCAGCCGTAGTGACGTCGCACCAGCTCCGTGGCCGCCACGACGTTGCGCATCTCCATCCGGGTGAACCCGTGCCCGCCGAGCGAGCGACCGACCGTCGCCTCGCCGCGGTAGTCGACACTCACCGCCTCCGACAGGCCGACGAGTGCGCCGTCGGGGGAAACATCCGCCAGCAGATCCCCCGGCAGCGCCGCGCCCGAGGCGAACAAGCCGGCCGCGCGCGCTTCACACCCCCCGGCCACCAGCACGCCCTCCGGCAGTCCCCAGGACTCGGCCAGCGAGGGCCGCAGCACGCCCCGCGGCTGACGGGGCGGGATCAGCTCCGGCAGGCGCCCGGGAAGATCCGGGTCGATGAACTCGGCGAGCGGGACACACCATTCCCCGGACGGAACGTCGAGGAGCCCGCCGGCCGACGCCACCGAAGCGGCCCCGCCATCCTCCCCGCTCAGCCAGTAGCCGATGAAGTCCGAAGCGGCGAACACCCGGGCCGCCCGCTGAAAGTGGCGGTTCTCGTGCTGCCGCAGCCACAGCAGCTGCGCGGTCATGGAACCGGCGTCGATCGCGTTGCCGGTCATCTCGATCAATCCCGGCCCGCCGCCGAAGGCCCGGCCGATCTCCTCGACTTCGGCCCGCGCCGAGCGGTCGCAGCCGCGCTTGGCCGGTCGCACGATGCGATCCTCGGCATCGAGCACCACCAACCCGCCCGCCGGGGCGGTCACCGCCATCGCCGCCACCGTGCTCCGGGCCTCGCCGAGTTTCGCCACGACGGCTCTCACCGCCTGGTCCACCGCGCCGATCCAGTTCCCGGGGTCCTGCTCGGCGTAGCCTTCGGGCAAACCCTCGATCCAGGCCAGCGGCCGCGAGCTGTGCGCGACCATGCGGGCGCTGTCGAGGTCGAGTGCCCCGACCTGCACCGAGCTGTGACCGATTTCGATTCCCAGGAAGTGCATGCCCCTCCGCGTGGACCTCACACTTCCCGTCGGCGCTCCCCTTGGCAAGCCCCGGCTTGGGCAGCTCAGCGGGATTCGGCGCGGACCTTCCGCATGAGCGCGAAGTAGCGGTCGGCCGTCACCACCTCGAACTCGTCTCCGAGCTGGTCGACGATCGCGACCACGTCCGACGGCGTCAGCCGCCACGCGAATAGCCCGACCGACAGGAATTCCGGCCCGTCCCCGTCCCAACGACGGCGGGCCTGCTGCAACGCGGCGACGCCTTCCTCCACCGACGAGATCCCGCGGACCTCGGACACCGGGACCTCCTCGATGAAACGCGTGCCGAAGCGTTCGCCCCAGCCGAGAAGGATCCCCGGCACGTCGTGGGCATCGCGGTAGGCCCGCACCACGTCCGGACGCAGCGGGCGGTCCCGGTGGTCGACGCGATTCAACACGTAGGGGATCGTCATGCCCGAACGCTCGACGTACGGACGAGTGCTCCGGAGAAAGTCCGCCAGCTGCGGCGTCGGCCACGGATCGGGATAGAAGTAGCCGACCGAGGAGGGGCCGGACACCAGCAGATCGTTCGGGGTCGCCGTGCGGCGGTAGAAGTCGAGCAGCACCGGCGCGGCATCGAGCAACAACGGCGTCGAGCTCCAGTTGATCGGCACGCGACCGCGCGCGGGATCGTCCCACAGCACCCGCATCCGGTGCTGGTTGTACTGCAGGTTGTCGCCCTCGCCGAAGGTGAAGGTGACGTAGATCCGCCTGGCGGGCTCCGGCGTCTCGGGACCTTCGGGCGCGGGCACCCTCGGGCGCGTGCCCGAGAAGACGGTGAGGTTGTTGAACCAATCCGCCGGCACCACGTAGACGCCGTGGCTCGACGCCACCTCGACCGCCGCAAATTCACCCTCGATGTCATTCCCGAACCATCCGACATACGGGGTCCCCGGACCGGCGTCCTCGAACATCTCCTCCAGCAGCTCCCGCTCGGCGGGGGCGTTGGCATCGAGCCAGCACACCATCGCACGGTTCGCCACGGCGTAGTCGCGCAAGCGGCCGAAGGGCCGCCACGGCATCCGCGGCTCGACCTTCGCCGCCGAAACCCGGAACTGGTTCCACATTTCAAGCGTCACCTCCAGTCGGCGAGCCTCCTTGTCCACCGGCAGCCGATAGGTGAAATGCCGCCCCTGGTCGGCGAAGCGGAACCCACCCCGGTCGACCTGCGACCGCTGCGGATCGTGCAGAAAGCCGGCCTCGCTCCCGCGCCCGCCGGTGAACTCGGCAATCACCTCGCCGTCGGCCTCCGCCCGGACGCGCCCGACCGCCGCCCCCCATCCGTCGCCCGGCGAGGCATCCTGGAAATGAAGATACACCGCCTCCCCGCCGAGGAAGCGGCTGAGATCGAGCGTGCGCTCGCGTCGGTTTCCGCCGTCGCGGACCGCCGATCCTTCGACCGCCACCTCCTCGAACTCGAGGGGCAGACCGTTGCGGGTCCGGCGGCCGTGCCCCGGGGCCAACCCGACCAGCAGCCGCGGATTCGCCCCGGCCCGGAGGTGCTCGAACTGCCAGCGATACGCTTCCAGCCGGTTGGAGAAGCGGCCGCGGAGATCCGTCACCACCTTGAACCCGAGTCCCTCGGCGGCCAGTCGCTCCGCCCAGGCGGGCGAGACCACCAGCGCGTCCCGCTGCCCGGCGAGCGTCGTCGCCACGTTCACCGAGTCCGACAAGGCCGGATCGTAGATCACCAAGCCCTTCACCACTTCCCGGAACCGCCGGACGAGGCCGACCGGATCGTCGCTCCGCTCGATCGGGACCTTCAGCTCGCGCAGCCACGTCTCGCTTCCCTCCTCCGAATGGTCGATCAGGTAGAGGCGCAGCTTCTCCCGGTTCACCAGCCCCTGCAGGCAGGCGAGCATGAGCTGCACCTCACCGGGCTCGCGCCGGACGTCGATCACCTGCAGCGACTCGACCTCGGCGAAGGCCGGCAGCAGGCGGTTCTCGGGCCACTCGATGCCCGACGGCGCACCCCCGGCGGTGGCGACCAGCACGGCGAAACACGGAAGTCTCATCATGGTGGGAGGCTACGCGCCCGGGCCAATCCGGCTTGCCGCGACTTTCGACCGAAACGGGGGGCTTGATCCGGAGGAAAGCACGGGCATGGTGACCGCCATGAACGACTTCGAAGACAAAGTGCGCGACGCCCTTTCCGACCCGAAGAACCAAGGCGAGATGAGCGACGCCGACTCGGTCGGCACCGTCGGCTCCCCCGATTGCGGCGACATGCTGCGGATGTGGCTGAAGTTCACCGAGAAAGACGGGCGGAAGGTCATCGACCGCGCCTCGTTCCAGAGCTTCGGCTGCCAGACCGCGATCGCCGTCGCGTCCATGGCCACCGAGATGCTCAAGGGCAAGACCGCCGAAGAGGCCGCCACGCTGTCCGCCAACGAACTCACCGGCGATCTCGGCCCGCTGCCACCGATGAAGATCCATTGCGGCCAGCTCGTCGAAGGCGCCCTGCGCAACGCCCTCGGCGGCGAAGCGACGACTCCGGAGAACCAGGCCCCGACCCTCTCCGGCGATCTCCAGAAGCCCCAGGGCAAGGTGCGCATCGTGCCGCTGGATTAGGAGTGGCGCTTTCCAAGCGCCATATCAGGGCTTGGCGATCTCCTGATCGCCCTCATACGCCCGCCCGCTTTGACAGCTGCGATGGCCATCCATGGGGTCCGCCCATGGCGGCGGGCCAACCAAGCCATTCCGTTCGCAACCGCCAGCCCCCCCGCACACTGCGGCCGGAGGCCGCCACGCCCTGATATGGCTCCTGCAAGGAGCCACTCCCCCACTTCACACTTGGCACTCCCCCCGCCCCGCCGGAAGCTTCCGCCGATGGAATCTCACGAGTGGCGCGAACGCACCGACGAAGGTCTCCGCTTCTGGCGGGCCAATCGCCACGCCGGTCGCTGGTCGTTTCTGACCACCCTCAAGTCCGATCCCGACTGGGAAACGATCGATCCGGTCCCGCGCGAAATCTGGTCCGCCCTGCGGGAGGTGCTCTGGCGCAAGTACCAGCGCAAGCGCGTGCCGTGGAAGCACATCGAGAAGATCGACAAGATGCTCGAAGACGACGATTCCGAATTTCCCGAGCCATGACCAAGAACCAACGCGACTTCCTCTTCAAACTCCTCGAGACCCCCAGCCCGACCGGCCACGAGATGCCGGGTCAGCGCGTCTGGGCCGAGTATCTCAAACCGACCGCCGATGCCGTCGAGTGCGACGCCTACGGCTCGACCTGGGCCACGCTCGAGGGCCGCTCCAAGCACACCGTGATGCTGGCCGCCCACGCCGACGAGATCGGTTGGATGATCCGCCACGTCCAGGACGACGGCTTCCTCCGCATCGACCGGGTCGGTGGCTCCGACCACGCCACCGGCCGCGGCCGCCGCCTGCGCCTTCTCGGCGACAAGGGCGAGGTCACCGGCATCATCGGCAACACCGCCATCCACCTCCGCCGCGATTCGCTCAGCGACGAGAAGGCGCCCAAGGTGCACGAGCTCTGGGTCGATGTCGGCGCCTCGTCCGCCAAGGAGGTCGCCGAAATGGGCCTGCGGGTCGGGCACTTCGCGGTCTACGCCGACGGCCCGACCGAGCTCGCCCACAAGCGCCTGGTGTCGCGGGCCCTCGACAACCGGGTCGGCGGCTACATCATCGCCCAGGTGCTGCGCCGCCTTGCCAAGGGCAAGAAGAAGGCGCCCTGCAGCCTGATCTGCCTCAACGCCATCCAGGAGGAGATCGGCGGCCACGGTGCCATGATGGCGACCTACCGCCTCCGGCCCGATGCCGCGGTCTGCCTCGACGTCACCCACGCCACCGACACCCCCGACATCGACGCCGCCCAGCACGGCAAGGTGACCCTCGGCGGGGGCCCGACCGTGACCCACGGCACCGCCAACCACCCGCTCATCGTCGAGCGACTCGTCGCCATCGCCGAGAAGGAGGGCATCCCGATCCAGCACGAGGCCAGCAGCCGCGTGACGGGGACCGATACCGACAAGATCTTCCACCAGGCCGGGGGCGTGCCCAGCGCCCTGGTCTCGCTGCCGCTGCGCTGCATGCACTCGGTGGTCGAGACCGCCCATCTCGACGACATCGAGAACACGATCCGCCTGCTCACTGAATTCGTCCGCTCGGTACGCGACGACGAGCCCTTCCACCAGACGCTGTGACCCGCGCCCTCGCCGGCTTCCTGTGCTCGCTCTCGCTCGCCGCGGCGGACCCATCCGGCCCCGGCGAGGCGGCGATCACCTTCCTTTCCCGCCTGAAGGCCGGCGAGCTCGACCTGCGCACCCAGACCGCGCTCTCCCCGGGGGCGACCGATGAGAAGGTCGCCAGCATCCGCCTCCGGCTCGACCGCCTCGGCGAAACCCTCGGGCACGGGGATCTTGCGGTGCTCGAGCAGCGGACCGATGCCGGTCTCGCCGGCGTGCTCGTGTCCCAGGTCAGCGACTTCGACCCCTCCACCGCGCAGGTGCACGCGATCGGCCTCCTCCGCCGCGACGACACCTGGATTCCGGCACCGGTCCCGGCCTCGTTCGAAAACACCGGCATTCGCTACCATCCCCGTCTCGGAGCGGCCGGATCCCGCCTGGAAGCGTGGATGCTGAACGAACGCCCCGCCCGCCTCCAACACCTCCACGAGACGCTCGACGGCGAACTCCTCGCCGCGGCCCGCCGCTCACTGAGTCCCGACGAACTCCTCGAAACCCCTCCCGGAACCCTGGTGACCCGGTTCCTCGCCGCCTGTCGCAAACGGGACCTCCCGCAAGCGGTCGCCTTCCTCGGCGGCCTCGAGAACCCCGTCCCGGCAAACTGGTCCGAGCTGGTGTCCCAGGTCGCCGGCGGCCTGCGGGCCGCCGACGAAGGCCGGGGCATCTGGGCCAAGCTGCTGGACCCGCTCCCGCTTGAGGTGGTCGTGCACACCGAACTGAACCGCGACGACGCGGAGGTCAGCCTCGGACGCTACAACCCCGCCGAGGCCCGCCCCGGTCGCGAGGGCATCGAGATCCGCCAATTCACCCTGCAGCGCCGGACGGGCGGGCCGTGGCGCCTCCGGCTTCCCGAGTGGCTGATCACCGGCTCGCCGGAGCAGGATGCCCCACCCGACCTCGAGGCCGAGGTGCCGCTGGCCCTGATCCGCCAATGCGAAGCCCGGGCGTTCGACTCCCCCCACGCGCTCGGCGACACGCTGATGCAGGAACTCGGCGACGCCGATTTCACCCCGCTGCTCTCCCTCATCCTCGCCACCGACCGCGAGTCGGCGATGCTCGGGCTCAGCTCCTACGCCCACCTGTGGCGCCACCACCGCCACTCCCAGCACCTGCGCCTGCTCCTCGACGTCCACCAGGAGGGCGACCGCTCCTGCGGCATCTACTGCCAGCTCGACCCCTACAACCCCGAGATCCGCCAGGACCTGCTCCGCAAGTTTCTCATGATCCGTGGAGCCGACGGCTGGCAGCTCGCCCCCGATGCCTCCCCGGCTTCCGCCTCCCTTCCGGCACCCCTCCTGCGGTGGTTTCAATCGTGCCTCGAGCGAACCCGCACCGACTGGCTCCACTGCCTCGGACTCGACCGTCCCCTCGGCGGGATCCCCGCCGATTCCGCCCCCGGCGAGCCGGCCGCCACCGAAGCCGCGCAGGCCTGGACCGAAGCCCTCGAGTCCCGGGAACCCCGCCGCATCCTGCAGCACGTCACCCTCTTCGACACCCCCGGCTCGGTGCGCCAGATGTTCAGCTTTCTCGGTCAGGAACTCCCCAGCCAAAGCTCCCTCGAAGTCCTGAAGGTCCATCGCCACGGGCGCTGGGCGGCGGCCAGCATCCGCCATCAGCCCCCCGGCGAGGCGGAACCTCCGACCGACCTCCTGCATCCCATCGTCGGCAGCGCCGCCGGACCGAAGATCCTCGCCGAAGCGGTCCTCTACACGCCCGACACCCGGGCGAGGCAGCTCCTCAACAACGATGCGTGGAAGCGCCTCGGCGAGCACCTCCCCGAAGAAGCCGTCAACGAGCTCCGCCAGCTCCTCGACGCCCACACGCAACTTTCCCAACCCGCCGAAACGACGGACGAGTGACCATGCCCCAGGACCCCCGCCAGACCGCCCTCCAACTCGAAAGTTCCGTCCACCGGGTCGTCCTCGGTCAGGACGAAGCCGTGCGACGCATCCTCGCCTGCTTCGCGGCCGGCGGCCACGCGCTCGTCGAAGACGTGCCCGGCACCGGCAAGACGACCCTCGCCAAGACCATCGCGCGATCGATCGAGGGCGCCGCCTTCAAGCGGGTGCAGTTCACGCCCGACCTGCTCCCCACCGACATCCTCGGGGTGTCGGTCCTCGACCCCCGCACCCAGGAGTTCCGCTTCCGGCCCGGCCCGGTCTTCACCGACATCCTGCTGGCCGATGAGATCAACCGCGCCTCGCCGCGCACCCAGTCGGCCCTGCTGGAAGCCATGGCGGAGCGCCAGGCGACCATCGACGGCACCCGCCACGAACTCGACGGCCTGTTCTTCGTCATCGCCACCCAGAACCCGGTCGAATTCCGCGGCACCTACCCGCTGCCCGAGGCCCAGATGGACCGCTTCATGCTCCGCTCGCGGCTCGGCTACGTCACGCCGGAGCAGGAGTGCGCGATCCTCGCCGACCAGACCGAGAAACACCCGGTCGAGAGCATCGAAGCCTGCGTCGGACGCGAGGATGTCCTCGCCCTGCTCGAGGGCGTCCGGAAGGTCGGGCTCAGCGACGAACTTCGGCGCTACATCGTCGAGATCGTCGCCGCCACACGCCACCGCGAGGACATCCAGCTCGCCGCCAGTCCGCGCGCCTCGCTGGCACTGATGCGGGTCGCCCAGGCGGTGTCGCTCTTCGAGGATCGGGATTTCGTCATTCCCGAGACCATCCAGGACATTGCCGCCGATGTCGTGGCCCACCGTCTCGTGGTCGAGCCGGAGGCCCGCCTCGCCGGCACCGAGGCCCGCAGCGTCGTCGCCGAGATCCTGCAGGAGATTCCCGCCCCGTAGGGGGAGTGGCGCTTTCCAAGCGCCATGCGCCGGGCGGACGGCTTTCCGCCGACCCCGAACCACCGACTCCCGCCCATATTCGTCCACCTTTCCGGCCTCGGAAGGCGGCGACCGCCCCAGTCATCGCACGGCAGACTCGCTCCACTCGTTTCTCCCTCCGGGGATGATCGACAGGAATGTCGAGTCCCCACAAAAGAACCGCCCGCCCCACAAGGGACGGACGGTTGGAGAATCAGGGATCCTGAACCGATCAGGCGGTCGGGACCTCTTCGATCGTCTTCAGGATGCGCGCGGCGATCTGGTAGGGGTCGCCCTGCGAATTCGGACGACGGTCTTCAAGGTAGCCCTTGTAGCCGTTGTTCACGAAGCTGTGCGGCACGCGGATCGACGCACCGCGGTCGGCCACACCCCAGGAGAACTGGTCGATCGACTGGGTTTCGTGGAGGCCGGTCAGGCGCATGTGGTTGTCCGGACCGTAGGCGGCGATGTGCTCGTCGCGGTTCTTCTCGAAGGCATCCATGAGCTTCTTGAAGTACTCCTCACCCCCGGTCGTGCGCATGAACTCGGTCGAGAAGTTGGCGTGCATACCCGAGCCGTTCCAGTCGCCCTTGAGCGGCTTGCAGTGCCAGTCCACATCGACGCCGTAGCTTTCGCAGAGACGCAGGAGGATGTAGCGGGCCACCCAGATCTGGTCGGCGGCGTTCTTGGAGCCCTTGCCGAAGCACTGGAACTCCCACTGGCCCTTCGCCACCTCGGCGTTGATGCCTTCGTGGTTGATGCCGGCATCGAGGCAGATGTCGAGGTGCTCCTCGACGATCTGACGAGCCACGTCGCCGACGTTCTTGTAGCCCACACCGGTGTAGTATTCACCCTGCGGGTCGGGCCAGCCGCCCTTCGGGAAGCCGAGCGGACGACCGTCCTCGACAAGGAAGTACTCCTGCTCGAAACCGAACCAGGTGCCCGCATCGTCCGGAATGGTGGCGCGGGTGTTCGAGGGGTGGGGAGTGCCGTCGGGAAGAAGAACCTCGCACATCACCAGCGCGCCGTTGCGGCGGGTGCTGTCGGGATAGACAGCCACCGGCTTGAGCAGGCAGTCCGAGCTGCTGCCTTCCGCCTGCATCGTGGAGCTGCCGTCGAAACCCCAGACCGGAAGCTCCTCAAGCGTCGGGAAGCTTTCAAATTCCTTGATTTGAGTCTTTCCGCGAAGGTTCGGGACGGGGGTGTAGCCGTCGAGCCAGATATACTCGAGTTTGAACTTGGGCATCGTATCTTGTCGTGTTGGTGGTTTGTTGACGCTTGCGCGTGGATGGTTTGAGGACACGCCTCCACGCCATGAAAGGCGCGAACGCGATCCGAGAACGGGAAAGCACTATCCGGGCCAACCCCATCCGCGAAGCGAATTTTTTTGCCTTTGTCATGCAGCCGCCTCCCCTCAGGCTCCGCACCACTTCGATGGCCTCCAACGACGCTCCCCCACCCGACAACATCCACTGGTCGGGTGTCACGGATACCGGGCGATTCCGGAAGAACAACGAGGACGCCTTTCTCGCGCTGACCTTCGATGCCCGCGAAGTCCGCTACCTCGGCCGCGAAGGCGAGGGGTCGATGGAAACCGCCGACTACGTCTTCGCCGTCAGCGACGGCATGGGAGGCGCCAAGGCCGGCGAGGTCGCCAGCAAGATCGCCACTGAGAAGATCACCAAGCTGCTGCCGCTCAGTTTCACGCTCGAAGCCGCACGCCCCGAGCACGAATCCGGTTTCGCCGAGATCCTCGAGGAGATCTTTCTCGAAACCCACGAGTCCCTCGTCGAACTCGGCCGCCACTACGAGGAGTGCCGGGGCATGGGCGCCACCCTCAGCCTGTGCTGGTTCACCCCCGGCTGGATGTCCTTCGGCCATGTCGGCGACAGCCGCATCTACTACCTCCCGAAGGACGGGCCGATGCGTCAGGTCAGCGAGGACCACAACCGGGTCGGGCGCATGCTCAAGCGCGGTGAGATCAACGAGCGGCAGGCCCGCAGCCACCCGCAGAAGAACATCCTCGACCAGGTGCTCGGCGGCCGTACCCGCAAGATCGACCCCCAGCTCGGCCGCGTCGGCTGCTCGCCCGGCGACCGTTTCCTGATCTGCTCCGACGGCCTCGTCGACGGCATGTGGGACCGCCGCATCGACGAAATGGCTCGCGAGGCACTCTCCGCCGACCGCCTCGTCGACTACGCGGTGCAAGAGTCCGGCCGCGACAACACCACCGCGATGCTGATCGAGGTGGGATAGTGGAGCGGGAGTCACCCGAAACTCAGTAGATCCAGAGATCCCACCCCGCCGCTTCGGCCTTGGCGGAAACGGCGGCCACCCGCCCTCGCAACGCGACGGTGTCCTTCGTCGCGCCAAGCGGCAGGTCGATGGCGATCGAGGCATCGTGCCCTTCGCCCCTCGGCTTCATCCGCTCGAGCGCCGCCAGCAGGACCGGATACCGGATCAGCTTCCCTCCAAAGTAGAATTGTCCCCGGGCATCCATCGTCAGTCCGACCGACTCGCCCGACTCGCAGGCATCCACGAGTCCGTCATCCTCCGCATCTTCGTAGAAGAATTTCAGCAGCGCCACCCGGTCCTCCGAGCACTGGATCGCGTAGCTCCCTCCCTCGACGCCGCAGGTGCAGTCGTTCCAGTCCTTCGGCAGGACCGTCGCAACCCGCTTCGGCACCGACGGCCACTGCTTGCGCAGGCGGCTCCACTGCTCCGGGCGCAGCGTCAGCGATCCGAGCACCACGATCTCCTCGCGCTGATTGGCGTCGAGGGTCACCATGACGTGTTCCGCGGTGAGTTCTCCGGTTTCCCGATCCACGGGAATGCCATCGGCGAACACGGGAAGGACCAACAACAAGGAGCAGGCGAGCGCTTTCATCACAAACGGAGAAGCGTCGGCGAGCCGATCAAATCTCTATCGAATCTTCCCGTGCCGCAGACGAGACGGCCGCCCGGTGCCGGTTAGCTCCTTGGCCATGTCATTTCGAAGTGTCACCCATTCCCAGGGCTCCCGACCCGACCGACATCCGCGGATCCGGCTCTCAGCGATCCGGATTCCCGGTACCAAAGCCCTCCTCGTCCTCTTCATCGGAGGGGCGGCCGTCCTGCCCGGCCCCATGCTTCACGCGGAAGAAACGATGGTCGCCGAAACCGAAGCTCCGGCTCCCCGAAAGGTGGATTGGGAGAACGCTCCCTTCTCCCACGAGCTCGACTCTCCCTTCTCCCCGCAGGCCGCCCTCCAACTGGCGGCGAAGGCCGACAAGTCCCGCGACGAGATCCGGCGCCTGATGTTCATGATCCTCCAGGCCTCGGTCGAGGAGACCCCGGCACTGAAACCGCTACTGGACGACGAGAAACTGAAGCGGCAGGACGACCGCTGGCACAGCCTCGGCCTGGCCCTTGCCGCCTACGATTTCTCCATCAACGACAATCCCAAAGCGCTTCAGTTCATCTTCGACCAACTCGCCAAGGAACCGGTGGGCAGTGACGCCCAGGCCGCGATCCCGCTCGGCTTCATCGACGAGTGGGAGGATACGATCGCCGCACACGAGAAGCATTTCGCCCGCACCGACGGAGCCGGGGCGACGGCCTCCATGCTCTTCTGGCAGCGACGCCGCTTCCTCTATCCGGAGGAGTTCAGGCGCTTTCATGAGCAACGCCTGAAAGCCGCGGAGATCGATGCGGACTCCCTCCGGGGTGTCTGGCGGGGCGAGCGGGACGGCGTGCTCGTGGAACTCCGCTTCGGCGACACCCACCGATGGCAGGTCCGGTACGAGGATCGACTCATCGAGACGGACCTCACCACCATCGCCCACGCCAATGGTCGGCTGGTCACGCTGCTCGCGCCGCGGTCCGAGAAAGGAAGGGTGCCCTGCGGACGGCTTCACCGGGCGGAGAACGGCGATCTGCTGCTCGCCGTCTGGCCCGACACCAGCGAGGCCACCCCCTACCCGCGGGTGCGGAACATGGTGATCGAGAAGGCGGATTCCCCGTAATGGATCCGGACGCCCGCACCCTATCGAGATTCATCTCCGGGTCGGATCGGAGGCGGGGCGCCCCCGCCCCGCAACCCTGGTGACCCGGCTTCACGACCGGGACGGATCCGCCGTCTACCTCGCGGGGCGGGGGCGCCCCGTCTCCAAGCCTTTACACCTGTGGCGCCCAGCCGTCGCGATACTCGCGCTTCACCAGCGCGCTCGCCGCGGCGTTGTCCTTGGCCTTCATGTTCGGGCCGTCCCAGGCGATCGGCTGACCCTCCCCGACGCGCTGCGCGATGCAGCCGAGCAGGATGACCTCGTTCAGGTAGGCCGCGACCTCGAAGTTCGAATAGGCCGGATCGCCGCCCTTCATCATGTCCACCCACTCCTGCTCGTGACCGGGCGAGCGCGGGATCACCTCCGGCACGTCGCGGGTCATCGGATGGGCCGGACCGCGGACGAATTCCTTGTCGTCGTTCGTCTTCACCCAGAAGGCGCGACCGTAGTCGTCCTCGGAGTAGAGCATGCCGTTCTCGAAGACGATGAGGGCTCCCGACGGCGGCACCTTCCCACGCAGGACGATGATGTCCTTGAGCAACTCGGGATAGGGCATGACCGGCTGGAACGGGTCGTCGGGATTGCCGTCGTACCACCAGAACTTCAGCGGCGGCAGGTCCTCGCGGGCCGGAAAGTCGAAACGCACGCGCGAGGTGAGCGGATAGGTCTCGGAATAGATCTTCGAGGCCATTTCGCACTCGATCATGTCCGGGTAGCCGAGCTTCAGCGCCCGGAAGGGCATGTTGACCGTGTGGCAGGCCATGTCGCCCAACGCGCCGGTGCCGAAGTCGTTCCAGCCGCGCCACTTGAAGGCGTGATAGACGTCCTTCTTGAACGGCCGCTCCGCCGCCGGCCCGAGCCACAGGTCCCAGTCGAGGTGGTCCGGCACCGGATCCGATCCCTGCGGGCGGTCGAGGCCCTGCGGCCAGATCGGACGGTTGGTCCAGACGTGGAGTTCCAGCGGTTTGCCGAGCACGCCGGTCTGGATCACCTCCACCGAGCGCCGCAGTCCCTCGGCGGCGCTGCCCTGGTTGCCCATCTGGGTCGCCAGCTGCTTCTCGCGGGCCAGCTCGCGCATCACCCGCGACTCCCACACGGTCTGGGTCAGCGGCTTCTGCACATACACGTGCTTGCCCATCTGCATCGCCGGGATCGCCGCCACGCCGTGGATGTGGTCGGGCGCCGAGACGATCACCGCGTCGATCTCCGACTCCATCTTGGTGAGCATCTCGCGGAAATCCCGGTGCGTCTTCGCGTCGGGATACTTCTCCGCCATCCCGTTGAGCGTGTTCAGATCGACGTCGCACAGCCCCACGATGTCGCAGCCGCACTTGGCGACGTTGTTGATGTCGCTCGTGCCCTTGCCCCCGACCCCGACCGCCGCCACGCGGATCCGGTCGTTGAGGTTCTGCCCGCGGACGATGGCGGGGAATCCGAGCACCGCGCCGGCGCCGAGGCCGGTGGTGCGGAGGAAACGACGGCGACTGAGGTCGGTGCTTTTCATGATCAAAATCCTACGTGCTCCGGGGGAGGGATGTTTCCCCCCGATCGGGGGTGGCGGGCCCGAAGCTGTCATTCATTCCGTGAAGACGAAAGTCAGATACGCGGTCGCCGCCATTTCCTCGAATCGCATCCGCCGCGGGCGGTCGCGTCCGGTCCAGCTCTCGAGGAAATAGACCTCGTTCCGGTCGCCGTCGAAACCCGTCAGCACCGACGCATGCAGCGGTGCGTCCTCACCCGGCCAGCTCGCCGTCTCTTCCGCGGAAGACGGGTCCGGCAGCTCGGCCCGACCGGCCGCCACGCGGTCGTGGAGCCGGTTGCGCCGGGGCGAGTACCTCCGCCAGACGATCACCGGACGCCCCTCGGCGAGCGCATCCCGCACCGTGAACTCGTCGAAGCGGCTCGAGCGGTCCATGCCCAGCCCGGCCTCCGAGGCCACCGCCTGATAGAGCCGCACCATGTTCGATCCGGCGGCGCTCCCGGTGTTGCGGAATCCCGCCGCCGCGGCCAGCCAGTCCTCGTCGAGGTGCAGCCCGAGATGACGCGCCACCATCGCCAGGGAATTGAGCCCGCAGTAGGGGCGGTAGCCCTGCGGGATGGGATCCAGCCCTTCGATCCGAACGCTTTCCCCGTCGGTCTTGACCGAGCCCTTCAAGCGCGCCGCCCGCTCCCGGTCGTCCTCGTCGGCAAATTCCCGGTCCATCCAGACCTCCCCGAGGTCCTTGCCGATGACCAGCCGGACCAGACGGTCCTCCGCCGCCAGCAGCCGCAGCGTGAGCTCCCCCACCTGCCACTCCTCGACTTCGGCACGCAGCATCCGTCCCTTGCCGATCTTCTCCGTTCTCGGCCGCTGGCGGTCGGCCCGGCTCACCACGGCTCCGCGCACCGCCGCCAACGACTCCTGATAGAGCGTGGCGAATTCCTGCTGCCGGACCGCCAGGCGGCGCCGGACCTCTTCCTCGCGCTGCCTCCGCGTCAGGTTCTCCGGGAGCTTCTCGTCGAAATAGCCGAAGAACGAGCCCGCGTCGGCGAAGGTCGCCTCGACCCGCTCCAGATCGCCGTTGCGCCGCACCGCCCGCAGGATCACCACCTCCCGGCCGAACAACTCCGGCCGCGCCAGCAGATGGGAGATCTCCGCCGAGCCGACCCCCGCCTCGGCAACCCATTCGCCCGGCAGTCCGCCCCCGCCCTCGAGCGCCGCCAGCACCGGATCGGTCAGATCCTCGCCGTTCAGCGGGCTGTTCGCCTGCACGATCGGGCCGATGATGGTGTTCGGCAGGGCCGAAAGGGGCACCGCCAGCCCGGCGGACAAGATCAACGCGACCACGGATTTCACCCCACCACGCTCCGTCTTTCCGGACGCCTGTCCATCCATTTCCTTCGCTTGCGCGTCGGACCCGCCCCGACTACACCCCCCGCATGCACGGATTCGCCTACCGCAACGGCTCGCTTTTCTGCGAGGACGTCGACCTTCAGGAGCTCGCCGACGGCCACGGAACGCCCCTCTACGTCTACTCGGCCAACACCTTCCGCGACCACTACCGCCGGCTCGACCAGGCGCTTGACGGGGTCGACCACGAGGTGGCCTACGCGGTGAAGGCGAACTCCAACCTGTCGGTGCTGCGTCTTCTCGTCGACGAGGGCGCGGGCTTCGACATCGTCTCGGCCGGCGAACTCTACCGGGTGATCCGGGCCGGCGGCGACCCGGCGAAGTGCACCTTCGCCGGCGTCGGCAAGACCCGCGAGGAGATCGAGTACGCCCTCAAGCAGGGCATCTACTCCTTCAACGTCGAGAGCGAGGCCGAACTGCGCTTCCTCAACGAAGTCGCCGGCGACCTCGGCGTCGTCGCCCCCGCCGCCGTGCGGGTGAACCCCAACGTCGATGCCAAGACCCACAAGTACATCTCCACCGGCAAGTCGGAGAACAAGTTCGGCGTCGATTTCGAGGGCATCGCCGGGCTCTACGACCGCGCCGCGGCCGAACTGCCGAATGTGAACCTGCGGGGACTCCAGATGCACATCGGATCGCAGCTCACCTCCATCACGCCCTTCGTCGAGGCGGTCGAAAAGGTGGCACCGCTCGCGACCGCGCTGAAGGAGAAGCACGGCATCGAATTCTGGTCGATCGGCGGCGGCATCGGCATCATCTACCAGGATGCGCTCGCCGCCGGATCCGTCGACTGGTGGCACGGCCAGACCGAGCAGGTCCGGCCCCTGACGCTCGCCCAATACGGCGAGGAACTCGTCCCCCGTCTCAAGGACCTCGGCCTGAAGATCCTGCTCGAGCCGGGCCGCGCCATCGCCGGCAACGCCGGGGTCCTGCTGACCCGCTGCCTCTACGAGAAGCAGGGCAGCGCCAAGACCTTCAAGATCGTCGATGCCGGCATGGGCGACCTCATCCGGCCCGCCCTCTACGAGGGTCACCACGAGATCGTGCCGGTGAAGGAACCCGGCGACGAGCGGCGGGTGGTCGATGTCGTCGGTCCGATCTGCGAGAGCGGCGACTTCTTCTGCCAGAGCCGGGAGCTTCCGGACTTCCAGCCCGGCGAGGTGGTCGCCCTGATGAGCGCCGGCGCCTACGGCTTCGTCATGGCCTCCAACTACAACTCCCGCCCCTTCCCCGCCGAGGTCCTGGTCGATGGAAATACGGCGACCGTCGTACGCGAGCGCCAGACCTTCGAGGACCTCGTCGCCGGGGAGTAGCCGCGGCTTTCCGTCCCGCCTCCGCGGGACCGTTCCCGCGGCTTCCCGCCGCGCCATGAACGTCTATCTCCAGCTCCACCTTCTCGTCTTCCTGATCGCCTTCACGGCGGTCTTCGGGAAGCTCTACTCCGGCACCGCCGCCAGTCTCGTCACCTGGCGCACCGGCATCGCCGCCGTCGGGGCCTTCGTCTGGGTCGTGGCGGTCCGGCGTCACCGCATCTCCTTCGAGCGCTGGCCCGCGCTGCTCGGCATCGGCGCCATCGTCGGACTCCACTGGCTGTGCTTCTTCGGCGCGATCAAGCTGGCCAACATCTCCATCTGCCTCGCCGGCATGGCGGCGATCTCGCTCTTCACCGCCTTCACCGAACCCCTCATCGAGCGCCGCCGCGTCCGCCCCTTCGAGGTCCTGCTCGGGCTGGTCGTGGTCGCCGGCATCGCCATGATCGCGAACATCGAGCGCGGCTACCTCGCCGGCCTCGGCGTGGCGCTGCTCGGCGCCCTTCTCGCGGCCATCTTCCCGGTCCTGAACCGCCGGCTCGTCCACCGCGGGGGCGACCCGCTCGGCATGGTCGGCTGGGAAATGATCGGTGCCTGCGCGGTCTGCCTGCTCTCGGTGCCGCTGCTCGATCCCGGCGGCTACCCCGCCCTGCTCGAGCCGCGGGGCCTCGACTGGCTGTGGCTGCTCGGACTCGCGCTCGCCTGCACGGTGTTCGGCCACGCCTTTCACATCCACCTGCTCAAGCGCATCACCGCCTACGCCGGCAACCTCGCGATGAACTTCGAGCCGGTCTACGGCATCGCCATGGGTGCGCTCTTCTTCCACGAGCACCACGAGCTGAACCCGCTCAGCTACCTGGGCATCCTCGCCATCCTCGCCGCCAACCTCGCCCACCCGTGGCTGGAGCGGAAGGCGCGCCGCGGCTGTTTTCATGCACGCTGACCAAGGAGGGGCTCCTTTCAGGTGCCCTCCTCCCCCCGGCACCTTGGAAGGAGCCGCTCCTTGCCCCCGATGTAACCTCCCGTCGCCCGGCCGCGTACCCCCGGACGAATCCACGCTCATCATGAAACACCTTCTCCTTCCCCTTCTTCTCGCCGCCGGTGTCCAGGCCGGCGAATTCAATCCCGCCCAGGTTTCCCCCGACGCCAAGTGGTGGCTCCACGCCGACCTCGAAGCGGTCCGCGGCACCGAGATCGGCCAGCGCGTCGTCACCGTCGTCGAGGACAAGAAGGGCGCGCAACTCCGCGCCCTGAAGCGCCTGTTCTCGATCAACCCGGTCACCGACCTGAAGGGCATCACCCTCTACGGCGATGGCGGCAAGGACCGGAGCGTGGCCATCATCCACGGCAGCTTCGACAGCGGACACCTCGAGGACCTCGTCGCCGCGGCCGAGGACTACTCGTCGGAGGACAAGGACGGCACCATCCGGCACTCGTGGACCGACAAGGGGAAACGCCAGCACGCCTTCTTCGCCCGCAACGACCTGCTCGTCTTCAGCCACTTCGAAGACCTCCTCGAGGGCGCCATGACCACCCTCAGGGGCGAGGGGATGAGCCCGGACGAATTCGTCGGCGCCGGATCCGGCGCGCCCTTCCTCGTCGGCTCCGCGAAGCTCTCCGAAGTCGAGATGGATGGCGACGAATCCGAGCTGCTGGCCCACGCGCAGACGCTCAAGATCGCCCTCGGCGAAGCGGGCGGGCGGATGGAGGGCCGCCTGCTCATCGACACCGGCGACCGCGCCGACGGCGACCGTTTCCGCAAGATCATCGAGGGCATGATCGCCCTCGGCGAGCTCGGCAACGCCGCCCTGCGCGACGCCGACATGCAGTTCGAAGCCAAGGCCGAGAACGGAGGCCGCACCGTCCGCAGCACCCTCAGCCTGCCGACCGCCGAGATGATCGCCATGATGGAGGCCGACGGCGCCTTCGACCGGATCGGCGAATGAGGCTGTCGCCCGCCCCCCGGACCGACTAGACTCGCACGATCATGGCTCCCCACGCCCCAGACTCCCCGCCGGACGAGGCATCCCTCGTCCGGCAGAGTCGTGCCGGGTCGTTGGAGGCCTTCGACCAGCTGGTCCATGAACTCCATCCGAAGGTCCACGCGTTCCTTCTCACGCTCACCCGCAACCGGCAGGATGCCGAGGACCTGACGCAGGAGACCTTCGTCCGCGCCTGGCGCAAGCTCGACCGCTTCGATCCGAGCCGTCCGCTGCTTCCCTGGCTGCTCACCATCGCCCGGCGTCAGTCGATCGCGATGCTCCGGAAGAACCGCCCCCTTCCTCCGCTCGAGCTGGAGAGCGTCATCCCCGCGCCCGAGCCCTCCCCCGGCCCCGACCTCTGGCGCACCGCCGAAACCCACTTGAGCCGCGACGCCTTCAGCGCCCTCTGGCTCCACTACCGCGAGGAACTCTCGCTGGCCGAGGTCGGCAAGGTGCTCGGCAAGCGCGAGGGCGCCGTGAAGGTGCTCGTCCACCGCGCCCGCCGGACCTTGGCGGAGAAGCTGCGCAACGACCCCCCCGGACCGCCCCCGCTCCCCGTCACCCCGCCTCCCATTCCCTCGATCTGGAACAACACCCGCGTCCCGTCATGAACGAGTCCGACATCGACCGCCTGCTCCGCCAGCAAGCCCCCGACATCCCGGTCCGGCCCGGACTGGAGGCACGCATCCACATGGCCCTCCGCCAGCGACGTCGCAGGCGCCTCCACCCCGGCTGGCTCGCGCTGCCCGCCACCGCCCTCGTTGCCCTCCTTGCCTTCCTCGCCCCGCCGGAGGAAACCGCACCGACGGGGGTCACCGTCGCTCCCCCCGAGCCCGCGGCCGAGGCCGAAAGCGCACTCACGGCCCTCAATCCCCTGGGCAGCGAGGCCGAAGCCATCCGCAACGACGCCGAACGCACCGGGCGTTTCCTCATCGACTGCCTGCCGAGCCTCTCGGTCGCGGAGCGATGAATGGGGCGAGCGGCTTTTCAAGCCGCTTGTCCGCTCGGGCAGAATGGGAAATCGGGGTTTCAAGCCGCTCGTCCGCTCCAACCGGCGGCAGCGGCTTGGAAAGCCGCTCTCTTGGTGGCTCCGGACGGGCAAGCGGCAGCGGCTTGGAAAGCCGCTCTCCTGGTGGCTCCGGACGGGCAAGCGGCAGCGGCTTGGAAAGCCGCTCTCCTGATTACCCCAGCGCCTTGCTCATGAGCGCGTTCATCCGCTTCACGGTGTCCCGCGCGTCCTCGAGCAGGCCCGCGGCCATCAGCGCGTTGTCGAGGAGCTGACCCGCCACCATCTTCGCCAGCTCGGGATTGCCGTCCTTCGCCGAAGCGAGGCGCTTGATCAGCTCGTTGCGGGGATTGATCTCCAGCTCGACCTTCACCTCGTCCTCGAAGTTCTCGTCCATCGCCTTCATCATCGCCCGCATCTGCGGCGTCATGCCGTCCTCGGGCACCAGCGCCACCACCGGACTGTCGACCAACCGCTTGCCGGCCTCGACCTTGGTGACCTTGTCGCCGAACTCCGACTTCAGGAACTCACAGAGCCCCTTCGTCTCCTCCTCGGAAAGCGCCTCGCCCTCGACATCGGCGTCGTCCAGGTCCACGCCGCCCTTGGTGATCGAGCGGAGTTTCTTCCCATCGAACTCCGACAGGGAATCCGCCACGTACTCGTCCACCGCGTCGGTGAAGTAGATGACCTCCAGACCGCGGCTCTTGAACGCCTCGAGATACGGACTGGCCTCGATCTGCTCCCTCGAACTCCCCACGATGTAGTAGATCTCCTCCTGGCCGTCCTTCGCCCGCGAAAGGTAGTCCTTCAGGCCCGCGACCTCGCCCGGCTCCGTCATCGAGGTCTCGAAACGCAGCAGCTTGGCCAGCGCCTCCTTGTTGGCGAAATCGGTCGCCACCCCCTCCTTGAAGTAGCGGTCGAACTTCTTGTAGAAGCCGCGCCATTTCTCCGGATCGGCCTCGGCCTCCTTGTCGAACATCTTCAGCACCCGCTTGCTGATCACCGTGCCGATCTTCCGCACCAGCGCGCTGTCCTGCATCGTCTCGCGGGAAATGTTCAGCGGCAGGTCGGCGCTGTCGATGACCCCCTTGAGGAAGCGCATCCAGTCCGGCAGCAGACCCTTCGGCTCCGGATCGATGAGTACCTTCTTGCAGTAGAGCGCGACGCCGGGATCCGCTTTGCCGAAGCCCATCCGCTCCGGGTTCTCCGAGGGCACGAAGACCAGCGCGTTGATCTCCAGCGGCGCGTCGGCCGAGAAGTGCAGCCGGTACTGCGGCTCGTCGAAGGCCTTGGCCTGGAACTGGTAGAAGGCCTTGTATTCCTCCTCGCTGATCTCGTTCTTGTTCTTCAGCCACAGCGCCTCGACCTCGTTGACGCGCTTGTCGTCGATCATCACCGGGAACCCGACGAAGTTGCTGTAGGTCTCCACCAGGTGCTTCACCCGGTGCTCCTCGGCATACTCCTTCTGGTCCTCCTTGAGCTTGAGCACGATCTTCGTGCCCCGCGCCACGCCGTCGGCCGGCTCGATCTCGTAGCCGGTCGCGCCATCGCTGGTCCACACCAGCCCCTCGCCGTCCTTGCGCCAGCTCCGCGTGTAGACCTTCACCTCCTCGGCGACCATGAAGGCCGAGTAGAAACCGACCCCGAACTGGCCGATCATGCTCTCCGGCGAGCCGCCGCTTTCCTTCATCGCCTGGAGGAAGGCCTTGGTGCCCGAGTGCGCGATCGTCCCGAGGTTCTCCACCAGTTCGTCGTGGGTCATGCCGACCCCGTGGTCCTGGATGGTCAGCGTGCCCGCCTCCTTGTCGGCGGTCACCTCCACCTGCAGGGGCAGCCCGGCGTCGTGGACGTCCTTCTCGGTCGCCTCGACGTGGCGCAGCTTCTCCATCGCATCACTGGCATTGGAGATCAGCTCGCGCAGGAAGATCTCGCGATCGGTGTAGAGGGAGTGGACGACCAGATCGAGCAGCTGCTGGATCTCGGCCTGGAAAACGTGCTTTTCGGAGGTCGCTTCGCTCATGGCGGCGCGAAAAATACGCATCCGCCCCCGACTGTCAACGGGGCGGCTCCGGAGCCGGGGCGCTCCCCTCGATGAGCAGCGCCGCGAACATCCCGATCAGCAGACCCGCGCCGGCCCCGAGCAGGTGGGCGCTCACATCCGTGTCCGCCCCGCCGATCCCGAACCACCCGAACAACCCGAGCCCCACCCCGAGCGGCACCAGCAGGCGCTTCATCTCGCGGAAACGATGGCTCCTCAGCACCATCACCACCCCGTGGCCGACCACCAGCCCCAGCGCCCCGAAGGTCGCGGTCGACGCCCCCAGCGAGTAGAACGGCCCCGGCGCATGGACCCAGGCGTTGACCAGGTTTCCCAGGTAGCCGACGAGGAAGATCATCCCCCACCCCCGCCACGGGCCGAACGCGGTCGCCACCATCAGGCAGAAGAAGCCGCCGATCACCACGTTGCCCGCCAGGTGCTCCATGTCGGCGTGGAGAAAAAGCGCCGTGAAGGGCCGCCACCATTCCCCCTTCTCGAGCACGCCGACGGTCGAATTCATGAAGCGGTCCGTGATGTCGGGGTCGGCCATCTGCCGCAGGAAGACGAAGCCGAGCACCAGCACCCAGAGCATGGCCACCTCGAGGCCCGGCGAGTAGCCGACCGCTTCCGGCACCGTCGCCACCTGGCTCCGTTCCTCTTCGTAGAGCCGCAACTCCCGCTCCACCGGATCCGCATCGTCGGGCTCGACCTCCAGCACGAAGCCATCCGGCTCCGCCCGCACGCGGCAGTCGCGGTTCATCGCGAGCACCACCAAGGCCCGTTCGTCGGCTTCCGCCAACGACGACCATCGACCGACCGGCCGCAGCGCATCGAGCACCTCCTCCATCTGGTGGCGACCCTACCGAGGAGCCGCCCCGATGCAACCGCCCGCACCCGGACGAGCGCACGCGTTTGAAAAGCCCCTCACTTGGCGCTTGGAAGGTCCGGCTCCGGCGGCCCACGCTGCGACATGTTCATCGTCCTTGAAGGCATCGACGGCACCGGCAAGTCGACCCAGGCACGCCTGCTCGCGGAGTGGTTCCGCAGCCGGGGGCGCGAGGTCGTCACCAGCCGCGAACCCACCGACGGGCCCTGGGGCACCCGCCTCCGGGAGTCCGCCGCGGCGGGTCGGCTCTCGGCCGACGAGGAACTCCGGTATTTCCTCAAGGATCGGCGCCAGCACGTCGACGAGCTCATCCGCCCGTCGCTGGAGGCCGGCAAGGTCGTCATCCTCGACCGCTACTATTTCTCCACCATGGCCTACCAGGGGGCGCGGGGGTTCGACCCGGGCGAAATCCGGATCAAGAACGAGGCCTTCGCGCCGGTGCCGGACCACCTGTTCATCCTCGACCTCGATGTCGACGCCGCGCTCGAGCGGGTCGGCGCCCGCGGCGACACCGCCAACGAGTTCGAGCGACGCGACGCGCTGCAGAAGTGCCGCGAGATCTTCCTCACCCTGCGCGACGAACCCTTCGTCCACGTCGTCGACACCTCCGGCGGCCTCGAACAGGTGCAGGCGGAGATCCGCGGGAAACTCGCCTGAGGCCCGGTCCGTTCAGCGGCGCCTGGAAGACCGCCCGCTCGGCGGTCCCCACTTCCTGAGACACGCCCCCGCCACCCCGGCCGTCACCCCGTCCGCGAGCGCCAGAGCGGCCTGGGCGGCCGACGCCTCCCAGCCAGCGCTCAGCGCCAGAACCAAGCCCGTGGCCAAGAGCTGGGTCCCGAAGAACAGGATCACGAACCACGGCACGCCGACCCGCAGGTCCCCCATCCACTCGCGGACCCACGCTGCACCGCCTCCGACGATCACGGACCACGCGAGCAGGTCGCAGGCCCGGACCATCGCATAGAGGAACCCCAGAACGAGCACGAGAATCCCCAGCAGACCGAAGACCATCAGACCGTCGCCCGCCGATCCGTCGACGTTGGAGGCGGCCAAACAAGCGTAGATCGCAAGCACCAGGACCGCCATCGTGCCCATCAGGGAAAAGAATCCGATGACCCGGAGGAAGATCGCCGCCAGCTTCGCCCCGACCGGGGCGCGGCGCCAGGCTTTCCGCGTCTCCTTCATGGTCCGATCCGCCGGCTGCGGCGCTGCCTTTTCCTCAGCCACGGAAACACCGCCCACGACGCCATCGAGGTGACAACGCACGCGATGGTGAAGCTCAGGCGTGCCGAATTCTCCGCGCCGCCCGCCATCAGCCACAACCCCAAACCCGCCGCGATCCCGTGCACCCCGCCCGACAAGCCGGCCGTGAAGCAGGCGACGCTCCACCCCCAGCCCCGATACCGCGCCCGACTGCGTCCCGCGCTCCCGCCATGCCGGTCGTCGAGATCCTCCGCCAGCACCCACGCCCCGCCGCGGATCGCATAGGCCGCAGCCACGACGGCCAGCACGAGCAACATGCCGCCGAAGCCCTTCAACCCCTCCGCCGTGCCGCCCCGGGCCATCGCTCCGAAAAGGCAGCACTGGCTCAGCACCAGCAGCGCCACCAGGTACCAAAGCCAGGCGAAGACCGCGAAGACCCGGAGGAATCCGATCGCTGCCCTCAGTCCGGGCGAAGCCGGGATGCCGCTCACAGGTTCTTGTCGGTCACCGCGCCTTCGCTGGCACTGGTCACCAACTTGGCATACTTCGCCAGCACGCCGCGGGTGTAGCGCGGCTCCGGCTGGGTCCAGTTCTCGCGGCGGGCCTGCAGGGCATCGTCGTCGAGGTCGACCGAAAGCGCGTTGTCGACCGCATCGATGGTGATCATGTCGCCTTCGACCAGCAGGCCGATCGGCCCGCCTTCGTGCGCCTCGGGCGTCACGTGGCCGACCACGAACCCATGGCTGCCGCCGGAAAAACGACCGTCGGTGATCAGCGCCACCTTCTGACCGAGCCCGCGGCCCATGATCGCGCTCGTCGGTCCGAGCATTTCGCGCATCCCGGGGCCGCCCTTCGGACCCTCGCGGCGGATCACGATCACGTCGCCGTCCTTGATGCCGCCGTCGAGGATGGTCTTCATCGCCTCGTCCTCGGAGTCGAAAACCCGCGCCGGACCCGTGAAGGACTCACCCTCCTTGCCGGTGATCTTCGCCACCGCCCCGCCCGGGGCCAGGTTGCCGTAAAGGATGCGCAGGTGGCTGTCCTTCTTCACCGGTTGATCGAAGGGACGGATCACGTCCTGGTCCTCCGGATACTCAAGCGGCGAATTGGCGAGGTTCTCCGCCATCGTCTTCCCGGTCACGGTCAGGCAATCGCCGTGCAGCAATCCGGCCTCCAGCAACCGGCGCATCAGCGGCACCGTGCCCCCGATGCGGACCAGTTCCGCCATCACATACTTGCCCGACGGCTTCAGGTCCGCCAGCACCGGCACCTTCTTCCCGATGCGGGTGAAATCATCGATGCTCAGCTCGACCTCGGCCGCGTGGGCCATCGCCAGCAGGTGCAGCACCGCGTTGGTCGACCCCCCCAGCGCGATCACCACGGTGATGGCGTTCTCGAAGGCCTCGCGGGTCATGATGTCGCGCGGCCGGATCCCCTTCTCGATCAGGTTGAGCACCGCCACGCCGGCGTCGAAGCAGTCGCGCGTCTTGTCGTCCGACACCGCCGCCTGTGCCGAACTGTTCGGCAGGCTCATCCCCAGCGCCTCGATCGCGCTGGCCATGGTGTTGGCGGTGTACATCCCGCCGCAGGAACCCTCACCCGGAATCGCGCACGATTCGACCGCCTCGAGGTCATCGTCGCTGTACTCGCCGGAGGCATGCTTGCCGACCGCCTCGAAGATCGAAACGATATCGAGTTCCTTCTCCTCCCCGCGGATCGTCGCGCACCCGGGCAGGATGGTGCCGCCATACACGAACACCGCCGGCCGGTTCATCCGCGCCATCGCCATCACGCAGCCCGGCATGTTCTTGTCGCAGCCGCCGATCGCCACATAGCCGTCCATGCCCTCGCAGCCGACCACCGTCTCGATCGAGTCGGCGATCACCTCGCGCGACACCAGCGAGTACTTCATCCCCTCGGTCCCCATCGAGATCCCGTCGGAAATGGTGATCGTGTTGAAGATCGTCGACTTCCCTCCCGCGGCATCGGCGCCCTTCGCGGACTCCTTCGCCAGGCGATCGATGTGGATGTTGCACGGCGTCACCTGCGACCAGGTCGAGGCGATGCCGATCTGTGGCTTCGAGAAATCCTCCTTCTTGTATCCCACCGCGTAGAGCATCCCCCGCGAGGGGGCGCGGTCGGGACCATCGAGCATCGGGGAAGAGAACGGACGGCGTGAATCGGACATGGCGGCGATCATGCTTTTCCGCCCGCCGCAGCGTCAAGGCGGACGCCGTGCCGCCGCGTCACCGGCAATCCCTCGATGTTTTTCCTTGCGTAATGGCGATGACCATCGGATGTAAATACCGCGTTTCTTGCATGAATCGCCCCTGATCCGACTCGAAATTCCCATCCACTCCGGCCCGCCGATTCGTCGGCACCAAAACCCAGAAACGGAGGCGATGGGGATGGAGATCGGTCAGGGGCGAACTTTTTTCCGGGCCCGGCGTCCGCCGTTGACAGGATCGCGACGGGCGGTGCTTGCAAGCGGGGCCCGCCCGCCCTATGGCCGCGCCGTCATGGCCAGTTACCGCGTACTCGTTTCGGACCCGATCTCGGACAAGGGCGTCGATGCCCTCGCCGCGCATCCCGACATCTCCGTCGATGTCAATACGGGCCTCCCGCCCGAGGAGCTGCTGAAAATCATCGGCGACTACGATGCGTTGGTCGTTCGCTCCCAGACCAAGGTGACGGGCGAGGTCTTCAAGGCCGCGAAAAAACTGCGTGCGGTCGGCCGGGCGGGTGTCGGCGTCGACAACATCGACCGCCAGGCCGCCACCGATCACGGCGTGATCGTGATGAACACGCCCACCGGCAATACGGTCTCGACCGCCGAGCACGCGTTCACGCTGATGCTCTCCTGCGCCCGCAACATCGCCCCGGCCCACGCCGAGGTGCTCAAGGGTGAGTTCAAGGCCGCCCGCAAGGCCTACGCCGGCATCGAGCTCAACGGCAAACGCCTCGCGGTGATCGGCATGGGCCGCATCGGCACCGAGTTCGCCAAGCGCGCGCAGGCCTTCAACATGACCGTCGCCGCCTACGACCCGTTCCTGACCCAGAACCGGGCGGACGAACTCAAGGTCGAGCTGGCCGAATCGCCCGACGACGCGCTGCGCGGCGCGGATTTCGTGACGCTGCACGTGCCGATGACCGACGAGACGCGCCACCTTCTCAACGCCGACCGGCTCGCGCTCCTCAACAAGGGCGCCATCGTCGTCAACTGCGCCCGCGGCGGCCTGATCGAGGAAACGGCCCTGAAGGCCGCCATCGACGCCGGCCACATCGCCGGCTGCGCCCTCGATGTGTTCGAGGACGAACCGCCGTCCGCCGACCACCCCCTCTTCACGCTGGGCAAGCACGTGGCCTTCACCCCGCACCTCGGCGCCTCGACCCACGAGGCCCAGGAGAACGTCGGAATCCAGGTCGCCGAACAGATCCGCGACTACCTCGCCACCGGCGAGATCCGCAATGCGATCAACATGCCCTCGCTCGACGCCTCGACGCTCAGCGAGGTCGGCCCCTTCCTCGACATCGGCACCGCGCTCGGCCGCATGCTGGCCAAACTCGGCCCCGCGAACCCGGACGCGCTGAGGATTTCCTACCACGGTCCCCTCGCGAAGAAGGACACCGCCCTGGTCGCCCGCACCGCGCTCACCTCCCTGCTCGAGGCCGCCCGTCCGGACGGTCAGGTCAACATCGTCAACGCCCCCGCCGTCGCCGCCGAAATGGGGATCGACCTCGTCGAGTCGACCATCAACGCCCGCACCGAATACAACGAACTCCTCGTCGCCGAACTGCGCAAGGGCGACGAACGCTTCCGCGTCGCCGGCACCATCATCGGCAAGAGCCCCCGCATCGTGGAAATCGACCGCCTGTTCGTCGACACGCACATCCGGGGCCACTTCCTCATCGTCCGCAACGACGACCGCCCGGGCATCGTCGGCGCCGTCGGCACCCTCCTCGGCGAGGCCGGGCAGAACATCGCCAACCTCTCGCTCGCCCGCAACAAGTCCGCCGGCAACGCGCTGACCATCATCGAGGTCGACGCCCCCCTGTCCGAGGACATCATGGAACGCGTGCGGGCCATCCCGGGGGTCCTGCACGGGACCGGCATTACACTGTAAAGCCAACGCACAACCTGCCAAACTTTCCCGTTGCCAAGTCCCGCCCGAACGGAAAAACTCCGCCAAGCATCATGAAAAAACTCGTCCTGCTCGCTACTGCCTTTCTCGCGCTCGGCGGCATCGCCGCCGCCGACATCCAAGCCCCTCCCGGTTCGACCTACACGGCGACCCGCAAGCTCGGCCGCGCGCTCAGCAACATCCTCTACGGATTCATCGAGATTCCCGAGCAGATCGTCCGCAAGACCGACGACTACGGTCGCAAGGCCGGCTACTCCTACGGTGCGGTCGACGGCACCGGCCGCGCGCTGCGTCGCCTCGGCTACGGCTTCTACGAGCTGTTCACCTTCACCTGCCCGACCTACCGCGGCACCTTCAAGCCCCCGTACGAGAAGTGCGGCACCGACAACCGGATCGAAATGAATCCGCACGACGGCCTTTCGGAGTTCCCGCCGGAACTGGGCTTCGAGACCTACTTCCGCCACTCCCGCTCGCAGAAGTGGTAATCGCCGGACTTCCGGATCCCTCTCATCCCGGCAGCGCTTCCGCGTTGCCGGGATTTTTTTCGCCCGGAATCCCGCCCTTCCACCGCGTACTTTCCCCAAGCGTGGGGTTTCACGGGCTTCTCTCGTGACATCTCGCGGTGTTCCCGCCGTAGACTTCCCCAACCGCCGATCGTATCCTCGCCCATGCTCCGTCTCTCTTCCCTGCTCCTTCTCGTCCCCGCGCTGACGCTCCAGGCGGAAACCCGCACCTGGCAGAACGCCGAAGGCTCCGCTTCGTTCCGGGGCGAGTACGTGTCCCACGACCACCACCGGGTTTCGATCCGCCGCGACGACGGCCAGCTCTTCAACCTCGAGCTCGAGAAGCTCCACCCCGACGACCGCAACTGGCTCGCCGAGCGCGACCTGCCGGAGACGCCGGAACCCGAGCAGAACGCGAACGCGGTGTTCGACACGCTCTGCTTCGGCGACACCCGCAAGGAGGTCGAGGCCAAGCTCAAGGCGAGCAAGTTCGTCGAGTCCACGGTCGATGAGACCTTCTTCGGCCGCCTCGGCCTGAACGGCACCTTCCGGACGCGTGAACGGATCGGTGGACTCCAGTGCGAACTCTACTTCGACTGGTCACCCGGCCAGACCCTCGACGAGGTCAGCCTCCAGACCCAGTCCCTGGGCGGCGAGTCCTACAGCTCCAGCCTCATGGACAACTGGAGCGAGCTTTCCAAAGTACTGACCCAACTCCACGGCAAGCCCCTTCAGGCGGGCCAGTATCCCAAGAAGAGCGACCTCCAGAACGACCTCTTCCTCGCCTCCCACCTGTGGCGCCTCGAGGGCGGCGGCTCTGCCCTGCTCGGGACCTCGATGCAGGGGGACAAGTATCAGGTGGTCGTCCGCTTCACCACCGAATCGATCGAGCCGCAGCGCACCCCGTGAGCGCCGCCAGCTTCAATCGATCATCCCGACGGTCCGCACCTCGCAGGCATTCAGCGCGTTGAGCAGGTCTACGAAGCGCTGCTGGGACACGCCGTCCGCGACCTTCAGCATTACCGGCGGCTCGTCTTCGTTCCCGGCACGCATCCCGGCGACCACCGGCTTCAGCAGCGCCAGCAGACCCGGCATCTCCCGACCCTGAGCCTCCACCGGCATCCGGCTCGCCCCTTCTCCCCACCACACCGTGCCGTCGCCGGTGAGTTCGAGAACGATCGGCAAGGGTGGCGCCTCCACCTGCGTCCCGGGTCGTGGGACTTCCAGGAACAGGTCCCTCTCCCGGGGCATGATGGTGGTCGCCACCAGGAAGAACACCAGCAGCAGAAAGGCGATGTCGACCATTGAGGCGACTCCGCTCCGGGGGCTTTCGCCGTCGCGATCCAGATTGGGAACTTTCATTTCGACGGTGGCAACGGCCCGGCGCTCCGGTCTCTTGGATCAAAGCCGGGCCGGTCGGCCCGTTCGGCGACGTTCAAGGAGTGCCACCGGAGGGACTCGAACCCTCACGACCTTGCGGTCAGCGGATTTTAAGTCCGCGGCGTCTACCGATTCCGCCACGGTGGCTTGCGATGGAGAGCAGGGAGGTCCGGAGTGAGCGTTCGGCACCTTACTCGCGGCCTTCGATGGAACGAATCGCCTGCTCGATGGTGACTCGGAGTTCGGGAACCGCGTCCGGCAGCACCGCTTCAAGCGGACCGACGCTCTTTCCGGTTCCGACCCGTCCGAGAAGACGGGCTGCCGACATCTGCTGGCGCGGCTCGAGGTCGGCGAATCCTTCCAGGAGGCGATCCTCCACCATCCCGCCCATGTCTCCGTAGACCGCCTCCCATTCCGACGCCTCCTTCATCCACAACTCGTGGATCAGCGGAACCGATTCGGCGTCCCGGTTCTTGACCAGAAACTCCACGAACACCCCGGGCACCGGCTCATCCGCATTCGTGCGGGAGCGGACCTCGTCGCGCACCAGCGCGACCGCCCCATCCTCGGGCTGCGCCCACACGATGAGCGCCCGTGCCACCTCGCGCTTCATGTCCAGATCCCCCTCACGGAACAGCTCCAGCATCCGCCGGACGATGTCGGTCCGGAACAGCCGCGGCTCGACGGCGCTGAGGCGCTTCACCGCCGCGCTGGCGCGGTGGAGGTCGATGCTGTCCAGCTCGCGGCGATTCAGTTCGTAGAACGACGGGTCCTCCGGATTCTGGAGCTTCGCCAGCGGCCCCTGGACGAAACGCTCGTTGTCGACGAACACCTCGATCACCTGCAACTCGCGGATCACCCGGGGCACGGTCCCGAAACGCTCGCAGAGCTTGCGGATCCGCCCGAGGTCGGGGCTGACGTCGTAGAGCACCATCAGGTAATCCGACGGCGGCCGGGAGTAGGCCCACGAGCGCTCCCCGGCCCCGGTCGCGCGCATCAGGTAGTCGACGATCTGTTCCTTGTTGTAGAGACGCGTATCCCGAAGCCAGATGCCCACCGCGGTCTTCCCCTGGCTCTCGCCATCGATGCCGTAGGTCTCAAGCGCCTCCGCCATCTTGTTGTAGCCCATCTCCTTCTTGAGCTCGGCAAAGGCGTCATCACCCGGACCACCGGCCTCCGCCCCCTCTTCCTCCACCGGACCATCGGGACCCGCGACCGTCTCCGGAGTGCCATCCTCAGAGGGCAGCCCCTGGGTGAACAGGAAGGGCAGCGAGAGGAGCACCGCCGCGATCGCCGCGCCTCCCAGCACCGCCTTCATCCTCTGGGTGGGATTTGCCAGGAACAGCAGCACCCAGGCGATGCCCGCGGTGAATCCTCCGAGAATGAGCCGCTTGGCCATCGGCGCTCCGTCGAGCATCCCGCCGGGGGAGCCGCCGAACATCAGGACGAGGGCGACGATGACCGCGCCCGTGACCCCGGCGAATCCAAGGATGACCCGCAGCGGCGAAATTGGCTCGACCATGGCCTGCGGACTCGGATCCGGGGGAGGATCGACGGTATCGAAATCGGGCTGGGGCCCGCTTCGGAGGGGCACCCGGCTGAAGCGCTGCAGCGACGGATCCCGGCGCTCGCCCGGATAGAATTTCTTTGCGCGGATCATCACGCTCTCCTCCACCCGGAAGCGATGGTCGCAGGTTCCGCACTCGACCATCCGCCCCTCCAATTCGGGACCAACCTTGAATCGCTGCCCGCAACCGGGGCAGCGGATCGTCACCATTTCGGTCTCGGGGGTCGGGTCGTCCATCAGCACCACCAGCATGGCCCCGACCCTCCGGAGAATGCAACACCCGTCCCGGGCTTGCCCGCGGCGGGCGAAGCCGCTACGAACCCGCCATGCTCGCATCGATTGAGGATCTTCTCGTGGTTCAGGACCGCGACCGCCGGCTGATGGAACTTCAGAAGCGGATCGACGGCCTGCCCGCCGAGGAGTCCCGGGCGAAAGGCCGCCTCGCCGGTGACGAGAAGGCCGTCGCCGACGCCAAGGCCGCCCTCCAGCGCAACGCCGTCGACACCAAGAACCTCGAACTCGACATCGAAACCCGCCGCACAACGATCGGCCGCCTCAAGCAGCAGCAGTTCGAGACGCGGAAGAACGAGGAGTTCCGGGCCCTCGGGCACGAGGTGGAACGCTACGAGGGCGAAATCGACGGGCTCGAGACGAAGCAGCTGGAGCTGATGGAGCAGGCCGACGCACTTCGCTCCACGCTCGATGACGCCGAGGCGGCGCTCGCCAAGAGCCGGACGGTGGTCGAGGAGGACCTCGCCGCCATCACCTCCCGGCGCGGGAACCTCGAAGCCGAGATCGAGGAATCCCGGCAACTCCGGGAGGAGGCCGTCGCCAAGATCGATGACGAACTCCATGGATTGTACGACCGCCTGATGAAGAAGAAGAACGGCCTAGCGGTCGCGCAGGTGCAGCAGGGCCAGTGCGGCGGCTGTCACGTCAAGTTGATCCCCGCGACGCTGATCAAGGTCACCGGGGGCACCGAGGTGACCCAGTGCGAAAACTGCGGCCGCATCCTCTACCCCGGAGACTAGTGTCGTCCGCCAGGCGGACGGTGCGTGATGCGATGCGGAGTTTTTTCGAAGTTCAAGGCGCGAGGAGGAAGCGAATCGAGATTCGCGACCGACGAGCAACGCAGAAATTCGGGAAAAGGCCGTATCGTTTCCCCATCCAATCCGCGAAGCGGCTGTTTCTCTTCAACTTTCAAAAACACATGATGTGCAGTCTGCTTGGCGGACGACACTAGGGCGTCTCGTTGGCCGAGTCGTAGTGTTCGCGGTGGCGCTCCTCGAGCACCACGAGCCAGTTCATCATCATCACCGGCGGCAGGGCCGCCGGGTGCTCGATCGGCGACAGGTTGACCTCGATCTTGTCGTGCCCGACTTCGGTTTCGGTCGCCGTCTTGAGGTCGAGCAGGTGCACCGACTGCGTCCCGGCATCCCCCCCTCCGGCGAGGCTGCCGAGCTGGCCGGTGAGCCGGAGACGGTAGGGATCGTTCTCCGCCCCGTAGCGCTTCTCGGGCGCGAATAGCGAGCACGGCGGGTAGAAGGGTGAGGCCAGCCCGCTGCCCACCGGCACGGTCGTCTCCATCGTGTTGAAATCGTCGGCAATGTAGAGCCGGAGATTCGTCACCAGGGAGAAGCCCTTGGTGAAGGCCGTGAGGTCCGAGCACTCGTCGAGGATCACGCCGTAATCCAGTTCGGTGCACGGGATCGACGGCTTCTGGAGGTAGGCGCTTCCCACGTAGTCGACGTTGACCGAAATCGAGTGATTCACCTCCGGCCCGTCCGCTCCGATCTGGCCGAGGAACTCGGGAAGGCGTTCCGGATAGACCTCGAGACACGGCTTGGTGTCGTGCAGCAGCTTCAGGTCGAAGGGAAAGCTCGGGCGGTAGTAGCCGGCCTTGAACGTCCCCACCAGAGGGTCGCCGAACCGGGCGTTGTCGAAGGTCACGTTTCCGGTGACGCCTTCCTCGTAGTAGTATTCCCCGTTCTTTCCGTAGGCCACGTCGACCGGATACTCGAAGAAGACTGTCTCATTCTCATCCGCGCAATAGATGTAGCCCGGAGGAAGACCGGCATCGTCGCCCTCCTCGAGGTCGATCACCAGTTCCTCCCGCGAGCCATTCTTGAAGTAGCGGAAGGTGATCTCGGAGGGGAAGGTCGAGTCGGCGTCGGCAACCTCCGTGATATCGAGGTTCATCGCACACTGCAGCGCTCCTACCGAATACTCGTTCCACGTGGTGGGCGAGACGGTGTTCGATTCCGGATCGTGCGCGTAGCGATCGAAGAACTCGACGCCGCGGTTGATCGGCACGAAGGCCGCCCGCCCCGATTCCGACGCGAGTGAAACCGGCATGAAGCTCCCGTGCGCCAGCTCGTAGCTTTCCCGGACTCCCGGTGCGAAGGGGTTCGGGGCGATGCCACCGCCCTCTCCGTTCTCATAGGCCGTGGTGTCGGTGTCCTCACCGAAGAGCGGGTTGTCCCCGATCACCGTGTCGGCCGCCAGTTCGACCCCGTGACGACCGGACAAGCGCTCCAGGGAAAGCCCCGAAGCAATCCTCGCGCGGCTGGCGAAGACCCCTCCCTGAATGGTGAAGTTCTCCCAGTCGCTGCCATCGGCGTGCTGGCCCAGCACCGTGAAGGCCTCCGCCGAAATGGCGAGCTGCGAGGGCACCTCGTAGATCGAGATCACGAAGTCGCGCTCGCGCTTGGCCAGGTCGGTCGTCCCCCGCTGGTGCGCGGCCAGATCCATCCGGAACGACCACCAGTTGTGCTTCGCGACGAACGGCTCGCCGGGCTTGGCATAGCCGAAGCGGATCCTCGGATAAGGAATCAGGTTGAACTGCGGATAGTCGGCCACCGCCGCGCCGACCTTCTCCGCGGCGAGGGCTCCGTAGTACTTTTTCGAGCTGATGATCGGCCAGGTATGATCCCGATCGTTCACCTGCGAGGTCACGCTCTCGAGAGGCGGCGGAAAGCCGATGCCGAAATCCTGGTTGATCCCCGGCATCGCGTAGCGGTTGCGCACGTCGAAGGCCCAGAAGGTCTGCGACGAGTAGATCCGGGCGTCGCCGGGGTTGCCGACGAGCGCATCCTCCAGGCCGAACTCCCTGAGCACATTCTTGTCCACGGAACCACTACCGTTGGCCTCGTCGATGGCGGCCCGGAAAATCCGCTGCCAGCGCAGCTCGTAGCTGTTGTTGCCCTCATTCGACTGATCCTGCATGCACATCATCGCCCGGTTCGCGGTGATGGGCACGATCGCCCGCAGCACGGCCTCCTCCTTGGTTTCGTAGTCGACCCTCAAGGTCACGTCCCGCTGGGTCTCGTGCGAGCGCATCGACGTCTTGTAGGTGTTGATCAGCAACAGCAGCATCACGATGCCCAGCGAGAGCACCGTCACATACGACACATATCCCCGCGGCTTCCGGTTCCGGTTTCCTATCTTCATCTTCAACTACAGTTGTTGGGTTCCCGAGTACACCAGTTCCTCCCCGTTCGGTCCGGTCAGATACATCCGCAGCACCCCCTGCTCCACCGCGAAGCTCACCAGCGCCGGCTGCTTGCTCAGCGCCAGGTCCGGCCCCGCCAGCGTCCCGTCCTCCGGGATCAGACGGTAGTAAAGCCCCTGCCCCGTCCCCGGGTCCTCGAAGGACAGGATCGACGCCCGCTCCCCTCCGTCCGCCGTCTTGTAGCGCAGCACCAGCACCGTCGCCCCCTCCAGCACCGCGCTCTCCCCGTTGCGCAGCGCCGCCATGTCCGTATACAGCGCGTAGCCTTCCGCGCTGCCGATCACCCGCACCACGTAGTTGTTGATCAGCGGCGCCTCACGCGTCAGGAAATCCTGCGCCCGGAAAATCCGCAGAAACGCCATCTGCTGGTTGAAGAGCATCAGCGACATCGCCGCCACCATGATCCCCACCCCCATCGCCAGCGACAGCTCCAGCAGCGTGTAGCCATCCTGCTTCGCCCGGGTCTTTCTCCTCGAGGTCCTCATTGCGATCTCACCACCGTCCGGCTCTTCACGTAGTCACGACCTCCGATCTCGTAGACCAGCAGGCTCTGGAAATTCCACACCTTCATCCCCGCCGGGTTGTCCGCCGTCGTCCCGCTCCCCCCGTCCACCGGAAAGTTGTCCTCATGCGGAATCCGCGTCCGGATCACCCGACCCTCGATCGGAGCCCCGCCCGGCAGCTTGCCCAGTTCCACGGTCACCTCGCTCTTCGCCGGATACGCCGGCCACGGCGAGTCGTCGGCCAGCAGGTCCGAGAACGGAAGACGCTGCGCCCACGCCTTCTCATAGGTCAGATACGCGTCGGTCACCGTCTGCTGCAGCGTCCACTGACGCGGGTGCGTGATGTTGATCGACAGCTTCAGCAGCACCAACGACAGCGCCGTCAGAAAACTCAGCGCATACGCCGCCTCCAGCATCACCCAGCCACGCGGGCTGCGACGCCGGACACGGCGCCTCAGGGGCGCGGAGCGGGGCCGATCGGCCGCTCCGGAATGGAACGCTGGGGTGAACACTTAGGGGAACTTAACAAAAAAGCTCCCCGCTGACAACTCACGCGATCGCGCGGGCCCGCACGCCCTCAGGGGTCGTCGGAGACGTAGAGTTCGGCCCGGCGTTCCTCCACGAGGATGAGCCAGTTCATCATCGTGATGGGAGGCAGGGCCGCCGGGTGCCGGATCTGGGAGAGATTCACCGATACCTGATCATGAGCGACGTCGTCCTCACTCGCGTTTTTCAGGTCGAGAAGGTGAACCCTTTTTCCGCCCTCCCCCTCTTCGCCGGCGAGACTCCCAACCTGCCCGCTGATCGTGAGATGGTAGGGATCCGCCTCCGCCCCATAGCGCTTCTCCGGGGCAAACAGCGAACAGGGGGGATAGTAGGGCGAGGGCAGACCGCTCGTCTCGGGAGGCGCCACCGACACCGTGTTGAAATCATCGGCGATGTAGAGCCGGAGGTTCGTGACGAGGGAGAAACCTTTGCTGAAATCGCTCAGATCGCCGCATTCCTCCAGCAGCACGCCGTAATCGGTTTCCTTGCAGGGAATCGACGGGGCATCGAGATAGGCGCTGCCGGGGTAGTCGACATTGACCGCCAGAGAGTGGTTGACCTCGGGCCCATCGGCTCCCAGCAGCTCGAGACAGGCCTTCACCCGTTCGGGAAAGACCACGATGCACCACTTGTGATCGTGCAGGAGCCGCAGGGTGAAGGGGTAGCTCGGCCGGTAGTAGCCCGCCTTGAAGGTCCCCACCAGGGGGTCGCCGAATCGGGCATTATCGAAGGTCACCACACCCGAAGCCCCCTCCTCGTAGTAATAGCTTCCGTTCTTCCCGTAGGCAAGGTCCACCGGATAAGGGAAACTCACCGTTTGGTTCTCATCCGCACAATAGATGAATCCGGGCGGCAGCCCGGTGTCCGTATCTTCAAACAAGGGGAGCTCCAGCGTCTCACGGACCCCGTTCTTGAAATACTGGAAACGAAGCGCCGAGGGCATGTTGTCGGTGTCGCTGACCGCGTCCGTGATATCCAGACGCATCGCGCACTGGTTCGCGCCGACCGAGTAGTCGTTCCAGGTCGTCGGCGACAAGGTCTGGGACTCTTGGGAATGCACATACCGATCGAAGAAGGCCGGGCCCCGGTTGATCGGCAGAAAGGCCGCCCGCCCCGCCTCCGACGCCAGCGAAACCGGCATGAACTCTCCGTGGTCGAGTTCGAAACTCTCCCGCGCGCCCGGGGCGAAGGGATCATCAGTCAGCTCGTGTTCCCCGATTGTCACCGTGGAGTCGAACTTCACATCGCGCCGCCCGGTGAGCCGGGGCACGCTCAACCCCGCTCCCGCCCTGACGCGCGTCCCGTAGACCCCTCCATCGACCGTGGTGTTCTTCCAGACGGTTCCGTCCTCATGCTCTCCGAGGATCGCAAAGGCCTCGGCGGAGATCGCGAGCTGGGAGGGCACCTCGTAGATGGACACGATGAAGTCGCGCTCCATCCGGTCCATCCCCGTCACATCGTCGTCGGCATCCGCAAGGTCGAGACTGAAGGCCCACCAGTTTCGCTTCGCAACGAACGGCTGTCCCGGCTCGCAGTAGGCGAAGCGGATCTCGGGGAACGGGATGAGATTGAAATCGGGATAGTCCTCGGTCGACAGACCCACGCCCCCGGTGGCCAGCAGGCCGTACTTCTTCTGATCGCTGATGATGGGGTAGATCCGGTCGCGGGCGACCAGGGTGGAGTTCGAGGACTCGAGCGGCACCGGAAAGCCCTCCCCCAGAATTCGTCCGATGCCCGGTGCGACGTAGCCCGACTCCGGTTCGATCGCATCGAAGACCGCGTTGACGTTGGTGAAGGACGTGTCCCCCTGGTTCGCGGTCACCGCGTTGGCCAACCCGAACCCACCCAGCAGAGTGTCGCTGATCGACTCCCGGGCGTTGGCCTGATCCAGCGCATCCGAGAAGATGGAACTCCAGCGCAGCGGATTGCGATTGGAGGACGACGCGTTCGAATCGTCCACCATGGCCAGAATCGCCCGGTTCGGCACGATGTTCACCACGGCGCGGAGGATCTCGTCCTCCTTGTCCGAGTAGTCGACCCGCAGACCCACCTCCCGCTGGGTCTCGTGCGAGCGCATCGACGTCTTGTAGGTGTTGATCAGCAGCATCAGCACCACGATGCCCAGCGACAGCACCATCACATACGACACGTATCCCCGCGGCTTCCGGTTCCGGTTTCCTATCTTCATCTTCAACTACAGTTGTTGGGTTCCCGAGTACACCAGTTCCTCCCCGTTCGGTCCGGTCAGATACATCCGCAGCACCCCCTGCTCCACCGCGAAGCTCACCAGCGCCGGCTGCTTGCTCAGCGCCAGGTCCGGCCCCGCCAGCGTCCCGTCCTCCGGGATCAGACGGTAGTAAAGCCCCTGCCCCGTCCCCGGGTCCTCGAAGGACAGGATCGACGCCCGCTCCCCTCCGTCCGCCGTCTTGTAGCGCAGCACCAGCACCGTCGCCCCCTCCAGCACCGCGCTCTCCCCGTTGCGCAGCGCCGCCATGTCCGTATACAGCGCGTAGCCTTCCGCGCTGCCGATCACCCGCACCACGTAGTTGTTGATCAGCGGCGCCTCACGCGTCAGGAAATCCTGCGCCCGGAAAATCCGCAGAAACGCCATCTGCTGGTTGAAGAGCATCAGCGACATCGCCGCCACCATGATCCCCACCCCCATCGCCAGCGACAGCTCCAGCAGCGTGTAGCCATCCTGCTTCGCCCGGGTCTTTCTCCTCGAGGTCCTCATTGCGATCTCACCACCGTCCGGCTCTTCACGTAGTCACGACCTCCGATCTCGTAGACCAGCAGGCTCTGGAAATTCCACACCTTCATCCCCGCCGGGTTGTCCGCCGTCGTCCCGCTCCCCCCGTCCACCGGAAAGTTGTCCTCATGCGGAATCCGCGTCCGGATCACCCGACCCTCGATCGGAGCCCCGCCCGGCAGCTTGCCCAGTTCCACGGTCACCTCGCTCTTCGCCGGATACGCCGGCCACGGCGAGTCGTCGGCCAGCAGGTCCGAGAACGGAAGACGCTGCGCCCACGCCTTCTCATAGGTCAGATACGCGTCGGTCACCGTCTGCTGCAGCGTCCACTGACGCGGGTGCGTGATGTTGATCGACAGCTTCAGCAGCACCAGCGACAGCGCCGTCAGAAAACTCAGCGCATACGCCGCCTCCAGCATCACCCAGCCACGGCGACGCTTGTTTCGCCGGCCCATCGCGCGCATGCTCCGTGCATGCCGAAAGCCTTTCTTTTCCTGTGGCTGCTGCTCGCCCCGCCCCTCTTCGGCCAGGCCCTCCTCGAGCCGCCGCTGGGCTTGAAGTGGGGCGACTCGCCCGAGCGCCTCATCGAGTGGGCCGACAAGCACAAGCTCGACATCCACATCTCCCTCCCCGGCGATGCCCCGGCCCTGCGGATCTTCCGCATCGAGCGGGAGGACGCCCCTCTCCCGGACTCGGATGCCCGCGCCGTGGAAGCCCGGTTCTTCGATGGCCGGCTGATCGAGGTCACGATCCATCACGGCATGCCCGACCAGAAAGCCGACGCGGTCGAGCTCGAGTTCAACGAGCTCCGGCGAAAGCTCGGGAAAGAGCACGGCACCCTCACCGCCAACCAGCAGGAGCGATCCGTCGAGGACAAGTTCGCCACCCGCACGCTGTCCTTCCACCGCGAGCCGGTGCGCGGCTTGTTCCTGCTGATCGCCTTCACCGAGGTCGAGGACCTGCTCCGGAAGTCGAGGAAGGCCACCTACTCGGTGATCTATCGCAACGACAACCTGAGGGTGAGGCTGGAAAACGAGGCCCGCCGTTCCGGCGGACCATCCCTGGGGGAATGACGGCCGGTTCTGCATCGGATTCGGGTGCGGTTACTCGACGGTGGTCACGCTGCCGTTGACCTGGATGTCACGGTTGATGTGGAAGGTCACGTAATCGAGCCGGTCGATCCCGAACGGCGTGGCCGTGAGAAGCTCGATGGTATACTCTCCGCTCTCCTCGATGACATTGTCCCAGTCATCGATGACCATCGTCTTGTCGTGCGGCTTCACGTCGTAGACGATGTATCCCGTGCCGGGGATGACCGTCCCATCCGTCCCGAGGGCCGGCTGTCCGGGATAGATCTGCGCGTAGGTCCTCGAATCGGGATAAAGATCGTGAAGGGTCAGCGTCAGGGACGGCGTGCTGAACCGGAGATCGGCTCCGTCGTCGATGCCGCTGAGGGATCCGTCGGCCACCGGCCAGACCTGGATGTGCTTCGAGGCCACCTGTGACGAGGGCGCCTGGTAATCGTCGAGGGTGAAGATCGAAAAGCGTTCTTCGCCGCGGACTTTCGCCCGGTTCCCTCCAGGGATGTCCGTCAAGGTGTAGGTCAGGTTGTAGGTGCCGTTGCTGTCGAAGATACTCTGCGTGTGCAGCGTCGCCTGCGTGCGGTCGATGTTGGCCCCGTCCCCTGCTCCGTAGGACTGGACATGGCGGAGAAACCGCGCCTTCCGCGCCGCCTCGGGCGCCGACGGGTCGGCGTACAGTCCATCGACCGTGACCGTGACCTGGATCGGTTGGTCGGCGCGGGTGCGGGGGACCACCGAATACGGATCGGCGGTCGTGAACGCCACCGTGGCTACCGGCACGAAGGCACCGACATACTTGCTATCGAGGAGCCAGCTCTGGGAGGCATCGCTCTTGACGGTCCAGAGCTCGAAGCGCGCCCCGCCCGGATCGATCGGAAGCTCCGAGAACTGCTGGCCGCTGGAATCGACCGAGACGTCACGCTCGAAGCCGCTCGGAAACTGGACCTGGCGAATGAAGTTGGTGTAGTACTGCGAGGCGTCGTTGCCCGAGGCCGATCCCGCAAGAAGGGCTCCGGTCGCAAGAATGATGGCAAATGGTTTCATGGCTGTGATCGTTCGGGGTGAAGAGCTCATTCCAACACACTCACCGTCGGCTTCCCGGCGGTCGAGTCCTGGGCCTGCTCCGCTTCCTCTTCGGGCGGCGGCTCCTTGAGAGGCAGGACCGAAACCGGCCCCTTCATCAACGTGGCCACCACGACCCGCTCGCGTTCGGCGAACTTCTCGAGGGACTCTTCCTCCACCGCGCTGTCACCCGAGGCCGTGGAGATGGACACCTCGTGGGTGTCGATCCACCCCGAGTTCTCACGGTAGAACTCAAGCCACGTCACCAGGCGACATCCATTGATGTCGCCGACGCGGGCCCTGTATCGAGGTGGCACGTGCAGGAGCGCTCGCTTCGGCACCAGGGTTGCCTTGCCCCGGAAGGCGAGGATCTCCGACCGGGCGAGCAGATCCCCCGGACGGTTCTCGACCGAAGGGTCGTCGCCTTCCGCCGGAACGAAGCTCGGCGGTTCCACCCGCTTCCCCTCCGCCATCTCCTCCCGCTTGACCTTGACCAGATCGTCGTGACGGGCGGCGTCGCGCATCTTGATCTCACCGGCGGACGAAACGTGCGGCATGACGATCGCCAGAGCGATCATGGACACGGGTTGGACGAGTGGTTTCATCGGAGAATATCGGATTGGAGAAGGCGTTCGAAGATCACTGCTGCACCCGGCGGAAGGTCACCAACACGATCATGTCCTGAAGGTCGAAGCCGCTGTGGCTCTCGTTGGTGTGGGTGAGCTCCATCACGTAGAAGACATCCATCGGACCGATTTGCACCCGGTTCGACTGGTCCATGTAGGGCTCAAGGAAGCTCTCCAGCGAGGGCGCGCCCCAGTCGGGGATGTTGTCTGGAACGAGGTCCCCGTCGACCAGGGCGATGATGTTCGTGTTGGTGTTCTGAGTGCTGTAGAAGGTGTTCCAGGATCCGTTGGAGTTGAGGTAGCGACCGCCGAACTCGATGCTGTCACCCTGCCGCACGAGGCGGGTGTGAAGCACGTCGTCCGGATTCACATCATAGAGGTCGCCCTGAAACATCAGATCCCATGACTGGCTGTTGATCTTCATCCAGCACTGGGTCGTCACGGACTCGGTTCTGTAGACCTGGCCGTAGTTGTTGGTGTAGGCCCGGGTGACCCCGGTGCCCACAACCCGGACGTCCATGTAGAGGTCCACCTTCGGCGTGACGTCGTTCGGCGGATCCACATCGACCACATCCTTGACCACCGAAGGATACTCGATGCCCCAGGTGAGGGTGGGATGGGTGCCGGTCTGAACCACGGTCGGAAAAGCGTCGAGGTTGCCCACGGGAATCAGCGGGTCGGTATCGGAACTGCCGCCACCGGAACCTCCTGACGAACCCGAGCCGCCCGAAGTGTCCGAGCCGCCCGAGGTATCCGAACCTCCGGAACTGTCGTCGTCGTCGTCATCGTCGTCGTCATCGTCATCGTCATCGTCGTCGTCATCGTCGTCGCCCCATCCGCCCCAGTTTCCCCACCCCGCCTGAACGGGTTGTTCGGAAACGGCGGCAAAAAGGAACAGGACGACAATGCAGCGGAAGAACGCGGCCCAGAGGACCGCCAGGTGGCTGGTTTTCATGGCTGGTTTGGGTGTGGGTGTGGGAAGCGAAGGGCTTCACGGGATCGGGCGATCGGGACGGATCGCCCGGGAAGACGGCCCGGAGGAGGCAAAGGCAGAGAGCTTTCCTGGCTGTGGAATCGCTCTGCCGGTTCGGGACAGAACCCCTCTCCGGACCGCCGGAAACGCCGCTCGGGACCGCGGGCTTCCGGAATCTTCGCTTGGGTGTGGGATCAGTAGATCAGTGGGGCGGGTGTAAGGGTTGGTGGTGGAACAGCAGCTTGGGTGAGCCGGGTGAAATCATCGGGTCCAGTCCTTCCACGGACCGGCGGGGACGTCGCGGGCCTCGACGAAACGCCATTGGACGCGCTCGCCGCTCCGCAGTTGCAGGTAGTCGCGGACCGCGGGGCTGACGTCGATGCCGGCGCCGCCGTTGCGGTTGTCGCGGGGCTCGGCACCGCGGAAGACATACTCCCAGTGGTCGGTCTCGAACGGACCGACATCCTCCCACTGGGCGTAGCAGACGCGGCCTTCGGTGTGGATCGCGACCCAGCGGCCCTTGCAGACCGAAACGCCGTCGCCACGGTACTCGCGCCAGAACCACGGGATCACCTCGGAGGCCTCGGGCTTGTGGCGCCAGTTCGAGCCGATGTCGTTGTACGGCAGCGCGATGTAGAAGGGGTTGAGCTCGGGAACGAACCCGGCGGGCAACAGCCCGTCGCGGCGCTTGGGATCATCATAGCCGCCGAAGTTCGACTCCCAGTTCGGATCCCACGCGCTCGCATGATTGGGCGTGGGGTTGTTGACGGTCGGCTCCTCGCCCACCCAGAAAATCGTCGCCACCACGTTGCCGCGCCAGGCGGCCGCCCGGCGGTAGATCTCGTTGTCATTCTCCAGCACCACCCGCGCCGCATCCGGAACGCCGAAGGGGTCGCTGAGGGAGGGAAACGCCTCGCGACGATCCTCCAAGAGGGCCTGGTGACGATCCTTGAGACGCTCATCCAGGGAGGCTGATTCCACCGTCTGCGCCGTGAAGGCGATCGGTCCGAGAATCAAAATTGGGAGAGAAGCGTTCACGAAATCTTAAAAACTCGGCAGGTTCGCTGACCTACGTGATCGAGTATGTTTCATTCAGAAATCTAAACAAGAAATTTCTGATTAAATTTTGAACGCTTTGAATTTCCTGTTGTCTAAAGGGTCGCTCCGAAGCCCGTTGATCTCAAAACTCGGGTTCTCCCCCAAGTTCTCCCGAATCCTGAGGCGGGCTCCGGAGCAAAATCGGAAATCCAAAACCCTTCATCCAGAGGGAGTTAGGAGAATCAATGCGGAGCAATCCCGCGATTCTTCGTTCCTCCCCCTTTCGACGATGCCCTCATTCAAGCAGCCGATCACCCATCCCTCAATAAAAATTTTAGAACCTCGGACCACTTTGGAGTCCTAACCATCGAGTGCACCAAATGACATCCTTCCGCGGAGGACGGCAGTTTTTGAAAGACCCGTGGGTCGGGGCGTCAGCGACCGAATCGCTTCTCCAGCTCGCTCATCGAGAACTCGCTGAGCGTCGGCCGGCCATCCGCCGCGCAGTAGGGAAGGTCGCAGCGGAACAGCTGATCCAGCAATCGAAGCGCCTCGCCCGGTTTCGGGGCCTCGCGTCGGGCGGCACGGCGGGCCAGCACGGCGGCCAGCTTTTCCAGCGCGAACCGCGAGGATCCCGAGCTGCCGTCGGCGAGATCGTCGACCACCTCCATCAGCAGCGCCCCGGGGTCCGCTTCTCCGAGAAACTCGGGCACCGCCCCCAGGCGCACGCTGCCGCCCCCGAAATCCTCGATCTCGAAGCCGGCCTCCTGGAACAATTCGCGATGGCGCAGCAGCAGGTCGATTTCCCGGGGCCCGGGTTCGAGCAGCACCGGCACCAGCAGTGCCTGCGACGCCACGCCTTCGCCGCCCCCACTGAGCCAGCGCTCGTAGAGGATGCGCTCCCGCGCGGCCCGCGGATCCAGCACGACCAGTCCGTCCTCGGACTCCAGCAGCGCGAAGCGACCGAGCAGCTCGCCGATGAGGCGGAAGTCCGGCGCCGGGCTCTCCTCCACTTCCGGCGCCACCGGTTCGGGCGGGGCCAGCGGCAGCGAACGCTCGACCGCCGCCACTGGACGCAGCGCCGGCCGGGGGGACTCGACTCCGGGAGCGGGCGACGGCTCCGGTGACCGACGGGAGGGAGGAAGCTTGCGCTGCTCCTCCGAGCCGAGGCCCGAGCGCACGGACTCGGCGATGGCCTCACGCAGGTCGTGCGGCCGATGAAGGCGGATCTCACGCTTGGCCGGGTGGACGTTCACATCGACCAGCGCCGGCTCGATCTCGATCCAGAGCCAGGCCGCGGGATGAAGGCCGTCGGCCACCGCCCCGCGAAAGCCCTCGGCCAGACCGCGCGAGATCGCGGCGTCCTCGACCGGTCGACCGTTGAGGAACACACACTGGTGGCGCCGCCCCTTCCGCGCGTGCCGCGCCGGAAGCACGAAGCCCATCACCTTCAGGCCCTTTCCCGTCACCTCGGGCAGCTCGACCAGCTCACTCCCCAGCGAGGTGCCCACCGACCATCGCACCCGGTCGCGCCGCGACATCCCGGCGGGCAGCTCGAAGACCTCGCGGCCGTCTTTCTGGAAACGGAAGCGCACCCCCTCGGCCGCCAGGGCGTGAAGCCGGAGCTGATGCTCGATGTGGGCCGACTCGGTCGTCTCCGTCCGCAGGAACTTCCGCCGGGCCGGCACGTTGAAGAACAGATCCCGCACCTCGATCATGGTGCCGGCCGCGCAGCCGGCCTCGCGGACCTCGGGCTCCCCTCCCCCCTCGAGACGGAGTTCGGTGCCCGCCAGCTCGGCCTCGGGGCGGGTGACGAGCCGGAAACGGGAGACGCTGGCGATGCTGGGCACCGCCTCGCCGCGAAACCCCAGCGTCCGCACCCGGTGCAGGTCCCCGGCTTCCATCAGCTTGCTGGTCGCGTGCCGCTGGAGCGACAGCAGGGCGTCCTCCCGCGACATCCCGCAGCCATCATCCGTCACCCGAATCTGGGCGGCGCCACCCCGCCGGATCTCCACCAGCACCTCCCCCGCCCCGGCATCGAGGCTGTTCTCGACCAGCTCCTTGATCACGCTCGCCGGGCGCTCGACCACCTCGCCGGCCGCCACCTGGCTGGCCAGCACGTCGTCGAGAACACGGATCACGGGCACGCGCCGAGTGGAGAGATCCCGGTTCCAAGTTCCAAGTTCCAAGTTCGGGAGTCCGCCTGCGCCCCTCCGGGGCTTCGGATCTCGGGTCAACCCGGATTCCCCCGGGGTAAACCCCGGGGCTAAGCGCCGGCGCGCCTCCGGCGCTTCAAGATCCGCCCTCCCCTCTCGTCCCCATCTCCGCCCCCCACTCGCGCGCACACTCGCACCCGGCACCCGGCACCCGGCACCCGGCACCCGGCACTCGGCACTCGGCACTCGGCACCCTTCGCCTACCGCATCCGCGCCGATTTGCCCTTTCCGCGCCCGGTTTCCAGCCGTATCAGTGGCGCGCCATGATCCGCATCAGCGACACCGCCGCCGACGCCCTCCGCACCCTGCTTGAGCGCAAGGGCGGCGGGACCGATGCCGGCCTGCGGCTCGCCGTCCGCCGTGGCGGCTGCGCCGGCTGGCAGTACGAAATGAAGGTCGCCCCGCCCGAGGAAGGAGACGAGGTGTCCGACTTCGAGGGCGGACGCCTGATCGTCGCCTCCGACAGCATCGAGAAGCTCGACGGCTGCGAGGTCGACTACGTCGATTCCCTCTCCGACGCCGGTTTCCGCATCCTCAACCCGCAGGCGACGCGCTCCTGCGGCTGCGGCACGTCCTTCGAAACCGCCGGCGAGCCCGCTCCCGACCCCTCCGAGGTCGAGGAATGCGGCAACGAGTGATGCCCAAGGAAGCTCCAGTGCGGCGTCGGCGCCGGGGTCACTACTACTGGTGGACCCTCGCCAACGTGCTGGCCGCCTGTGTCGCCATCCTCAGCTGGGTGCTCTGCCTGCATGTCTTCGGGCACCCGGAGATCCCCCGGAACTACGACCTGCTGAAGAAGCTCGGCCGCACCGAGTCGGCGGTCGGCTTCTCCCTGCAGGAGGCGCCCCCCGGCGAAGCCGCCGATCCGCGGGCGCTCTACCGCCGCTACGCCGAGCTCGGCGACGAGGCCACCGCCCGCCTCAACCGGGCGTTGATGCGCAACTACCTGACGGGCCTCGAGGAACGGGGGCTCATCCAGTACGTCGAAGGCGACTTCGAGATCACCCACGTGCGGGAGCTCGACGACGGCGACCTGTTCCCCACCGGCTTCGCCGTGCGGGCCCGCGCGATGGTGCGGCCCGATGAATTCAGCGAACCGGCGCCGTGGCCGGTCACCATCGACTACCTCTTCCCCACCCGCAACACGGTCGCCTCCGATTGGTTCAACCCGGGCGACCGCCTCGAGGTCTCGAAGATCCCGAACTGCGCCATGCTGATGCGGGTCGGCCACAGCGAGTTCGACGACACGCCGCTCGTCCGGCTCACGGTGGTGCCGATCGCCATGGGTGAATACCGAATCGGCAAGGACCGCTCGTTTACCATCGTCGCGCCCGAGTTGCTCAACCCGGGCGCGCGCTTCCCCATCTTTCCGGAGGAGGATTAGCCCGAATGCCGCCTCCTCAAGCGGGATCCCGAGAGGAGACGAACCGGATGAAAAGGCGGTCGAAGGCCTGAAAGTCCAAGGTCAGAAGTCCCTTTGCCCGGGCGCCTTCGCACGACCGCAGCGGATGGATCGCTCAGACCTTGAACGTCGAGACCTTCGACCTTCCGACCGCAGCACTCGCCTGAAGAAGTGCGATTCGGCTCAGATGTATTTCCCCTTGCCGGGAATCGGGCAGGGATAGAGGCCGTCGGGCCCCGGCTTCGGTCCCGGATCCGCATCCCAGGCCAGCGTCTCGGGCATGGTGTCGATCTCGGAATTCAGCGCGTCCTCCCACTTCACCTCGCGTCCCGAGTAGGTCGCCATCCGTCCCATGATCGCCGTCAGCGTCGCCTCGGCGGTGTAGTAGGCGTTGTTGATCGGTTCGCCGGTGCGGATGCAGTCGTAGAGCACGTTGTGCTCCTCCTGGTAGGGCTGGTTGTTGGGACCGCGGTGACGCCAGACCACCTTGCCCTTCCGGTCCTTGATCATGCCCGGCATCGCGCTGCCCTCGGTGCCGGCGATGATCTCGCTGACCCGCGACCAGACCCCGTTCCAGTGGCGGCACTGGGAATTCATCACGGTCCCGTCCTCGTAGCGGAACTCGACGTAGTGGTGATCGTAGATCTCGCCGGTCTCCGGGCCGATCCGCTGCGATCGACCGCCCATGCCCACCGCACGGACCGGATGCCCGCCCTTGAACCAGTTGCTGACGTCGAGGTTGTGGACGTGCTGTTCGGCGATGTGGTCGCCGCAGAGCCAGTTGAAGTAGTACCAGTTGCGCATCTGGTATTCCATCTCGCTCATGTTCGGCTTGCGGTTGCGCACCCACACGCCGCCGCTGACCCAGTAGACCTGCGACGACACGAAATCACCGATCGCGCCCTCTTTCACCTTCTCGAGAGTCGCCAGATAGCTCTGCTGGTAGCGACGCTGCAGTCCACAGACCACGCTGAGCTTCTTGCGGTCGGCCTCCTTCGCCGCCGCGAGGACCTTGCGGATGCCCGGGCCATCCACCGCCACCGGCTTCTCCATGAACACGTGCTTGCCCTGGGCCACGGCATACTCGAAGTGCGCCGGACGGAATCCGGGAGGCGTGCAGAGCAGCACCACATCGGCGGCATCAATCGCCTGCTTGTAGGCTTCGAATCCCGCGAACCGCCGCTCGCGCGGCACATCGACCCGGTCGCCGAACTGCTTCTTCAGGCGGTCGTGGGCGCCGTCCATGTTGTCGGGAAAGGCATCGGCGAGGGCAACGAGACGCGTGCCCTCCACGTTCAGCGACTGCGCCGCGGCGCCGGAGCCGCGTCCGCCGCAGCCGACCAGCGCGACCCGGATCTCGTTCGCGCCCTGGTTCTGGGCGCGGAGAATGGACGGGGCCGCGGCGGCCGCCGCGGTCAGGGATCCGGCTTTGAGAAATCGGCGGCGGTCGGCGGTGAACAGGTCGTTGGTGCTCATTTCGCCCCGGATACGTCGGAATCCCGGCGGTTTTTCCACCTTAGAATCCGTCGCACCAGCGGTAGGCGTCGATCACCGCGCGCTCGCCCTCCTTGCCGCCCTGCGAATTGCCGTGCTCCATGCCCACCACGCCGTCCCAGCCGGTCGCGTGGAGGTGCTTGAAGATGTTGCGGTAGTTCACCTCGCCAGTGGTCGGCTCCTTGCGACCCGGATTGTCGCCGACCTGCACGTAGGCGATTTCCGACCGCGCCTTGTCGAAATTCGGGATCAGGTTCCCCTCGGTGATCTGCTGGTGGTAGAAATCGTCGAGGATCTTGCACGCCGGCGAGCCGACCGCCCGGCAGATCTGGTAGGCCTGCGGGATCTTCGTCAGGAAGCAGTTCGGGTGGTTGGTCCAGGCATTGAGCGGCTCGAGCACCATCACCTTGCCGTCCGGCTCGAAGACCTCCGAGCAACGCTTCAGCGTATCGACCACGTTGGCCGTCTGGTAGTCCCACTCGAGATTGGTGGTGAAATTCCCCGGCACCACCGTCATCCAGGTCGCGTTCACCCGCTTCGCGCATTCCAGCGCCTGCTTCATCTTCTCCAGCAGCGCATCGACCTCGCCGGGCTTGGGCGCGGCGAAGTTGGCGGTGTTGACGATCGGGTGCGCGACGAAGACGCCCATGGTGATCCCGAGGTCGGCCATCGCCTTCGCCGCCTTTTCCTGCAGCTCCGGCGGGCGGCCCATCATCCCGTTGTCCTCCCACGCGGTGAATCCCTCGTCGGCGATGAACTTGAGCTGGTCGATGTAGTCGTCGCCCGCGTGATGGCGGAACATCCCGGGATGCGGCGCATACTTCAGGCGGAACTTCGCGGCGGTGGAGGCTCCCTCCTCCGCTCCCGCGCTGCGGGCGGCGGCGAGGGCTCCGGCGGAAAGGGCGGCGGTGGTGAAATGGCGGCGGTTCATGATCGGTGAGAAACGTTCCGAACCTGCCCGATCTCCCGCGCATGACAAGAACCCCTTGGCAGTTTCCACCCCAGGGCGATCAAGCCAGGGAAGGGGTCATGCGGAACGTCGGGAATGGGGGAGCATGATGGACCTGATGGGCAGGATGAATGGGATCCTTTTTCCAGTTTCCGGCATCTTGCAGGACGTTCCGCGCACCGTCGGACCGACAAAATTGAGATCTCATCATGCTCATCCTTTGAATCCTCTCCATCAAGCAACCAATCTCTCCCTGGCTTGATCACCCTGGTTCCCACCCGGCCTCCCAACTGCTAGTGTCCCACGCGTCAGGTTCGTCACCTTTCGATGAGATGGAGATATCTTTGAAGTTGGCTCGCTCCGCTCGATCCGACATAGGGGCGCGGATCTTTTTCCCACCTGCGGCGTTGTTCGTCGGTCACGAATCTCGATTCGCTCCCTCCTCACGCCTTGCATTTGGAAAAAATTTCGCGCGCGAAAGGCAACGCTCTTTCCGCGCAGGACACTAGACAATGCCCCCGACATGGATCTGGCCTTCCTCGCAATCGCCTTCTTCAGCGGCTGGCTCGCCCAGCAGGTGCGCCTGCCGCCGCTGGTCGGCTTCCTGCTCGCCGGCTTCGTCCTGCAGGCGCTGGGCCACGAGTCCGGGGAAATCCTCGCCGCCGTCTCCGATGTGGGCGTCACCCTGCTGCTCTTCACCATCGGGCTGAAGCTCCGCGTGAAGAGCCTCGCCCGCCCCGAGATCTGGGCCGGCACCACGCTTCACACCACCTTCGTCGCGGTGCTCTTCGGCGGGCTCTTCCTCGCCGCCGGCGCCCTCGCCCCCTCCCTCGGGCTCGACCCCCGCAGTGGCTGGCTGCTGGCCTTCGCGCTGAGCTTTTCCAGCACGGTCTTCGCCGTGAAAACCCTCACCGAGAGCGGCGAGATCGGCGCCATGCACGGGCGGCTGGCGATCGGCATCCTCATCATGCAGGACATCTTCGCCGTCGTCTTCCTCACCCTCTCCTCCGGCAAGCTGCCCTACTGGTGGGCGCCGGTCGCGGTGGCGGTGATGATCCTCGGCCGCGGTCTGCTCGGCGGGCTCGTCACCCGCTCCGGCCACGGCGAGCTGATCACCATGGCCGGCCTTTTCCTCGCTCTCGTCATCGGCGCGGGCGGCTTCGAGAGCGTTGGCCTCAAGGGCGACCTTGGCGCGCTTTTCATCGGCATCCTCATCGGCTCCGCCCCACGCGCCAAGGAGCTCGGCAAGTCGCTCGGAAACATCACCGACCTCCTGCTCGTCGGCTTCTTCCTGCGCATCGGGCTGGAGGGCGAGCCGACCTGGAGCGGCCTCGGCATCGCCCTCGTCTTCCTCCTGCTGCTGCCGCTGAAATCCGCCGCCTTCCTGCTGCTCCTCACCCGCTTCCGACGCCGCGCCCGCAGCGCCTGGATGGCCAGCCTGAGCCTCTCCACCTACAGCGAGTTCGGCCTCATCGTCCTCGCCGTCGGCCACTCCGCCGGCTGGATCGGCCCCGAGTGGCTGGTCGCCATGGCCCTCGCGCTCTCGCTCAGCATGCTCGTCGCCGCCCCGCTCAACCGCCGCGCCGAGGCGATCTACGACAAGTACAGCGACCCGCTTCACCGCCTCGAAACCAAGGGCCGCCACCCCGACGACCTGCCCGTGCGCCAGCGCGGGGAAAGCATCGCCGTCTTCGGCATGGGCCGCATCGGCGTCGCCGCCTACGACCGCCTCGCCGCGAAGTTCCCCGGCAAGGTCATCGGTTTCGACCACGATCCGGTGTCGGTCGAGGCCCACATCGAGGAAGGCCGCCACGTGATGCTGGCCGATGCCACCGACTCCGACTTCTGGGAGCGGGTCTGCCCGCGCCACGAGATCGATCTCGTCGTCCTCGCCATGCCCAAGCACCAGGCCAACGTGAAGGCCGTCGAAACCCTCAAGCGCCACGACTACGACGGCGTCGTCGCCGTCTCGGCCCGCTTCCCCGACCAGGTCCGCGAGCTCCGCCACCTCGGCGTGGACACCGCCTTCAACCTCTACCAGGAAGCCGGCACCGGCTTCGCCGCCCACGTCACCGGCGTCTTCCTCCAACAGCGCCCCGACCTCCACATTGTCGCGGACCAGGACGCGTAGCGGGCCTTCCGGAAAATCGACATTCCTGTCGATCATCACACCACCGCCTCCCTCAAACGCGGCCCTTCTCCAGCAGGAAGTCGATCAGCGCCGCGCGGGTGGCGACGCCGGTCATCTCCCGCTTCGAGGTCGGTCGGAGCAGGATCTCGCGGGTCTTCATCATCGAGCGCCCGCCCGACTGGGCGTCGTAGGAGTTGAGGGCGATGCGGTAGCGTTTCCCCGGCTCGAGAGGCTCGCCGTCGAGCAGCAGGGCCGCCACCCCGCCCTCGGCGTCGCGGCGGATCTGCATCGGCCAAAGCGTTCGGTCGCTGCGGCGGGAGCCTTCGGCGACGACGGCCGCGATCTCCTCCGGCGTGAGCTCGGCGGTGACCAGAAGGTTCTCGTAGGGGAGCCATTGCCAGCAATCGCCGACCGTGACGGGTCCGCTCTCCACCGGGCCACTGCCGAAGGTGCCGTGAAACACCGCATCCACCGGTTTGCCCTCCTTTTGCAGAGCCTCGACGAAGGCCTCGCAGAGCAGTGAGCGCAGCGAGCGATCGCCGGTGACCGGCAGCGGCGACGTCACCTCGGCGACCTTCCTCGCCAGTTGCTCCTCGGATTTCGCCAGTTGCGGCTTGGCGAACGCCATCACCGCCGGATCGAGCTGGAAGCGCGAGTCCATCATCACCGTGAAGGCCCGCCGGCTGACGAGGCTGCGCCGCTCGGTATCGAAGGCGAGGTCCACGCGTCCGCAGTGGATGCCGAAGTAGTTCGCCTGGCTGCACAGCGTTTCGCCAATGAAGAACGACGGCTGATCCCGGTGGCTGTGACCGGCCAGATAGACATCCACGCCGGGCGCCGCCGCAAGCATGGCGCGCACCGGATTGGCGTAGTCGTCCTCGGTGCGCCAGCCCATGTGGCCCAGCGCCACCACGGCATCGACCTGCTGCGCGCGCAGCTCCGCCACGCTGCGTTTCAGCGCCTCGGCCGGATCGGAAACGGCGACGCCGTCGAGGGTTTCCGGCGCCAGCCAGTAGGGCATGCCGGGGGTCGTCACGCCGACCAGACCGATGCGGAAGCCGCCGACCTCGCGGATCATCCACGGCTTCACCTTCCTCCACGGGCCCGCGGCATCGTCACCGGAGCGGCCGTCGATGCTCAGGTTTCCGGTCAGCACCGGACACTTCGATCGGTCGAGATTGTCTTCGATCACGCCGCGCCCCCAATCGAGGTCATGATTGCCGATCGTCCACGCGTCGTAGCCGAGGCGGTTGAAGAGATCGATCATCACCGTGCCCTCGGACTCGAGGCCGACGGCGGTGCCCTGATAGACATCGCCGATATCGACCAGCAGCGAGTCGGGATTCCGGCGCCGCCACTCGCGGATCTGCGTGGCGCAGCGGGCGATCCCGCCGACGTCGGTGATGCCGTCGTAGGTTTCGGTTGGCTCGATGTGGCCGTGAAGATCCGTGGTGAAGAAGATCGAGACCGTTTTCACCCCACGCGGGTCGCTCCCCAATCCGAGGGCGGTGGTGCCCAGCCAGGCGCCCCCGGCCCGCAACCAATCCCGACGGTTCAGTTCCAACATGCCGGCAGCATCCGCCTTTCCCGCCCGAATTCAAGCCGTCCGGTCACCCCGACTTCTCCTCGCCGCTCGGAAAAGCGGGCGCTTCAGAACTCACAATGCCCCGGCGTGCGGGCGAAGGGGATGACGTCGCGGATGTTCTGCATGCCGGTGACGAACATCAGCAGGCGCTCGAAGCCCATCCCGAAGCCGGCGTGCGGCACGCTGCCGTATTTCCGCGTGTCCACATACCAGCCGTATTCCTCCTCGGACAGCCCGTGGCGTTCCATGTTCGCGCGCAGCACGTCGAGGCGCTCCTCCCGCTGGCTGCCGCCGACGATTTCCCCGATCCCCGGGACCAGCAGGTCCATCGCGGTCACGGTCTTGCCGTCGTCGTTGAGCCGCATGTAGAAGGGTTTGATCTCCTTCGGGTAGTCGAAGACCGTCACCGGACGCTGGAAGTGCTCCTCGGTCAACCAGCGCTCGTGCTCGCTCTGGAGGTTCTGCCCATGCTCCACGGGGTAATCGAAGCGCTTCCCGCTCTTCTTCAGAATCTCCACCGCCTCGGTGTAGGGCAGCCGTTCGAAGGGGTTCGAGGCGACGAACTCGAGCCGCTGGCGCAGCCCCTTGTCGATGAACTTCTCGAAGATGGAGAGATCGCCGTCCTGCTTCTCCAAAGCCTCGGCGACGAGGTATTTCACCATCTCCTCGGCCAGGTCCATGTCTCCCGTCAGATCACAGAACGCCATCTCCGGCTCGATCATCCAGAACTCCGCCGCGTGGCGCGAGGTGTTCGAGTTCTCCGCCCGGAAGGTGGGGCCGAAGGTGTAGATGTTGCCCAGCGCGCAGGCGAAGGTCTCGCCCTCGAGCTGGCCGGAGACGGTCAGGTGCGTCGCCTTCTCGAAGAAATCCCGGTCGAAGCCCTGCTTCTTCCCCTCGGTCGGGTCGAGTGTGGTCACCCGGAACATCTCGCCGGCCCCTTCGCAGTCGCTGGCGGTGATGATGGGCGTGTGGATGTAGTGGAAGCCGCGCTCCTGGAAGAAGCGATGCACCGCGAAGCTCATCCGGCTGCGGATGCGGAACATCGCGCCGTAGAGGTTCGTGCGCGGGCGAAGGTGGGCAATCGACCGGAGAAACTCCGGCGAGTGACCCTTCTTCTGGAGCGGAAAGTCGTCGGGCGCGGTGCCGAGCAACCGCACCGAACCCGCCTGCACCTCCCACTTCTGGCCGCCACCCTGGGAAGCGACCAACTTCCCCTCGATCGCCACCGAGGCGCCGGTGGTCATCTTCGGCAGCTCGTCCGATCCCGGAGTGCCCTGGTCGATGATGATCTGCAGGTTGCCGAGGCAGGAGCCGTCATTGATCTCGAGGAAAGAGAAGGCCTTCGAGTCGCGCCGGGTGCGCACCCAGCCGGCGGCCTTGATGGAATCGGCGGGAGCATCGGCGGCGAGCAGGTCACGGATCAGCGAGCGCATTCCCTTCCCTAGCAAGCCGGTGCGTGGCGGCAAGGGCGGACCGCGTGGCTCCCGCCGCGCACGTCTGGCCTTGAAGCGGGGCCACGCTGTGGCGCGCCTCGGGGTCGCCCCGCTTCCGTGGCAGGAGTTCAGGGATGGGAGCCGCGCTCGGACTGTCGTGCGCGGCGGGAGCCACGCGGTCCGTCACCCTCGTTTCACCGCCATTTGATGCGTGGGTCGTTCTCCGCGACGAGTTCGCCGGCGACGCGCACCGGTTCCCGTGCGCCCCAGCCTTTGTCAATGCGTGCGCTCACCAGCTCGCCGTCCTTCCACTCCATGGAAACGACGTGCCCGCCCTGCGCCCGCAGCCCCTTCACCGATCCGGTCGGCCACTCTTCGGTCAGCGCCGGCAATAGCGAGAGCTCGCCGGCGTGCGACTGCAGCAGCATTTCGCAGATGCCGTTGGTGATGCCCAGGTTGCCGTCGATCTGGAACGGCGGATGGGTCGTCCACAGGTTGTCGAGGGTGTTGTAGGCGAGCAGTCCGGCCACGCAGCCGTGCGCCCGCTCGGGCTGTCCGAGGCGCGCCCAGAGGGCAGTGCGCCAGGCCCAGGTCCAGGATCGACGCGAGTCCCCGACCTCGCCGCGCTTCTCCAGCGACACCCGCGCGGCCTCGGCCAGCTCGGGGGTTTCCGCCATCGAGATCTGCCGCCCGGGATGCACGGCGTAAAGGTGGCTGGTATGGCGGTGGTTCCCCTTTTCCAGGTCCGGCTTCTCCTCCATCCACTCCATCAGCTGGCCCCATGATCCGATCTTCGGCCCAACCAGGCGTGCCCGTGTCTCCTTGAGCCGCGCCACCAGGTCCGCGCCCGCCTCCAGCTCCTCGGCGGCGTCGATGGTGTTGGTGAACAGGTCCCACATGAGCTGCTGCGCGTGCGCCGTGCCGTCCTCGTGCGGACCATGCTCGTGCGACCACGCGTTCGGCACGACCAGGCGGCCGTCGGGCAGCTCCTTCAGGCGCCCGAGCCAGAACTTCGACACCTCACGCAGGAAGGGCCACGCGCGCTTCTCGAGGAAAGTACGATCTCCGCCGTAGAGATAGTGCGCCCAGTAGTGCTGCGCCAGCCAGGCGGTGCCCTCGATGTTCCAGTTCCAGCCGCCGCCACCATAGGGGTTGAGGCTCATCCGGGTGACGAAACCCTCGCCCGGCCCGTACTCCTTCCGCGTGTGTTCGGTGTAGACCGGCACCCCTGAGTCGAGCAGATCGAAAAGCGGCTCGGCGAGCTCGGGCAGGTTGGCCGACTCCGCCAGCCAGTAGTTCATCTGCAGGTTGATGTTGGTGTGGTAGTCGGCCATCCACGCCGGCTTGTTCGAATCGTTCCACACGCCCTGCAGGTTGGCGGGCAGCGTCCCGGGCCGAGAGCTGCCGATCAGCAGGTAGCGGCCGTACTGGAAAAGCAGCTCCTCCAAGTCCGGATCGAGGCACTCGCGGGGCAGCTCACGAGCCTCCTGCCGATAGCGGTCGATGCGCTGGCGCAATGGCAACGATCGGCGTTCCTCCGACGTTTCGCCGAGATCGAGGGACACCCGGTCGAAGAGCGCCCGGTGGTCGGCCTCGTGCTCGTCTCGCAACGCCTCCCATCCTTTCGCCACGCCACGGTCGAGACGCGCCGCGAGTCGCCGCGACACCTCGCCCTCCATCCAGCCCTTGCGCCGATCCATCACGTAGTTCGTGTCGGCGGCCAGGTAGACCGTCGCCGAGTCGCACCCCTCGAGCAGGAGCGCCCCTTCCACCGCACGGACCCGTCCACCCTCGGGCCGCACCAGCACCTGCGCGGCGTACCCGAGCCCGTTCACCAGCTCGCCCTCCAAGTGCAGCCGGTCCTGACGGGCGACGATCGTCTCGGAGCCCGGGTGCGCCCCTTTCAGCGACAGCCGGCCGCTCACCGAGCCCGCATGATCCGCTCCAAAGTGCCAGACCACCAGCTCCGCCGGAAACGAGGCGAACGCCTGCCGGAAGTGCTCCACCCCGGCCCTCTCGAAGCGGGTCTCGTGAAGCGCCCGGGCGAGGTCGAGTCGGCGCTGATAGCCCCCGATCCCGGCACCGCCATCGAGTCCGTCGAGCGCGATCTCCCCGACCTGGAAATGATCGCTCCCCGGGCGGGGCAGGAAGCGGAACCGGTAGTGCCGGAACGCCGCCACCTTTCCGAGCGTGTGCGCCACCGTCCGTCCCCGGCCATCGAAGGGCCCACACTTCTCCTTCCGGTCGATCTCGGTCCACGCCTCGCCATCGGTGGATCCTTCGAAAACCCAGCTCCAAGGGTCGCGCTCCGGAACGTCATTGGCACTCGTCAGCCGGTAGCCGCGCACCTCGGTGGTCGCCCCGGCATCGATGCGCCATTCGATGGGCTCGCGGTCCTCCAGCTGGAGGCACCATTTGGTGCCGAGCTCGCCGTCGTAGGACCGGTCGATGGTCTGCCCCGGATTGCCCCGCCCTCCATGGGTGCCGCTCACCGGTCCATCGACGCCGCCTCCCATCGTGAACACCAGTTCCCCCATGGTCTGGTGAGCCCCGAAATGATCACCACCCGGCCTGGCCGGCAGATCGTTGTAGGCGCCCGCCGCATTCTCATTGCCCGTCCAGAGGGAATCCACCGTGAACTGCATCCGCGCCGCATCGACGCCCCCATACAGGGCGGCACCGATCCGGCCGTTGCCGATGGGGTAGACGTCCCGCTGCCAGGTCTCCGCCGGCCGGTCGTCCCTCATCAGGAGATCCGCCGCCGAAGCAGGGACGGCGACTGAGGCGAGCACGAAAATGAAGAATCTAGGCTTACACATGGCGAGAACAGGCTTGAGGCCCTGATCTACGAATCGATTTCCCTGAGGGTTGCAGGGGGCCTGAAGAAAGAAGCACGCCATTGCCCGGAAATATGGATTATTGTCCTCATCACCCCCATCCATCGGGCCACCGGCCCCACATTGCCGCAAGCTCCTCCCCTCCCCGACCGTAAAGCCGCCCCAACTTCCGGAACATGCGCAATTCCCTACTCCTTCTCCTGCTGGCGACACCGCTCTACGCCGAATGGACGCCGGGGCCGTCTCCCCGTGCCGTCGATCTCGAGCACTTCCATGCCCCGGAAGGGCTCGAAGTCACGCTCTGGGCGAAAACCCCTCAGCTTTTCAACCCAACCAATATCGACATCGATGCCGCCGGGCGCGTGTGGGTGGCGGAAGGCGTGAACTACCGCCGCCACAACGGCCGACGCCCCGAGGGCGACCGCATCGCCGTGCTCACCGACACCGACGGCGACGGCCGCGCCGATTCGTCCCACACCTTCGTACAGGAAAAGGGACTCGTCGCCCCGCTCGGCGTGGCCGTTTTCGACAACGTCGTGGTGGTGTCCCAGCCGCCCGACCTGATCGTCTACACCGACGTCGATCGCGACCTCCGCTTCGATCCCGAAGTGGACCAGCGGGAGGTGCTCCTGGCCGGTTTCAACGCCCGCAACCACGACCACTCGCTCCACTCGGTGACCGGCGGGCCCGACGGCAAGTGGTATTTCAACAACGGCAACTGCGGCGCGATCTTCACCGACCGCTCCGACCGGAAATTCACGCTCTTCAGCGACTACCGCGGCGGCGGCGGTGAGTGGTTCGTCGACCATCACAAGCAACTCGGCGTCGCCAGCGCCGACGGCTTCCGATGGACCGCCGGCTTCACCGCGCGCATGAACCCCGACGGCACCGACCTCGAGATCATCGGGCACGGCTACCGCAACAGCTACGAACAAAGCGTCAACTCCCTCGGCGAGGTCTTCCAGAACGACAACGACGACCCGCCCGCCTGCCGCACCTCCTACGTGCTCGAGTACGGCTCGGCCGGCTACTTCACCCGCGACGGCCGCAGCTACCGCACCGTGAAGCGGCCCGGCCAGGACCACGGCCGCGCCCACTGGCGTCAGGACGACCCCGGCACCTTCGACGCCGGCGACATCTACGGCGGCGGCTCCCCCACCGGCGTCGCCTTCTACGAGAACGGCGCGCTCGGTCCCGGGCACGCCGGCACGCTCCTCAGCTGCGAAGCAGCCCGCAACGTGATCTTCGGCTACCAGCCCGAGCCCGACGGAGCGACCTACAAGCTCGAGCGGACCGACTGGCTCACCACCAACACCACGGGCGAGTTCGACGGTGCCGACTTCACCGGCGGCGTCCGCAAGAAGCAGAAGGTCACGCCCGGTGGCAGGGAGGGCAAGGAGGCCCCCGTCCTGTTCCGCCCCTCCGATGTGGTGGTCGGGGCCGATGGCGCACTCTACGTCGCCGACTGGTTCGACCCGCGCGTCGGCGGCCACGCCGACCTCGACGAATCCTGCTCGGGCGCCATCTACCGCATCGCGCCGAAGGGCTTCAAGCCGGCCAATCCGGCGATCGACCTCGCCACCATCGAGGGCGCCGTCACCGCCCTCCGCAGCCCGGCCGTGAACGTCCGCTGGACCGGTTTCGACGCCCTCAAAAAACAGGGGGCCGCGGCCCTGCCGGCCGTCCTTGAGGTGCTCGCCGACTCCAACCCCTGGATCGCCGCGCGCGCGATCTGGCTTCTGCCCCACCTTGGAAGCGACGGCGTCGCCCGTTGCCGCGAGCTCACCGCCTCCGGAAACGAGCGGCACCGCCTGGTCGCCTTCCGGGCGCTTCGGCGGGCCGGTCAGGATTTCCACTCCGAGGCCGCCGCGCTCGCGAAGGACGCGTCCGCCGCCCTGCGCCGCGACGCCGCGCTGGCGATGCGCGGGCTCGCCCCCGAAACCAGCGCACCGGTCCTCGCCACCGTCGCCAAAGGCTGGGACGGCGAGGACAAGAACTACCTCGAGGCCATTGGACTCGGCGCCGAGAAGCACGAGGACGCCGTCTGGAACCATCTCCGTTCCGAGTTTGACATGACCGATCCACTGAAATGGGACGAGCGCTTCGCCCGGCTCACCTGGCGCCTGTGGCCCACCGCCGCCATCGCCGACCTCAAGGCCCGCGCCGCCTCGCCGCAGTTGACCAAGGACCAGCACGATTTCGCCGTCGAGTCGCTGTCATTCATCGACGACCCCGCCGCAGCGGACGCGCTCTTCGAGCTCGTCGAGAAGAACGCTCCGTCAAAGAACGCCGCCGTCGGCTGGCTGATGCAGCGAGGCACCGGGTCATGGGCGAAATACGACCTCCGGAAACGTCTCAAGGAAACCGGCATCTACGACCCGTCGAAGATCGAGATCAGCGAGAGCATCGTCCCGGGGAAACCGGCGACCACCAAGTTTTCGGAAGAGGACGTTCTCGCCCTCGAGGGCGACGCCGCCCGTGGCAGGAACGCCGCGATGCGATGCGTGATGTGCCACCACATCGACGGCACCGGCCCGCACTACGGCCCCGATCTCCGCGGCTGGGCCGCCCGCCAGGGCGAGGCGATGACCGTCCGCGCGATCGTCAACCCCCACGCCGACATCGCCCACGGCTACGAGGGCACCGCCATCCAGCTCAAGGACGGCAAGTGGGTCGACGGGATGATCATCTCCGACGGCGACCCGGTGATCTCCACTTCCACCGGAGGCCTGACCCAGATGATCCCGCGCAACCGCATCAAGTCCCGCCACGACATGGGGCGCTCGCTCATGCTCAACGCCGACCAACTCGGGATGACGGCGCAGGACGTCGCCGACCTCGTCGAGTGGCTGAAGGGCTACCGTTGACCCTTGTTCCCCCAGCCGGGGTATTCGTCGATGGGTTTACTCCGGCGGGGAATCGATCAAGATCTGGGGGACCCCACCGGATCGTGTTGAAACCCCTGGCATTCCTGATCGGCATCCTCGCCCCGGTTCTTCCGGAGGCCGTCACTGCCGAGGTCACGCTTTTGGCGGACGCCGGCTACGACACGGACGGCGCCGTGTTCACCCTCGATCCGGAGCTGCACAGCCCCGGGGGACGCGGAATCAACGACACCCGCGAGCTGCGGCAGAGCTTCCAACTGAACGAAGCCATCGACGTCGATGAGATCTCCATCTCGGTCAGCCTGAACGGCACCGCGGGCGACCTGATCGTGAGGATCTACGAGCTCGCCGACGTCACCGCCGGAACGTGGTCGGCGGGAAACCTGGTTCGTTCCCTGGTCGTGCCGACCGGTGGGACGTCCAGCAGCGCGAACATCCATCTCGCCTTGTCGGGTGCCGATGGGTTCGTGCTCCCGGCTCGTGACACGGGCAACCAGGGCTACGGGATCGAACTGACCCAGGCACCGGGGAGCGCGATCGGGTCCGTCCGCCACTCGAACACCGGAAGCGACGAGTTCGCGCCGGGGAACTACTACACCGAAACCGGCAATGCCGGCAGCTCGGGCGGCCCGCCGAACACGACCCGCGACCTCGGGGTGTCGATCTCCGGGACGCCGCCGGGCGAGGTGACCGACGACGACATGGACGGACTTCCCGACCTCTGGGAGGACGATCATTTCGGCGATGCCAATGGCGAGGCGACGCCGATCGAACTGGCGCTGCAGGACGGCGGCGGCGACCCGGACGGCGACGGCTTCGACAACGCCGCCGAGGAGGGCGCGGCGACCGACCCCAACGACCCGCAGGCCTACCCGGGCGGCGGGGACTTCCTCTACGTGGCACCCGGCGGCAGCGATGCGAATCCGGGAACCATCGACGAGCCTTTCGCGACGATCGCCCGGGCCCAGCAGGCGGCCTCGCCGGGAAGCACGGTCTATTTCCGCGGCGGCACCTACCCGATCGACGTCGGCCAGGTCGATGAATACACCAGCATCTTCGCGCGGGTGTTCCTGATGAACAAGAGCGGCAGCGCGGGGAGCCCGATCCGCTACTGGGCCTACCCGGGCGAAGAGCCGGTCATCGACATGACCGCGGTCAACCCCGCCGGCTACCGCATCTACACCTTCTACGTCACCGCCAACTGGCTCCACTTCCGCGGGCTCACCGTGACCGGCGTGCAGGTCAACATCACCACCCACACGCAGTCGATCTGCTTCGACAACGAGGGCAGCCACAACATCTACGAGCGTCTGGTGATGCGCGACAACCAGGCGATCGGAATGTGGATCGGCAACGGCAGCCACAACCTGGTGCTCAATTGCGACGCCTACCGCAACTGGGACTCCACCTCGGAGGGCGGCGTCGGCGGAAACGTCGACGGCTTCGGCTGCCACGGCAGCGCCGACGAGGGCAACGTCTTCCGCGGCTGCCGGGCCTGGCTCAACAGCGACGACGGCTTCGACCTGATCAACGTCGACCACCCGGTGGTCATCGAGAACTGCTGGGCCGCCTACAATGGCTACAGCGAGGAGGACGGCAGCCTCGTCAGCCGGGGCGACGGCAACGGGTTCAAGGCCGGCGGCTATGGCAAGCCGCCGGGGTCGCTCCCGAGCCCGGTCCCGCGCCACGTCGTGCGCGACTGCCTGGCGGTCGGCAACAAGCAGAGCGGGTTCTACGCCAACCACCATCCCGGCGGTCTCGACTTCATCGCCAACACGGCGCTGGGCAACAAGCGCAACTTCAACATGCTCAACTGGAGCACGACCGTCGGGGACGACGTCCCCGGCTACGACCATGTCCTCCGCAACAACGTCGGACTCAACGCCACCCTCGCCGAACTGACCGACGTCGACCTCGCCGCCTGCGACAGCAGCCACAACCACTGGGACCTGCCGGTGACGGTGGACGCGGCGGACTTCGAGAGCCTCGACGAGTCGTTCCTGTCGGCGCCGCGGCAGCCCGACGGCAAGCTGCCGGTGGTGCCGCTGATGCGCCTGATCCCGGGAAGCGACCTGGTCGATGCCGGACTCGACGAGGGGATCCCCTTCGCCGGCACCGCCCCGGACCTCGGCTGCTTCGAGTTGGATGCGATCGAGGTCGGCAACTTCGACTTCTCGCAGCCGCTTGTTTCCAGCACGCGGCCGGGGCCCGGCGGGATGGTGTGGGACTTCGCCCCGGGGTCCGGAGTGAGTCCGAGCGGCGGCGGCCAGGTCGCCTACCTCGGGGGAAATGGCGCCATCGAGCAGGCCTTCGACGGCTTCGTCGCGGGCCAGACCTATCACGTCCGGATCCGGGCCAGCGCCTCCACGCCGAGCGCCGACTTCGAGTTGCTCATCGATGGCAATCCGCTGGGGACCCGGACCGCCGGTTCGGATGGCGAGCTCGCCTTCGATGCCGCCTTCAGCGCCGGATCGCCCCGCCACCGGCTCCGCCTGGCCGGCGCCGGATCGGCGGGCGAGATTCGGATTTCCTCGGTCGGGATCACCCGGGTCGGCGATGCCTCGGACCGCGATGGAGATGGCCTGGGCGACGGCTGGGAGTTCACCTGGTTCGGCGACCTGACGCAGGGGCCTAGCGACGATCCCGACCGCGATGCCTCCAGCAATGCCGTCGAGGAACGGCTCGGCATCAACCCTACCTCGGGCCGCGAGGCTTTCCGGACGACGATCGCATCCGATGGCGAGCTGAGCTGGCCCGGTGCGGACGGCACGGTCTTCCGCATCGACCGCTCGACCGCCCTCGATGGCTGGAGCGAGATCGCCACCGTTCCCGGCGAGACGCCGGTGACCCGGTTCACCGATCCCTCGCCGCCCGCCGACGCCGCCTTCTACCGGGTCCGCTTCGACCTGCCGTGACCGCGGCCGCGCTCACCGCACCGTCGGCAACGTTTCGCTCGACACCGCCGGGTTGCCGATCAACCGCGGTCGATCCTCCCACCCCTCCGAATCCCCGAGGATCCGTTCCCAAAGACGCTGCATCATCGGTCCCATGTTCCGATCCTCCTTGAGCCGCCGCTTCAGGGGGTCGCCGCGGCCATCCACCTGATAGTCCCAGGCGAAGACCGGCCGCAACTCGAGCCCCCGCTCGTCCCATTCGCGATACTCACCGAAACGGAGGTCCATCATCCACACCCCGCGGGACGTCTCGCGGGTGAGCCACCACTCGTTCGAAAAGCGCCTCACCGAGCGCACCTCGAAGTGATCCGACACCGCGGACGGGATTTCTCCTTTCTTCGGGAAGATCGTCCACCGAATGGGTGTCTCCCCATCGAACAGGGAGCGGTAGCCGACCCAGAACTCATTCTCGCGCTCCACCACCGCCCGCCAGAGGAGGATGGAGAACGGGGCCGGTGCCTCCATTCTCCGCTCCCACCCGATGCCCCGGGCCTCCAGGTCGGCCGCCACCCGCGACGCCACCGCATGTTTGGCCCAGAAGCTCAGGCCGACGTAGAGGCTGCTGATCGCCAGGCAGATGGCGGTCATCCTCACACCCTCGCGCTTCTTCCACCGCTTGGCGTCGATGCGCAGCCCCCACACCACGGCCACCAGCAGCGGCAGCGTGAACAGCGGATCGATGATGAACAGGTTGTCGAACGAGACCGGGTGCCGCCAGAAGGGCCAGAAGACCTGCGTCCCGTAGACGGTGAAGCAATCGATCAGCACGTGCGTCGACCACACGAGGAACACGAACCATCCCGCCCTCTGCGGGGTGACCTTCTGGCGTTTCCATCGCTTCGCCAGCGGCTTCGCCAGACCAAAGGTGGCCGCCAGCATGATCAGCAGCGAATGGCTGAAACCCCGGTGCAGGTGGAGGTCCACGGCCGTATCGAGGAAGGGCATCAGCAGGGCGTCGAGATCCGGCACCACCCCGAAGAACGCCCCCCAGCCGATCGCCGGGCGCCCGAGCTTGGGCCCGAGCACCAGCGCCCCGACCGCCGCGCCGAGCGCCGTCTGTGTGATCACGTCCACCGCGGCCAATCTCCCCGTCCCGTCCCCCCAGCCAAGCGAAAACGAACCTGCCGCCCTCCCGCATTTAGCATTTGTCATTCCCCATCGGAGGCGCAGCCTCTGGCCATGCGCACCGCCGTCTACGCCGGCTCCTTCGATCCCCCGACCAACGGACACCTGTGGATGGTCGAGCGCGGGCTCGAGATGTTCGACCGGCTGGTGGTCGCCATCGGTGACAACCCCACCAAGAGCTACACCTTCTCCATTCCCGAGCGCCTCGACCTCCTGCGGCGCTCGATTCCCTCGAGCGAACGGCTGATCGTCTCCAACTTCGACAACCGCTACCTCGTCGACTACGCGATCGACCACGACGCGAAGTTCATCCTCCGTGGGATCCGCAGCCAGGCCGACTACGAGTACGAGCGCATGATGCGCCACGTGAACTACGATCTCGCGCCCGACATCACCACGGTCTTCCTGATGCCGCCCCGCGACATCGCCGAGGTCTCGTCCAGCATGGTCAAGAACCTCATCGGTCCCGACGGCTGGCAGGACACCGTCCGCCGCTACGTGCCGCCGCCGGTGTTCGAGGCGCTCGGGACGCAGCTCGGCGAGTGAGGAAAGGCGATCGACGCCGCCCTTCCGCTCCGTCCTCCCGCCCGGAGACGGATCCCTGAGAATTTTCTCGTAGTCCGGGTCCGAATGTGACGATTTCGACACATTCCATGCCGCTGCTTGCCTCGCTTTCTCCCACCTCGGTTCTTTTCGGTCTCCTCCAGGTTCTCGGCGCCCTCGGCGTGTTCCTCTTCGGCATGAAGATCATGTCGGAGGCCGTCCAGCGGATCGCCGGCAAGCGCATGCGCCAGGCGCTCGCCGGGGTCACCGGCAACCGCGTCAGCGGCATCGTCACCGGTTTCTTCACCACCACGCTGGTCCAGTCCTCCTCGGCCACCACGGTGCTGGTGGTTTCCTTCGTCAACGCCGGCCTCCTCACCCTGATCCAGTCGATCGGCGTGATCATGGGCGCCAACCTCGGCACGACGATCACCGCCTGGATCGTGGCGCTGATCGGAAAGTTCAGCGTCTCGAGCATCGCGCTCCCGCTCATCGGGGTCGGCCTGCCCTTCGTCTTCATCGGCAAGGAGAAGGGAAGGAACTGGGGCGAAACCCTGCTGGGCTTCGGCCTGGTGTTCTTCGGACTCGGCCTGCTCAAGGACTCGGTCCCCGACCTGCGGGAGTTGATGAAGACCGACCCCAACACCGCCGACACCATCCGCGACATCGTCACCTGGATGGGTGGCCGGGGCTTCGCCTCGACCCTGCTCTATCTGGTCGGCGGGATCATCCTGACCCTGCTCGTCCAGTCCTCCTCGGCGGCCATGGCGATCACCATCACCTGCGCCCTCAACGGATGGCTCGGCGACATTTCCGATCCCGTGGCCGTGTTCCAGAATTCCGCCGCGATCGTCCTCGGGGAAAACATCGGGACCACCGTCACCGCCTGGCTGGCCTCCCTCGGCGCCAACATCAACGCCAAGCGGGCGGCCCGGGCGCACTTCACCTTCAACGTGATCGGGGTCCTGTGGATGCTGGTCCTCTTCGTTCCCTTCACCCGCATGGCCTGGGCCCTCGCCGGCGCCCTGCCCGAGAGCCTGCGCCTCGCGTCCAAGGGCTTCCAGACCTCCGAAATCGCCTTCGCGACGGCGATCTTCCACTCCGCCTTCAACCTCGCGAACATCCTCGTCCTGGTCTGGTTCGTCCCCCAGATCGATCGCTTCGTCCGGTTCTGGGTGCGCGACCAGAGCCCGGAGTCCGGCGCCCCGCGGCTGAAGTACATCTCGCAGGGACTCGTCGACCTCGGCGAACTCAATCTCGCCGAGGCCGAGAACGCCACCCGGCGGATGAGCACGCTGACCTCGGACATGTACGACGGCTTCGTGCGGGTGCTCAACCATCCCGGCGAGGATCTTTCCGCCGAGGTGGCGGCCCTCAAGGAGATGGAGGACCAGTGCGACGAACTGCTCCACGACATCACCGCCTACCTCATCGAGTGCTCCTCGCACGAGATCGGCGCCCACAACGCCGAGCGCATCACGGCGATGCTGCGCGTCGTCTCCGAACACGAGGAAGCAACCGACCGGATCTACCGGCTGGTGAAGATCGTCCAGCGGAAGTTCGAGAAGGGCCGCGACTTCACCGAGGAACAGCACCGGGAACTGACCGCGATCTGCTCGCAGGTCCGCGCCATCCTCGATCTGTGCGCGAACTCGCTTTCCGGCGTGAGCGGCGAACTGCTCGAGAACGCCACGCGCATCGAGGACCGCATCGACGAGCTTCGCAAGAAGCACAACAAGGGCGCGGTCCGCCGGATGAAGAGCGGCGCCGCGGTCCAGACCGAAATGCTCTACACGGAGATCAACAACCACCTCGAGGCGACCGGCAACCACGCCCTCAACATCATCCAGAGCGCCGAGCGCTCCGAGGACCACGGCGTCGAGGCGCGCGCCGCACCGTAGTGGCCCGCCCCCACACTTTGGGCGGGGCATCTCCATTTCAGATTGGAAACCGCGAATGGACGCAGATGGACGCGAATCCTTGACGGAAAACCTCCGGCGAAAGACGGATTGCGTCCGGGAATCCGTGACATCGCCGGGCACCCTCGGAAGCTCGGAATCCATTCGCGTGAATTGGCGTCCATTCGCGGTTCACTTCTCCTGATCTGGATGCCCTGACACTCCGAACGTGACACTTTGCGGGCCCTGCGACACTCCTATCGCAACCCATGGCCACCCTCTTCATCGCGCTCGGCGCGCTGGTCCTCTACCTCGTCGCCTACCACACCTACGGCCGCTGGCTGGCCCGGCGGATTTTCCGGCTCGATCCGAACCGCGTGCCGCCGTCGATCGAGCTGGAGGACGGCAATGACTACGTGCCGACCTCGAAGGGCGTCGTCTTCGGCCACCACTTCACCTCGATCGCCGGCACCGGCCCCATCGTCGGCCCCGCGCTGGCCGTCATCTGGGGCTGGCTTCCCGCCCTGCTGTGGGTCCTCTTCGGCTCCATCCTCATCGGCGCGGTCCACGACTTCGGCTCGCTGGTCGTCTCGATGAGAAACCGCGGCCAGACGGTCGGCGACATCGCCGGCCGGGTCCTCGCACCACGCGCCCGCATCCTGTTCCTCTCCATCCTGTTCCTCGCCCTGACCATCGTGCTGGCGATCTTCGGGCTGGTGATCGCCGCCGTGTTCCGAATCTACCCGGCCTCCATCTTCCCCTGCCTGATTCAGATTCCCATCGCGGTGGGGATCGGCCTCGCCCTCCATCGTCGCGGGCTTCCCATCCTCCTCCCCTCGTTGCTCGCCCTGGGAATCATGTACCTCACCGTCTGGTTCGGCGACTGGGGACCGCTCCACGCCTTCAACCAGACGCTGTCCGAGCTCCCCGTCATCGCCTGGGTCGGCCTCCTCCTGCTCTACTCGTACCTCGCCTCGGTGCTTCCGGTCTGGGTGCTGCTCCAGCCCCGCGACTACATCAACTCGCTCCAGCTCCTCTCCGCCCTCGGGCTCGTCATCCTCGGCCTGCTGGTCGCCGCGCTCTTCGGCTTCGGGGAGCAGAAACAGGCGCTGGAGATCGTCGCCCCCGCCGTGCGCACCGGCGCCGACGCACCCACCGGCGCGCCGATGATGTTCCCGTTCCTCTTCATCACCATCGCCTGCGGCGCCATCTCGGGCTTCCACTGCCTCGTCTCGTCGGGCACCTCGTCGAAACAACTCAAGACCGAGACCGACGCCCAGTTCGTCGGCTACGGTTCGATGCTCACCGAGGGCTTCCTCGCCGTGCTCGTGATCCTCGCCTGCGTCGCCGGGCTCGGACTCGGCGCTCCCGAGATCATCGATGGCGCCAAGACCGGCACCATCCTCACCGGTGAAACCGCCTATCAGGCGCGCTACGGATCGTGGCAGGCGGCCGGCGGACTGCCGGCCAAGGTCGGCGCCTTCGTCGATGGCAGCGCCAACTTTCTCCAGGCCCTCGGCCTCCGGCCGGAGTTCGCGATCGCGCTGATGGGAGTCTTCGTCGCCTCCTTCGCCGCCACCACGCTCGACTCCGCCTGCCGCCTCCAGCGCTACGTGACCCAGGAACTCGCCGCCGCCACCCGGGTGTCGCCGCTGCGCGGCAAGCACGCCGCCACCCTCTTCGCCATCATCGTCGCCGGAGCGATCGCCGCACTGCCGGCTCCGGGCAATGCCTGGGAGCTGCCGAACCTCGGCAAGGGCGGCATGATCCTCTGGCCGCTCTTCGGCGCGACCAACCAGCTCCTCGGCGGGCTCGCCTTCCTGGTCATCCTGTTCTGGCTCCACCGCCGCAATCTGCCGCTTTGGTTCGTCGCCGTCCCGGCCGTCTTCATGCTCGGGCTGCCGGCGATGGCGATGGCAATGCAGCTCTTCGTCGGCGAAGGCGCGTGGATCACCGGGAAGGATCCGAACCTCCTCCTCGGTGCCTTCGGCATCGCCACGCTCGCCCTCGAGGCGTGGATCGTGGTCGAGGCGCTCGGCGCCTGGCGGCGGGCGAAAGGCGTGCTGGAAACCCCGGCCGCCGCCCCGGTGCAGGCGGTCGATTGAGCCGGGCCGGCCGCTTCAGAACAGCTCTCCGAGCTGCTCGGGCGCGGTCGCCCCCATCAGCAGGAAGACGCGGCCCTTCTCCGACCAGCGGGCAACCGCCCAATCCCCGCGGCGTTCGATCCGCGGCTCGCTCCCCTCGGAGCCGCAGCCCTCGACATCCTCCTTGCGGAAGACCACGAGGTGCACCACATCGTCCTCTCCACGGCGGAAACACACGATCGCCCCGGCCTTGCCTTCGACCACCATGTTGCGGCAGCCGATGCCCGGCACGTCGCGAAGCCCCTTCGGCACGCAACCGGCCGGACAGGCGCGACCGTGCTTGCGGATGAAGCGGAACAAGGCCTCGTGATCCGGATCCTTCAGGTCGAGCGTGAAGCCCGGCGAGGTCAGCGAACGAATCGCCTCGTCCGCGATGTGAGCGACCGGAACAGCTCCCGCGACCACCGGCGAGGCCACCGGCACGGTATCTGCGATCTGATCGGACGCATCGCTCGACGAATCCGGGCGCGTGATCACCAGCGCCAGCGCGATGCCGGCCGCCGCCGCGAGCGGCACGGCCAGTTTCCAGCGGTTCTTCCGAGGTGCCGATTCCCTCATCGCCATCAGGATCTCGCCGCGCAGGGCCGGCGGCGGTTGAAGCCCTTCAAGCGCGTCACCAAAGGCCGCGTCGAGGGCGTCGGGCTCCGGCGTTTCGCCTCTCTCCACAGCCAGCGAGTCGAGGATCGCCTGCTTCAGGTCGTCGGGCAGCGACAGCTTCGCCAGCGCTCCGGAGAACCCGGCATCCATGGCCCGCTCCGCGGCCAGCCATTCCCCCAACTCACGATCCGCCACCGCCATGCGCAGGGCTTCGGCAAATTCCGGTGATCCGGCGTCCGCGCCATCGGGCCGGAAACTGCTCAGGATGAACTTCGCTTCGTGCTTATCCATGGTCGTGATTCATGCTTCGCGCTGGAGGCGCAGGATGTTCTTCGGCGCGCTCGACGGCTCGGACGTCATCCGCCGTCGCAGCATCGCCTTGGCCCGGGAAATGCGCGACATCACCGTGCCGATCGGCACGTCGAGGATCTCGGCAATCTCCTTGTAGCTGTGCTGCTGAAGATAAAAGAGGGTGATCGGCGCCCGGAAGGTCTCGTCCAGCTCGCCGAGCAACTCGAGCGCGCGCTGCGCGTCGAGCTGGCGGTCGGTGTCGTCCTCGGTCGCCTCGAGACGCCCCGCGACCGCCTCGGTCAGCTCCTCGTCGGAAAACCGCTTGGCCTTCCGCGCGTGCGAAAGGAACTCCCGATGGAGCGTCGTGAAGAGCCAGGTCTTGGCCTTGGAGCGATCCCGCAGCTGGCTCCCCTTCCGCGCCCAGATGCAGAAGGTCTGCTGCACCAGATCGGCCGCCGTCTCGCGATTCTTCGACATCGAGAACGCGAAGCGATACAGCGCCTCGTAGTGCGCGTCGACCAGGTCTTGGAAATCGCTCATGGACACCCTTGGGAGATGCCCCCGGGCGATCCTATTCCCAAGAAAAATCCCGCTCGCGTCCGCGAGGAACCGGGAAGGGAATCACATTGGCAGGCATCAGCTCCGGGCGAGGCACACGCCGCTCGGAGAGACGATCGGCCAGCTGCAGGATTCGATGCAGCTCGCCACGGTTTTGTGGGGCCTTCCCGAGGAAGGCGACTCGTTTGACAGCCTCTCGGCTCATGATGGTGGGAAGTTGGGGTTGGGTGAGAACCTCGACTCCCGTCCGGCTCGTTCCCTGGGGGGCACGGGCTCAGCAGCCTTGCGGGTGCGGGTGAACGGGGTTGATCAAAAACTTATCCACATATCCATGCAAGCCATAAATCGCTGATATTTAGATACTTTTGTCTTCTTAACTATTTGTTTTCACAGATTACCAAGAATCCTTTCCTCACCCTCGCATTCGAGGGATTGCCAAGCGATTCCCGGGCTTCCAAGCTCCCGGCGTGAAAGCTTTCGCCCTCCTGCTTCTCCTGACCGCGACCGGATGGTCCGACCGGGTCACGCCCGCCATCGCCCCCCAGGTCGAGCGCCCCTGGCCCGGCGCGGATTTCTGGCCGAATCCCGCCGAAGACTGGGAGCTCAACAACGGCCGGCTTGAGAACCGGTTCTCCGGCGGCGCCCGCAATCTGGTGGTGCTGACCGCCGAACTCGGATCGGCGCCCGAACCCTTCACGCTCCGCACCACGATCGACCAGATCTCCTTCGAGACGCGGGGCGAGGGCTACGTCGGCTTCGAAGTCGGACGCCGGGGTCGCTTCAACGACTTCCGCGATTCCGCGATCAACGGGGCGGGCCTTCCGGTCGGGGTCGGATTCGACGGGCGGCTCTTCATCGGCGCCCGCGCCGAGGAGGGCAACCCCCTCAAGATGCCGTTGCGGAACATCCAGCTCGAGTTGAAGGGGGAACCCGCCGCCGGGAACCTTTATCGGTGCACGCTTCGCGCCAGCGACGTCAGCGGCCAACTGCTGGGCAAGGTCGCCGCCTCCGTGCATTCCAGCCGTCTTGAGGGACTGGTCGCGTTGATGGCCACCACCCGGCTCCCGGCGAAGATGGACCCCTCGACGCCCCGTCCCGCCAACCAGCGCCCGATTCCCCAGCAGCGGGGTGACGAAGGCCGCTTCGCCTTTTCCTCCGTCGACTTCAGCGGAGGCCGCGTCATCGCCCGTCCCGAGCGAGCCTTCGGCCCCATCCTCTGGACCACCTACACCCTCGACAACGCCGGGGTGCTGCGACTCCTCGTTCAGGCTGCTCCCTTCAGCCGCAAGGCCCGGCTGGAGGCGACGCTCCAGCTCCCGGGACGCCAGCCCATCGTGGCCGACATCGAGCCGAACTCGCGCACGGCGCTGTTCCGCGTCCGCAACCTGCCCACGGACCAGACGACGCCCTTCAAGGTCAGCCTGGCGGGCTCCGACTGGGAGGGCTCGGTGCGCGCCATCCCGCGGTCGGGCAAGATCAAGATCGCCTCGCTGTCGTGCAACGACGCCACCGGCTTCCCCCACCCCGACCTCGTCGCCAACGTCGCCGCCCACGAGCCGGACCTCATCACCTTCCACGGCGACCAGATCTACGAGGCGATCGGCGGCTACGGCCTCATCTACGACCAGAAGCCGAACGACCGAGCGCTCGTTTCCTATCTCCGCAAGTACGCGATGCACGGCTGGACCTGGCGCGAGCTGCTGCGCGACCGACCCTCGATCACCATTCCCGACGACCACGACGTCTTCCACGGCAACCTCTGGGGCGCGGGTGGCGAGCCGTCCGACGTCAGCCAGGGCTTCGGCAACACCGCGCAGGACTCGGGCGGCTACAAGATGTCGACCGAGTTCGTCAATGCGGTCCACCGGACCCAGACCGCGAATCTCCCCGAGCCGGCGGACCCCGCACCCTGCCGCAGCGGGATGAGCGTCTATTTCACCCGCTACGCCTACGGCCCCCTCGACATCGCCGTGCTGGCCGACCGCCAGTTCAAGTCGGCCCCGCGGGACCTCCTGCCGGAGGCCGAGATCGAGAATGGCTGGCCGGCCAACCTTCGCTGGGACCCCGTGACGGAGGCCGCCCATCCCGAGGCCGAATTGCTCGGCCCGCGCCAGGAGGCCTTCCTGCGCCGCTGGAGCCGCAATCCGGCGGACAACACCCGCTTCCGCGTCGCCATTTCCCAATCCCCCTGGGTCGCCCCCCAGACGCTCCCCAAGGACATCCACCACGACAAGCACGTGCCCTCGCTGCCCGTCTACAAGCCGGGCGACTATGCGCCCGACGACGAGCCGAAGCCGGACTTCGACACCAACGGCTGGCCGCAGGAGAAGAGGAACCTCGCCCTCAAGCTGCTGGCCGAGGCCAAGGCCGTGCACATCACCGGCGATCAGCACCTCGGCACCACCGGCCGCTACGGGATCGAGAACTGGAGGGACGGCTCGTGGTGGATCTCCACCCCCGCCATCGCCAACATCTGGCCCCGTCGTTGGATGCCCGCCGAGGAAGGAAAGAACCGCCGCCCGGGCGATCCGAAGTGGCTCGGCGACTTCGACGACGCCTTCGGCAACCACTTCACCCTCCACGCGGTCGCCAACCCCCACGACATCGACCGGGAACCCGGACGCCTCTTCGACCGGGCCGTGGGCTACGCGGTGGTCACCTTCGACACCTCGTCGGGCCACGTTTCCCTCGAAAACTGGCCCTACTGGGCCTCCCCCGCGAAGGCCTCCCCCGACAACAGCCCCTACCCCGGATGGCCGGTGGTCATCGACCCGGCGAGCGGCGGAAGGGTGCGCTGAATTGCCTCTGCGATTTCCCTTGACCCCTCCGGGCCGCCGTGCATCCTTCGCGCCCCTTCAACCGACCCCTTTCCCACCATGGCACGTGTCTGCAGCATTCGAGGAAGCCGAGTCCGCTCCGGCGGTAAGATCAACCGTTCCGGTCTCGCCAAGAAAAAGGGCGGCATCGGCCGTCACGTCACCAAAGTGGTGAAGCGCAAGGTTGCGCCCAACCTCCAGAACAAGCGCATCTGGGTCCCCGAACTCGGCCGCTGGGTCCGCGTGAAGCTCTCCTGCCGTGCGCTCAAGACCGTCAACAAGAACGGCGCCTACGTGACTCTCAAGAAGGCCGGCCTCATCTGAGGTCCCGCGCCAGATCCTTTCCGAAGAGGCCCGGAGGATTCTCCGGGCCTTTTTGCGTACCCATGCTGACGAAACCCGCACCACTTTTGCTTTCCTCGCACTTCCGGAAAGCCTAGACAGGCAGACACTAAACCCTGCATTCATGTCTCAAGCTCCCGCTTCTGCGTCGCCCGAGCTCCGCAACGCCGTCATCCGCCTCGCCGGTCACTCCCAGGATGGCATCCAGTCCGTCGGAGGTTTCCTCGCCCAACTCGCCGGCTCCACCGCCCAGGACGTCATGACCTACATGACCATCCCGAGCACGATCTCCGGAGGCCCCAGCATCTTCCAGGTCCACCTCGGGTCCGGCGAGGTGCTCCACCCCGGCGATGAGGCCGACACGCTCGTCGCTTTCTACCAGGACTCCTACGAGAACCATCTGAGCTCGCTGCGCGAGGGAGGCATCTGCTTCTACGACAGCGACCAGGTGACCGACCTCCGGGAGGAACGGAACATCCGCCACATCGGCGTTCCCTTCACCTCCGCCACCATCGAGGCCATCGGCGGCTCGGCCAAGGACCGCGGCAAGAACATCTTCGTCCTCGGGATGCTCTGTGCGGTCTACAAACTCGACCGCGAAAAGCTCACGGAGATCATCAGCCGCAAGTTCGGCCGGAAATCCGAGGACGTGCTCCGCAACGCGATGCTCGCCTTCGACGCCGGGTATTCCTATCCGGTCCACGACATCCATCACATGCCCTTCGCCCCGGGTGAGAACGCGGAGGCGAACCGGATCTCGGCCGACGGCAACACCATGCTCACCCTCGGCCTCATCGCCGGCGGGTGCCGCTACGGTGCCGGCTACCCGATCACCCCGTGGTCCAGCATCATGGAGCAGCTCCGCTCCGAATTGCCGAAGTACGGCGGCATGTTCATCCAGTGCGAGGACGAGCTGGCCGCGGTCGCACTCGCCATCGGGGCCTCGTACGCCGGCCACCTCGCCGTCACCGGCTCCTCCGGCCCCGGGCTGTCGCTCAAATCCGAGGCGATCGGCTACGCCACCATGGCCGAACTGCCCCTGGTGGTGGTGAACATCCAGCGCGGCGGCCCCTCGACCGGCATGCCGACTTCAGTCGAACAGTCCGACCTGATGCAGGCGATCTACGGGTCCCACGGTGACTCGCCGCGCGTGGTGCTGGCCCCCCGTGACGTCGAGGACTGCTTCTACACCGCCCTGCGGGCCTGCCGGATCGCCCGCGACTACTCGACTCCGGTCATCATCCTCTCCGACCAGGCCATCGCCACCCGCATCGAAGCCTTCCCCGAGCCCGACCTCGAGGAGCATTGGAGCGAACCGATGCTCGACCTGTCCACCTGCCCGGCCGACTGCAAGCCCTACCCGCTCGACCGGATCACCCGGCACGCCCCGCCCGGCTGCCCGTCGCCCGACGGGAAATACCCGGTGGTCACGGGTCTCGAGCACGATGAGTGGGGCCACCCGTCCGCCAATCCCGAGATGCATGAGAAGATGTCCGCCAAACGGCGGGCCAAGCTCATCACCCTCGCCAACTCACTCCCCGCCCCCGACTTCTTCGGCGACGAGCAGGGCGACCTGTTGTTCGTCGGCTGGGGCTCCACCTACGGACCGATCAAGGAAGCCGCCGAGCGCCTTCGCAAGGACGGCTACAAGGTCGGCTCCATCCACCTCCGCAACATCCACCCGCTGCGCAACGGACTCGGCACGATGTTCCGCCGCTTCAAGCACGTGATCGTCCCGGAGATGAACGACCCCGGGATCTACGGCTTCGGCCAGCTCGCCACCCTGCTCCGGTCGGTGACGTGCAACCCGAACATCCGCTCCCTCAACAAGATCCAGGGCCTGACCTTCCGCGTGCGGGAGATCTACGACGGCGCCATCGAAGTCCTCGACCAGAACTGATCCCCCCCGACCCAGCCCCAGCCTTTCCGAACCCATGGCCACCACCGAGAAACTCACCAAGAAGCAGCTCAAGGCCGACCACCCGACCTGGTGCCCCGCCTGCGGCGACTTCGCCGTGCTCGCCTCCTTCTTCAACGTCGTCCAGAAGCTCGGCATCCCGCACGAGAAGATCGTCTGTGTCGCCGGCATCGGCTGCTCCTCGCGCTTCCCCTACTTCGTCAATGCCCACGGGATCCACTTCATCCACGGCCGTGCCCTGCCGCTGGCCACCGGGATCTCGCTGTCCCGTCCCGACCTCCATGTCTTCGTCTTCGGCGGCGACGGCGACGGCTACTCGATCGGCGGAAACCACCTCACCCACGCGGCCCGGAAGAACGTCAACCTGTCGTACGTGATCATGGACAATCAGGTCTACGGGCTGACCAAGAACCAGACCTCGCCGACCACACCGGTCGGGCGTCGGTCCAAGACCGACCCCCGCGGGGCGATCGACCGGCCGATCAATCCGATGGCCCAGCTCGTGGCCAGCGGCGCGACCTTCATCGCTCGCACGCATGCCGCCCAGGTGAAGCACATGAACGAGATGTTCGAGCGCGCCATCCTCCACCCCGGCTTCGCGGTCGTCGAGACGCTCTCCGAGTGCACCATGTTCTTTCCCGGTGCCTTCGATGCCGGCAACCCGCGCAAAGGCGGTCGCTTCGACCTCGTCGACGAATCCACCCAGGATCTCAAATCCACCGCCGCCGCCATGGCGCTCGCCGAGGAAGAGTTTCCCGGCCGCTTCGGCGTCTACTTCGAGGACCGCAAACCGACCAAGAACGAACTCGAACTCGAGTGGGTCGAGGAGGCCCGGGCCAAGGCCCCCGACCTCTCGGAGAAGGATCTGCTGCGCCAGCGGTTCGCCGGCATGCGGTAGCGCCTACCGCCCGTCCTCCGACTCCCCGGAAGCACCGTCCGCAGCGGTCGCGTCCTGACCGGGCAGCGGCGGATTCACCGCCTGCACCACCGGCGGAGGCCCTCCCTGCGCGACGGCCGGTCCCTTCGGGGCCTCGGCTGCCGTCGGCACCGGCGAAGCCGCGCCGGGCACGTTGGCCTCCGGCGCCTTGACCCAGGATGGAGCCTTGGGCGTAACGTCGGCATACACCGCCACCAGCCCCATGCCGACCAGGCCGACCAGGCCGGCGAAGCCCGCCGTCATCGCCGTCGTCATCCCGACCACGAACGGCGTGAAGAACAACAGCCCGACCACCATGAAACTCGGTTTCACCTCGTAGGCGTGCACCACGAGACGCAGGCGCGACCGGGCGAGGCCGAGTCCCATCATGATGAAGCAGGCGGTCGCCGCGAAGGCGTTGAGATGCCAGAAGACCCCGGCACCGTCGGTCTGCGCGCCACACGCCGCGAGGGCGACGCCGCCGGACGCCAGGGCCGATCCGAGGAACAGCAGCATCACCGCCATTCTTCCCCCCAGGCCACGAAAGGAAGAGGCCCCGATGGCCCCGGCACAGACGACCCCGGAAAGACCGAGTACGGTGAGGGTGCACGCGAGGTCTCGCACGAGTTCGATCCCGCCGATCTGATACCTCACGAGCACGTAGGGAAGCAGGGAGACGAGGGTGAGCACGCAGAGCGACCACAGGCTGAAGAACTTCCCGCGGACGACCTTCCACCGGCTCAGCTTGGTCAGCAGCAGCAGTTCGTGGTTTCCCTCCTCCAGTTCCTGACCCATCAGCACCAGCCCGCCGAGCGGCATGATCACCACGCAGACGAGTGAAATCGCCAGCCACAGGGGGCCCGAAGTGCCGAGCAGCGCGACGTTCATCATGCCGACCATCTCGGAAAAGCCTTCGGTCGCCCCGGTCTGGAACTCGATGATCACCGCCGCCACAGCCAGCGCGTGGACGGCGAGAAACGGGATGACGAAGCTGCCACGCCGCATGTTCTGGCGCATCTCCTTGACCAGCATCGAACCGAACCGGTCCGGCAGGTCGTGTTTCAACACCGCTTCCACCCGATCATCCTCCCCACGAATGTCCTCGGACGGCAAGGCGGGAGGCGGGTTTCACCGGATTTTCACGGAAACCGCCGGGCGAAGCCGGTTCCCGCCGGTGAAAACGCATTTGTCATCCCCCCGTTCTCCCGGTAACCATCCGCGAAGGCGCTACGATCCACCCATGACCCGTCTCCCCGTTTCCCTCCGGATTCTCCTCCTGGTCCTCGCCGGCACGCTGATGGCCCGGGCGGGATGGGAAGAGCGCACGCTCCACGGGCGCGGGTACGTCAGCCTCCGCTCGGTAAAGGACTACTACAGCTTCAAGAAGATGCAGCAGGAGGGAAAACGCATCGTGCTCGAGGACGACCGCGTGGAGGTGCAGATGCGCACCAACTCCCACGAATGCCTCATGAACGGCGTGAAGTTCATCTTCAGCTATCCGGTCGAGGTCTCCGGAGGGCGTGCCTGGCTGTCGAAGATCGACCTCATGAAGCTCGTCCACCCGGTGCTCCGCCCGAGCATCATCGAAAACGCGGGGAGTTTCCGGACCGTGATCATCGACCCCGGGCACGGCGGCAAGGACCCCGGTGCGACCAATTCCCTCGGCACCGAGGCCCGTTACAACCTGGCGGTCTCCAAGCACCTCAAGCGGTTTCTCGAGACCGGGGACTACCTGAAACCGAACGATCCTCTGCGGGCCCTCAATCCGAAGTACAAGGTCCTCATGACCCGGGACGACAACCGCTACCTCTCCCTGCAGCAACGGGTCGATTTCGCCAACCGCGTCCGGGAGAACGCCGTCTTCGTCTCCGTCCACCACAATTCCGGCCGCTCGGCCGCCCGTGGCATCGAAACCTTCACCCTCTCCCCGGTCGGCGTCTCGCACTACGGACGGGGACTCAAGGCCAGCGACTTCAGCCCCAAGACCGGCAACCATCAGGATTCGGCCAACGTCGCCCTTGCCACCGCGATCCACGGCACGCTCCTCAAGACGCTCAAGCATCCGGAAACCAGGAAGCCCTATACCCTCGACCGCGGTATCAAGCGGGCCCGGTTCAGCGTGTTGAGCGGCGTCAAGCACCCCTCCGTCCTCGCCGAATGCGGTTTCATGACCCATTCCTACGAGGCCCGCCTGATCAACGACTCCGGCTACCAGCGCACCCTAGCGAAGTCGATCGCGTACGGCATTCACAAGTACCGCGTCGCCGTCAGCGGTGCCGCCGCCAAGGCGGCCACCCCCGGCTCCTCCAGCCAGCGGGGACGGATGCAGACGAACTGAGGCCCCGAGCCCCAGGAGCGGCTGACGTTCCCGGAAGCCTTTTGGGCTTCCACGGAAATCACACGGGTGCTTAGTTGCCGATATGAAGGTGAATGCCCCCTCCCACCTCGGCCTGCTCGTCCCCCTCCTCGTTCTTCCCGCCGCCGCCCAGCTCGAGCTGGTGTGGAACCTGCCCATCCCCGCGTCGTCGGTGAGCGGGGCCGCCCTCGGCGATCTCGACGGGGACGGCGATCGGGATCTCTTCCTCAGCAACTTCAGCGCCTCGGGCGTCCTCCTCCTCAACGACGGATCGGGGATGTTCTCCCTGCTCTCCGTCCAACCGGAGTTCGCCAGCGGCGGCCAGGGCGCATGGGGCGACCTCGATGGCGACGGTGATCTCGACCTCGTCACCGCCGACTATTTCGACCCCTGCTCGGTCTACCTCAACGACGGCTTCGGCGCCTTCACCGACTCCGGCCAATCGGTGGGACAGTCCGCCATCCGCGGCGAGGTCCACCTCGTGGATCTGGACAGCGACTCCGACCTCGACCTCGTCCTGCCGTCCGACGACAGCAGCAAACCGAACGAGATCTGGATCAACGACGGCTCCGGCACCTTCACCGACTCGGGACAGAACCTCGGGAACTTCTTCACGATCTGCGCCGCCGTCGGCGACCTCGACGGCGACAGCGATCCGGACCTGATCATGGGCAACAACGGGGTCAACACGGTCTGGATCAACGACGGCTCCGGGACGTTCACTCCCGGCACGAGCCTTCCCCTCACGGGCACCACCTTCGGCATCGGTCTCGCGGACCTCGACGGCGACTCGGATCTCGACGCCTTCGTCGCGAACGGCTCGATCGGCGGTCAGGCCAACCAGGTCCACCTCAACGACGGGTCGGGAATCTTCACCAACCTCGCCCAACCCTCCTTCTCCAGCGACTACCACACCGCCGTCGCATTGGACGATCTCGACGGCGATGGCGACATCGACGCGCTGGTGTCCCGGAACCGGGGCCAGCTCAACCAGATCTGGCTCAACGACGGATCCGGGCTCTTCAGCCTCTCCGGCACGGCGGCCGGCCCCGGCGGTTCGTTCCGGATCGGAGCGGGAGACATCGACGGTGATACCGACACCGACTTCATCCTCCCCACCGACACCACGCCGCCGCGCGCTCTGCTGAGGGGTCCGGGGGCCACCTTGGTGGAGACCGCGCCGTTCGCCGGCAGCGCCGCGAACGACGCGTTGGCCGCTGATTTCAACAACGACGGCGACCTCGACGTCGTCCTCGGCAACATCGCGGGCTCGATCACCTTCCTCGTGAATGACGGCAGCGGCGACTTTTCCGACCCCGGCACCGTCCTCCCCAATCCGCCGGGCAACAACATCGAGACCATCGAGATCGGCGATCTCGACGGGGTGAACGGCCCCGATCTGGCCGTCTTCTGCTCCACCTACAGCGGCAACTCCGACGGGCGGGACCGGATCTGGCTGAACAACGGTGGCGGTGGCTTCACCGAGTCGCCCCAGATCCTCGACTCCGCGGGCGGCGGCACCCTGAAGATCGGGGACATCGACGGCGACACGGACCTCGACATCGTCACGGTCAACATGGAGAGCTTCGGCTTCGACGGGCAGAACAGCGTGTTCGTCAACAACGGCTCCGGCACCTTCACCCGGTCGGACGCTCTCGGCATCGGAAGCCAGCGGACCCTCGCCCTCATCGACGTCGATACGGACGGCGACCTCGATGCCTTCGTCGGCGGGGCCGGCATCGCCGACACGATCTGGTTGAACAACGGCACGGGCGGATTCACCGACTCGGGCCAGTCGCTGGGCACCGGCTCGCCCTTCGCCCTGGCGGTCGCCGACTTCGACGGGGATACCGACACCGACGTGTTCTGCGTGAACGCGGTCGGAGGCAACCGCCTGTGGCTGAACGACGGCTCCGGCACCTTCACCGACAGCGGCGTCGGCATCGGCCCTTCGTTCGCCTCGACCGCCCGGCCCTACGACTATGACGGCGATGGCGACCTGGACCTCTGGATCGGCTACGGCGGCATTTCCGCCGCTCCCGACCGGATCATGGTCAACGACGGCACGGGCAGCTTTTCCTTCGGCCCTTCCGACTATGGCAATGTCGCGACGAGCGCGGTCGTGATCGGCGATTTCACCGGCGATGGCAGCGATGACGCCTTCATCGCCAGCGCCAAAAGCGACCACCAGCTCTGGGCGGCCGACGTCTCCCCGGTCTCGCTCTGGGCGGGCACCTTCGGACTCCTCGGCGACGACCAGCTGCCGCATTCCGACCCGGATGGCGACAACATCCCCAACTTCCTCGAGATGGCCTACAACCTGAATCCCGATCTGGCGGATGCGAATCCCCTTCCTCCGGGCGGAACGTCCGGACTTCCCCGCCTGGAATACAACCCGACGCTCGGGCAATTCGAGATCATCGCCATCCGCCGCCGGAACGCGCCCTTCCTCACCTACACGGCCCAGATGTCCCCCAACCTCGTGGTGTTTTCCCCGCCGGCGAGTCCCGGTTTCTCCACCACCAACTTCTCTCCCGACTACCAGCGGGTGACAATCACCTTCCCGACCCTCCCCGGGCTCTCGCGAAACTTCGCCCGCCTGATGGTGGACTACACCCCGTGACGCCACCAACACCCACGAACGAGCCACGTTGTTGGTGGAACGGCCGGGGCGCTCTCTCGGGCCGGGATTGATTCCGCGAGTTGCATGAGGCGGCGACGACGCCGCGTCAGATTCCCAGCAACTCCGGGGTCGCGATCCGGGGTCGGTCGGTGAGCAACTCCGGATCCCCGTCGGTGACGAGCACCGTGTGCTCGAAATGCGCCGAGGCCTTGCGATCCGCCGTGATCACGGTCCAGCCGTCGTCGAGAATCCTCACATGGGGGGTCCCCTCGTTGACCATCGGCTCGATCGCGAGGATCATCCCGGGCTCGAGGATGGGGGTTTTCCCGCCCGGCCGGTAGTTCGGGACCTGGGGCTCCTCGTGAAGCTCGCGGCCCACCCCGTGCCCGACGAACTCCCGGACCACCGAGAACCCGAGCGGCTCGACGTACTCCTCGACGGCACCGCAAAGCTCCGCCAGCCGAAGGCCAGCCCGCGCCTTGTCGATCGCCTCGTAGAGCGACTGTTCGGTCGCCGCCAGAAGGCGTTTGGTCGAGTCCGGGATCTCTCCGACCGCGACGGTCGTCGCGTTGTCGCCGATCCACCCGTTCTTCACGATCCCGACGTCGATCTTGAGGATATCCCCCGGATGCACCACGCGTGGGCCACCGATTCCGTGGACCACCTCCTCGTTCACCGAGATGCAGGTGTAGCCGGGAAATCCTCGGTAGCCGAGGAACGCGCTCTTGCAGTTCTCGCGCTTCATCAGCGCGGCCGCATGCTCGTCGATCTCCCGGGTGGTCACGCCGGGCTTCACCGCCGCCACCACTTCCTGGAGGATCTCACTCGCGGTGCGCCCCGCCACCCGCATGTGGTCGATTTCACGGGCATTCTTGATCCGAATCTTATGTCGCTTGGCCATGACTGGTCAGGTTTCGAACTTCTCGCTCGAGCCGCTCGGCGACCCGATCCATCCGATCGCTCGCCTCGCAGCGGAGCAGCACTCCCGCCGCCGAGTACACGTCGATCGTCGGGACCGTGTGTCGCTGGTATTCCCCGTATCGGGAAAGAAAATTCTCAAGGCGGTCGTCGGCGCGGCGCCCGGCCCGTCCTCCACAGTCCGGACAGCGGGCTCCGTCACGCCGGTCGTCCGCCCGCCCGGACCATCGGCACGACGGACATTCGACACGCTGGTCGATGCGCGCCACCAGCTCCGGCTTCGGCACGTCCAGCAGAACCGCGGCGTCCAGGGCCTCGCCCCGGTCACCGAGCCACGAGTCCAGGAAACCCGCCTGATCGACGCTCCGGGGAAAACCGTCGAGCACCCAGCCCCGCCGGTGGCCTGCGAGCCATTCGGCCATGATGCCGCACATCAACCCGTCCGGGAGATACCCACCGCGGGCCAGGATGGGACGGATCTCGTCGGCCTGAGCCCCTCCGTTCTCCAGGAGCTCGCGCAGCAGGGCCCCGGTCCCGAGGTAGTCCACCGACAGCGCCTCCGCGAGTCGTCGACCCTGGGTCCCTTTCCCGGAAGCGGGAGGCCCGAGGAGGACGACCTGCAGCGCCATGACCGGGTCAGCCCTTCGCGATCCAGGCCACCGCACCGATCACCAGCAGCAGGCCGATGAAGGCCCACAGGTAGACAATCGCCGTGCCGGCGGTCGAGCCGCTGGTCGATTGCGAGAGGCGGTCGTAGCGCCCCTTCAGCTTGCCCTTGCGGAGGAAGCCGTCGTAGTGGCGCTGGAGGAGGTGGGTCTCCACCTGGCGCATCACGTCGAGAATCACCCCCACGAGAATCAGCAGGCTGGTGCCGCCGAAGAACTGCAGCACCATCGATCCGGGAGGCAGGCCGACGATCTTGCCGATCGCCACCGGCAGGACGAAGATGAGGGTCAGGAAGATCGCACCCGCGAAGGTCAGTCGCGTCATGGTGAAATCGAGGAAGTCGGCGGTCGGCTTGCCGGGGCGCACGCCCGGGATGTAGCCGCCGTTGCGCTTCAGGTCCTCGGAGATCTGCGACGGCTGGAACATGGTCGCCACCCAGAAGTAGGAGAAGAAGAAGATGAAGATCGCGCCGAGCACGTAGTACCAGGTGCCGCCGAGCAGCGCGTCCTGCAGGCTGCGGGACCAGCTGGCGTCGGGAAAGATCTGGGTCAGGATGATGGTCGGCAGCGACAGCACGGCCGTGGCGAAGATGATCGGCATCACGCCGGCATAGTTCACCTTGAGGGGCAGATACTGGGTCTGACCGCCGAACTGCTTGCGGCCGACGACGCGCTTGGCGTACTGGATCGCAATCCGCCGCTGGGCCTGGGTGATGGCGATGGTCCCCGCAATCACCAGCAGCAGCATGGCGATCATCACGACCAGCATCATCACCTCGAAGGTGGTCGCCCCCTCACGGGCCACGAAATACTGCCAGGTCTGGAACATCGCGCCCGGGAGCGCGGCGATGATGTTGACGGTGATGATGATGGAGGTGCCGTTGCCGATGCCACGCTCGGTCATCTGGTCGCCGATCCACATCAGCAGCAGGGTGCCGGCAACGATGGTGAGGACGGTCAGCGCCTGCCAGGCCACGGTCGGCTCGGGCACGAGCTCGCGGCCCAGACGGTTGATGGTGTCACCGATGCCTCCCATCAGCGGGTTGCTCTCGGGAGCCATGAGCGCCTTGGCCACGAAGAACCCCTGAACCAGGGCGATGGCGATCGTCAGGTAACGCGTGTACTGCGTGATTTTCTGCTGACCCCCGTCCTCGCGACGGAGCCGCGAGAGCTTCGGAACGACCGCCGACATCAGCTGCATCATGATCGATGCCGAGATGTAGGGCATGATCCCGAGCGCAAAGACACCGGCCTGCTGCAGCGCTCCCCCGGAGAAGATTCCGAGGATGGCCTGCAGACCGCCGGCGGTGGTCGCGTCGCTCTTCTCTTTCGCGTCCTGCATCCACTCGTCGATGACCGTGGCATCGACGCCGGGCAGGGTGACGTGCACGCCGAGGCGCACGATCACGATCATGGCGAGGGTGAAGAGAATGCGGTCGCGGAGCTCGGGAACCTTCCAGGTGTTCGCGAATGCGGAGATCATGGGTGTGGAAACGGTCGGAAAAACGGGCGCTCTTTTAAACGCGTTGAGGAAGCGGGCAAGCGCTTCCTCAACGATTCGGAATCATGATGTCGGCCGGAGCCGCAATCAACCGACGGAGGGAAGCTCGAGCGTGCCGCCCGCCTTCTCGATTTTCTCCTTGGCCGAGGCACTCGCGGCGTCGACCGAGATGGTCAGCTTCTTGCTCAGCTGACCCTGGCCGAGGACCTTGACGATGTCGCACTTGCGACTGACGAGTCCCTTGGCGCGGAGGCTCTCCTCGTTGACCGTGTCACCATCCTCGAAGAATCGCTCGAGCTTGGCGAGGTTCACCACCGAGACCTTGGTCTTGAAGTCGGCGTTGTTGAAGCCCTTCTTCGGAAGGCGGCGGTGAAGGGGCATCTGGCCGCCTTCGAAACCCGGACGGACGGAGCCGCCGGAACGGGCCTTCTGACCCTTGTGGCCCTTGCCGGAGGTCTTGCCCCGGCCGGAGCTTTCACCCGCACCCAGGCGCTTGACCCGATGCTTGGAGCCCTTGTTGGGCTTGAGAGTGTGCAATTTCATGATTCGACGTTCGATATTCGAAGTTCGAGGTTCGATTAGATCGACTCCTTCTTGCCCTTGCCGCGCGCCGCGAAGACTTGATCGCGGGTGCGGAGCTGCGAAAGAGCCTTGAGGGTGGCCTTGACCACGTTTGCGTGGTTGGCCGAACCGAGGGACTTGGCCAGCACGTCGCGGATGCCCACGGCCTCGCAGACCGCACGCACGCCACCGCCGGCGATGATCCCGGTACCGGGGGAGGCGGGCTTCAGGAGCACCTTGCCGCCGCCATACTCGGCGTAGCTTTCGTGGGGAATCGTGCCGTCGGCGAGATTCATCGGGACGAGCGACTTGCGCCCGGCCTCGCTGGCCTTGCGGATCGAGTCCGCCACTTCGTTGGCCTTGCCGAATCCGAGTCCGACCTTGCCTTCCTTGTCTCCGACGACCACGAGGGCCGAGAAGCTGAAGCGACGGCCGCCCTTCACGACCTTGGCGCAACGGTTGATGAAGACGACCTTCTCGGTCACTTCCTTGCCGTCGACCATCGCCGGCTGGCGTTCCTCGCGACGGGGTCCGCGGCCGCGGCCCCGCCCGCGTGGAGGCGGTCCCGACTTGGCGGCGTCCGCCCCGGAGTTGGCGTCCGTGCCGGACTTGGGAGAAGAGGCGGGGGGTGTTTCGTTGGTGGTCACCATGACGATAGAAATGCGCGTGTCGGGATTAGAACTTGAGGCCGGCTTCGCGAGCGGCGTCGGCCAGGGCTTTGATTTTGCCGTGATAGAGATGACCACCCCGGTCGAAGACCACGGCGTCGACATCGGCCGCCTTCGCGCGCTCGGCGAGAAGCTGACCGACAGTGGACGCACAGGCAACATTCGATGCCGATTTCTCGATCGATTTGTCGAGCGTCGAGGCCTGGGCAAGCGTCTTGCCGGACTCGTCGTCGATCACCTGGGCGTAGATGTGCTGATTGGAATAGTGGACCGCGAGACGGGGGCGATCGGCGGTGCCCGCGACCTTGCGACGGATCCGCTTGTGGATCCGGCGGCGCACTTCCTTGCGATTCAATTGGCTCATGATTCGTGGATGGTTGCGGGTTATTTCGCGACGCTCTTGCCTTCCTTGCGGCGGACGCGCTCGCCGGCGTAGCGGACGCCCTTGCCCTTGTACGGCTCCGGCGGGTAGTAGCTGCGCACCTCGGCGGCGAACTGGCCGACCTTCTGCTTGTCGATGCCTTCCACCTTGATCTTGGTGTTTTCGGCGACGCTGACGGTCAGGTCCGACGGGATCGGGTGCAGGATCGGGTGCGACTTGCCGAGCGACAGGTCGAGGTCCTTGCCCTTGACCGCCGCGCGCATGCCGACCCCCTGGATCTCAAGCTCCTTGACGAAGCCTTCGGTCACCCCGGTGATCATGTTGCTGACGATGCTGCGGACGGTGCCGTGGAGGGCGCGGTGCTCGCGGAGTTCGGACGCGCGGGAGACGACCACCTGGCCGTCCTCCTCGGCGACGGTGACGCCGCGGGGAAGGGAGAAGTCCAACTTCCCCTTGGGTCCCTCGATGGCGACGGAGCCGTTGCTGACGTTGAGCTTCACCTTGTCGGGCAAGGCGATTGGTTTGGATCCAACTCGTGACATGGTTTCTGTTCCTTTCTCGGGTCGGGGTTTACCAAACGTTGGCGAGGATTTCTCCGCCAAGGCGCTTGCGCTTGGCGTTGGCACCGGACATCACGCCCTTCGAGGTCGAGACGATCGCGATGCCGAGTCCGTTGAGGACGCGGGGGATGTCGTCGGCACCGGCGTAGACGCGGCGCCCGGGCTTCGAGACCCGTTTCAGGTCGGTGAGCACGGCACGGCCGTCGACGTAGCGGGCCTTGACCTTGATTTCCGGAAACTTCTCGGTGGTCACGACCTCGTAGCCCCAGATGTAGCCCTCGTCCTGGAGGATCTTGGCGATGTCGGCCTTGATGCGCGAATACGGCGCGGTGAACTCCTCGTTGCCGGCCCGGCAGCAGTTTTTGAAGCGGGTCAGGAAGTCGGAGATGGGATCGGTAAGAACTGCCATTTTCTCGTAAGCTTGAATTGAACTCGGGGCCTCAGGCAGCAGCGCCTTCTTCGGTCGGTTTGGAGACTTCGCGGAACGGCATGCCGACCTCCTTGAGCAGGGCGCGGCCCTCGTCATCGGTCTTGGCCGTGGTCACGACGATCAGGTCGAAACCGATCTGCCGCTTGATCTTGTCGAGCTCGATCTCCGGGAAGATCGACTGGTCGGGGATGCCGACGGCGTAGTTGCCGCGTCCGTCGAAGCCCCTCGGGCTGATGCCGCGGAAGTCGCGGATGTTCGGCGCGGTGATGTTGATGAAGCGGTAGAGGAACTCCCACATGCGGTCGCCGCGCAGGGTCACGCGGGCACCGAGGGGTTCACCGGCGCGCAGCTTGAAGTTCGCGACGGCCTTCTTCGAGTAGGTGATCGAGGGCTTCTGACCGGTGATCTTGGCGATCTCGATCACCGCGTCGTCCACGGCGACCTTGCGGTCGGGTTCGTTGCCCAGACAGGTCGTCATGACGACCTTCTCGATCTGCGGAACCTGGTGCGGATTGGTGTAGCCGAGCTTCTCCTTGAGAGCCGGGACCACCTTTTCCAGGTAGTGTTGTTTCAGTAGCGGGGTGCTCATGGTTTCAGCGGGTCAGCGCTTGGTAGGTTGCGCTTAAGCGCGGGCGGACTTCCGGGGAAGTCAGCCCAGTTTCTTGACGTTGGAGATGTGGATCGGACCGTCTTCCTCGATGATGCCACCGTCGGGTTGGGTCTCGGAGCGGCGGACGGCCTTCTTGATCTTGCGGGCGCCTTCGACGACCACCTGCCCCTTGGAGGCATTGACCAGCAGCACGGTGCCGCGCTTGCCCTTGTGGTTGCCGGCGATCACTTCGACTTCGTCGCCTTTCTTGACGTGCGTCTTCATGGGAAACGGTTGGAAAAATTTGGTTTAGAGGACCTCGGGAGCGAGGGAGACGATCTTCATGAACTGCTTCTCGCGAAGCTCACGGGCGACCGGACCGAAGATCCGGGTGCCGCGGGGATTGTTGTCCTTGTCGATGACGACGATGGCGTTGTTGTCGAAGCGCAGGATCGAACCGTCGGAGCGGCGGATCGGAGCAGCGGTGCGGACGACCACGGCCTTGACCACCGTGCCCTTCTTGATCGAAGCGGTCGGGATCGCGTCGCGAACGTGGGCGGTGATGATGTCGCCGACATCGGCGCTGCGCGAGCGCTTGCCGAGAACGCCGATCATCTTGGCGGTACGGGCGCCGGTGTTGTCGGCGACCGAAACAAGGGATTCCATCTGGAGCATGACGGTGGTGGTAAAGGCTGAAATTCTGAACTGCTGAAAAGCTGAAAGGTGGAGTGACTGCGGTGCTGATGGACCTCAGCGTTCCAGTGTTTCAGCGTCTCGGCTTGGATTCGTTAGTGGCTGATGATCTCCTCGAGCGCCCAGCACTTGGACTTGGAGATCGGCTTGGTTTCGACGATCCGCACCTTGTCGCCGATCGTCGCCTCGCCCTTCTCGTCGTGGACGTAGTACTTCTTCGACTTCTTGACGATCTTCTTGAAGTCCGGGTGAGGCACGCGGGCGATGTGTTCGACGACGATGGTCTTGTTCATCTTGTCGGACACGACCACGCCGACGCGGGTCTTGCGGAGGTTCGGACGGGAGTCCTGCTGGGTCTCGCTCATGGCTGGAGAATGGGAATCGTGATGAAACGGGGGTTCAGTCCTCGCGGCGGCGGGCGTTGAGGTAGGTCATGGCGCGAGCGGTGTCGCGGCGGACCTGGCGGATGCGGGCCGAATTCTCGAGCTGGCCGGTCGCCTGCTGGAGGCGGAGGTTGAATGCCTCTTCCTTGAGGTCGCGGATGCGGGCCTCAAGTTCCTTGGCCGTGAGTTCGGCAAATTCGTTGGTCTTGGTCGAAGCCATGATCGGAGGTCGGTTGGAAGGTTTCAGGAATGCTGGTTGCGGACGACGAAGCGGGTCGGCACGCCGAGCTTGTAGGAGGCGAGGCGCATGGCTTCGCGGGCCTGGGATTCCGGCACGCCGGAGACTTCGAAGAGCATGTTGCCGGGGCGCACGACGGCCACCCAGGCGTCGACGGCACCCTTACCCTTACCCATCCGGGTTTCCGGGGGACGGCGGGTGATCGACTTGTGGGGGAAGATCCGGATCCAGACTTTCCCTTTACGCTTGAGGTAGCGGTTGATCGCGATACGGCAGGCTTCGATCTGGCGGTTGGTCATCCATCCGCGGCCGAGGCATTGGAGTCCGAAGTCACCGAAAGCGACGGTGGTGCCGCGCTGGGCGTTACCGGCGCGGGAGCCGCGGTGCGACTTCCGGAACTTCGTGCGTTTGGGCATCAAAGGCATGGCTTGGTCCTGCTGGGGTTAAAAATGGCGGGTTGCGGGAGAATTCGCGGTTCAGGCCGAGGGAGCGGCCGGAGCGGGCTGGTTGTTGTTGCGCGGACGGCGCGGACGGCGCTCGGCGCCCTGCGGCGACGGACCCTTGTCGGCGTCCTCCTTCTTGTTGACCCAGCACTTCACGCCGATCACGCCGTAAACGGTGCGGGCCTCGGCGAAGCCGTAGTCGAGCGGCACACGGAGCGTCTGAAGCGGCACCTTGCCCTCGCGATACCATTCGGCACGGGCGATGTCGGCACCGCCGAGGCGGCCGCCGCAACGGATCCGGATGCCGTCGGCCCCGAAGTCCATGGTGGTCTGGACGGCCCGCTTCATGGCGCGGCGGAAGGAGATCCGGCGCTCGAGCTGGACCGCCACCTGCTCGGCGACGAGTTGGGCGTCGAGCTCCGGCTTGCGGATCTCGACGATGTCGATCTTGACGTTGGCGTTGTCGCAGATCTTGGCGAGATCCTTGGTCATGCGCTCGATCTCCGAGCCCTTGCGGCCGATGATGAGGCCGGGGCGGGAGGTGTGGAGCGTGACGCGAACGCTGCCCCAGGCGCGCTCGATGATCACCTTCGAGAGAGCGGCGAACTGGAGACGTCCGCTCAGGTACTTCCGGATCCGGAGGTCTTCGTGGAGGTTGTCGGCGTAGTCCTTGCCGGAGGCATACCACTTCGAGCGCCAGTCCTTGTTGACGGCGAGACGGAATCCGATGGGGTTGACTTTCTGGCCCATGATGAAATGCGTTTGGAGTGGGAGATCAGGCTTCGGCCTTCTTGGAAAGGTGGCGCTTCTTCGGCTTGGCATCCTCCTCGTCGGGCGCTTCCGCGAGGGTGACGAAAATGTGGCTGGTGCGCTTGAGGATCGGGCCGGCGGAACCGCGGGCGCGAGGCTTGTAGCGACGGATGGTCGGACCGGCACCGATCACGGCTTCCTTCACGTAGAGGCTGTCCGCATCGAGCGCGAAGTTGTTCTCCGCGTCGGCAATCGCCGTCTTGAGGGTCTTGTTGATCAGGTAGGCGGCCTTCTTGGGCGTGAAGGCGAGAATATCCAGCGCGGCGGAAACCGGCAGACCCTGGATCTCGCGGGCGACGTCGCGCGCCTTCTTCGGCGACAGGCGGACGAACTTGGTGGTGCTCTTGACTTCCATCGGACGGTGGGATGAGGGGTTGGAGAAAACGGAGATTTATTCGGTTTCGAGAAGGGCGAGATCGCCGAGGCGCACGGGAGCATCGGACTCCCTGGACTCGACGAAGGCACCGCTGATTCGCCGACGGACGTCGGCGATGATGGCGGTGCCGTAGGGTTGGTCGCCCCGGTAGAGGCGGTAGGTCGATCCGATCCGCACGTCCTGCTGCTCGCCAATGTTGAGGACCAGCAGACCGCTCTCGGAATCGATGCTCAGGACCTTGGCCCGGCGGGGCGAAACCGAGGTCTGAGCGGTGGGGGCGGGCTTCTGCCTCAGTCCGAGGACCGAGTCAAGCTCTCGCATGGCGGATTCGACACGAAGCCGCGAATCGGGGTCGGAGGCGACCGAGGTCCGCAGGAACTCGGACACCATGCCCGAAAGCCGCATCGCGCTGCCTTCGAGCAATTCGATCCGCTCGTTGAGGATCTGGATGTCCGCGGTGGCCTGGATCAGGCGCTCGTCGCCGCCATCCAGCAGGTCGCGGCCGAGCGCCTCAAGCCGCTCGCGGACCTGGGCGAGTTGCTCGGACGCCTGCTTTTCGGCACGATTGGCTTCGGCGATCCCCTGCTCCAGCACCCGGTTGCGGACGCGCAGGTCGGCCACCTCGCGCTGGAGTTCGGACATCTCCGCCGGGGTCGTCTGGCCCGGGCACACCCCGACGGCGATCCACAGCCCGAGGAGGGCGGCGGTCGGTCGGTGGATGACACGGGCGAGGGACATGAGGCGGAGCGTTCGGACGGTTACTTCTTACCGATGCCGCCGTGGGCGCGGAAGATGCGGGTCGGGGCGAATTCCCCGAGTTTGTGGCCGACCATGTTCTCGGTGACATACACCGGAACGAAGGTCTTGCCGTTGTGGACCGCGAAGTTGAGGCCGACGAAGTCGGGCGTGATCATCGACTTGCGGCTCCAGGTCTTGATCGGTTTCTTGTCGTTCGTCTCGATCGCCTTGTCGATCTTGACGAGGAGCTTCTGATCGACGAACGGACCTTTTTTCAGGGAACGTGACATGATGCTGGGAATCGTTGGAGGTTAGCGCTTCTTGTTCTTGCGGCGCTCGACGATGAAGGTGTTGGTCGGCTTCTTGTGCTTGCGGGTCTTCTCGCCCTTGGCGTGACCCCACGGGGACAAGAGGTGCTGTCGGCCACCACCGGACTTCGACTTGCCCTCACCACCACCGTTCGGGTGGTCGACGGGGTTCATGCACATGCCGCGCACGGTCGGGCGCTTGCCCTGCCAGCGCGTGCGGCCGGCCTTGCCCGAGATCTCGTTCATGTGGTCGCGGTTGCCGACCTGGCCGATGGTGCAGAAGCACCGGGCGTTGAAGCGGCGGATCTCACCGGAAGGCATCTTGACCAGGGCCCACTCGCCGTCACGGTTGGAGAGGATGGCCTGCTGACCGGCGGCGCGGGCGACCTTGCCGCCGTTGCCCGGGATGAGCTCGATGTTGTGAACGGCGGTGCCGAGCGGCACCTTGCTGAGCGGCAGCGCGTTGCCCGGCTTCGGGGCGGCCGACTCACCCGCCACCACCTTGGCGCCGACCTTGAGGCCGACCGGGGCGAGGATGTAGCTCTTCTGGCCGTCCTCGTACTGGATCAGCGCGATGCGGCAGGTGCGGTTGGGATCGTACTCGATGCCGATGACCTCCGCCGGCACGTCGTGTTTGCGGCGCTTGAAATCAACGAGGCGGTAGTGACGCTTGTGACCGCCACCGATGTGACGGGTCGTGATGCGGCCGGTGTTGTTGCGTCCGCCACTCTTCTTGAGGGGCGAAAGCAGCGACTTCTCCGGCTTCTTCTTCGTGATTTCTTCGAAGGTCGGCAGCGCCTTGTAGCGCTGGGGCGGCGTGAGCGGTTTGAACTCTTTGAGAGGCATGGCTCGCGAAAGGGTTGGGATTCAGGAAAAGGGGTTCGGGTCTTAGACGAGATCGAGGTTCTCGCCCTCCTTGAGGCGGACGATGGCCTTCTTCCAGTGGGCGGTGCGGCCTTGGTCGGCACGGCGCTTGCGCTTGGTCTTGCCGGCCTGGTTGAGAGTGCGGACACCCTCGACCTTCTTGCCAAGCAGGGCCTCGACGGCGCGCTTGATCTCGAGCTTGTTGGCACGGCGGTCGACCTCGAGGACGACCTCGTTGTTGAGCTCGTTGAGCATGGTCGCCTTCTCCGAGACGCGGACGTTCTTGATGACTTGGTAGAGATCCTTCATGGTTCCGGGTTCGGTTCGGGGTTCAAGCCGTGCGGGTGGCAAGGGTTTCAAGGGCGTCCTCGACCAGCAACACGGTGTTGGCGTGGAGGAGTTCCTCGATATTGACGCTGTCGGCGGTCCGAAGCTCGGCCCACTTGACGTTGCGGGCGGCCAGGTAGGTGTTCTCGTCGAAGCTCTTGGCGACGATGAGGACCTTCTTGGGCTCGGTTTCCGAGGTCACCGCGGCGATGAAGGCCTTGGTTCTCGGCTCGCTGATCTGGAAGGAGGGCAGCACCTTGAGGGCACCGCTTTCGATCACGTCGGCCAGCACGCGGCGAAGCGCGAGACGGCGGGTGCTCTTGGTCACCTTCTTCGAGTAGTCGCGGGGGCGCGGCCCGTGGGCCACACCGCCACCGACGAAGATCGGGGCCTTGCTGGTGCCGTGACGGGCATTGCCGGTGCCCTTCTGGCGGTACATCTTCTTGTTGTTGCCCCGGATCTCGCCGCGGGTCTTGGTGTTGGCGGAGCCGGTGCGGCGGTTGGCGCGGTAGGCGGTCACCAGATCATGGACGGCCTGCGAGCCCTTGCCTTCCTCGGCCAGCACGATGTTGGCGGCCTTGGCATCCTCGGCGGTGAATGTTTTCGCGGACATGGTCGGAAATCGTTTTCAGGTTCGGTGCCGGCTCAGGCGGTCGGAGCCGGCTTCTTCTTGGCGGGGCGGATCGTCAGGTAGCCGTTCTTGTGACCGGGAACGGCACCCGAGATGAGGATCACGTTGTCTTCCGGACGGACGGCAACGACCTTGAGGTTCTGCACGGTGCGGCTGTCGGTGCCCATGTGACCGGGCATCTGCTGGTTCTTCCAGACGCGGCCCGGGGTGGAGCCCGCGCCGATGGCGCCGGTCCGGCGGTGCATCATGGAACCGTGGGTCTGCTTGAGGCCGCCGAAACCGTAGCGGCGGACGGCACCCTGGAAGCCGCGGCCCTTGGTGGTGCCGATCACATCGACCCACTGGCCGGCGCTGAACAGCTCGGCACCGGGATGCTCCTCCGGAACTTCCTCGTCATTGCCGAAGCGGAATTCCTGAACGACGTACTTGGCGTCGGAGCCGTGCTTCTTGAAGTGGCCGAGCTCCGGCTTGGTCGTGCGTTGCTCCTTCTTGTCGTCGTAACCCACCTGGACGGCGTTGTAGCCGTCGCTGTCGACGGTCTTGCGCTGAACGATGGTGTTGCCGCCGACTTCGACGACGGTGACGGGGATCATCGACTGCGTCTCTTCATCAAAGAGACGGGTCATGCCGAGTTTCTTGCCTAGAAGTCCGAGGGACATGGTGCTTGAGAGATTGGAAATTAAGGGATTGGGAGGTTCGGAACGTCGTGCAGCCGTCAGATGCGGATCGCGATGTCGACACCGGCGGGCAGGTTGAGCTTCTTCAGCTCGTCCACCGTGCGGGCGGTCGGATCGACGATGTCGAGCACGCGCTTGTGGGTGCGGATCTCGAACTGTTCGGCCGACTTCTTGTTCACGTGCACCGAGCGGTTGACGCTGAACTTCTCGATACGGGTCGGAAGCGGGATCGGGCCGGCCACCTTGGCGCCGGTGCGCTTGGCGGTTTCGACGATCTCCAGGGCGGAGCGGTCGATCGCACGGTGGTCGAAAGCCCGGAGGCGGATGCGGATCTTCTGGTTTTCCATGGCGTCGGAAGGGGTGGTCGGTTGGGTAAAGCTGGGTTCAGCGTTCGTTGATGATCTGTTCGACGATGTTCGCCGGCACTTCCTCGAAGTGCGACGGGGTCATCGAGTAGGAGGCACGGCCGGACGAGAGGGTTCGGACGGCGGTCGAGTAGCCGAACATCTCCTTGAGAGGCACGTTGGCGTGGATGACCGCCAGCTTGCCCTTGGATTCCATCTCGCCGATCTGGCCGCGGCGGCGGGAAAGGTCGCCCATCACGTCGCCCTGATAGTCGTCGGGGGTCGAGATCTCGACCCCCATGATGGGCTCGAGGAGGATGGGCGAGGCCTTCTTGAAGGCATCGCGCATGGCGAAAATGGCCGCCATGGTGAAGGCGTTCTCGTTGGAGTCGACCTCGTGGAAGGACCCTCCGAGCAGGTCGACGTGGACATCGACGACCGGGTAGCCGGCGACGATGCCGTTGGTCATCGCGTCCTGGATGCCCTTCATGCAGGCATTGTGGAAGTCCTTGGGGATCTCGCCTCCCACGATCTGGTTGTCGATGGTCAGTCCCTTGCCCTTCTCGTTCGGGCGCATGCGGAGCCGCACGTGACCATACTGGCCCCGGCCGCCGGACTGCTTGACCAGCTTCCCTTCACCATCGGCATCGCCCGTGATGGTTTCGCGGTAGGCGATCTGCGGCGCGCCGGTGTTGGCCTCCACCTTGAACTCGCGACGCAGGCGGTCGACGATGATCTCGAGGTGCAGCTCCCCCATCCCGGAGATGATGGTCTGGCCGGTCTCCTCGTCGGTCTTCACCGTGAAGGTCGGATCCTCCTCGGCGAGGCGGACGAGCGCGTTGGCGAGTTTCTCCTGGTCGGCCTTCGTCTTCGGCTCGACGGCCATCGAGATGACCGGCTCCGGGAACGACGGCGGTTCGAGAACGACCTCGTAGCCCGGCGCCGCGAGCGTGTCGCCGGTCTGGACGTTCTTGACGCCGACCATGGCGGCGATGTCCCCGGCGTAGCAGGCGTCGATGTCGGTGTGCTGGTCCGACTGGATGCGGATCAGGCGGCCGACGCGCTCGCTCTTGCGGGTGCGGGGATTGAAAACGGTGTCACCCTTTCGAATGACACCGGAGTAAACGCGGAAAAAGACCAGCTTCCCGACGAACTTGTCGGCCCAGAGCTTGAACGCGAGGGAGCAGAACTTGCCGTCGTCACCGGTGGCGACCACAATCTCCTCCTCGGTATCGTCCGGGTTCATCCCGACCGCCGACTGGACGTCGAGCGGGCTCGGAAGGTAGTCGATGACGGCGTCGAGGAGATACTGGACCCCCTTGTTCTTGAACGCCGAGCCGCCGGTGACGGGAACGATCTTGTTGGCGATGGTGGCGCGCCGGATCGCGGCCTTGAGATCGGCCTTGTCGATCGGCTCCTCCATCAGGAACTTCTCGGCCAGCTCGTCGTCGACGCCGGCAACGGCTTCGAGCAGCTCCTGGTAGGCGAACTCGGCGGTCTCCTTGAGCTCGCCGTCGAGTTCCCTGACCTCGTAGGTCGATCCGAAGGTCTCGTCGTCGACGTAGATGACGGCCTTCTGGTTCACCACATCGATCTGGCCCCGGAGATTCTCCTCGGAACCGATCGGAATGAGAACCCGGACGGCATTCGCGCCCAGCTTCTCCTTCACCTCGGCGACCACGCGGTCGAACTCGGCACCGACGCGGTCCATCTTGTTGACGAAGATGATGCGCGGGACCTTGTATTTGGAAGCCTGACGCCAGACCGTTTCGGTCTGCGGCTGGACACCGGCGACCGCGCAGAAGACGACGATCGCGCCGTCGAGCACCCGCAGCGAGCGCTCCACCTCGGCGGTGAAGTCGACGTGACCGGGGGTGTCGATGATGTTGATCCGCTGCCGTTCCTCCTCGAAGGCCTTGTAGACCTCGTTTTCCTCGCGCTGCCACCACTCGGCGGTGACGGCGGCGGAGGTGATGGTGATCCCCCGCTCGCGCTCCTGCTCCATCCAGTCGGTCGTGGCGGCACCATCGTGCACCTCGCCGATCTTGTGGATCATCCCCGTGTAGAACAAGATCCGCTCGGTGAGCGTCGTCTTGCCGGCATCGATGTGCGCCGCAATCCCGATGTTCCGAGTCCGCTCAAGCGGAAACGGGCGATCGGAATGATTGACGGAGGCGCTCATCGGAAGCGGACGGTTCGAGAATCGGAGGGAAAGGGATTACCAGCGGAAGTGGGCGAAGGCGCGGTTGGCCTGGGCCATCTTGTGGACGTCGTCGCGCTTGCGGACGGAGCTGCCCTGGTTGTTGGCGGCGTCCTTGATCTCGTTGGCGAGGGCGACGTGCATCGGGGTGCCCTTGCGGCCGCGGGCGAAGCCGACGATCCAGCGCAGAGCCAGCGACTCGGAGCGGTCGGAGGCGACCTCGAGCGGCACCTGGTAGGTCGCACCACCGACGCGGCGGCTCTTGACCTCGACGCGCGGCTTGGCGTTCTCGATGGCACGGGTGACGACCTCGAGCGGATCGACGGTGTCGACCCCTTCGTTGGCCTTGTCGATGGCGGCGTAGACGATGCGCTCCGCGAGGGAACGCTTGCCATCGCGCATCACCTTCGAAATGAGGTGACCGACGAGGGAGCTGTCGTAACGCGAATCACGACGGTCGGGCTTGTGGAAGACTCGCTTGCGGCGGGACATGATGAAATCAGGTTGGACGTTTCAGAAATGACTTAGCCCTTCGGACGCTTGGCGCCGTACTTGGAGCGGCCCTGACGACGCTTCTCGACGCCGAGGGTATCGAGGGCACCGCGGACGATGTGGTAACGCACACCCGGCAGGTCCTTCACCCGGCCACCGCGCACGAGCACGATCGAGTGTTCCTGAAGGTTGTGGCCCTCACCTCCGATGTAGGCGATCACCTCGTGACCGTTGGTCAGGCGCACCTTGGCGACCTTGCGGAGCGCCGAGTTCGGCTTCTTCGGCGTGCGGGTCATCACCTGAAGGCAGACACCGCGACGCTGCGGGCAATTCGCCATGGCCGGCGATTTCGATTTCTCGCCCGGCACGTGACGTCCCTTGCGGACAAGCTGGTTGATGGTCGGCATAGATTCCTGCGGGGTTTCGGTAGTTGCTTGAGGAGCGCACCGAGCACCGGCGAGATTCCCTCGCAGGAGCCAATTGTCCGGTGCTGCACCCGATAGTTTTGGAGATTTCCGTAGTGACCGGCCTCGCAAGGCGATGGCAGGGCACGCTGTTGGGGGCGGCGAGACTATCCACGAAAGCCCGCCTGGCAAGCCCTATCTTGAAGATTTTCAAATTCGTCAAAATCCCCTGATTTTCAGCTGTTTTCGGGGAAATCCGCCCCCTCTCCCCCACTCCGAAGCCTCGCGCGGCGAGAAGCTCCGCCGCCCTTCCCGCTCAGGATGTTCCGGGCCCTGCCGAGATCAGGTCGGGCCCTCCTCGGGCGCCAGCGGCAGCCCCCCCCGAGCCGTGCCTCATTCATGGATCCGGGGGCGATCGCGCGGCGACGAAGGACGGTCGCTACCAGGCGGTGGGATCGAGGATGACGTGGCGGATTCGCCGGCGGTCCCAGGTGTAGGAGACGTGCACCCGGCCATCGCGGGATTGGATCACCGCCGGGTAGGCGTAGCCCGCCGGACGCGGTTCGTGCTCGAGCGTCGCCACCCTCTGCCACGCCAGGCCGTCGTTGGAGACGGCGACGGCCAGGGGGTGGCGATCGCCCTTGCCCGAGTGGTCCGGCCGGTGCGCGGTGGGATTGAAAACGACGAGATGACGCCCGTCGGCCAGCGTCAGCGCATCGGTCCCCGAATTTGGGTTCGGCAGGGTGGTCGCCGCCAGCGGACTCCAGCTCTCCCCGCCATCCTCCGACCAGGTCATTGCCACCACGCCCTGCTTGCTGCGGCACAGCGCCTGGAGCCGCCCGCCGGGATGACGAAGCACGCTCGGCTGGATCGCGTCGAATCCCGCGCCCCTGCCCGGCGACTCCGACCTCCGCCAGGTTCGCCCTCCATCGTCGGAAACCTCGAAGTGCACCCGCCAGCCATCCCCGTCTCCCTCACGGCTCGACGGTGCCAGCCACCTTCCGTCATCCAGCACCACCGGCTTGTTCTTGATCGGGCCGAGGAGCCCTTCCGGCAGGCGCCGGGCCTCGCTCCACGTCTCGCCGCCGTCGGCGGAGGTCTTCACCTCGCCCCACCACTGCCGCGGATTCGGACCCACCTTGTAGAACAGATGCAGCACGCCCCCGTCGGGCTGGAACAGAACCGGATTCCACGTCGGCATCCGACTGCCGTCGGCCTGCACGCCATCGGCGACCCTCACCGCGTTCCTCCACCGGCCCTCCCGGAAGTGCGCCAGCCAGATGCACACATCCGGATGCCGCTCGTGCGTCCCGCCGAACCAAGCCGCCACCAGGTGACCCGGCGCCACCTCGGCAAGGGTCGAGGCATGGCACTGCGGGTAGGGCGCGCTGTCGTTGACCACGTGCATCGCGATGCGACCGGGGACCGAGTCCTCGCCCGCGACGAGCGGGCCGACGCCCGAAACCAGCAGCCACATCCATCGCACGAAGCTCATCGCTGCCACCTTCCCCGGCGGTCCTGCACCCGGTCAATACCCCCTCCGGGCAAAGCCGGTCGGACCGTTAACCCGAACGTGGACCTTTCCCCCACCTCCGGCACTTGGAATGCTCGATGCCGATGCGCGCCTCGAATGCCCTCCTCGCCCTTCCCCTGCTCGCCATCACCGCGATGGGCACCCCCCTTCCCGAAGAGTTCTCGGGGGATCCTCCCCTCGAATGGTCGAAACGCCTCGCCGACTCCGAGATGGCGCGCCTCGACCAGTCGTGGTTCCACGGCGAGTCCGACAAGGCCCGCTGGACCTACGACCGCACGCTGGTCGGCCTCGCCCTCCTCAAACTCGCCGAGGTCACCGATGAAAAAAACTACGCCGAGTTCGGAGCGCGGACGGCGGAGAGCTTCATCGGCGACGATGGCTCGATCGCCGACTACAAGCTCGAGGACTACAACATCGACCTCGTCGCGCCCGGCAAGGTGCTCCTCCATCGCTGGGAAAACGGCGTCCGCCCCGAAAAGCACCGCCTCGCCCTGGAAACCCTCCGCCGCCAGATGCGCGAACACCCGCGGACGAAAGAGGGCGGCTTCTGGCACAAGAAGCGGTATCCGCACCAGATGTGGCTCGACGGCCTTTTCATGGCCTCCCCCTTCCTCGCGCAGTACGGCAGGGTCTTCGACGAACCGGCGCTCTACGACGAAGTCGTCCGGCAGGCCTTGCTGATGGACAAGGTTGCCTACGACAAGGAAAGCGGCCTCTGGTTCCACGGCTGGGACGAGGCCCGGAAACAGGACTGGGCCGACCGGAGCACCGGGCTCTCGGCGAACTTCTGGGGCCGCGCCGTGGGCTGGTGGGCGATGGCCATCGTCGATACCCTCGAGTTCCTCCCCGAGGACCATCCCGGCACACCGAAACTGCGCGAAATCCTCATCCGCATCGCCGATGGCATCGTCCGCTGGCAGGACAAAGACAGCGGCCTCTGGTGGCAGGTCCTCGACCAGGGCGAGCGCGAGGGCAACTACCTCGAAGCCACCTGCTCCTCGATGTATGTTTACGCCCTGGCAAAAGCCCTCAACCACGGCTGGCTGCCCCGGGAGACCTACCAACCGACCGTGCTCAAAGGCTACGAAGGCATCGTCCGCGACCTGATCCGCGAGGATGACGAGGGTCACATCCGCCTCACGAAGTGCTGCGAGGTCGCCGGTCTCGGCTTCACCAACCGGGACGGAATCCCGCGCGACGGAAGCTTCGACTACTACATCTCGGAGCCCGTCATCAACAACGACCCCAAAGGCGTCGGCCCCTTCATCATGGCCGGCATTGAACTGCGCGACATGCAGGACGAGAGCGACTGAGATCCATCGTCTCCGCTCGCCGCGGACCTCTACCTCACCGAGATCTCGTCGATGTTCATGCCGCCATTCTCGGTGGTGGTGAGGCGGATCGTGTTGGCGCCGGTGCGGATGCGGATCGGGACCTCGAGCGTTTTCCAGTCGGTGCCGTAGCCGGCGGTGGCGGGCAACTCGATCGGGCGCGACCTGCCATTGACGGTGAGTCGCATCCCGCGGCTCGTGCGCCCTCTCGGGTTGCCGCTGTAGCGGATGGAAAGGGTCGCCGCGCCAGCACTGCCGTCGTTCTCCTGATACCACTCGACCCAGGCTCCCTTGCGCGGGCCGAAGTCGAGGTAGCCGTGGCCGTGGAAATCCCTGCCGCTGTCGAGGACGCGCGCGCCTTCGAACTTCGCGTCCTCGGCCTGGTCGCCGCCGGCCACCGCGCTCGCGCCGGCCTCGCCCCAGTAGAGGCTTTCCTCGGGACCGAAACGCTCCTCCATCTCGATCAGGTTCTGGCCGTCGCGGCGGACCACGGCCTTCACCATGGTCCCGGGTTCCACCTCGAAGGGCCCGGAGTAGGCCTGGTCGGGCTCGGATCCATCGATGGAGTAGCGGATGTCGAGGGGCGTGGAAAGCGGCCCGCCGCGCACCGGGTGGACGTCCGCGGTGATGGAGATCTGCTTGGAGCTCATCAGCTTGCGGTCGCCCCCGATCGCGGCGACGACCAGCGAGGAGTTGCCCTTGGGCAAGGTGTGCTGGAGGAAGGCCCGCCCCTTGCCGAAGAAGGTGCGACGCGAACTCCCCGTGACATTGTTCTCGGTATTCACCGGGTTGCCGCTTTCGAGCGAAAGGAGACGCAGGGGGCCGTCGAGATGGTAGTGCACGCGGTTGTCGGCGTAGGGGTTGCGCTCACCGTTCCCGTCGATGTGCGTGACGGTGACGATGGGGCACTTGTTTCCTTCGGAATGGATCTCCAACCCGCTTGGCGCGCCGGCCGTTCGGTGGGTCATGCGGGCGACATCGCGACCGTCCCGGCGACCGATCGCCGTCAGTTCGCCGGGCGCCCACGGGACCATCCACTCGCACTGCATCTCGTTCCAGGCGATGCCCGGCCGGTCGATGCCGAGCGAGCGTCCGTCGAGGAAGAGCTCGACCTCGTCGCAGTTCGAATAGACCCACACCGGGATCCCGGTGCCGGACTCCATCCTCGGATGGGTCCAGTGCGGGAGGAGGTGGACCATCGGCTCCTCCGTCCACTGGCTGCGGTAGAAATGGTAGAGGTCCTTCTCGAAGCCGGCAAGGTCGAGCGCCCCGCCCATGAAGGCGCGGAAGGGCCAGCCGCCGTGGACATAGCCGGCCTCGCCGAGGTAGTCGAAGCCGGTCCAGCGGAAGTGCCCGGCATGCCACGGCAGGTCGCGCATGAGTTCCCAGTTCCTGCGCGCGGTGATCCGCACCATGGCGTTGTCGTAGGACGAGTTGAAGACCTGCTTGCGGTTGGCCTTCTCGGAGGGAGGGCACCAGTCGTAGGTGAAGATCTCGCGTTCGGTGAGGTCAGGGCATGGAAACGGATCCTGGCGCTTGTTCGGATAGCCGTCGCGGAACCAGGTCATCGTCCGGTAGAAATCGCGCACCTGCCAGGTGTGAGGCGCCTCGGTCGAGACGAAGGGCCGGCCGGGCGGCTTGTCGAAGAAGTGCTTCTTCTCGCTGTGGCCGTTGATACCCAGCACGTCCATGTGCTGGCTACCGGAATGCCCGGAGGTGGTCGGACGCGTCGGATCCATCTCGTGGCACACCGCGACCAGTTTTTCCGCGATCGGACCGCGGGTTTCGTTGCCGAGGCTCCAGAGGATCACACTCGGGTGGTTGCGGTCGCGCTTGAGCCAGGCCCGCAGGTCGCGCTCCCACCACTCGTCGAAGGCCTGCTTGCCGTAGTCCTGCGGGGCCTTGCGCGACCAGCCGTCAAAGATCTCGTCCATCACCAGCAGGCCCATCTCGTCGCACAGGTCGTAGAAGGCGGGGACCTGCGGGTTGTGAGCGACGCGGATAGCGTTGCAGCCCATGTCCTTGAGCAACTGCAGCTTCCAGCGCAGCAGTTCTTCCGGATAGGCGGCGCCGACCGGGCCGGCCTCGAGGTGGTCGCAGACGCCGAGAAGTTTCACCTTGCGACCATTGAGCCAGAAGCCCGTGTCCGCCTCCCAGCGGGTGGTGCGGATGCCGAAACGGGTGACCACCTCGTCCACCGCCGCCCTTCCCCGATAGACCTGGCTGACCACCTGGTAGAGCCGCGGCGTGTCGAGGTCCCAGCGCAGCGGATCGGTGATCTCGAGGGTCTGGCCAACCGTCCCCGCATCCCCCTCGAGGGCGGTGCTCGTCTCGGCCACCGGCTGGCCGTCGGGGTGGATGAGGGTGCTTTTCAGCGACAGCGATTCACCGGAGCTGCCGCGAACCCAATCGGTGTGAACCTCGATCGTCGCTTCGTCATCGGCCACCCGCGGCGTGGTGACCTGGACGCCGTCGGGCGCGACGCGGTCGGGGGCGGTGGCGACGAGACGAACGGGCGCGTAGAGTCCGCAGCCATGATACCAGCGCGCAGAGGGCTCGAGGGAATTGTCGAGGCGGACGGCGAGGGTGTTGGTGCCCGGAACCAGATGCGGAGTGAGGTCGTAGCCGAAGGAGATGTAGCCATACGGCCGCCTGCCGAGGGGGTGGCCGTTGATCCAGACCTCACTGTTCATGTAGGCGGCGTCGAATTCAACGCGCAGGAGTTTGTCCTCGAAGTCGGCGGGCATTTCAAAGTCGCGGCGGTACCAGCCGATCCCGCCCGGCTTGTAGCCGCCCTTGTCGGCCTGCCCGGCACCGCGGGCGTAGTCGGCCTCGAAGGCCCAGTCGTGGGGCAGCGAAAGCTCCCTCCACCCCGAGTCCTCGAAAGCGGGGGTCTCGGCACCCTCGGCCTCACCGAGATGGAAGCGCCAGCCGGTCTCCAGGGGGATCACTTCCCGGGCGATCAGGGGCGAGAGGAGGACGAGCGACAGGAACGCAGGCTTCATGAAGAACCACAGCCTCCGTCACGCCTCGGTCACCGGAAAGGAAACACTTTCCGACAGGCCGCGCCCATCGTGTCGCGATGACCCCGCAACCGCCGTGCCCACGAAACTGCCGGCGGCGGTGCCGGGCCATGGTCGGAAACTGGTAGCAGGGGCGGGAATTGAACCCGCGACCAAAGGCTTATGAGTCCTCTGCTCTACCTCTGAGCTACCCTGCCGTTGGATCCGCCGTGGAAACGGGCGGCGTGATTACCGCCGGCACACGCGGCTGACAACCAAAAATCCCCCCGAATGCTCGATTTGCCAAGTCTCAACCGCCGAGCAGGGCCAGGAACACCCCGGCGGCCATCGCCGAACCGATGACCCCGGCCACGTTCGGCCCCATCGCCGCCATCAGTGGGTTCACCTTGCCGTCGGTCTCCTTCGAGACGAAGCTCTGCACCACCCTCGCCGCCATCGGCACGGCCGAAACCCCGGCAGCGCCCAGGCATGGGTTGATCCGCTTCTCCCTGGGCAGGATCAGGTTGAGCAACTTCGCGAAGAGCACCCCGCCCGCCGTGCTGAACGAGAAGGCGACGATTCCGAGCACCAGGATGAAGATCGTCCTCGGTTGCAGGAAGGCGGTCCCCTCCATGGTCGCGCCGACGACCAGACCGAGAAAGATGGTGACGATGTTGATCAGCGCTCCGGAGGCGGTATTGCTCAGGCGGTCGGTCACGCCGGATTCACGTAGCAGGTTGCCGAACATCAGCATCCCCAGCAGCGGCGCGGCCGACGGGATGAAGAGGCAGGCCAGCACGCAGGAGATCACCGGGAACAGGATCACCGCGGTCTTGGATACCGGTTTGGCCTGGCGCACCTCGATGTGGCGCTCGTCCCGGGTCGTCAGCACCCTCAGGATGGGCGGGAAGATGACCGGCACCAGCGCCATGTAGCTGTAGGCCGCCACCGCCACGGCCCCGAGCAGGTGCGGGGCCATCTTGGCGGTGAGGAAGATCGAGGTCGGCCCGTCGGCGCCGCCGATGATGCCGATCGAGCCCGCTTCCTTCAGGGTGAACCCGAAGAGGTAGTGGGCCGCCAGCGCGGCGATGAAGATCCCGAGCTGGGCCGAGGCGCCGAGCAGGAAGGTGATCGGTCGGGCCAGCAGCGGGCGGAAATCCGTCAACGCCCCCACCCCGAGGAAGATGATGGGCGGCAGCAGCTCAGTCTTGATGCCGCTGTTGTAGATCAGCTGGAGGAGCGGGATGTGGTCGAGGTGCTGGCCGGCGGCCGCGCTCGAGGCGCTCATTTCCGCCAGCGGCAGATTGCCGAGGATCGCGCCGAAGCCGATGGGGACCAGCAGCAACGGCTCGAAGTTCTTGCGGATGGCGAGAAAGATGAGCACGCCCCCGATGGCGAACATCACGAAGTTCTGCCACTCCAGCGAGAACAGCCCGGACTGTTCCTGCAATATCTTGAAGACCTCCACGGTTCAGGGACGGATGGTGAGAAGAGGATCCGCGCCGGACACCTCGGCGCCCAGGGACACTTCCACGGTGGCGACCTTGCCGGTCGCCGGGGCTTTGACATCGTGCTTGGCCTTCATGGCCTCGACCGCCGCGACCACGTCGCCGGAGGTCACCGGATCGCCGACCTTCACCTTGATCTCGACGACCTCGACCTTGCCCTCGAAGGGCGAGCAGACCGGAACGGCCTCGCCACCGGTTGCGGCCGGAGTCGCCGGCGCGGGCGCGGGCGCCGGCACCTCGGCGCCGCCGGGAGGGCCCACGGTGATCTTGAAACGCCGCTTCACTCCCCCTTCGACGACCTCGCACTCGGTGGTCACCGGTGAGGTCAGCACCCCGGGCGCGGCGGCGGGCGCCGGCGCTGCGGCCTTCGGTTCGACGGGGGCTTCCTTCTCCTTGATCGGCAGCGCGATCTTCGGGCGGCCGGTCAGGAGGCGAATGCCTTCGTTGAGCTCCATGTCCTTGCCCGGCACGATGGCGGCGGCGACCAGGAAGATGTTCTCGTCGGTCACGGGAAGATTGCGCTCCTCCAGCGCCTTCTTCGCCGGCCCCAGGCTGTCGGGTGCGGCTTCCAGCGGGTCACCGTCGAAGGGCGGCATCTCCAGCTGCTCGGAGGCGACCTTCACCACCTCGGGATCCGGGTCGAGCGGCGGGCGCCCGAAGTAGCCGAGCACCGCCTTGCCGTAGCCGGCCTCGATCTTCTTCCAGCGACCGTGCAGGACGTTGTTGAAGGCCTGGAGCCAGTATTGCTGGCTGCCGGGGGTGACGCTGGTCCAGGCGCCCCCGGCCTCGACCACCACCGGGAACTCGGCCAGCACGTCGCCGTATTTGTCGAGGATCCCGGCCTGGTCCATCATGTGGACGTTCGGACCGATCGCGCCGCCGGGCATCGGGAAGTTCACCACCCGGGCGTCGGGCGTGGTCGTGACCGGGTTGAACTTGTAGTCCTTGAGCCCCTCGGTGAGCAGCGACTCGATCTCGTCCATCTTGGTGTGATCGACATCGAGCGAGTAGCCGGTGCCCTTCAGCGCATGCCACATCGAACGCACGTCGGGCTGCGACGTGCCGGAGGCCATCGGCCGCACCGCGAGGTCGATCCCGTCGGCCCCGCCCTCGATCGCCGCCATGTAGCAGGCCACCGCCATCGAGGCGGTGTCGTGGGTGTGGAACCACAGCGGCGTGCCCTCGGGCAGCAGCTTGCGGATCCCCTTGGCGGTTTCGTAAACGGTCTTCGGGTCGGTGGTTCCCGAGGCATCCTTCATGCAGATCGAATCGACCCGGATGTCGCGCTCGAGCAGGCGCCTCACGACGTCGATGTAGAACGCCGGCGTATGCACCTTGTTCGACTGGAAGGGCAGCCCCATCAGGGCGACAACCACCTGGTGGTGCATGCCGGCCTCGATGATGGGCTTGCCGGTGGCGACCAGGTTGTCGACGTCGTTCATGTAGTCGAAGTTCCGGTCCCAGGTGGTGCCGTGCTTGGCCATCATCCTGGCCTGCAGCGAGAGCGCCTCGAGGCGCTGGGTGGTCAGCGTCACCCCGGAAACCGAACGGGTGAGGATCTGGAGATCGGCCTCCGGGCCCACCGCCGCACGGATCTTGTCCATGCACTCGAAGGGGTCCTCGCCGCAGTAGAAGTACGGCGCCTGGTAGCGGGCACCTCCACCAAACTCGAAATGCCGGATGCCCGCCGCGGCGGAGGCCTCGAGGGACGGGATGAGGTCGTCGGTCCGCGCCTTGCCGCCGAACAGGCTCTGCAGCCCGTCGCGGAACGGAGTGAACATCACGCGGATGGTCTTGGGTTTGGCGGTGTAGATCACGTCGGGTCGGGGTTGGGATTGGGAAACGAGAAGGGTTCAGTCGCGCCTTTCCATCCGGATCAACCGGGCGCCGGGCACGATGCGCTGCAGGGACGCCTGGACCGCCGCGACCATGGCCGGATCGACGACCTCCTCCGGATCCGCCGGCACCGGGGCAAACCGGGTCAGCAGACGGATCGAAAGCGCGAGGACGGAGAGCACCCCCATGACCGTCAGGAACGCAACGAGGCAGACCTCTATCAGATTCACAACAGTCCTCCGTAACGCCGTCGCCGGAGGGGCCTCAAGCAGAACCTGCCATGATGCGAGAAGATGCGCAGCAGTCGCCGGAATACGCCCATCCGCGGCCTCAGAGCCTCCAGTGCGGGGCCAGGCACTCCTCGAGGTGGCAGAGGCGCATGTCGAACTCGTCGTGCAGCTTGAACGACGAATCGGTGGCCTTCTCTAGCGCCTCGCCCGCCCCCCCGTTGAAGCCGTCGAGGAAGGCCCGGATCGAGCGTTGCAGGGCGGCGGGCTCGTAGCCCCCTTCAAGCGTGGCGAACACGTTCTCGAACTCCCCGGCCAGCAGGCGACCGACCCGGTGGAACGCATGGGTCGTCACGTTCAGATCAAGCAGCGGATCCGCCCGGTGGGCGTCGAACCCCGCCGAAACCGCGACCACGTCCGGCGCGAAGGCCCTCGCCACCGGAAGGGTATGCCGCACCCCCTGGAGAAACAGATCGTCGCCACTCCCCGGCGGCAGCGGCACGTTGACGGTGAACCCTTCGCCCCGCCCGCGGCCGATCTCCGTTTCCCCACCCCCACCCGGATAGGCCGGGTGCTGGTGGATGGACCAGTAGAGCACCTGGTCCTCCTCCTCGAAAATCGCCGAGGTGCCGTCGCCCAGATGTCCGTCGAAATCGAAGATCAGGACCTTCTTGCCGGCATTCGCCAACCGGCGGGCCGCGATGGCCACGTTGTTGAACAGGCAGAAGCCGGCGGACCGGTCCGCCGCCGCGTGGTGGCCCGGCGGACGCGTGATCGCGAAGCCCCCCTCCTCCGCTGCCTGGAGCGTCGCCCCGACCGCCCTCACCGCCGCTTCCCACGAACCGGTGGAGACCACCGTGTCGGCATCCAGCATGCCGCCCCTCGCACAGGCCTCCCGGACCCGATCCACGTGCCCTCCGGTATGCACCAGCTCCAGCGAGTCCTCGGCGGGAGCCACCCGCTCCTCGTCGAAACCCGCCCCCGCCAACCGCCGCGCGCACTCGGGATGAGCCCCGGTCTCGTGCTCCAGGCACACCGGGTCGTAGATGGGTCGCATTCGCATGGATTTCGTCGCCGTCGCCGGGTCGTCAGAGCTTCTTGGCCGCCACGACCGTATCATCGTCGGGATCGCTTCCAACCTTGAAGCCGCGGTGGCGGAAGATGGAGATCATGCGTGAATTCTCCCTCAGTGTGGTGGCCGTGACTTCCCGCACGCCCCAGTCCTTCGCGACGCGCATGCAGGCATCGGTCAGGGTGCGGCCGATGCCCCGGTCCTGCCAGGCGTCGGGCACGATCACCGCGAACTCGGCGGTGTCGTGGACCGGATCGGAAACCAGCCGCCCGATCCCGACGAGCCGGCGTTCCCCGGCATGCTCGAGCTCGGCGACGAGCGCCAGCTCACGGTCGTAGTCGCACACGCAATAACGCACCGCCATCTCATGGGTGAAGTCGCTGATCAGCGAGAAGAAGCGCATGTGGATGGACTCCGCCGAGCAGGCGTGAAGCATCTCGAGCCACATCATCTCGTCCTCGGGCTTGATGGGACGGATGGTCAGCTCCCGGTCGTCGATCGTGCGCGCCGTCGAAACATACTGCTCGGGATACGGGCGGATCGCCAGGTGGGGGTAGGCTCCCTTGCCACCGCCGCGGACCTTCCGGATCATCGCCCGGGCATCGAGCGCGATGGCACCGTCGGGCGTGGCGAGCAGCGGATTGATGTCGAACTCCGCCACCTCCGGGTGATCGGCCACGAGATACGAGAACCGGATGAGGATCTCGATCAGCTTGTCGACATCCACCCCCGGCCTCCCGCGATAGCCTTCCAGCAACGGCCACACCCGGAGGCTGTGCAGCATCCGGCGGGCAAGGCGCTCGTTGAGCGGAGGCAGCCCGAGCACCCGGTCCCGGATCACCTCGGCGGCGGTCCCCCCCGTGCCGACCACGATCACCGACCCGAAGGTCGGGTCACGTTTCACGCCGATGATCAGCTCATGGCCGTTGTTCTGGGAAACCATCGGCTCGACGGTGACCCCCTGGACCTCGGCGTCGGGACAATGCCGTTTCGCATCGCGCTTGATCCGCCGGAACGCGGCCCGCACCTGGGCCTCGTCGTGGACGTTGAGCTCCACACCACCGACGTCGGTCTTGTGGGTGATCTGGGGCGACAGGACCTTCAGCACCACCGGATAGCCGCATTTCTTCGCCGCCTTGACCGCCGCGGCCGGCGAGCGGGCCTCGACCGCCCGCGCCGATGGAATGCCATAGACCTCCAGCAACTCCTTCGCCTCGCTGGACGCCATCGTCGCCGACGATTCGGCGATGATCCGGCGCGACGAGGCGATGCGCTCCTTGCGGTCGAGCCCGAAGTCCAGCGGCACCTCCATCGGTGTCTCCTGCAGGACCCGCAGGTTGCGGCTGTAGGAAACGAGATGCATGAAGGCGCGCACCGCGTTGTCCGGACTCGGGTAGGCCACGAGCCCGTCGCGGTTCATCAGGCGCAGCCCCTCGGCCATCGACACGCCCCCCATCCAGGCCGCGAGCACCAGCTTGTCGGACTTCTTCGCCAGCTCGACCAGGGCGGTGGCGGTGCCGGTCGGATCGGTCATCGCCTGGGGCGTAAGGATCGCGAGCACGGCATCGACCCCGTCATCGCCGAGGACGATCTCGGTGGCCTGCGCGTAGCGGTCCGGCGGCGCATCGCCGAGGACGTCCACCGGGTTGCCGTGTGACCACGCCGACGGCAGCACCTCGTTGAGCCGGCGGATCGTCTTGCGTGAAAGCGAAGCCAGCGTCCCCCCGAGCGAGATCAACGAGTCGGTCGCCATCACGCCGGGACCGCCGGCATTGGTCACGATCGCCAGGCGCCCCCCGCCCGGCAGGCGGTTCTGCGAGAGCAGGCCGGCGCAGTCGAAGAGGTCGTCGACGTCATACACGCGCTCGACCCCGGCCCGCTGGAAGGCGGCGTCGTAGACATCGTCCTCTCCCGCGAGGGCGCCGGTGTGGGAACTCGCCGCCGCGGCCGACTCCGCGAATCGCCCGGCCTTGTAGGCGACCAGCGGCATGGTCCTCGCGTAGGCGCGCGCCGCCGAGGTGAAGAGCCGGGCCTCGGGGATGGACTCGACGTAGAGCATCACCGCCTTGGTGTTGCCACTCTCCGCGGCGTAGTCGATCAGGTGGGCGAAACTGACATCGAGCATGTTGCCGATCGACACGAAGTAGGAGAACCCGACGTTCTGCTGCTCGGCCCAGTCGAGCACACTCGTGCACAGCGCACCGGATTGGGAAATGAACGCCAGGCGTCCGGGTCGCGGCATGCTCGCCGCGAAGCTCGCATTGAGACCGATGCGCGGCACGATGACACCGAGGCTGTTCGGCCCGACGATCCGCATGCCGTCGTATTTTTTCGCGATGCGCTTGATCCGGTTCTCCAGCTTCACGCCCTCCCGGCCGGTCTCGCGGAAGCCGGCCGACAGGATCGCGATGCCGCGGGTGCCCGCCTTCCCGCACTGCTCGACCAGGTCGGGCACGGTCGGAGCCGGCGTGCAGATGACCGCCAGGTCGGCGGGCTTCGGCAGATCGGCGACCGCCGGATAGGCCTGCACCCCCTGCACCGACTCACTCTTCGGATTCACCGGATAGACGACCCCGGAGAAGCCCCCGCTCAGGAGGTTCCGCAGCACCGTGTGACCGACCCCGCCGGGCCGGTTGCTTGCGCCGATCACCGCGACGCGCTTCGGATTGAGGATCTTGTCGAGATTGCGGATGCTCATGGGAACGGACGGGTGTGAAACCCGCCCGCTATGATGCCTGGCACCCCGACGTTCAAGAACCCACCGTGCGCCGAAAATCCACGCACACGCTTTCAGAAGGCACGCGCACCCGACCGGTGTTCCGCGGTGTTTGAAACAGCCGCCCGCTCGGGCCGCGCGCGCCAAGGTCGTCACCTTTCGAGATGATGGGAGTTAGTTTGAAATCAGCTCGCTGCGCTCGGTCGCTGAGTGGCTCGCGGATCTTTCTCCCAACGGCTGCGTTGTTCCTTGGTCGCAAATCGGGATCCACTCCCTCGTCGCGCCTTCCCAGCCTTCTCAAGGAGCCCCGCGGGGCATCACCGGGTATTTCAACAAGCTGCAAGCTGCTAGAGGGGCAGGTCGTAGCTGCGCCCTCCCACACCGTCGAACCAGTTGACGTAGGCGGCGTTCACCGCGGCGTAGCCGCCGGCGGTCGGATAGTCGCCGGTGAAGTACCAGTCACCCACCGGCCCCTCGATCGACGCGTGCAGGTTCTCGATGGTCTGGAACACCACGTCCACCTCGCCGTCCCACTCGGTGTCCTCGGGCCGGACCATGCGACTGATCTCGGCGGAGATCTCCTCGGGCGTCAGTCCCTCGTAGACCCCCTTCACCTTGTTGCGCATGTCGCGGTAGGGCTTCGAGAGTTCGCTACGGCATTCATCGTAGACACGGTCGAGCACCGATTGCTCGCCGTTGCGGCGGCGGATGTTGATCGCCGCCTGGAACGCGATGAACTTGCCGAGCTCGGCCATGTCGATGCCGTAGCAGTCCGGGTAGCGGATCTGGGGCGCGGTGGAACAGATCACGATCTTCCGCGGCGAGGTGCGGGCGAGGATCTTGAGGATGGACTTCTTGAGCGTCGTCCCGCGGACGATGGAGTCGTCAAGCGCCACCAGCGCATCGCCCTCGCGCACCATCCCGTAGGTGATGTCGTAGACGTGGGACACCAGCTGGTCGCGCCCCTTCTCCTGGGCGATGAAGGTCCGCATCTTGATGTCCTTGTGCGCGATCTTCTCGCCCCGCGGCCAGTTGTCCATGATCAGGCGGTCGAGCGCCGCCTCGTCGAGGCGGCCCTCCCGCATCGACTTGAGCAAAGCCTCGCGCACCTCGGCCCGGCGACGCAGGCGCAGGCCGTCCATGAGTCCGTACCAGGCGGTCTCCGCGGTGTTCGGGATGAAGGAGAAGACGGCGTCCTCCACCGGCCCGTCGATCGCCTCGACGACCTGCGGCACCAGGGCCGCCCCCATCGCCTTCCGTTCGCGGTAGATGTCCGGATCATTGCCGCGGGAGAAATAGATCCGCTCGAAGGAACAGGGCGTCGGATCGACCCGGTCGGCGAACCGCCCGCGGTGGAACGAACCGTCCGACTTGATCGTCAGCACCGCCCCCGGCTCGATCGATTCGATCTCATCCTGGTCGGCCTCGAAGACCGTCATCAGGGGCACGCGCTCGGAGGCGAAGGCGATGACCTCGTCGTTGACCAGCATGTGGCAGGGGCGGATGCCGTGGGGATCGCGCATCACGAACATGTCCCCGTTGCCGATGACCCCGCAGATCGAGTAGCCCCCGTCCCAGAAGGCCGCCGCCTGGCGGATCAGCTCCTCGAGATTGAGCTGCTCGGAGATCTCGTCCGGAATCCGCGTCCCGGCCAATCCCGCGTCGCGGAGCTGCCGGTAGAGATCGGTGTGTGCCTCGTCGAGGTGGAAGCCGATCTCCTCGAGCACCGTCTGGGTATCGGTCCCGAACACCGGATGCTGTCCGCGCTCGATGAGCACCCGGTTCAGCTCGCCGGTGTTGGTCATGTTGAAATTGCCCATGACCATGAGCGTGCGGGTCGGCCAGTTGCTCCGGCGCAGGTAGGGGTGGCAGGAGCCCTCGTCGAAGGCCCCGGAGGTTCCGTAGCGCAGGTGACCGATCAGAACCTCGCCGCCGAAATCGAAGTTCTTCTTGATGTCGGAGGGACTCGCGGGATCGAGCTGGCCCTTGCGCGCCATCTTGTGGAAGCGCTTGATCTCCTTGCGGAACACGTTCGAGAGGGCATCGCGCTCACCGCTGCGGCGGCGATGGATGTAGGGATCACCCAGCGGCATGCCCAGCTTGGCGCAACCGATGCCGATGCCGTCCTGACCGCGGTTGTGCTGCTTCTCCATCAGGAGGAACAGCTTGTTGAAGCCCCACAACGCCGTGCCGTAGCGGTCGTAGTAGTACTCCAGCGGCTTGCGCAGTCGCACCGCCGCGATGCCGCACTCGTGGGTCAGGAAGTCGCTCATCGTCCGGTTATTCGCCGCTGACTTTCACGCGAACTCCCTCTTCCGGCACCATTTCGCCGATCACCACGCCACCGGGCCCGGCGGCGACCGCCTTCGCGGCATCCTCGGCGGCCACGATCGCCACCCAGCCGATTCCCATGTTGAAGGTGTGGAAGCGATCGGCCGAATCGACGTGCGCGAGCAGCTTGTCGATCCCCGGCAATTCCCACTTCGGAATCTCGAGATCCGCCCCGCAGCCCCGGAACAGGCGCTCGAGGTTCTCGGGCAGGCCGCCGCCGGTGATGTGGGCCATCGCTTTCGGCCGCACCGACGCGGCGCGCAGTCCGGCGACCACGTCGTGATAAAGGCGCGTCGGGCGAAGCAGGGCCTCGAGCTCGGCGTCGTCGAGCTCCCCGGGGAACTCGGCGAGCACCCGGCGGACCAGGCTGAAGCCGTTGGCGTGGATGCTGTCGGAGGCGTATCCGACCAGCACATCGCCGACCCCCACGGTCGACGGGTCGATCATTTCCGACTTTTCGACGCAGCCGATGCAAAAGCCGGAGAGCTCGACCACGTCTTCGGGCACGATCCCCGGCATTTCCGCGGTTTCGCCTCCGGCGAGAATGCAACCGCAGGCCTCGAGGTGGTCCGCCATCCCCCCCACCAGGCGGGTGATCCGGGCCTCGTCCAGCGCCGCGATGCCGATGTAGTCGAGGAAAAGAAGGGGATCCCCGCCCGTGGTCAGGATGTCGTTCACACTCATGGCCACCAGGTCCTTGCCCGCGGTTTCGAGCATGTCCCTCGCCAGAAGAAGCTCCAGTTTCGTGCCGACCCCGTCGCAGCCCGTCACGATCACCGGCTCCCGGTAGTCACTCAGGTCGTAGGCAGCCGCGAACAGCCCGAAGGCGCCCATCAACTGCCGTTGCTTCTGGGTTCGGCCGACGTGGTCCCGGATGTCGCCGACGAGGGCCGCGGCCCTTCGCGTGTCCACCCCCGCCTGCTGGTAGGTCAGTTTTCCTGCCATGCGCTCGCTGCTGTGGCCGGGTTGTAACAGCCCGCCCCCGGGGGTCACGCAGAAAAGGGCGCCCAGGCCGGATTCGCCTCACCCGCCGGCGGGACCCGCCTCCCACGATCCACCTCCGCCCCACTCCCGCTCGATCGCTCTGGCACGAATGTTTGAAAATGCAGTTTAGAAAATACGATTATCAGTAAAACTAGAGCTCTTCACCCGGGGCTTGGACCCACGAATTGTCGGGATGTTCAAAAAAATATTGCAAATCTAGGCAGATATTTATAAAACCTAAATCGAACGCCGAAACGATCATTCAATAAATCTTGAATATCAGGATTTGTTCCCTAAAACCAAGCCACCGTTTCAATCGACCCTCATGTCGAACGCCTCTCCCCAACTTGAACTCAGTCCCGGCCTGACGATCGGTTACCGTGCTCCACTGGCTCGGACCGAATCCGGCATCACGCTCGGCCGTGGGACCCACTTCCTTCTCGGGCGCAACGGTCGGGGCAAAACCACGCTGCTGCGGACCGTCGCCAGGTCGCTCCGCGAGCTGGGAGGAGAGATCTCCCGCAGCGGGCGCGTGCGCTACATCCCCGAGGATCTCGGATTCGATGACGAGCTCAACGCCCGGGCGATCTTCACCGCGCTGATTCCCCGCCAGCGGCTCCAGAAGGCCCTCGATCTCGCGGAGCGCATCGAGCTCGATGCGCGCAAACCCTATCGCAAGCTCTCCACCGGCAACCGCCGCAAGACGAACCTCATCGTCGCCGAGTTCTCCCTCGACCCCAGGCAGCCCAACATCCTGCTCCTCGACGAGCCCCTCAGCGGCCTCGACGCCTACGCGCGACAGCAGTTCGAGGAGATCTGGGCCGATCGCGGCGGCAACACGCTGCGCCTGGTGAGCTGCCACCCGGACTACGACTCGATGGAGATGCCGAGTGCGCTGGTGATTCAGGGCGACCGGATTCTCCACACCCTCGATCAGGACCAGACCTGGAGCCAACTGAAGTCCCTCCTCAACTGATCTCCCGCCATGTCTCTCTTCCGCCTCACCCTCAGCACCATCTTTCGCCGCAAGGCGTGGGCGGTCTGCGCCTTCGTGGTGCTGGTGATGCCGTTCCTGCTCCCGAAGATGTCGAGCGGGACCGAAAACCCGGCCCTGCTCAAGCCGGCGCTGGCGCAGGCGGCGTGGGGCATGGCCTGGCTGAGCGCGGTCTTCTGGGGATTCTTCGCCGCCTCCCGCATCGGGGACCGACTCTCGCGCTCCGGCCTCGGGGAATATTTCCACTCCAGCGGCCTGTCCGCCACCCGTCAGCTCCTCGAGACCTGGGCGGCCCTCATGATCTACATCGCTCCCCTCGGGCTCGCCGCGGCCCTGGTCAGCATCTTCGCCGCCAGCCCCGCCGCCCCGGATGAAAGCGCCATGTGGATCGCGACCAATTTCCAGTATGCGCTGCTGTTCGCTCTGGTCGTCGCGCCGCTGGTCGCCCTCGCGATCGCCCTTTCGACCCGTTTCGGAAACCTCACCGGGTTCGTGGTTTCGGGAGGCCTGACCTTCTACGGCCTCTACGGCGTCGGCTACCTGAAGCTGCTCCTCAGCGTCGAGGGGAACCCCCTCCTCACCTGGATCTGGAGTGCCTCGCCGCACTATCACTTCGCGGATCCCACCGAGCGACTCCGCTACAAGCTCGGCGCCATCGAATGGAGCCAGTTCCCCCTTCTCGTGGCCTACTTCACCGGCATCGCGCTTCTCTACATCGCCGCCTCCCGCCTCCTTTTCCGCGTCAAGGCCGCCGCCTGAATTCGCCTCTCCATCCCACCGCTGTCCCACCATGAACGCCCGCACCCACATCACGACCGCCGCGATCGCCCTCGCCGGCGCCGGCATGTGGTATGCGGCCGGGAGCAACCTGGAGCAGGGGGGACACTTCGAGTGCCAGCCCAACCCCCTCGGCATCAAGCGCAGCCCCTACGGCCAGGTGCTCGCCATGGCCATCCAGACCCCGATCGACGGCGACTGGCACGGCGGGCTCGAAGTCCACGATCAAGCCCACGGCGGAAGCTGCGGATCCTGCAACCATCATGCGGAGCCCGTCATCGCCGACCCGCACGATCACCACGAGGGCTGCAGCCACGATCACGGCCACGGCGTTTGCGAGCACGACCACGGCGATCCCGAAGCCTGCGGGCACGGTTGCCATGGCCACAAGCCCACCGCCGATGACACCCTTCTGGATCACCTGACCCTTGCCGTCAGCCAGCGCACCAACCCCAACCCGCCGACCGCGGGCCACCAGCTCTACCTCCGTCGCGAGATCGAGAAGAAGCTGCGGTTTGCCTACGAGTTGGATCCTTCGCACTTCGCGAACTACAACAGCTATCACCTGTTCCTCACCCAACGGCAGCTGGGCACCCGGCACAACTCGGCGGAGTCGGCCCGCGAGGCCGCGTTCGATCTCGCCGACCACACCGTCCGTTACTGCCTCCGCGAGTCGAGCGATCCTCGTCCGGCCCTCACCGCGGCTTCCGCGGCCTACAACGTGCTCGAGCAGATGCTGCTTGCCGACGAGGAGGCCTTCTCCCTCGAAGAGATGGCCGAGCAACTCGGCGTGATCGATTTCTGCATCAAGCGCCACATCGAGCTGCTCGAAGCCGCCGTGCGGAGCGGCCAGCTCGAGCTGCTTTCACCCCAGCGCCAGGCCGAGCTTCTCGACCGCTCCACCTTCACCCGCAAGCTGCGTGAATCCGCCGCCGCGGCGATTCACCGACGCGTGTCCGACCAGCAATCCACCGCCAGCCACCACGGGTCATGAGTGTCTTCACCGCTGTTCACGACAATCCTCCGCCGCTCCCGGCCCAGAACCCGGGCGTGCCGCAGGCACCCCTGTGCTTCGCCCCCGGCATGACCGGCAACCAGCTGCTCGGGATCATCTTCCGGGTCTGCAAGGAGCTGCGCGTCTCGGACATCCAGATGCGTGCCGACCGCCCGGTCTACATCCACACCAACAAGGGCGTCGAGAAGCTCGAGCACCTCGGCATCCTCACGCCGGCCCACATGGACGAGGTCCTCAAGGAACTCATCCGCAACCGCGAGAGCGGCAGCCACGGATTCGGCGAGGAAAGCAACATCGACACCCGGGTCGAGGACAAGATCGCCCACGCCGTGCGCGATTTCTCCGAACGCAAGGTCGCCGACTTCTCCTGCGACGGCATTCCCATGGGGGAGAACGGCGAGCGCTCCGGCCGCCTGCGGATCCAGGCCCACCTCAGCTCTTCCGGCCTCGGGGTGACCTGCCGGATCCTCAACGACTTCATTCCCGAACTCGAAAGCCTCGGGATCGACCCCGACACCACCACCACCCTGCGGCAGGCGGTGCAGAAGCGGGCCGGACTCTGTCTCGTCACCGGCCCGACGGGCTCCGGTAAGTCGACCACGCTGGCCGCCCTCATCGACTGGCTGCGCCGCAACCACCTCAAGCACATCGTCACCGTCGAGGATCCGATCGAGTATCAGTATCCGGACGACATGGAGGACCCCGAGTTCAAGGGTCGACGCACGGCCTCGCCCTCGATCGTCACCCAGCAGGAGGTCGGACGCGACGTCCATTCCTACCGCCAGGGCCTCAAGGACGTGCTGCGGAAAGCCCCGCACGTCATCCTCCTCGGCGAGATCCGCGACCGCGAGGCCATGGAGACCTGCATGGAGGCGGCCCAGACCGGTCACCTCGTGCTGTCCACCCTCCACACCACCGGCGCGGTCAAGACCATCGGCCGGATTCTCGAGCTCTACCCCCGCGAGAGCCACGCCGCCGTGCTCAACCGCCTCGCGGAGATCCTCGTCTTCATCCACTCGCAGGGCCTGCTCAACGGCGTCAACCGCCGGGTCCTCACCTACGAGTTCCTGCAGAACAACGACGACGCCGTATCCTCGGCCATCGCCAACTACGACGGCGGCGCCAGATCACTTGAAGACGTAATACGCAGAGCCGGAAATATCGAGTGGGATAGCAACCTGAAACGACTCCTCAACCAGGGACTCATCGACGCGGCCACCATGGAGAACGCCCGCATGAACCGCGACGACGAATCCGACCTTCTCTAGAACGACACTTTCGAGAACCCGGGAAGCCGGCGCCTTGCGCTCCGACCAACGGGATCTCCCGCCAAAGACAACAAAACACACACCAAACACACACACCTACACATGAAACTGACCAACAACACCAAGCGCGCGAAGGGCATGACGCTGCTCGAGCTGACCGTCGTCATCCTCGTCCTTCTTTCGCTTATCTCGATCCTCTTCATCGGCGCCCGCGCCTGGAAGAAGGGTTCCGACAAGGCCGGCTGCATCATGAACATCCGGAACGTGCAACAAGCCGTGCGCTCCTGGCAGAACATGAACGCCAAGAACGTCGCCGATACCTACGTCCTCACCGACGACATCATCGGCACCGGCCTGTTCGTGGAAACCGACCCGGTTTGCCCCGGCGCCGGCAGCTACACCATCGCCACCGCCGTGCCGGATGTCGGCACCCTGGTGATGACCTGCTCGCTCGCGGGCTCGGAAGGCCACGTTCCGGCCTCCATCGCCGGCTGGTAAGCCGCTTCCCCGGACGCCCTGCGCGTCCGTATTCATCAGGCCTCCCGCTCCCTTGCGGGGCGGGAGGCCTTCTCTCCCCTTCCCACTCTCCCATCTCCCCCACCCGATGAACCCTTACGCCCCGTCCCACCTTGGTCGCCTACCAACATCCCTCGGAGCTCAATCCGCTCCAGCTCTACCGCCAGGCCTCAGCCATCCTGCGCGGAACCAGCCGCGCGTCGAATGACGGCTGGTACAGCAACCCCCTTGACCTCGACCTCCAGCTTCATGTGAGGGTCGACGGGGCCCGCGTGGAGTCCCGTCTCTTCCACTCCCCGACCGGCACCTGGAAAGCCGGCCCGGAGCTGAATGAAGAGCACATCCGCGAGCCTTCCGAGCTTTCTTCCTACGCCGAGCAACTGCTCGCGATCGCCCGCAAGTCCGGAGCGAACGCCCTCGGCGTGATCCTTCACGTCGCCGACGAGTTCGCGACCACCGAGCTCAAGCCCGAGCTCGACAACCCCGGAGCCCTCGGCGAATTGCGCGAAACCATCGTGCTCACGCCCAACGAGGTGCTGGACGACTCCTCGCTCTCGACCGCCGACCACTCGTGGCGGCTCATCCCCTACCCCGCGGCCGGAAGCGAGACGATCGCCACCGCGGTGACCCTCTCCCGGCATGCGGCCCCCTTCATCGAGGCCCTCCGTGAGTACGGCATCGCCAAGAATTTCCCCATCGTCACCCTCTCGATCAGCGCCCCGCTGGTCGCCCTGCTCTCCCTGCCGGGCATCCATCGCGAGGCGCTCGAGCGCCCCTTCATCGCGGTCCTTCCGTACGAACTCTTCACCGTCCTCGCCTTCTTCAACGAACACGGTGATCTGCTGCTCCTGCGAACCCTGCAGCACCGTGGCCAGCGCCGGCCGTCGAACCTCAGGCACGCCGCGTCGACCACCGCCGCCGCCCTCGAGTTGGCCGGGCCCGACATCTTCGTGCTGCCCCTCGCCGGCGAACCGGACCCGCAGCTTTCCTCCGACCTCGAGGTGGTCTTCGAGAACAGCCGCATCCGCGAGATCGACTGGGAGGACACCGACTACCGCAGCCCCGAGCCGGGCATCTCTCCCGAGATGGTCATCGCCGCGAAACATCGCGACGAGATCGAGAGCCCGCTCGCCGAGTCGCACACCTTCAGCACCCTCCGCACGGAGGGGTGGGCCACCCAGGACTTCCTGCCGATTCCGACCGAGACCGCGGAGGTCTACCCCGGCCGGGGCGAGATGAAGATGCTCCGCGCCGCCCGTTGGGTGCGCCTCGGTACGATCGGCGCCGTCCTCCTCTGCTTCGGCTGGATCGGCCTTCAACTGCTCGACATGGTCCGCAAGCCCGAGTGGACCTTCAAGCCGCAGGAGGCCCAGGTCGTCAACGGCAAGCTCTCCGCCCTGCGCAAGGAGAAGCAACGGATCGGCCACTGGGACAACCTCCTCGAAGACCGCTCGAAGGGCTGGGCCTCGATGGAGATGCTCGCCCGCTTCTTCCCCGAGCGTTCGGGCTTCCTGGTCCGCACCTTCCACCACTCGGCCAATCCGGAAAGCGTGCCGGGACAGGCCAAGCTCGGCTTCGTCAAGCAGTGGCGCATCAACGGCCTCGCCCGCGAGGACTCCCTCGAGACGCTCGCCGACCTCAACACCCGTGAGGGCATCTCCGCGGCCTTCGCCGAAATCGCTCGCATCACCGGAAACCAGGCGTTCCGCACGGACCTGAAGACGCGCAGCATCATCGTCAACATCAAGACCCTCGAGAACGCGGGCTACAAGCCGAAGCCTCCGGAGGAGGTCACGATGCGCGACGAGACGACCTACCCCTTCATTTTCGACCTGACCATCACCCAGCGCTTCGAAGCCGACGACCCGCTGGCCATCACTTCCTTCACCACGCCATGAATCTTTACCGCCAGGCCATCGCCCTCTTCGGCTTCATCGTTCCGGTGGTGATCGGTGCCGCCGTCATCGCCGTCGGACTCACGATCAAGGGCAGGATCAAGACCTCGTTCGACGAGAAGTGCACCCACTTCGCCGGCTTCAAGCAGAACAAGATCGACGCCCTCGGCCTCGAGGCCGACATCAGCAAGAAGCGCCAGCACATCGCCTACTGGGAGGAGCTCGTCGGCAAGGAGACCGCCAGCGCCATCAGCTCGAACCTGCGCACCGTGGAGGAGAAGCTTCCCGGCAAGGAGTTCCAGATCACCGGGCAGCAGTTTCCCACGGCTCGCGCCGGATTCGCGTCCGTTTCCGGCCAGCGCTCGGCCCAGGTCCGTCTCGCTTTCCGCGCCACCTACCGCTCGATGCAGCGTGCGCTGCTCGAGCTGGAGACCGTCATGCCCCAGCTCCAGCTTCAGGAGCTGAGGATAAACCCCAGCAACAACGCGAGCAGCCTCAACTTCGAGGTCAACTACACCGCATGGGAGCAATGAAGACCATCACCACCATTCTCACCCTCGCCCTCGCCTTGCCGGCCGCCGCCCAGTCGTTCGAGGAACTCGACCCGGCCGCTCCCGCCGGCACGGACGAAACCCGCACCCCGGAGGTCGACGACGACAAGAAGGCGGAGCTCATCTCGCTCCCCTCGCGCTACGTCGGCATCGACAGCGAAGCCTACATCCAGGCGATGCTTTCATCCTTCGAGATGCGGGGACGCGCCCGCGATCCCTTCGGCCGCCACCAGGACCCGGAATATCGTCCGCCGGAACCGGTCGTCCGGAAGAAGCAGCTGGCGAAGTACAAGCCGGAGCCGGTCACCCCGTTCTCCGACATCGTCGAGATGATCCCGATCACCGCCATCATCCCCTCACAGGAGAAGTTCCTCGTCGGCGGCAACTCCTACAGCGTCGGCGCCCGCCTCACGCTCAACACCGGCAAGGACAAGAACCTCACCGTCCACGTCGTGGCGATCGACTCCAACCGTGTGCTCTTCCGCCACGGCGTCACGAATGAAACCGCGGCCCACGTGCTCAAGCTCCTTCCCGGCGGCATGCAGCGCGGCGGCGGAGACTCACGCCCCGACGGCGTGCTGCCGGCCGACTCCAACGACACCATTGATCTCTCGGGCGCCAGCCCCAATTCCCTTTCCTCCCGCCGCTAATCCAAAAAAACGCCACCATGGCCATGAAAACCACCATACTGCTCAGCACGATCGCCCTGCTCGCCACGACGACCTCGTACGGCCAGGACGACCCCGGCGCACCGCCCGCTGCGGTCGAGGAAACCGCCGTTCCCGATCTCCCGCCCGCTCCCGCCGACCTGCCTGCCGATCCCGCCGATCTGCCCGCCGATCCCGCCGGGCTTCCGGATCTCGGCCCCGGTCCCGCCACCGGACTTTCCGAACCTCCGCCGGCGCCCGCCACGGACGGAGGCCAGCCTCCGGTCGAACCCGTGACACCGCCCGAGGAGCAACCGCTTCCCGGCGCCAGCATCGAGCAGCCCATCCTCGAATCCGACGAGGGCTACCTGATCAAGGACGCCGCCCTGAACGACATCTTCCAGTTCCTCGCCAAGCAGGCCGGCCGCCAGTACTTCCACAACATCAAGATCGCGACGCCCGAGTACCGCGTCACCGGTCACCTCAACGACGGCAACCCGCTCCAGCAGATGGAGGAACTGGCGTTCATGTACGGCCTCATGCTCTACACCAAGGGCAACACCGTCTACGCCCTCACCCAGGCGCAGCTCAGCCAGCTTCCGAGCACCCAGTACAGCTACCAGCTCCGCTACCTGCGGCCGCAGGACAAGGATCAGATCATGGAGCTGATCAAGCCGGTCCTCAGTCCCGGCACCGGCATCGTCAACTTCGAGCCGAAGACCAACACCATCATGATCATCGATACGACCCATCGGATCGATCAAGCCCGCGAGCTCCTTTCCAAGATCGACCAGCCGAAGGGGCAGATCATCGTCGAAACCAAGATCCTGCGCGTGAACAGCAAGGCCGCCGAACGGATCGGCGTGAACTGGTCCGCCTCCCTCGGCGAAAGCGGCACGACCCTCGAGATCTCCCGCAGCCTCAACGCCATGTTCGGCATCAGCAGCAACTTCCTCGACGTCCCGAACACCGCCAACGGCATCGACTCCGAGTTCGCCCCGGACGCCAACCTGGTGCTCAGCCCCATCCAGCTCCGCGGGGTGCTGCGGGCGCTCGCCGAAGGCGGCGTGGCCACCCAGATCTCCAATCCGACCCTGATCACCGAAGACAACGAACAGGGCACCATCTCCATCATCGACCGGGTTCCCATCATCACCACCACCACCAACCAGGGAACGGGTGACGTCGCCAGCGTCTCGGAAGACGTTCGATACAAGATCGATCCCGGCGACCCGACCATCACCGAGGATCCCGAGAAACACCGGGAAATCGGCATCTCGATGGTCGTCACCCCGACCCTGCTGCCCGACGGCACGGTCCGGATGCGTCTCCGTCCCCGTTCCGCCCAGATCACCGACCAGATCCAGAGCGCCTCGACCTCCAACGTCTACCCGCGGGTGACCGAGTCGATGATCGAGTCGCTCAGCCGCGTGCCCGACGGCTACTCGCTCGTCGTCGGCGGCTTCTACGGAGAGGTGAAGTCGAACGACAACACCAAGGTGCCGCTTCTCGGCGACATCCCCATCCTCAACTTCTTCTTCAAGAGCAAGGAGACCGTCAAGGAACAGGCCAGCCTCGTGTTCATCGTCACGCCCACCTCCTACGATCCGTCGAGTCGCTCGGCCACCGGCCGCCAGTCGAACCGCGTCCACTCCGCGCTTCAACTCACCCGCGATCACGACTGGGTCGACACCCGCAACCCGGGTCCGGCCCACGAACCGAACCTCCGCCGCGGGCTGCGCGGCCTCCAGCCGGAGGAAGCACCCTACTATCCGACCGAACGCGAACTCGACCGCGGCACGCCGCGCCCGGTGCAGACCGAAGAGGCCGAACGCCCGCGCTTCAGCCGCGCACGCCGCCACTGATCCAACCTCCTCCTTCCCGTCATGAGCGAAGTCGCCCCACTCGAGCATCCGACCGACGACACGACCGGCACCGAAAGCCTGGTCGCCAAGTGCCGGGAGGAGTGCCTCGATCACACGATCGCGGCGTTCGAGAGGGCCGAACTCGCCGACGACGGGGAGATCCGGCGACTCCGGCAACGCTACGAGGCCGGCCGTGAAGACGGCACTCCGATCGATCTCATCGAACTGCTGGCCCGCATCAAGGGGACCGAGGAGGAACACATGGGGGCCGAGGTCTCACGCATCTCGCACGAGGTCAACCTGGTCCTCTCCCCGGCTCCCCCGCTGATTCCCTTCGCCGGCAAGCTCATGGCGCCGTCGGCCTTCTACGAGGCCTACACCCAGCTCCACGAGCTCGCCCGCGAGCTCCTCGCACCGGTCATCTTCGCCGAGGACACCGACGCGATCGGCACCGGCGCGCTCAATCCCGTGGCGGCCCACATCATGGGCGGCCGCATCCTTTCCGTGGTCAACCGCCGTTTCGCCATCCGCCCGTTCGTCACCGTCGTCCGCCTCGACTACGAGAGCTGGTCCTTCCTCTCCCGCAAGCACTTCGGACTATGATCGATTTCGACGGCATGTCGTTCAACGAGCTGATCAGCGGGCGCATCATGAACGCGCTCGCCGAGCACGACCCGCAGTACGGCGAACTGCCCCACGACCAGGTGGGAAACCGGGTGACGCGGAACTGCTTCATGGCCGCCGTCGCCCGCATCAACGGGCTTCCCTTCTTCCCGAAGGTGGCCGAGTTCTGCGACGCCTCTCTCCACACCTACTGCGACCCCACCGTCCTCACCCGCGGGTTCTTCAGTCCCATCTGCACCAGCGGCGACCAGCTGATCGTCGCGATCGCCAATCCGTGGAGCCCGCTGGCCGACGAGTACCTGGCACCCCGCTTTCCCGATCTCGAGATCGTCAAGATCGTCACGCTCGCGTCGGAGATCAGCCGCGCGATCGAATCGGTCGCCTCGAGTTCCGGTCCCAGCCGCTCCGAACTCGAGGCCATCGACGTCGAGGACCAGGACGACGACATCCGGGACTTCGACGTCACCACCGACTACACCGAGCCGATGGCCCAGCTCGTCGCGACCATCATGGCCGACGCGGTGAAGCAGCGGGCTTCGGACATCCACTTCAAGGTCGAGAAGGAGGTCTTCTACTACGCTTTCCGGGTCGACGGCGACCTCCAGCAGAAGGTCGAGATCCCGATGAAGCTCAAGGACCGCCTCGATGCGTTCCTGCTCAACCTGATGAAGCTCCCCACCGAGATCCGGAACACCACGCCGGGCATCTCGGGACGCTTCACGATCTCCTATTTCCACCGCCCCATCGACATCCGCTACGAGCGGCACCGCACCTACCGGGGCTATCACGTGACGATGCGTCTCCTCGACAAGGGCCACATCAACGTCACGCTCGGCAAGGGCACCCTCGCCTTCGACGAGGAGACCCTCTTCGAGCTCTACAAGGTGATGAAGGTCCCGGCCGGGATCATCGTCATGTCGGGCCCGACCGGCTCGGGCAAGTCGACCACCCTGAACGCCATCCTGCGCGAGCTGAACCGTCCCGAGGTCAACATCCTGACCCTGGAGAATCCGGTGGAGGACGAGGTCGCCGGCATCACCCACTGCGACCTCAAGTCGCCCAAGGAGTTCAAGCCGATGATCAGCTCCTTCATGCGGAGCGACCCCGACATCATCCTCATGGGCGAGGTGCGCGACATCGAGTCCGCCGAGCTGGCCATCGAGGCCGCCGTCACCGGCCACAAGGTGCTCACCACCATCCACACGCCCCGCGCCTCCCAGATCATCGAACGTTTCGAGCAGCTCGGCATCGAGCGCTGGAAGATCGCCCAGACCCTCAAGGCCGCCTGCGCCCAGCGCCTGGTGAAGGTGCTCTGCCCCTACTGCAAGGAGCCGTCCGAGGGCATCGACGAGACCAACCGGCGCGTCTTCTGCCTCGACGACAGCTGGGCGAACACGCCGGCCTTCGTCGCCAAGCAGGGTGGCTGCGCCGAATGCCGCGGCACCGGCTACAGCGGTCGGACCGCCATCCTCGAAATCATCCCCATCACCCCCAAGGTCTCCGACATGCTCTCGAAAGGCGAGATCTCCCCCTACGAACTGGAAGTGAAGATCCAGGAAGAAGGCAAGCTGCCGAACCTCCGCAAGGCGGGACTGCGGCTGCTCAAGGAGGGCAAGACCGACCTCGCCGCGGTCTCGAAGGTAATCGACATGACCTATTCCGATGACTAGCGCCTCAGCCACCGCCAAAACACCCGCCGCTCCCGCCAAGCCCGCTGCCAAACCGGGCTCCGGGAAAAAGAAGAAGGGATCCATCGAGATCAACTTCGGCCGGGGCAACCAACCCAAGCAGTTCACCAAGAAGGAGCTGATCGGCGTCTTCCGTGGTCTGAGCTCGATGCTGCGCGCGCAGATCAACACGGCCGATGCGATCAAGTACTACAGCCAGGGCCTGCCCAACAAGATCATGGCGGGCGCCCTCGAGCAGATCCGCGAGGACATCGGCTCCGGGGTCAGCGTCCACGAGGCGTTCCGGAGGACCGGACGTTTCAGCGAGATGGTGGTCGGCCTGATCCAGGCCGGCGCCGATGCCGGTCAGCTGCACGAGGCCTTCAGTTCGCTGGCCGCCCGCTTCACCAGCGAGCTCTACTTCACCAAGGCGATCCGCAAGGCCACCATGATGCCGGCGATCGTGATCACCATTCTCTCCGGCGCCTTCATCGTCTCCCAGGTGAAGATCGTCCCGCAGGTCGAGGACATGCTCAAGTCGGTCCGGCAGGAACCCGACGGCCTCACCGCCATCTCCTTCGGCGTCGCGCACACCACCCAGGCCATCTGGCCGGTCGTCGTCGGCATCATCATCGCCATCATCATCGTGATCTGGCGGTCCTCGAAGTTGCGCAACACCATCCTCGGACTCGCGATGTCGAAGTGGCGCCTGCTGCGCGTCCTCATCATGAGCCTGCGCCAGATGACCTTCCTCTCCACCATCCGGCTCCTCCACGCCAACGGCATCAACCTCGCCAAGGCGATCCGCGTCTCGGCGAACAGCGTCCGCGGAACCCCCTTCTACCACGAACTCCGCGACGCCGCCGACAAGTACGAGAATTCCGGGGTTCCCTTGTCCACTGCCTTCTCCAAGTACACGTCGGTCGACACCCAGGTCGTCCACATGCTCTCCATCGGCGAGAAGTCCGCATCACTCGACAACCAGCTCGAGATGCTCTCGCAGATGTACGAGGAGGACGCCGAGAACGCGATGGGCACCTTCACCGCGACCGTCAACTTCATCGTCCTCATCGTGGCGGTCGGCCTGATCGCCGCGGTCTTCATCGGCACCTTCCTTCCCATCTTCCTCATGGGTCCGAAGATGATGCAGGGCGGCATCGGATGATCCCGCGACACCAACCCACAACCGACGCCATGCCATGCAACTGACCCGATTCGATCGATGGCTGCGTGAGAAGTTCGTCCACGAAATCCACGTCTACTCGCTGCGGCCGCCGGAGATGATCCCCTCGGGGATCCGCGCCGAGGAGCTCCCGGACACCCCCGGACGCCGCTTCCGGCACCGCTTCGTCGCCCGCTCCTCGAAGTCGGCCGACGCGCTCATCGGCCAGCTCAAGGAACACAACCAGATGTTCACCACGCGCGTGGTGGACCGAAAGGCCTGGTACGTCCCGCTGGTCGCCCCGAAGGACAACAAGTCGGTCACCTGGTGGTGCGCCTGGGTCCTCGTCACCGCGATCGGGGTGTTCGTCGCCACCAACGCCATCCGCTCCTTGTGGAGCAACCCGACCTTCCGCAAGAACCTCATGGAATCGCTCGAAATCATGAAGGGCTGATATCCTTAAGATTTCCTGCTTTTCCGGTCCGCCGAATCAACCTAGTCTCAATCCGACCATGACGTCGCCCCGTCCAACGAAGCCCCTTCCTCCGGGTTTCACGCTGATTGAAATGTCGCTCGTGATCGGCCTGCTGATCGCGCTCATGAGCACGGGCATCTTTTTCTCCAGTGCCGTGGGCACCTGGAAGGCGGGTCGCGACGCCTCGGAAACGCTGCGTTCGGTCTACGTCGCGCAGCGCACCTACCTCGCCGACCATCCGACGACCCCGGTCTCCTCCATCAGTCGCGCCGACCTCCTTCCCTACCTGCCCAGCAAGCCGGCGAGCTTCCCTCAGGTCGAAGGTCTCGACAGCGTCACCCGCGACATCAAGGTCACCGTTTCTCCCCCCGTCATCATCGACACCACCGGCACGGTCTACGACCCTTCCGGAAAGCCGAACGACTCGTTGTGGGACGTGGGAGAATGAAGAAGCGCGCCGCCATCCTCGGATTCCTGCTGATCGCCGTTTCCACGGCGGCCGCCGCCGAGTTCCGGCACATCGGCGATTTCGTCGTCCGCTCGCGCATCAAGGTCACCGAGGACCAGGCGAAGCCGACCACGATCAAGCCGCTCCGCCTGAGCGTCTACACCGACGGCATCACGGTCCGCATCTCGACCACCGGCGAGGTCGAGAACTCGAGCGAGTACAAGATCTACCGCTCCGACGGCATCGGGCGCCAGCAGGGTGAAGGCGGCGCCCTCGAGGTGGTGCCCGGGGTCCAGGCCCGCTCGGAAAAGGGCGGCGTGCTGCGCCAGATCCGCCTCACCGAACGCACCCTCACGCTCACCAGTTTCCCCGGCGTGTCGAACCAGATCATCGTCACCCACGCCGTCGCCGCCTCCCCTCCCAAGGCGGTCCCCGCCCCATCTCCCGAATCGGCCGCCGCCGACCGATGAATTCCATGCAGCCCCTTCCCACCAACCCGGAGAAACTGAGCCCCGCCCCCGCGCGCCGCTCCGGCGGTGCCGTGCCGACGACACTCGAACTCGGACCGACCGGCGCCGGCTCCAACAACCAGCGCCGCGGAAGCTGCCCGACGCAGCGGGCCTACCCGTGGTTGCTCGGCATCAGCACCCTTCTCGCGGGCGCCTTCTGCTACCTCTACATCACCAAGCCCGTCATCGGAACCGACCCCGCCCCGGCTCCCTCCGCGCCGGCGGCGCCGGCCCTTGCCGCCACTCCGGAGAAATCGGGACCGGCAACCGAGATCGACGGCATCCCGGACGAAGCGCCGAGCCGGCCCGCCGCCGTGGCTCCCGAGGCACTCGCCGAATCCCGGGAGAATCCCTACGAGGAAACCAACCTCCGCATTCAACACATCCTCGGCGCCACCGGCCCCGCCGACGAGGACCTCGGCCGCATCACGCTCGACGTGCCCGTGCTCTACCAGAGCGGCGTCGTGCGCTGGAGCGAGGGCGACGTCGCCAAGGCGCGCTCGCTCCTCGGGCGGATCCACGACTACCGCCAGCGTTCCCGGGCACTTCGCGACGAGGCCGTGGGACTCATTTCCGAATGGGACGAGTTGATCATCGACTCCATCCCCGACTCCTCGCTGCGCGCCGACAGCCCGACCGTTCCCGAGAACCAGGGGGCGGGGAGCGCCGAGCACGCCGCGCTCAACTCCACCGAAGCCATCGAGATCAAAGCCCGATGAAAGTCGTCGCCCTTATTCTTCTCGGCGCGCTGCCGCTCGCCGCCCAGGACATCGCCCCGAAGGACTCGGAGCGGGATCCCGTCCTCACCGCCCTGCTCGAGAACAGCGGCGAGGATACCGACGACGCCCTTGCCATGGAACTCGGCCCGCCCGTGCTCGTCACCGGCAGCCCGCCGGCGGAGGCCGAATTCATCGATGGCGCCGTGGCCGACGAGCCCGCCGACGAAATCTCGCAGCCCACCGGGGTCTCCGTCGAGGTCGAGGGCGGAACCGCCACCGGACGCTTCAGTGCCGCCGAGGTGAACATCCTCGCCCCCTTCCCCGCCAAGCCGCTCTCGTCCCCGCCTCCCGGCTGGAAGATCATCCAGACCCAGGACGCCCCGGCGTTTTCCGAAACCGTGGAACTCGCGAACGGCACGAAGCTCGGCCTCTCCATCCGGCCCCACCTGCTGGTGCCCGACGCCGACGGCAGCCAGGTGTTCGCCTTGTCCGAACCGGGCTTCGACCCGGCGCTCGGCTACGCCCAGGAGAAGACCCTCGGCTCCATCCTTGCCGACAGCATTCACGAGCTCGACCACAACGCGGACCGCCTCGACGAGGCCGCCCGCCGCCTCTCCGAACTCCTCGACTCTCTTCCTGCTCCCCAGGTCGCCGAAGACAACCCCGAGCAAGAACCATGAAACCCGCCACACTTCCCATCCTCTGCGGCGCCGCTCTCGCCATCATGGCAGGAGCCGCCGGGTCCCACTTCGCCAGCGTCCGCCAGATGGTCGCGATCGCCGAATCCGGCGTCGCTCCCGCATCCATCGCCCCTGCCCCGGGACAACCCGGCGCGCCGGCCACGCTCGACACCCGATCGATGATCGCCGAACTCGAGCGGCAGAACGCGGCCATGGAGCAGCATCTCGCCAGCTCCCGCGACACCCCCGTCGATACCGCCTCCGCGCCATCCTCGCCGGAACTCAACCGGGTGCTCACCGAGCTGCTCGCGATCAATCGCGAACTCCGCTCCCAGATCGCCGAAACCAACCGCGACCTGATGGAACTCCGCTTCCAGGTCGACACCCACTCGGAGCAGTTCCGGCCTCTCAACACCGTCGATGAGCCGGTCGAAGGGCTCCAGCCCTATGACATCAACGACGGGGACTACGATACTTCGATCGGCGTCCTGCCACCGCTCGACCTCTAGCGCGGGATTTCACGGCCGCTTGCCGGGTCCCCAGCGGGGCTCCTCCATCCCGCTCTCCCAGGCGTCGAGCAGCGACAGCATCTTCTTGAGCTGTTCCGGATCCGACTCGGCGAGGTCCTCCTCCTCCCCGATGTCCTTGGAAAGGTCGTAGAGCGCGGGCTTCTCTCCGTTCTTCCGGCCGTGGAAAAGCTTCCACTTTCCGAGGCGCATCGCCCGGTCGCCGGCGCTGCCGTGCTGACGCCAGTAGAGCGGCCGCTCCGCAAGCCCCTCCCCTCCCTGCAGCCGGTCGCGGAGCGACACGCCGTCGAGCTTCCATCCGTCGTCCACCTCACCGCCGGCCAGCTCGACGAAGGTCGGCACCAGGTCCAGCGAGATCACCGGATCGTCGATCACGGTCCCCGGCTTGATCCTGTCCGGCCAGCGAAGCGCCCACGGCACCCGCACTCCGCCTTCATGCAGCGTGCCCTTCTTCCCCTTCAGCGGGAAATTGTTGGCCCCGAGCTGGGTCTGGCCGCCGTTGTCGTTGGTGAAGATCACCAGCGTGTTCTCCTCCAGGCCCTCCTTTTCCAAGGTGTCGAGCACCTTGCCCACGTTGGCATCGAGCGAGACCAGGAGGCCGGCGTAGTTGCGACGCCGTTTCTGGGAAATGGAATCGAGCTTCTTCACATCCCCGGCCTTGGGCTGCAGCGGACCGTGGGGTGCCGTGAAGGAGAGAAAGACGAAGAACGGCTGCTCCTTGTTCTCACGGATGAACTCGCACGCCGCGTCCCCGAGCCGGTCGGTCACGTAGCCGATCTCCTCGGTGGGCTTGCCGTTGTCCTGGATCACCCGGTGCGGCGTGGGCTTCTCCATCGGAAAATAGGGCCGCGACCCCTGGAGCAGTCCGTAAAACCAGTCGAAGCCGCGTTCGTTCGGATGGAACTTCTCCGGGTACCCGAGGTGCCACTTGCCGATCAGCGCCGTCTCGTAGCCGAGCTTCTGCAGCCGCTTCACCCCGAAGGTCTCGTCGAGCGAAAGACCGTCCTTGGTGCCGGGCGGCAGGTTGTTGTCGTAGCCGAAGCGCTGCTGGTAGCGCCCGGTCATCATCCCGGCCCGCGACGGCGAGCAGACGCAGCCACTCATGTAGCCATTGGTCAACCTCGCACCGTCGGCCGCCAGGCTGCTGATCCTCGGCGTCAGCGATTTCACGTCGTCCCGGCAGTTCGGCTGAAACGCGAAATCGGCGAACCCCGCATCGTCGGAGTAGAGCAGCACGATGTTGGGCGGACGGTCTTCGGCGAACACCGGCAGCGCCACCAGGAGGAAGAGGATCAGGAGTCTCATCGCCCCCGGATACGCCGCGATCCCCCGGACTTTCGCAAAACGTGGTTCCCACCATCACCGGAGCGGTGGCGATCGCTCGCAAAGCCGAGCTTTGCGCCACCCCTCCCGGCTCGTCCCAAATTCACTCGCGCCCATTCCCGATTTCACCGACGGTCGGGACACTCCCCATTCATTCCCCGCTTCCCACGTGATGAAAGCTCTCCTCGCTCCCGCATTCGCCCTGCTCGCCGCCCTCGCCATCCCCTGCTGTGTCGGGGTGCCCGGCGAGCCGCGCGCCACCGCTCCGACCGAACCAGCCACCACCGCTCCGGACCTCCGCGTCCTGCCCGGCGGCAACCTCGAAGTCACCACCTCGGGACGCACGCTCGTCTATGCCTCCAACGGGACGCTGATCATGCGCGACCCGGATGCCACCGACGCCGATATCAACGCCGCCGACCGCGCCGTGAAGGCGCACCTCGCCGAGTCGTCGAACTAGGGCAGCGGCGGCGGGCCGGCCGGTTTGCCGTCGTCTTTCCGGATCGGATACTTCGGCTTCCAGGTCGGGTGATCCTGCGCGAGCCACGCATCCAGCTTCGTCGCCAGGGCCTTCAACACCTTCGGTTGACCGGCGGCCAGGTCCTTCGACTCTCCCATGTCATCCGTCAGGCAGTAGAGCGACCAGGCGTCCGACTCGTAGTCGTAGCCGGCCTTGTAGCGTTTGCCGTCGATCTCATCCACCACCCACGCGCCGGGCCGCGCCCGCTTGTCGAGGTAGCCGGGGAAAAGAAAGAACACCGGGCCGCGGTCCTTGTCGGTACCGGGCTCCAACATCGCGGTCGCGAAGGACTCGCCGTCGAGCGGATGTTCGTCGTCCGGCGGAGTCCACTTTCCTCCCGCCAGCTCGAGGCAGGTCGGATAGTAGTCGACCGAGTGCACCATCCGATCGCTCGTCCCGCCGGCGGTGAGCGTGCCCTTCCAATAGGCGATCAGCGGAACCCGGGTGCCGCCCTCGGTGAACATGCCCTTCACGCCCTTGAGCGGCAGGTTGTCGGCGTGCGTGCCACCGTTGTCGGAAGTGAAAAGTACGAGCGTGTTCTCCAGGATCGAGTCGGAGGCATCGCCGTCGCCGTTCGGGTCGTCGAGCGCCGCCAGCATCCGCCCGAGGTTCTCATCCACCCCGGCGATGAAACCGAGATACTCGGCCTGCTTCTTCCCGGAGGCCCGCTTCATGGCCGCCTCCCGCAGGTCCGGGCGCGCCCTCACCGGTCCGTGCACCGCGTAGGTGTGGAACTGGAGGTAGAAGGGGGAGCCGCCCACCGCCAGCTTGCCCAGCGTGTCCTCGAGGGCGTCGCCCAGCGCGTCGCTGATGTGCTTGGGCGTGCCGGCAAGCGACTTCGGCAGCCCGCGCTTCTCGAGGTAGGCCTCATCATAAGGCTTCGCCCAGCGGTCGAAGTGGCCGAGTCCGACGCCCTTGAACTCCCACCCGCCGCTTTTCTTCGAGGCGAAACACGTCGGCTGATGCCCCTGCTTGTGGCCGCCGAGGTTGAGGTCGAAGCCGACCTTCTCCGGCATCGTTTCCTCTCCGTCGTGACCGCCCACGTGATACTTCCCGATGTGGGCCGTCGCGTAGCCGTTCTTTTTCATCGCCTCGGCGACCGTCACCGCCTCGGCCGCCACGTCTTCGGTCTGCGCCGGACCCGTGAACTTCGCCTCCTTCTTCGACACCCCGCCGCGGCCGTGGCGGTTCAGGCTGCCGACGACGTACACGTCGTTGTGAATGCGGGCCGGATACTGACCCGAGAGCATCGCCGCCCGGGTCGGCGCGCAGTTCGGCTGGGCGTAGGCGTGGGTGAAGGTCACCCCGCCATCGGCCATCTTCTCGAGGTTCGGGGTCTGATACACCTTCGGGGCGGTCCCGAGCGTCGGCTGCTCGGCGCTGATGTGATTCCAGCCGAGGTCATCGACCATGTAGATGATGATGTTCGGCGGGTTCGCCGAAGCCGCAGCGGCGACCGAACATCCCGCGCCGGTGGCAGCGAGGAGTAGCAGACGTTTCAGCATGCCCACAATATGGGGCGGGAAGACGGAATGTTACATTCAAACGCTCCGCGGCGGCTTGAGTGGCAGCACGATCAGGCCCGCGACCACGCACAGCGCTCCGCAGATCGTGAAGGCCAGGGGAAAGTTGCCCATGTCCCCGAGCTTGCCGGCGAGATTGGGTCCGATGATCCCACCGATGGCATAGGCGAGGAACACCCACCCGTAATTCTGCCCGATGTGTTTCGCGCCGAACGTCTCCGCCGTGATGGTCGGAAACAGCGCGAAGATCCCGCCGTAGTTGAATCCGATCAAAGCCGCTCCGGCGAACAGCAGGAAGGGAGTCCCGGCCATGAACTGGAACAGATAGACGATCACTCCCTGCAGGATGGACATCAGGATGATCGAGCGCTTGCACCCGAGGCGGTCACCGACCATGCCCCAGATGATCCGCCCGAGGCCATTGGCCAGGGCGTAGTAGACCGCCGCCGCGGTGCCGGCGATGACCAGCGCCTTCTCCTTGTCGAAGCCGGCATCGACCAGCGCCTCCTTCGGAAACTGCTTCATGATCCCGATACTCATCAGGCCCGCCGCCGCCCCGAAGGCGAAGGAAAGGAGGATGATGAAATACTGCGGGGTCCTGAGCATCGCACCGCTGCTCAGCGAGGGTCCGGCATCCACCGCCTTCGCCTTCGTCGCGGGAACCTGGGGCGACCACCCCTCCGGCGGATAGAACATCCACAGGCTGCCGATGCCGACCACGAGTGCAAACGTGATCCCGTAGGCGAGAAAGGTCCCTCCCAATCCGATGGTTTCCAGAAGGTGGCCCCACTCCCCGGCGAGCTTGATCCAGAGCATCGCCCCGAAGCCGAAGCCGGCGACCGCCAGACCGGAGATCAACCCCTTGCGATGCGGATACCAGCGCACTCCGACCGCGATCGGAACCACGTAGGAAAGACCGATGCCCGCCCCACCCATGATCCCGATGAACACCAGCAGCATCGGAAAGCTCGTCCCCCCGAAAAGGCCGGCCAGCACATAGCCGAGACCGAGAAGGATCCCGCCGCTCAGGCAGACGGTTCGCGGCCCGAGCTTGGGCAGCATCCGCCCGGCCAGCACCATCACCACGGCGAAGGTGACCAGCCCCACCGAAAAGACGATCTGGGTCTGACTGACCGTCCAGCCCGCCTCCTGAAGCGTCGGCGTAAAGGCCGACCACGCGTAGATCGCCCCGAGGCAGTACTGGATCGCGATGGCCGCGATGACGATGTCGATGCGGGCGGCAGTGGGTGTTTCGTCGGTAGGCATGGATTCGAACCCCCGTTGGCCCCAGGGGCGACGTGGTCATGTCCCGTCCGTCACCCGGTTGAAAGCCGCGCAAAATCCGTGCGCAGGGAATCGCAAGCCGGGCGCACTTCAGTCCGCTCCCGCCCCTGTCGCCAGTCGCGCCCGTTCGTCGAAAGCCGCCGCCCTGACGGTGTCCCCCATCGCCCGCGACGCCTCGGCCAGCCCCTCGAGATCCGCCGCCACCTTGGCCGGACGGGCCAGCTCGCGATCAATCGTCAGGGCTTCGTCGAACGCTCCGAAAGCCGCCGCCGCATCACCGGCGACCAGCGCGGCACACCCGAGGAGCCGGTGGGAATCGGCAAGCTCGGCCCGGTCGCCCGACCGCCGGTTCGCCCGCCGGGCCCGCTCGGCCACGATCCGCGCCTCGCCGGCCCGTCCCTGCTCGAGAAGCAGCCGGGCTTCGAGGTTGTCGAAGCGTCCCCGCAGGTCGCTCGGTGGTGACAGCGCCCGTCCCCGAGCCAGCGCCTCGTTCGCCGCCGCCGGGCGTCCGGCCTCGAGATGCAGGTAGGCCCGCATCCAGGCCGCTTCGGCGAGAAGCTCCGGCATCTCGCCCGTGATGTCCGCGGCGGGGAGGGTCGCGACGTAGCGGTCGATCGCATCGAGGCAGTCGGCGGCATCCGACCGGGCATCCGCCGCATTGCGCACCACCGCGAGGTTCACCAGGGTCCGCACGATCCCCACCGGATCGTCGATCGAGCGGTAGCGGGTCAGGGCCTCGCCATACGAAAGCGTCGCTTCATCCAGACGCCCCTCGGCGAAGGCATCGTGGCCGTCGTCGGCCCGTTCGCGCGCCTCACGCACCACCGGTGGCACGGCGTCCCCCGACCCGGCGCAGCCGCTCAGCAGCAACGCGCCCACCGCCACGCCCGCCAGCCAGCTCTCAGTCATCGCTCGAAGTCCGCAGGGTCTTTCCGTCGTCCCGGGACACCCCGCCCCGGATCGGCCACATGTCACGCACCGCGCTCATCACATCATCGGCCTTGTCCACGGTTCGCGACCCCTTGCGCACCATGTCCGGCACCTCGGGGGCCGCTTCATCCACCGTTTCCCCCAGCCGCTCGACCACGCGGTCGGCCTCCTCGACGAGTCCTCCGGCCCGGGCCATGGTTTCGTCCAGACGCCCGGTCGCCGAGTCGAGCTTCGCCATGATCGACTCGAGGTGTTCGTTGACGACCCGCGTCGCATCCTCGAACTGGTCGATGCCCTTCATCATGTCGTTGTCGGGCGCGCGGAGCTCGGCCACCAGGCCTTCGACCTCGTCGAGCGCCTCGCGGAACTTGATGAATCCCTGCTGAAGGTCCCCATCCTCGCGACGCAGATCCGCCACCAGCGCGTGGGATTCATCGATCACCCGGTCGAAACGATCGACGGTCGCCGGCAGCTTCTCCGCCACCCCGCCGAGACCGGCCAGGATGGGAGTGAATTCCTCCTTCAGCTCCTCCACCATCGCGCCGATCGTCGGCTCGGCCTCGATCCGGATCCATGACCCCTCCGGAAGCGTCTCCGCCTCCTCGGAACCGGCGGTCAGCTCGATGAAGCGATCGCCGATCAGGTTCTCGCCCCGCACCTTGGCCCGCGAGTCGGCCTTCACATACCGGACATACTCGTCGAAGACCTTCACCTGCACCGAGACCCGGTCCGGGCCGACCAGTTCGACGGCGTCCACCTTGCCGATCCGGAAGCCGCTGAGCCGGACCGCCATGCCGGTCTGCAGTCCCTCGCTGGTCTCCGCCATCATCTCGTAGCGCTTGGCGGCACGGAACCACTCCTGCTTCCAGATCCCGAATCCCACGGCGCCCAGCAGCATGCACAGGATGGCCGCGAGAAAGATGCCCGAGCGCAGCTCCACCAGGTGGAACCTCGGATCGCTGTTCTTCAGGAAACGAGCCATGACTTGTCCTCCAGTGCCAGGGTTTCGACCGGCTTCCATTCCGTCAGCCCGAACGCGTCGTCCGGGACCCTTGATGAGTGGTGCAGCAGCAGCAGCGCGCTTCCCTCGTGCCGCCCCCGCAGCCAGTCGGTCAGCGCCGCCACCCGCCCCGACCGACCGGTGTCGAGCCCGTCGAACACCCGGTCGCCGACCAGCAGGCGGAAGCCCGCCAGATGACACCGCACCAGCGCGCAGACGACGCGTTCGAAGCGGCTCAACCGGTCGGGAGTCTTCGGCATCAATCCGATCGCACGCGCTTCGTCGATCCCGGCCACCGCGAAGGCCTCGATCACCCGCCCCTCCAACCCGTCGAAATCGACCGCTCGCGCCGCGGCCGGACGGGCTCCTTGCGGCAGCAACAGGTTCTCCCAGACCTTGAGGTTGCCGAGCAGCCCTCCTTCGGCCGCGACGTAGCCGATCGCCTCAAGGCGCTTCAACCGCTCCCGCTCCCGCCCCCCAGGCAACCCGCCGTCGATGCGGACCGATGTTTCCCGCGAAGGGGCCAGCCCCGCCAGGCGCTCGAGCAGCTCGTCGAGGACGGCATTCGAGCCCGACGAGAGAACCACCCCTCCGCCGGACGACACCGAGAAGTCCAGCGGCCCGAACCCCTCGCCCTCCATCCCCCGCACCTCGATCACCGGAGTCTTCATGACAGCAGCATGTGGATGAGGGCGAACACGAGATCCACTCCGAGGAGCAGGACGAAGCCACGCAGCACCGCCAGCTCGGCCGCCTGCGGAATCCACGTTCTCTCGGGTGGCACGAAGCAACCGGTGGCGCAGGCGACCCCCGCGATCGAAAGCCCCAGCAGGGTGGTCTTCATCAGCGAAAGCACGACGTCGAGAAGCCGGATCTCGGTGACCAGCTCGAGGTAGAAGGGGGTGAGCTCGAGCTTGACGAAGAAGGAGGCCACCACCGGACCCACGACCGCCGCCACGAACTGGAAGACCAGCGTCAGCGCCGGAACCGCCAGCGCGCAGCCGATGATGCGAGGCACCAGAAGATAGTCCCCGGGGCTGATCCCGAGGAGGTAGAGGGTACGCAGCTCGCCCCGCACCTTCATCCCGGCAAGCTCCGTCGCCATCGCCGAACCGCTCCGTCCTAGCACGATGAACGCCGTCAGCAGGGGCGCGAACTCGCGCATCACCACCAGCCTCAGCATCTTCACGTTGAGATCGACCCCGCTCCCGAGCAACGCCCGCATCTGGGTCATCAGCGCGATCCCCACCACCAGGCCGGCGATGACCACGGGCAGCAAGGCCTGGATCCCGGTGAACAGCACCTGCTTGTGGAACACCAGCCGCACGGCGGGACGGCGCAGGGCACCGAGATGGGTGCCGGCATACCCGACGACCTCGATCATCTGCCCCACGAACGACCCCACCGACCGGACGACCTGCGTCCCGGCAAGCGAGCACGAACTCATGGCGCCCGCCGATCTAACACGGAACGCGCCCGATTTCGAGCCGGCGGAGCCTCCACGCCGGGATATGCGACGATTATCGCAGGATGCGCGGCACGACGACTCAAGGGACGATCCAACGCCCGCGGTAGAAGCGCTTGGCGTGCGTGGCCACCGGCAGCTCGTCCACCAGCCGCAGGGTGATCCTCGCCGTCCCGGAGCCGGGAAGGTCATCGCGCGCGATCTCCTCGTAGCTGTTGGCCGGAAGCGGCGTCCATTCGTCGAGGTCCTCGGTGGTCTCGACCACCATGGTGCAGCCTTCGGCATCCAGCGGCCAGGCGGTGTCGAACACCACCCGTTTCATCCCGCCGTCCTCGACGATGCTGCCACGGAGCAACGGCTTGTCCGACGCATCCCTCGGATCGGTCTGGAAGCGGAACTCGTCGGCGTTGGACACGCCGTCCCCGTCCGGATCCTCACCGTCGCCGGAGACCTGCGGGTCGGCCTGCTCGGCGGGCGAGAAATGCGCGTCGAGCCATGCCGGTTTGCCGGGAAAGACCCTCACGGTGGTCGTCGCCGTGGCGCCACCGTCGAGCGTGAGCGTGTAGGTCGTGTCGACGGCCGGCGTCACCTCGAGGAACCCGATGCCATCGACCGTGAACGGCAGCACGTCGCCGATGCCCTGGTCGAGGGTGAGCGTGCCCGGCGACGAGACGTCCCACGACAGGGTGGCGGTTTCACCCGCGACGATGGACGGCTGGACGGAACGGAAGTCGTGGATCGCCGCGGGTCCGGCTGCGGACGGGACCAGCGCGGTCGAGGTTTCCGCCACCGGATCGTCGCCGTAGGAAAGCTCGACCCGATAGGTGGTGCCGTTGTCGTACACGGGAGGGCGGAAGCGGTTGCCGCGGACCCGCATCGAATAGACGAGCTCTCCACTGGATTCATCGTAGATCCGCACCACCGCATCCTTGCGCCAGTTGGTGTCGATCACCGGCAGGTAGCCGGTCGGGGCCCGCCCGTCGTTGTCGGTCTGCGCGAGCTCGACCGGCCAGTCGGCATACTGCCCGCCCATCTGCGGATACTCGGGGTCGGGATAGAGCGGCCAGCACTCGAAGCGGATGCGGCGCGTGGTCTTGTCCATCCGCACGATGCCGTAGCCGGCGCCCCGGTCGTGGAGCGGCGACGGGTTGATCCCGCTGACCTGCTGGTAGTACTGGCGCGGATTGGCGGCCGCCACGATCGCAAAGTGGTGCGGATCCTGGGCGGTGAGGTTCGGCGTGCTGCCATCGGGCAGGGTGCCGCTGCCGTCGAAGTAGAAGTCGCCCTGGTAGGGGCTCACCGTCGGCGTCGTCCCGCTGCTGTTGTGGACCGGGTCCCAACCGCGCGGGAAGAAGTTCGCCACCGCCGGAACGGTGAAGGAAAAGCCCGCGTCGCGCGGACCCTCCACCCCGTGGTGCGCGACCGTCGCGAGGTGCTGGTCGCCGGAAATCTGGAACATCCGGGTCAGCCGCAGCAACTCCCACACCTCGTTCCGCCGATGCACCGGCCAGCCGTGGGTGTCCTTGTCGTTCAGGTTGAAGTTGTAGCCGCCGCCGGCATGGGTGTGGAGGTTCCCGAAGGGCGACTGCGAGACCACGCATTTCATCGCCTGCCCGTCCCAGTCGTCGGCCCAGGCCCGCAGGAAGTCCTTCTGCCGGTTGCCGATCAGGAACTGCTGCTCGAGGTCGACGGGAGGATTCTGCGGCCCGGTCTTGAACTTGCGGTCCTCGATCACGGCGAAGCCGACCCCGCCGTAGATCATCGCGGTGAAATAGACCTCGATCCCCTGGTTGACCGGCGGCGCCGGCTGGACGGGATTGTAGGGGTCGGGCGCGGGCAGGTGGCTGCACTGGGTGCGCTCGGTCATCTTCACCCAGGGCGCGGGCTCCTCGTAGCCGCCGCTGTTCTGGTTGGCGGTGGCGATGCCGCTCTCACCCCAGAGGTTCCCCTGGTAGATGTCGTGGTCATCGGGCATCGCAATGGTCGGCATCCGCCGCGTGACCTCCCGCGCCTGCAGGACCCAGAGATACCACTTGTAGAGGTAGTCATGCTGACGAATGAAGTCGTCATTGCTGTCCTCGGGCGTCGGCTGGCCCTCGTAGATCTGGTCCCCCAGCGCGACCAGCAGGTCGGGCAGGTGCTTGGTCAGGTGCCCGTAGCAGTCGTTGTGCGGGTGCCAGATGCCCACCGGCGACCAGTCGGTGCCGTCGTTCTGGATGTTGCCGTCGGAGATCCGCTGGCAGGTGATCGCGGCCACCACCAGCTCCTCCTTCTCCACCGGGTCCTTGCGCGTGAGACCGGCCCAGTAGTAGGAAGTGCCGCCGAGATCGACGCGGATCCGGTACTCGCGGTCGATCGTCACGTCCCAGTTCGGCACCCGGAAGGTGGCGGTGTAGGACGAGGTGCTGTCGGTGTTGTCGATGGGAACGGTGGCGATCTCCTGCCAGGCCTCGTTCTCCCAGATCTCCAAGGCCACGGGCGGGGTCGTCGCCAGATCGACCGGGGAAAGCTGGGCCGTCAGGTTGAGCGTGCCGCGGCTGAGCGTGTACATCGCCCCGAGGATCGCGAGGTGGCGCTCGGGCTCCTCCTGGAGGGCGCCGCCGCTGCCGGAAAAGTCATCGAACCAGAAGGCGGCCGAGTTTCCACCCCGGTGGCTGAGCAGTCCGAAGTTTCCCAGCACCCGGTCGGAGGGCACCGCGGTGCTCACGCTGCCCAACAAGGTGTCCGAGGGATCGTAAACCGACAGCTCGAGCAGGTAGCTTCCCGAGGCATAGGTGGCGTCGAACTCGAGGCGGCTGCCCTCGACGAAGCCCCCCACCGGGGTCACGCCCGTCGCGATCGCGGTCACCGAACCCGTCCCGTAGTCCTCGATCACCGGCGTGCCGTTCCCGTCGAGACCAACGAACAGGCCGAAGTCGCGTCCGAGACCGTCATGGACGAGCAATGCGCCCCGCCAGTCGAGCGCCGGCGCGGCTCCCACCAGAAAGCCGGTCCGCGCGCCGCTGCTGAGGCTTCCGAGATGCAGGCCGGTGCGAACCGAGAGCGAGAAATCCCCGCCATGCCCGCGCACGCTGGTGCCGGCGCGATGGAGCGTCCGGCGGTCGCGGCCGGTGCGGATGCAGTTCACGCGGCCGCTGTCCACCTCCCAGTCCTGGAGGCGGTTCGCCCAGTAGCCCGGCCCGGCCCAGACCTGGTCGGGCGTGCTGTTCCAATCGTCGGCAAACGAGCCGTCCGGCGGCGAATCCGGCCAGACGTCGAGACGGACCTTGTCGAAACTCTGGAAGTTTCCGACCGCCTGCCCGTTCGAACGAAATCTCACACCCACGGTTTCCCCCGCATGGGCGTCCAGCGCACCGGCCGGCACCGCGAGGTGGTAGTGGTCCCAGGACCCGATGAACGGCGTCTTGAAGTCGTAGGTCCGCGAGGCCACCGGCAGCCGGGCACCGCCGTCATCGACGTACAGCTCGGCGATGATCTGGCGATCCGGCACGCCACTGCCGACCGTGCCGCGCTGGAGCGTGAAGTTGTCGAGCCGGGCAAAGCCGCCGTTGCCGATCCCCTCGAACATCGCAAAGAGCCGCTTGCCCGCCGCCAGGGCGGGAACCGGACCGAAGGTCAGCACCGCCGGCTCGTAGGTGCTGTCCGTCGTCGAAACCGGTGCGTCGAGCGTTTCGAGGACGGTGCGGGCTCCGTCGATCTGGTCGTTGCCCGTGGTGTAAAGGATCACCCGCACGACATCGGTGGCATCGTCCCAGTTCGAGGCGTCCCGCCAGACGAAGCTCGCCTGAAAACGTTCCCCGGTGGACAGCGTGTGACCGGTATCGACGCCGAACTGCCGGCTCCCGCCTTGGGCGAGGACCGCATTGCGGGTACCGTCGAAACCAACGTTCGTCCGCGTCGCCTGCGTCGCCTGGTTCCCCGCGAGGTTGAACCACTCCGCGGTCTCCGCGAAGCTCCAGTCTCCCGACCCTCCCGTTCCGGAATTGAAATCCCCGTTTCTCACCCCCGGCCCGACCAGGGTGAGGTCCGGAACGAAATCCTCTCCGGGCAGGTTGCCGGCGAACATCGCCGCATCGAAGCGCAGCGAAAACGCATCGCCCGCAACGATCTCGTGCGAGGTCATCTGGAACGCCTCCGCACTGTCCTCGATGGTCAGCCGCCACCGGCCGTTGCCGTAGTCGGTCCCGCCGTCGATCACCTGCGCCGTGCCTCCGTCCGCATCCCAGCCGATCACCGAGGCGTCGGCGATGCTGGTCCGGTCGATCCCGTTGTTGACCTCGCCGGAGGGGTTCACGATCTCGATCGGGGCGGCCGCCAGCCAGCCGGGCGCCGCCAGCAGCAGCGCGGGGAAAAGTCGCTTCATCATGGATTTCATCGTCAGCCTACGAGCGCCTTGGAGGAGACGCCACCCGAAAGGCAAACGACGTTTGCCGCCGGAATGTTACCCACCGAATTCTCCGCCCCGGCCTTGCCCGACCGGCCCCGCCGCCCTTCCCTTCGGACCATGCTCGAACGCCTTCTCCAACGCCATCCCCGGATTCTCGCGGAATGCGCCGTCACCGAGCGCCTCAGGCGCCGGCCCGGGATCGAACTTCACCCGACCCTCTACAACACGCCCCTGATCTACGGACCCGACACGGCGCGACGCGAGCTGATGTCGATCTACCGCGAATACCAGTCCACCGCCCGCGACGCCGGCCTGCCGCTGCTGCTGACCGCCCCGACCTGGCGCCTCGATCCCGAACGGATCGCGGCCGCCGGGGTTCCGACCACGATCAACCGGGATGCCGTCCGCTTCCTCATCGAGCTTCGCGACGACACCTCCCGGCCGGACGATCCCCCGGTTCTCGTCGGTGCCCTGACCGGTCCCCGCAGCGACTGCTATCGTCCCGACCTGGCACCGGACGCCGCCACCGCCGAGCGGTTCCACACTGCCCAAATCGACGAACTCTCCGGCACCGATGCCGACTTCCTGCTCGCCCAGACCCTGCCTTCGGTGGATGAGGCCGCTGGCATTGCTCAGGCCATGGGGGCCACCGCCAAGCCCTACCTGCTCAGCTTCTGCACCGGCACCGACGGCCGCGTGCTCGACGGCACCCCGCTGCCCGAGGCGATGGACCGGATCGACACCGTGGTGCCTCGCCCGCCGCTCGGCTACTTCGTCAACTGCACCCACCCGCGCTTCCTGCTGAAAACCTGTCCGGCGGGATCGCTTGAACGGCTCGTCGGCATCCAGGCCAACGGCTCGTCCCGCGACGTCACGGTGCTCGACGGTTCATCGTCCACCGTCGCCGACCCGGTGGACACCTGGGCGGCCGACATGCTTGAGCTTCATCGCGAGCACGGAGTTTCCATCCTCGGCGGCTGCTGCGGCACCTCGGTCGAGCACCTGTGCGCGCTCACCCGCTGACACCGGCCATGAGCGCCTCGGCCCGCTTCAGGTCCTCGCCCTCGAGGCAGCACGGATCGGCGGCGACCCAGTGATCCGGGGAAATCTCCACCAGTGGAAGCTCCTTGCCGATCGTCTCGTCGTAGCGCGGATGCGCGATGCGATGACCGAAGGCGCTGCCCTTCGGCGGATCGATGGGCGACGGCACATCCCCCTCGAGCAGCACCCGGTCGACCTCGCGCGTCGGGTCCGGGTGAGGAATCGCCGACAGCAGCGCCTTGGTGTAGGCGTGCTTGGGCTCGCGGTAGATCGTTTCCGAGTCGGCCATCTCGACGATCTTGCCGAGGTACATCACCGCGACCCGGTCGGAGATGTGCTTCACCACCGCCAGGTCGTGGGCGATGAAGAGGTAGGCGAGCCCCATCTCACGCTGCAGCTCGAGCAGCAGGTTGAGGACCTGCGACTGCACCGACACGTCGAGCGCCGACACCGGCTCGTCGCAGATGATCAGCTTCGGATTGAGCGCCAGGGCGCGGGCGATGCCGATCCGCTGGCGCTGGCCGCCGGAGAACTCGAAGGGGTAGCGATCGGCGCTGGTCGCCGGCAGGCCGACCCGGTCGAGCAGCTCACCCACGCGCTTGCGCCGCTCCGCCGACGGCATGCCGCCATGGATGATGTACGGCTCCTCGAGGATCTCCCGCACGCTGTGGCGGGCATTGAGGGATTCCACCGGGTCCTGGAAAACCATCTGCATGTCCCGCCGCAGCGGGCGCACGGCGGCGGTGCCGAGGTTGGTGATGTCCACGCCCTCGAACTCGATCCTTCCCGCCGTCGGCTTGAGCAGCCGGACGATCGCCTTGCCCAGCGTCGACTTTCCACAGCCCGATTCACCGACCAATCCGAGCGTCTCGCCCGGCCGGATCGACAGCGAGACCCCGTCGACCGCCCGCACCGCCCCGGTCTGGCGCATCATCACCCCGCCATGCACCGGGAAGTGCATCTTGAGGTTCTCCACCTTCAGCAGATCGCTCATGCCCCGCCCCCTTTCGTACCAGATTCCCCGTAGCAGACCGGACAAGCCTCCACCCAGTGACCCGGGCTCGCCTCGATGAACGCCGGCCGCTCGCGCAAGCTCGGCCCGCGTCGCTCCATGCGCTGGCAGAAGCGGCACCCGGGCACGAAATCCTTCAACCCCGCCACCATGCCCGGGATCACGGGCAGCTCGGTCTTCGGCGTGGTTTCAATGCGCGGAATCGAGGCCAACAGGCCACGCGTGTATGCATGCAGCGGATTGGCGAACAGCTCCTTGACCGGCGCCTTCTCCACCACCCGTCCCGCATACATCACCACCACCTCGTCGCAGCTCTCGGCGATCACCCCGAGATCGTGCGTGATGAGAATCATCGACATCCCGAGCTCGTTCTGAAGGCGCTTCATCAGGTCGAGGATCTGCGCCTGCACCGTGACGTCCAGGGCCGTGGTCGGCTCGTCGGCAATCACCAGATCGGGCCGGCAGGCCAGCGCCATGGCAATCACCACCCGCTGGCGCATTCCTCCGGAAAGCTGGTGCGGATAGTCGCCAATCCGCTGTTCCGGTGCGGGAATGCGGACCAGGCGGAGCATCTCGATCGACGCCTCCCAGGCCTCGCGCTTGCTCATCTTCTTGTGCAGCAGGAAGCACTCCGTCAGCTGCTTGCCGATCCGGTGGACCGGATTGAGCGCGGTCATCGGCTCCTGGAAAATCACACCGATCTCCCCGCCGCGGACCTTGCGCATCTCCCGCGGCGACACCTTGGTCAGGTCCCGCCCCTTGAACGTCACCTCCCCCTGGAGGATGCGGCCGGCCGGCTGGGGCAGCAGCCGGATGATCGACATCGCGGTCACGCTCTTGCCGCAGCCCGACTCCCCGACAATCCCGAGCGTCCCTCCCCTGGGCACGGCGAAGTTCACCTTGTCCACCGCCCGGACGAGGCCGCCCTCGGTGTCGAAGGCGGTGATCAGGTCGCGGACTTCAAGAATGCTCTCACTCACGACTCGTCCTCCTCCATCGGTTCGGGTGCCGGCTCGTCCCCAGGATCCGGCTCGTTGCCCTCGCCCTCGTCCTCGCCTCCATTCTCCGCCTCGTTCCCGGCGTCATCGCCGTCCGTTTCCGCAACGGAGTCGGCGCCCGGCTCCCCGGCATCCGCCTCCGGCCGACCATGACGATACTGATCGAAGAGGAGATACCGCTCCTCGAAGCTGCGGCCCTCACGCATCGCTTCGAGAGTCTCCTCCTTCACCTTCTGGTCGATCCAATGGACGTGCGCCTCCTCGGGCAGGTAGGCGACCCGGACGTTGAAGTCGTCCGGCCAGCGGACCCAGCGCCAGTAGCCGACGCGGTAGTAGGGCCGCTGGTAGGAGGGAATCCATACGGCGCGGTCGTGGAAGATCTCCTCCAGCTCCCAACTCGTCTCCTTCATCGCCTCGTAGCTCCGGGCATTCCGGTTGGCCTCAAGAATCGGATCGACCTCGGGATCGGCGAAGACCGAGATATTGTTGGTCATCGGCCGCGGCTGGGTGGTGCCCGGCACATACGCCTCCTTCGAGTGGAACTGCTGGTAGTAGTCCGGGAAAGGCGGGCTGACGGCCCAACCGGCGAAGGCGATCTCGTGCTCCTTGCGCGAGGTCTTCTGGAAACCGGTGACCGGGTCGAGCGCCTCCAGCTTGTACTCCACGCCGGCCTTCCGGGCCTCCTCCTTGACCCGCAGCATCATCTGCTGGAGCACCGGAATCTTGTAGTAGCTGATCGTGAACGACAGCCGCCGCCCCTTCTCGTTCTGCAGGATGCCGTCCGGACCGATCTCGGTGAACCCGGCGCGGGCGAAGGCCTCGCGGGCCTTCGGGATCGAGAAGCCCCGGGCCTTCACGTTCGGGTTCGAAATATCGCCATAGCCCTCGTTGAGCAGGTTCAGGCGCTCCGCATCACCCCGCAGGTCGATCTCGATCACCTTCTCCCAGTTGGTCGCATGGGAAAGGCCGATGCGGATGTCGCGGTTTCCGAGCAGCGGCCGGCTCAGGTTGAAATAGAGGCCCCGCGACGGACGCGGGTAGTCGTTGTAGAAGGTGGCGCGCTCGATGTAGCCCTTGAACACCGGCTCCACCTCGGTGCCTTCATACCACTTCTTCGGGTCCCCCAGCGTGTAAATGTCGATGTCGCCCTGCAGGAACATCTGGAAGATCTTCTCCTCGTCCCGGACCTGGCGGAACTCGATGCGGTCGACGTTGAAACGATTCCGGTAGTACTTGCGGTCCTTCGCCCACCAGTCCTCGACACGGGTCAGCGCGATCGACCGCCCCTTCTGGATATCCTCCTCGCGGATGCGGTAGGCGCCGGTGGTCGGCCGCGGCCGCCAGTTGTAGCGCTCCTCGAAGTCGGGCCCGAACTCGCGGTAGAACTCCTGCTGAAGCGGGGGGATGGCCGCGAAGTACGGCGCCATCGGCTTCGGATACGCGAGCCGGATGCACAGGTAGTCGTCGCCGTAGGTCGAGACGCCCCAGAACTGCTCGCCATAGTAGATGCGGTAGAAGGCCTCGGAGAGGTAGGGCGAGAGGTAGACGTAGAAGCTCATCAACCAGTCGCCCGCGACCACCTCGCGGCCGTCGGACCAACGGGCGTCGTCATCAATGTGGAAGTAGACGCTGCGCCCGTCCTCGGCGACGGCCCACCGGTCGGCCAGCCCCGGGATCACCTCGCCGGTGTTGGGATGCACGCCCACGGGCCCCATCTCGATCTCGTCCCAGTGATAGGACCGGAAGGAATTGTTCGCCTCCTTTCCGCAGGAGCGGATGGTCGGTGGATAGCCGCCTCCGGGAATGAAGGTGTGGAGGGTGCCGCCCTTCTCCGCGTCCGGCGAACCCAGGTCCGGAGGCTCGAGATTGGTCGTCCACTCGAGCCCCGCCGGCAGGTCGGCCTCGGTGAGGATCTCGAAGTAGTCGGGCCGCTTGAGACGTTCGACGAGCTCGTCGAGCAACTTCTGGTTCTCGGCCCGCTCGGCCTCCGGGAGATCCCCCGCCAGGGCCTTCTCGAGCTCGGCCTTCTGTTCGTTCAGGCGCTCGCGGGTCTCGCGGTTGTATCGCTCGTGGAAGGCCTCGCGCTCCGCGGTGTTGTCGTACGGATCGTGACTCCGCGCGTCGCGACAGCCGGCCACCAGGGCGGCGGCCAGCGCGATGGGCATCCACAGGAGTCGTCGCATCATTGGTAGGTGGTGAATTTCTTCGGGTCGAAGGCCTCGCGGATGGCCTCGCCGATGAAGGTGATGGTGAGCAGCAGGACGACCAGCATGGCGAAGACCGAGCTGACGATCCAAGGGGAACTCAGGTTCTCCACCCCGTCGTTGAGCACCCGGCCCCAGCTCGGGTAGGAATCGGGCAACCCGAAACCGAGGAAATCCAGCGCGGTGAGCGCCGTGATCACCGCCGACACGCTGAAGGGCACGAGCGTGACGATGGTCGCCACCGCATTGGGAAGGATGTGCCGGAAGATCACCCTCGGTGTCCCGGCCCCGAGCACACGGGCCGCGCTGGCGTAGTCGCGGGCCTTCTCCTTGTAGGTCGAGGTCCGCAGGTAGATCGCCACCTGGATCCACGAGAAAATGCAGAAGATCAGGAGGATCGTGCCGAGCGTGATGTTGTCGCGCCCGATGTTCGCCGAGATGATCATCACCACCAGCAGGAAGGGCACGTTGAGCATGATCTCCATGATGCGCTGCATCACGAGGTCGTAGAGCCCGCCGAAGTAACCCATCAGACAGCCGAAGGTGATGCCGATGCCGTAGGTGAGGACGAGATAGATCGTGGCCGCCTTGAAGATGACCTGCAGCCCTCCGTAGAGCTGCGCCGCGATGTCCCAGCCCTTCTTGTCGGTGCCGAGGTAGTGCCGACGCTCCCAACTCGGCGGCAGCGGCGGGTAGATCTTGCGGACCCACTTCCCGCCTTCGGGTGCGACGAATCCGTCCGGCAGCTCGCTCGACACGACCTCCCCGTCCTTCCACGTCTCGCGCCCGGCCGGTTCCCCATCGGGACCATAAACCTCCACGGTCCACCGCAGTTGACCGTCGCGCACGCGGCCCTCGCGCAGGAGCTGGTCCGGGCCCTCGCTGTCGTCGTCCCTCTCCTGATACTGGAAGGCGTAGCCGTTGTAGGCGGCCTTGCCATCGGGCTCGCGGATCCGCCCCTCGACCAACGGCAGCGTGCGCTCCATCTGGTCGTCCGAGTCGAAGGTCGGATCCCACGGCACCGGCGGCATGATCACCAGCGTTTCGGTGCCCTCGGCGCGCTCGCGGAGCTGGCGGTAGTTCGTTTCCTCGTCACCCTCGCCGCCGAAGGTGGTTTCCGGATAGGGATTCTCGCGAAACGCGGGGAAATGCCACTGCCCTTCATGGCGGACGGCCAGCGCCCGCTTCCCGACGAGCACCTGGTCGAGCAGTGCCAGGACCAGCAGGAACAACAGCACCCGGAAGGCGAAGTAGCCGCGCCCGATCGAGCGGAACCGCTCGAGCTTGCGCAGCGTCAGGGGATTCCAGTGGAACTTCCCGCCCAGCGCGATCATCAGCGAGCCGCTCAGGAGCATCGCCCCGCACAGGATCAGCCCGATGATCCGCCCCTGCCACTCGTACCACGCTCCGTCCCCCAGCTTGTTGGGGTCGGCATCGAAACCGAAGAACCAGCGCAGCGACGGGAGCTGGAGCCCCGCGAACTCGGCCCCGGTGGCGACCAGTGCGACCAGGATCAGCAGCAGACCGATTTTGCGCGGAAAGGTCATCTCACTTGTAGCTAACGCGGGGATCGACCAGCGCCACGCAGAGGTCGGAGACCACGTTGCCGAGCAGCATCAGCAGCGCCGAGACAAAGAGCACGCCCATGATCACGGGTTGGTCGAATTCGAGGATCGCATTGAAACTGAGAAGGCCGAAGCCGTTGATGTCGAAGACGCGCTCGATCAGCACGCTGCCGGCGACGATCAGCATCAGGTTGCCGCCGAAGGTCGTCGCGATGGGGATGATCGAGTTGCGGAAGGCATGCCGGAACACCGCCTTGCGGAAGCCGGTGCCCTTGGCAATCGCCGTCCGCACGTAGTCGGCCGCCAGATTGTCCATCAGGTTGTTCTTCATCATCATCGTCATCATCGCGAAGGAGCCGATGATGTAGCAGATGAGCGGCAGCGTCCCGTGATAGGCGAGGTCGGCGATCTTGCCGCCGAGGGAAAGCGACTCGAAGTTGTCGCTGACGAAGCCGCCCAGCGCGAACCAGCGGAGCTGCGCGGCGAGGTAGACGACCAGCAGCGCGCCGAGCGCGTAGCCGGGGATGGCGTAGCCGCCGAAGACCATCAGCGACGAGAAATTGTCGAGCCAGGTGCGGTGCCGGATCGCCTTGATCACCCCCAGCGGCAGGCAGATCGCGTAGATCAGCACCATCGCGATCCCGCCGAAGAACAGCGACACCGGCATCCGCTGCAGGATCATCTTCCACACCGAGTCCTGGTACTTCCACGAGTAGCCGAGGCTGCCCTGGAGCAGGCCGTCGAAGGCCGGCTTGTAGATCACCGCCCGCGGCTCGGGCGGCGTGGGCATCTCGAAGTCATCCACGTAGTTCTCCCACCGCTTGGTCTGTTCCTCGGGACTGACGATGCGCACCTTCCACCCCTCGAGTTCGCCGTCGTCACTGCCCAGCCCGACCTCGCCACCGGCGTTCTTCCAGACCTTGGCGACGCGGACGCTCCCGGGAATCGGAATTTCCACCTCGTCCTCGCCGGCCGGGAATTCCTTGCCGCTCAACTCGATGTCCCGCGGCAGCACCCCGAGCCACTCGAAGTAGGCCCGCATCACCCCCTTGTGGAGGCCGTAGCCTTCCTCGATTTCCAGAACCTGCGACGCCGTGAGCGAGAACCCTTCCTCCGCCTGGCTGCGCTTCGATTCGCCGTCGCCCCCCATCAGGCGCTGCAGCGACTGCTCGACCGGCCCGCCCGGCGCCAGCCGCACGATGGCGAAGACCAGCAGCGTGATCCCGATCAAGGTCACGGGAACCAGCAGCAGGCGGCGGATGAAATAGGCTTTCAAGCGGGAAGGGTGAGGCGGACCGGGGGTTTCTACCGAGGGGGCGCGGGCTTGCAAGCACGCTCCGTCCCAGCGCCGCCGAATCCGCGGATTATCCGTCGATCCATGGAAAAATCCCGGATTTCCTTCGCCCGGGTGTCATTTTTCCTGCCCATCGCCGTCCGGCGCCGCTTACTTCGCGCCTGTCATGCTCCGCCACCTCGTTGCGTCCGGCCTCCTGATCCTGTCTCTGGTCTCCTGCCAGAAGCAGACCCAGGTCGAGCGCGCCAACGAGGAGGGCATCCTCATCCTCGGCAACAGCAACGAACCGAAGGGACTGGACCCCCACCTCGTGTCCGGGGTGCTTGAGTCCAACATCCTCCACTCGCTCTTCGAGGGCCTCTGCTCGCTGCATCCGAGCGACGACGGCACCGCCCTCCCCGGTGCCGCCGAGCGTTGGGAGTCCAACGACGACTTCACCGTGTGGACCTTCCACCTTCGGCCCGAGGGGGTCTGGTCCGACGGCTACCCGGTCACCGCCGGCGACTTCGCCTTCGCCTACGAGCGCATCCTCTCGCCCAAGCTCGCCGCCCAGTACGCCTCGATGCTCTACTTCATCAAGGGCGCCGAGGCCTTCAACCGGGGTGAGACCGACGACTTCTCCAGCGTCGGCGTCGAGATCGTCGACGACTTCACGCTGCGCCTGCACATGCGCGGACCCATCCCCTTCCTGCCGGAAATCACCAAGCACTACACCTGGTATCCGGTGCCGAAGCATGCCGTCCTCCGCCACGGCAGCATGGACGACCGTTTCACCGACTGGACCAAGCCCGGCAACCTCGTCTCCAACGGTCCCTTCACGCTGAAAAGCTGGCGCGTCACCCACCACATCGAGGTCGAGAAGAACCCGCGCTACTGGGACGCCGGGCGGGTCACCCTCAACGGCATCCGCTTCCTGCCCATCGGCAACACCTACACCGAGACCCGGATGTTCCTCGATGGCCAGCTCCACGCGACCTACACGATCCCGCCGGAGATGATCGAATACGCCCGGGAGCGGATGCCCGAGATGCTGCGCCAGGAGGCCTACGTCGGCACCACCTTCCTGCGCTGCAACACCGAGCGGGCACCTCTCGACAAGCCCGGCGTCCGCCGCGCGCTTGCGCTCGCGATCGACCGGGAATCGCTGATCGAGAACGTGCTTCAGGGAGGCCAGAAGCCGGCCACCGGCATCGTGCCCCCCTTCGGCGGCTACGATCCCCCGGGCGACCTCGCCTTCGAACCGGAAAAGGCCCGCGAGCTCCTCGCCGCCTCCGGCTACGAGAATGCCCGCGGCCTGCCGTCGATCGAACTGCTCACCACCGACCGCGATGTCTCCCGGCGCATCGCCGAAGCCCTGCAGGCGATGTGGAAGCAGCACCTCGACCTCGAGGTGCGCATCGTCCAGCGCGAGTGGACGACCTACCTGCAGCGCCAGCAGGACGGCGACTACGACATCGCCTACGGCGGCTGGATCGGGGACTACCTCGACCCCACCACCTTCCTCGAGATGTGGAAGAAGGGCGACGGCAACAACAACACCAACTGGAGTTCCCCCGAGTATGAGGCGCTGCTCGCCAAGGCCGAGCTCACCGCCGATCCGGACGCGCGCTACCAGGTCCTCGCCGAGGCCGAGCGGGTGCTGATCGGCGAGACCCCCATCCTCCCGCTCTACTGGTACACCACCAACTACCTGATCCGCCCGGAGGTGAAGCACTGGAACCCGCTGCTGCTCAACCACCACCCCTACAAGTTCATCCGGCTCGAACCCTGATTGATGCTCAAGCTCGTCATCAACCGCCTGGTCCAGGCCATCGTCGTCGTCTTCGCGCTGGTGTCGTTCACCTTCTTTGCGGTGCGACTCATCCCGGGAAACCCCTTCGTCAACGAGAAGGCGATCCCCGAGCACATCCTCGAGCAGACCCAGGCCGCCTACGGCCTCGACGGCAACTGGATCACCCAGTTCGGCATCTACTGGAAAAACGTGCTCGTCGAGGGTGACCTCGGTCCCTCCCTCAGTCTCTACGGCCGCACCGTGACCGGCATCATCAGCGAGTCCTTCCCAGTCTCCCTGATGCTCGGCCTGCTGGCGCTGGTGATGGGCGTCGGCGTCGGCCTGCCGCTCGGCGCGCTGGCCGCCCTGCGGCGGAACGGCATCATCGACTACGCCTCGATGATCGTCGCCATGGCCGGCATCTGCGTGCCGTCCTTCGTGCTCGGGCCGCTGTTCCAGATGTACCTCGCCCGCAACATCGACTGGCTCAGTGTCGCCGGCTGGGAACGCCCCTCCGACATCATCCTCCCCGCGATGGCCCTCGGCACCGGCGTCGCCGCCTACGTCGCCCGCCTGACCCGCGGCGGCATGCTCGAGATCCTCAGCCAGGACTACATCCGCACCGCCCGCGCCAAGGGGGTGCCGCCGCTGACCATCGTCGTCCGCCACGCGCTGCGCGGCGCCGTCCTGCCGGCCGTCACCTACCTCGGTCCCGCCTTCGCCGCGATCATCACCGGCTCCTTCGTCATCGAAACCATCTTCCAGGTCCCCGGCATGGGTCAGCACTTCGTCACCGCCGTCACCTCGCAGGACTACTTCCTGCTGCAGGGACTCGTCATGTTTTACGGGCTGCTGATGGCCGCCGCCAACCTGAGCGTCGACATCGCCCTCGCCGCCCTCAACCCCCGCCTCCGCGCGAAATCCTGATGGCCGTCGCCGAACCCCACGTCCCCACCCGGGCCGCAGGCGCCGCGGCCGAAGTCGAGCAGGGCACCTCGCTCTGGCAGGATGCCTGGCTGCGGCTGCGCCACAACAAGCTGGCCATGGCCAGCCTGGTCGCCGTCCTCCTCATCCTCGCGACCTGTTTCGTCGTCCCCCTCTTCATCGATCTCGATCCCAACGCGCAGCGGCTGGACAACAAGTTCGCCGGCCCCAGCGCGGAACACTGGCTGGGCACCGACCAGCTCGGGCGCGACCTGCTCCACCGCATCATCGAGGGCGGTCAGATCTCCCTGCTGGTCGCCTTCTTCGCCACCTTCCTCACCGGCATCATCGGCATCCTCTACGGCGGCATCTCCGGCTACGTCGGCGGAAAGCTCGACTCGGTGATGATGCGGATCGTCGACGGCCTGCTCGCGATGCCCTTCCTGATCATCGTCATCCTCTTCCGCGAGCTCATCAAGGTGCCGGTCGAGAAGCTCTCCGACTGGCTCATCGCCGACGTCGGCCTGTCCACCGACCTGGTCCTGCGCTTCGGCAACATCGCCCCGCTCATCGTCGCCATCGCCGCCTTCGGCTGGCTCACCATGGCGCGCATCGTCCGCACCCAGTCCGCCTCGCTGGTCGAGCTCGAGTACATCGAGGCCGCCCGCTCGCTCGGCATCGGCCACGCCCGCATCCTGCTGCGCCACATCCTGCCGAACGCGCTCGGGCCCATCATCATCTACGCCACCCTCACCGTCCCCAGCTTCATCCTCTACGAGGCCACCCTGTCCTTCCTCGGCCTCGGGATCGAACCGCCCCACGCCTCGTGGGGCAGCCTGATCAAGGAGGGAGCCAACTTCCTCGAGACCCGCCCCGCCCTGATCCTCATCCCCGGCCTCGTCTTCTCCGGCACCCTGTTCGCGCTGAACTTCCTCGGCGACGGCCTCCGCGACGCCCTCGACCCGAAGTCCTCGAAGGACTGAGGGGCAGGAGCGCCGGTCTTCAGACCGGCATGACGGAGATTCCCGACGGAAGCATGCCGGTCTGAAGACCGGCGCTCCATTTCACTCCTTGAGAAGCGCGCCGGCGGCTGGCCGGTGCCCCCCCTCTCGGGGCACGGCCCCCAAATGCCTTGCCCCGAAGCCGGCAGCTGTTCATAACAACAGCATGATGATCCGCGATCTCCCCGACACCGAGCGGCCCCGCGAGAAGCTGGCCCGACTTGGTCCGGCCAGCCTCGACAACGCCGAGCTGCTCGCGCTCTTCCTGCGCACCGGGGTCCGCGGCAAAAGCGCCATCGATCTCGGACGCGACATCCTCCGGCATTTCGGGTCGCTCCACGCACTCGGCTCCGCCGGCCTGCACGCCCTGTGCGACACCCCCGGCCTCGGCCTGGCCAAGGCCAGCCAGCTCGCCGCCGCCTTCGAGCTCGGCGCCCGCGCCGCCCGGGAGCAGATCAACCGCGCCGAACTCGACAGCCCCGAGCGCCTCCACGAACTCTTCGCCCCGCAGCTCGCCTGGCTCGGCGAAGAGAAACTCCTCCTCGCCCTGGTCGATTCGCGTCTCCGCCACCTCGCCACCATCGAGGTCAGCTCGGGCACGCTCACCGAGACCTCGGCCCACCCCCGCGAGATCCTTCGCCCCGCGATCCTTCACAAGGCCTACGGTTTCGCCGTGCTTCACAACCACCCGTCCGGCGACCCCTCGCCCAGCGCCGCCGACATCCGCTTCACCAAGCGCATCCACGAGGCCGCCGAACTGATGGAAATCCGCCTTCTCGACCACCTCATCATCGGCCGTCCCTCGGCCGGGCGGCAGCCCTACTACTCCTTCCGGGAGGGCGGCGTGATCTGAGCCGCTTCCGCCGAAATCGCCGGCATCCCGGCGAGACCCGCCGTCTCCATTCGGATCACCTTGTTAGGTTTTTAAAAAATTTGACTGAACTTAGATATCTCGGTACTTCATAGCACCTGCTGTCCCGTTGATCATGAAGAAGTTCCACGCCGTTTCGGCGGTTGCGCTGGTGGTGGCGACCGCCCTCACGCTGGCCTTCCGCGCCGCCACTCGCCCTTCGACCTCCACCCTCTTCAGCCCGCCGCCCCTGGCGGAGCCCGTCCTCTCGACCACAAAGGCCTCCCCTTCCACCCCGCATCGCTGCTCGGAGCACTGCGATCACGCCCCGGCACGGCCCGTTTCGCGACAGCGGGTGGAGATCGACACCCCGGCGGACTGGCGTCAGGCCGAAGTCGGCGACCCGGTCGCCCTCGGCTTCCGCATCGATGACATCACCCGCGGCACCTTGACCGGGCGCGAGGCGTTGCCGGACGGCCGGACCGCCACCGGCATCCGGCTCCCCAACGGACACGACCTGCACATCGTCCGACGTGGAACCCAATGGGAGGGCCGGGCCATCTCCCGCGACGGCTCGAACGGCTGGATCCTGCGCGGCAACGATCGTGAGGTGACCCTCGAGGAGGTCGAGCACGAGGCGCTGATCTGCTCGGTCGTCGGCGACGACGGCATCGAATCCGCCGGGCTTCCGGCGCCGGCCGAGCCGCTCACGGGTGCGCCCCTCCCCGAACCGGCGGAAGCCGTCGTGCCCCCTCTCCTCAACAGCCGCCCGGGTGCCAACGGCGTCATCTACCTCGACTTCGACGGCGAGACCGTCACCGGCACCCAGTGGAACTCGTCCTACAACAACAACGATCCCATCGTCGCCGCCGAGTCGGGCCTGACCGAAGTCCAGATCGAACGGGTGTGGGCCGGCATCGCCGAGGACTACCGCCCCTTCAACGTCAACGTCACCACCGACCGCTCGGTCTATGAAGGCTACCCGCTCAACCGCCGGGCGATGCTCATCTTCAGCCCGACCATCGAATGGTACACGACTTCCGGCGGGGTCGGCGGCGTCGCCTACGTCGACATTTTCGGCAGCAGCTTCTACGACTATCCCGGCTGGGTCTTCACCGGGGCGCTTTCCTACAGCGCCTCGAATTGCCACGAAGCCGGCAGCCACGAGGCCGGCCACATCGTGGGACTGCGCCACGACGGCACCTCGTCGCTCGGCTACTACGACGGGCACGGCAGCGGCGCCACCTCGTGGGCCCCGATCATGGGCGTCGGCTACAGCCGCACCGTGAGTCAGTGGAGCAAGGGCGAATACGCCGGCGCCAACAACACCGAGGACGACCTCGCGATCATCACCAAGTCCTACAACGGGCTGGGCTACGTCCCCGACGACCATGCCAACACCATCGGCGGCGCCACCCCGATGACCGAGAGCGGCTCCGATGCGGTCGACGCCTCCGGCCTGGTCGAGACCAACACCGACGTCGACCTCTTCAGCTTCCAGACCTCGGGGGGCTCCGTGAACTTCACCGCCAGCAATGGCGCGATCGACCCGAACCTCGACATCCGGATGCGGCTTCTCGATGCCTCCGGCGGCGAACTCGCCGTCGCCGATCCGGCCGGCTCGCTGGATGCCGTCCTTTCCGCGACCCTCGGTTCCGGACTTCACTACCTCGAGATCTCCGGCACCGGCACCGGAGACCCGACCACCGGCTACAGCGACTACGCCAGCCTCGGCGGCTACACCCTCACCGGCACCGTGCCCCGCGTGCTGGAACTCGCCGCCGACATCCTTTCACCCTCCGCCCCGCAGGTCAGCCTGCCGGCCGGCACCGGCCTCTACCTCGACGGGCTCACCAGCGGCGCCACACCGCAGTGGGAAATCCTCGAGACGCCCGTCGGCGGCAGCGTTCTCCTCAGCGCTGCGAACGCCGATGCCACCCGGGCCGAATTCACCCTGCCGGGCACCTACCGCCTGCGGCTCGGCGTCGCCGCCGGTGCCGAGTCCGCGAGCGACGAGATCGAGGTGTCGGTCGAAGCCGACGGGACCCCGCCCGCCTTCCCGGCGGTGGCGCCGGGCATCGACCTCGGCGGCGACCGCACGATCTACGGCGACCGCACCGTACTCGCTCCGGTCGTCACCGACGACGGCCTGCCCGGCCCGCCCACCTACGAATGGCAGGTTCTCTCGGGGGACGGGCAGCTGTCCGGATCATCCATCGCCGACCCCGAACTCGTCTTCGCAAGCGCCTCGACCACGCGGCTCCGGCTCACCGTCAGCGACGGCGACCACCGGACCTTCCGCGAGGTGGACCTGACCGCGGTCTTCTTCAGCACCGTATTCGTCGCCGAGGACGCGCCGGCGGCCGCCAGCGTCTGCGACAGCAGCACCTTCGCCGCGGCCTGGAAGACGGCCGGCTACGATGACGCGAGCTGGCAGCAGGGCGCCCTCGGCGCCGGTTACGACGCCAACAAGGGCAACGACTCACGGCGCATCTACCTGCCCCTGATCGGCGGACTCGACCTTGAAGACGCGATGGCCTCCAACTACGGCGGATGCCTGATGCGCGTGCCGTTCGAGGTCGAGGATCCGCAGGAGGTCCTGTCGCTGACCCTGCGCATGAAGTTCGACGACGGCTTCATCGCCTACCTCAACGGCACCGAGGTGGCGCGCATGAACGTCCCCACCGGCCTGCCGGACTGGGACTCGCTCGCCTCGAGCGACCGCTTCGACGAGGACGCGCTCTCGGCGGTAGGTTTCCCGATCGCGATCACCCCCGGACTCCTCGTCCAAGGCACCAACATCCTGGCGATCCACGGCATGAACGAGTTTGTCTCGGGCAACGGCAACAAGCCCGACCCCGAATTCCTGCTGCTGCCATCCCTCGAAGGCGTGCGCACCGAGATCCCCGACTCTCCCTTCATCACCGCGGTGTCCTTCGTGACCGACCCCGGGCTGCGGAGCGCCGAGTCCGACGCCGATGGCGACGGCCGCTCGAACCTCCTCGAACACGCGACCGGCACCAATCTCAACGCCCCGGATGACGGCTATCCGCCGCTCGAGGTCCCGACTCGTAGCTCTCTGGCGATGCTGCTTCCCGCCGATCCTCCCGTCGACGTGCGCTATCTTCTCGAGCACTCGGAGACGCTCGGCAGCGGATGGTCCGAGCTGGCCCGGCGTGACGGCAACGGCCCGTGGCTGGGAACCCTGCCGGTCTCGACCAGTCCGGCGAGCGGCTCCCGCGAGCGAATTGAATTCCCGAATCCGGCATCGGCGGACGCCCGCGGCTTTTTCCGGCTCCGCTTCGAACTCCTCACGCCCTGATATCGGTCGGGGCCGGACACCGGTTGACAACGAGGAGGAGAGCGCTCCCGGAGCAGCTCCCTCCCCCCGCCGAGGAGGCGATCGGCGACGAGGGAACGCCTGACACGCTCACGAGCTGACATCCGGCCCCATCCTCACTATAGAGGCGCTTCGCGTGGAACACGTGGCCATCATCACCCCGACCTTCAACCGCGCGAAGCTCCTCGAGGATTGCGTCCGGAGCGCGGCCGCCCAGACGCATCCCGGGGTCCGGGTCTATGTCTGCGACGACCATTCGACCGACGGGACCGATGCCCTCATGGCCGAGCTCGCCACGGAGTTCCCCGAGCTCCGCTACCTGAAGAACCGATATGCCAAGGGCCCCCAGGGTCCGCGCATCACCGCCCTCGAGGAGGGAGACGAGGAGTTCGTCGCCTTTCTCGACTCCGACAACCGCTACCATCCAACCGCCATCGAGCGCTGCATCGACGTCTTCCGTCGTGATCCGGCGATCGACGTCGTCTGCTTCGGCCAGAAGTGCCTTCACCACGAACCCGACGGCGAGGCGGAGCTCGACTGGATCGAGGACCTGGTCCCGGAGCTCGAGGGCGACATCCTGCGCCCCCTGTTGCGGACCGAGGTGGCGGTCGACATGGGCAACTGCGTCCTCCGCCGCGGCGCCCTCGACCGCGCCGGCGGTCTCGACGAGGGCCTTCCCGCCTACAACGACTTCGAGTTGCACATCCGCCTCGCCACCTTCGCCCGCTACCACTCGCTCCCCGACATCCTCATGGACTACCTCGTCCACGGCGACCAGATCACCGGCAACTCGCTGCTCCGCGGGCGCGGACTGCTGCGCATCGTCCGGCGCCACCGGGCGCTTTTCGAGAAGGCCGATGCGCTCGAGATCATCCTCCTGCGGTTGCTCGGGCACGCCAACCACGCGCCCGGACCCGGCGGCTACGGACTGGCCTTCCGGACCTTCGGGCTGGCTCCCGCCGCGTGCTTCCGCGCACTGAGCACCAAGGTCTTGCGCGACTGACCCACCCCGACTTCCCCCTTGCGGCGGCGCACCGGCTCCCCTAGCCTCCGCGGGCCATGCCATCCACCTGCGGTCGGTTCCCCTCCCTGCTCGTCGCCACGATCCTCGTGACGGCGTTCGCAACCCCGTGCGCCCCCGCCCAGCAACCCGCCCCCGCCCGGCCGGCGCCGGCTCGCTTCGACCCCTCGGAGGTCTACTTCCAGGGTTGGCTGCTCTCGCGGGATGCCGAGAAGCTCGCCGAGGAAGGCAAACCCACCGAGGCGCTGCAGAAGCTCCAGCGCGCCCAGCAGCTTTTCGACACCGTCGCCCGCACCTTCCCGGAGTGGAAAAAGGAGATGGTCGCCGGACGACGCAAGAAGACCTTCGACGCGCTGGCCGAGATCCGTCCCGGGGCCCTCAAGGAACAGGAGGAGAAGCAGCAGGCGATCGCCGAGCTCGAGGGCGGCACGCGGCTCGGAGGCTCGACGGACGGGGACGGACCCCGACGGCTCGACACCGGCATCCCGGTCGCCCCGATCCGTCCGACGCAGCGCATCGAAACGCTGGAGTCGCGCCGGATCGCCGAACTCGAGCGCGAGGTGAACCGCTTGCAGCAGCGCGCGACGGCCGCCGAGCAGAACCGCGATGCCGACCGCACGACGCAACAGCGCATGCGCGACGCGGCGGTGGCCGAACTCCACAAGGCGAAGAGCGAACTCGACCGGCTCCGCCGCGACGTGGCGGAAGGACCGGTGCAGGAGGAAATCGACGCCCTCGCCCGTCGCATCAACGGCCTCGAGGACGAGAAGGCCGTGATGGGCCGCGCGCTGGAGGCGAGTCGGCGCGAGACCGAAGAGGCCCGGGCCCAGGTCGAGGCGCTCAACAACGAACGGGCCCGCCTCAACCAGCAGGTCGACGGACTCAAGCAGCAGGTCGCCAACCTGCAGGCCAACCTCAAGGTCGAGCGGGAAGCCGCCAACGAGGTCGTCGCCGGGCAGCTCAAGCAGATCAAGCAGCTCCAGGCCCAGCTTCGCACCAAGGACGAGGATCTGGCGAAGGCCAACCGCCGCATCCGCTCGCTCGAGACCGAGCTCGCCGAGGTCCGCGCCTCCTTCGACGATCTCAAGGAGGAACGCAACGAGCTCCTCCGCGAACGCGACCAGATGGCGGCCCTGCTCAAGCTCAACGAAGCCGGACAGCTCCAGGAGGTCATCGACCAGAACATGGCCCTCGACCGCGAGCTGCGGGAGAGCAAGGAGCACTACGAGATGCTCCAGGAGGACAACGACGCCACCAAGGACGACCTCCTCGAAGCCCTCCGCGACCTCGCCATCAGCAAGATGCGCATCCAGGAATTCCGCCGAGAGAAGACGGAGCAGCAGCAGCGCATCGAGGAACTCCAGGCGCGCCTGCGCAGCGAGGAACGCCTGCTCGACGCCGGTGCCGGCGATCCCGCCGAGGTGGCCATGCTCCGCGGCATCATCCGCCGCCAGCTTCAGGTGCAGGAGAAACGAGCCGAGGCCCGGGAGATGCTCCTGTCCACCCTCGACGACAAGGCCCGCGAGGACGACAAGATCCGCCGCGCCGTCCAGATCTTCCACGGCGCCGAGCTCAACCTCACCCCCGAGGAGCTCCGCGTGATCGACGGCAAGGTGGTCGACGACGTCATCATTTCGCCCTACGCCCGTCCGCGCTCGGAAGTCGAGCGCAGCCTCGCCGACCTCGACCGTGAGCTCGAGCCCTTCCGCAAGGCCGGGATCCGGGCCTACCGCAACGAGCGACTCCGGGCCTCGCGCGAGGCCTTCCAGATGATCATCGACCGCCACCCCGGCGACGACGCCACGATGTGCATGCTCGGGCTGGTCGAGTACAAGCTCGACGAGCCCCACGCCGCCATCGACATGTTCCGTCGCGCCTCCGAGTTGAAGCCGGCGAATCCCTACGCCCACCGCATGCTCGGCCACATCCTCAGCTCCCAGCTGAACCGCCAGTCGGAGGCCATCACCTCGCTCCAGCGCGCCACCGAGCTCGCCCCGACCAACGCGGAGGGCCACCTCCTGCTCGGCAACGCCTATTTCCGCCACGAGGACTATCCAGCCGCCGAGGATGCCTTCCGCACCACCCTCGCCTGCGAGCCGACCAATGCCGAGGCGCACTTCAATCTCGCGATGCTCTGCGAGCGCACCGGTCGCCGCCAGGACGGCCTGAAACACTACCACCTCGCGCTGGAAAACGGGGCGCCGCCCAATCCCGCGCTGGAAGAGCGGCTCGACCAAAATTGAGGTTTGTGACATTTCCGAGCCCTTTCGGGACTCATCCATGCGTTCTATAGCGCTTTGGCTTTGACTTTTCCGTGGGGGGCGACCATTTCCCGGCGTGCCCAAGACTCTCTCGAAAGTCCGGATTTTCGCGGATCGCGATACCGCCTGCCGCTCGCTCGCCGCCGATCTCGCCCGCCAGATCGCCTCGATCAACGAGCAGGGCCGGAACGCGGTGCTCGGGCTCGCCACCGGCAACACCCCGCTCCCCTTCTACAAGGAGCTGGTCCGCCTCCATCGCGAGGAGGATCTCTCCTTCGCCCGGGTCACCACCTTCAATCTCGACGAGTATCTCGGCCTCACGCGCGACCATCCGGAGAGCTACTGGAGCTTCATGCACGACAAGCTCTTCGATCACATCGACATCCCGGCCGGCAACGTCCACATCCCCTCGGGCCAACCCGAGGACATCGAGTCCCATTGCGCCGATTACGAGCAGGCGATCCGCGACGCCGGCGGGATCGACTTCCAGCTCCTCGGCATCGGACGCACCGGCCACATCGGCTTCAACGAACCCGGCTCCCCGCGCGAGAGCCGCACCCGCCGGATCGAGCTCGATCCGGTCACGCGCCAGGATGCCGCCCCGGCTTTCGACGGACTCGAGAACGTTCCCACCCACGCCATCACCATGGGCTGCGGCACCATCCTCGAAGCCCGGCGCATCGGCCTGCTCGCCTTCGGCCAGAAGAAGGCCTCCATCGTCCGTGAGGCGATCGAGGGACCGATCACCGCCGAAGTCAGCGCCTCCTTCCTCCAGGACCACCCGGACGCCGCCTTCTATCTCGATCGCGAGGCCGCGGGGGAGCTCTAGCAGCCTGTTGAAATACCCGGTGATGCCCCGCGGGGCTCCTTGAGAAGGCTGGGAAGGCGCGACGAGGGAGTGGATCGGGATCCTCGACCGAGGAGTCACGCACCCAGCGTCTTCAAGGAGTTCCGCCCGCGAGGGCCGCCGCCCGTCTCCACCGCGCTGCGCACTTTGTCCCCATACAATTCTCCGGCGGCGGGGCGTTGCGGGGTATTTCCACAGGCTGCTAGGGTTCACCGCATTGGGAAGAGGAGAACGATCCGTCGCGGGATGGTCCGTTCCAAGCTTCACCGAAATTTCACATCGCTCCGGGCCCCTTTCCGGCTATGCTTCGGGTGTGAGTGACGACGCTTCCAAAACCGACCTCGCCGCCGCGTGGCGCGAAACCGCCGGTCGCGTGGCCCGCCGGGTGAACCTCGGCTGGTGGATCCAGACCCTCGCCGCGCCCCTCATCGTCGTCGGCATCGCCGGTGCCTGCACGCTGCTGCTGGTGCGGCGGCATCTGCCAGCCCTTCCGCAGTGGCAGCTTTCCCTCTACGCGGCCGGTGCCGTGCTGCTCATCGGCAGCATCGCCTTCCTCATCGCCCGCCGGCGCTTCGAGAAGCCGGAGACCGCGATGGTGCGGATCGAGGACTCGATGCAGATGCGCAACGCCTTGTCCGCGGCCCGTGCCGGGGTTGCGCCGTGGCCCTCGGTTCCCGCCAAGGTCGATCCCGGCCTCAGCTGGAACTGGCAGCGCGTCGTGATCCCCCCGGTCGCGGCCCTCGCCTTCCTGCTGGCCGGTCTCTTCATCCCGGTCGCGGCCGTCTCGGAAGATGCCGACGCCGGCCCCGAGGAACCGCTCGCCTGGGAGCAGATCGAGGCCGACATCGAGCGGCTCGAGCAGGACGAGGTCATCGACGAGAACTATCTCGAGGAGACGCGCAAGAAGCTCGAAGAACTGCGTTCCAATGACGAGGAGGAGTGGTTCAGCCATTCCTCGCTCGAGGCGACCGACTCGCTCAAGCAGCAGCACGCGTCGGAACTGGAACGCCTCGAACGCGAGCTCGAGCGGGCCGACCGCGCCCTCGGCAGCCTGCAGAAGAACGCGGGAAGCATGCCGCAAGGGCAGAAGGACCAGCTCATGAACCAGTTCGACCAGGCCCTGCAGGGGCTGCAGAACGGTGCCCTCAAGCCGAATCCCGAACTTCTCGAGCAACTCCAGCAACTCGACCCCAACAATCTCGGCCAGCTCAATCAGGAGCAGCTCGACCAGCTCCGCGAGAACATGCGCAAGGCCGGACAAGCCTGCAAGGACTGCCAGGGCGGTGGCGGAGGCGGGGGCGACGAATGGCGGGATGAACTCCTCGATGGCCAAGGCAACGGCGACGGCCAGGGGGATGGCGACCAGCCGGGCAACGGACCGGGCGGCAAGGGCGGCGTCCATCGCGGCCCCGGACACGCCCCCGGGGTGCTCGGAAAGGAAGGCGACGAGTTCGACACCGGCGACCTCGAAGCGATGGACGCCAAGGACCTCTCGCGTTCCCTGCCCGGCGACCTGCTCCAGCTCCAGGACGGCGAGCACGAGGTCGATCAGAACGCCTCAAAGACCCAGAGCGGCGGCGACATCGGCTCAACCGGTTCCGGCGGCGACCGCGTCTGGCGGGAATCCCTCGATCCCGAGGAACAGAAGGCGCTGAAGCGCTTCTTCGAATAGCAAGCCCCTCCCCTCGCTCCGCGGAGCCGGTCAGTCCGCCGTGACGTGGTGGAAGTCGCGGAAGTTGAGCGCCTGGACCTTGCCGTCGGCGTCGTTGTAGAGGACGACGACGTAGTTGCCGATGTCGAGCACGGGGATCGACGGGAGTTCCTGGTCCTTCATGCGCAGCGGCACGTAGCCCTCGGGGTAGTTCATCGGGGCGACCGTGGTATCGAAACGCTTCACGCCGTACTTCTTCCACGTCCCGTCGGGGTCCCTCATCTCGATCGGGATCTCCTCGTCGAGGGCGACCGAGACAAAGGTCGCCTCGCGCTTCTTCGATTCGCCCTTCTGCTTCAGGCGCAGGATCCGGATCTGCCAGTGCTCCGGTTCATCGTCCGTCGCGGGAATGCGCTCGGCGAAGGGAATGATGGTCGTCGTCTTCCCCTCCTTCACGTCGATCGTCGTGGTGCCCTCCTTCACCCCGTCGCGCCGGACCACGACCTTGCAGCGTCCGACGGGCACGCCCATGCCGCCGGTCGCGTCGCCGAGGCGGTAGCCGGAAGGATAGAGGTTCGAGCCGTCGAGGAGCAGCGTCACGTGGCCGTCACCGGGGGCGACCGCGTTGACGAGCCGGATGAACCCGTACTTCTCACCCGGGTCCTGGGCACGGAGAGGGGTCAGGAGCAGGAGGGCGAGCAGGAGTCTAGAAATCGTTCTCATGGACAATGGCGGGGCGGTAGCGGGCGGGGTCGATCTCCCCGTTCTCGTCGCGCTCGCCGGGATCGGCGAACACCGAGAAAACCTTGCGCGACTCGGCCAGGACCTCGGGGTCGCCGGTGGCCCCGGCGGCCCGTGGTGCCAGAGCCTGGCCCACGACCCAGACGCGGAAATTCCGTGAGCGCAGCGTGGTGCCCTCGTAGATGCGGGCGAAGACCTCCTCGGCGGCGGCGTCGTTCCACCACACCCGGTCGCCGAGGTCGTAGAAGTCGCGGTTTCCGAATACCGGCTGCTCCTCGGTCCCGTCCGGCGCCGTGGTCCGGGCGTCGGCCAGGTCGCGCGCGCTGGCGAAGGGACGCGACCCGACGATCGCCTCGGCGATGTAGTCGGCGACCCGTTCCCGCTCCGGCGCACCGAGGTCCATCGGCTGGGTGAAGGGAGCCATCACCGGCGCCGGCCGGTGGGCCGGACTGAGCAGGCGGGAGAGCCGCGGATCCTGGGTCAGCAGGCCGGAGGCCAGCGTCCGGATGGCTTCGGGAGTGGCGGTGTTGACGTTCACCTTCCCGTCGATCGTGACCAGCGGCCCTTCGCGCTCGTCGGCGTTCTCCGAGCGGGACTTCCCGGCGTGGAACAGATCAAGCAGATGCGCGGCGTGCAGGCCCTCCTCCTCGACGAAACGCTCGTGCTCGGGACGGCCGATGCGCAGCGTGTTGCCGCCGCCGTGGACGCTGCTGGCATCGGCCGCCGCGCTCACCTCGGGCCAGCGGTTGCGGCGGCTGGGCATGATCCCGCCGCTCTGTGGAGGCCGCGGCGCCAGCGAACGGGTGTCCTGGGCCCCGGTTCCGGGCTTGTTCGGCAGGTCGGGATAGGTCGGCCACCACATCACCGGGTCGAAGACGCGGCCGAGCTCCGTCGCCGAATAGAACCGTCCGAGGTTGGAGAGCCGCTGCGGAGAGTTCTCCGCGGACGGCGTGGGAACGCTGCCGATCAGGGCGGCGTGGGTCGGCGGCGTGGCATCCGTGCCGTTGTTTCGCCAGACGCCGACCTGTGAATCGTGCCCGCCGTCGGGCCACTCGGAGGGCAGCACGCGTCCGTAGGCCTTCGCCTTGAGACCCGAGTCCCGGTCGTAGATGGTTCCGCGGCGGATATTCCGGCGGTTCGGGCTGGCGTTCGCCGGATAGGCGTTCAGCCCCAGCGGCCATCGCGTACTACGGATGTAGTTGGAGATCCGCGGATCCCCCATGTTGTTGATGAAGTCACCGTAGGGCCCGTAGCTGTGACCCGGGATGGCCGCCTTCGTCACCGACTTCGGCCGGGTCGCGTTGAAGCGGAAGTCCGAGGCGGTGTCCCCCACGGCGTAGCGGACAATGCGCTCGACCCGGTCGACCTCGTCGCCGTTCCACTGCATCGACAGCCCGGCGGCACCGAGCTGCTCGATGAGCGCGAAGCTCGTGATGAACACACTCCCGGGCCCACTACGGGGGCTGACGTAGATCCGGTAGTCGACCGAGGCGAACTCCCGCGTTTCATACTGGTCGGGCTCCAGCGACAGGGACACCGGCGCCGACCAGAACCGACCGTCGATCTCATTGAGGGTGTGGGTCGATTGGGCCGGATCGAGCAACAGCCGGGGATCGTCGAAACGAAGTCCCTGCGGCAGCGCGCTGATCCCGGTGGTGGAGAGCCCGTTCTCGTAGCTGAGCCGGACCTCGCCGGAGACGGGCTCGCTCGTCATGTTCCACACCTCGGCGAAAAGCTTGATCGTCCACAGGAGGTACTTCCCGTCGTCGTCCAGCTCCAGCCCCTTGAAGTTCACCTGGAGGAAGATCTCGCTGAGCAGCGGATAGGCATCGAGCCCGCGGATGCCCGCTCCGAGCGTGGCGTCGTCGTCGTCATCCGCGTAGTCGAAGGCACCGGCGGCGAGCGTCCCGAGGTAGTCATCGGGAAACGCGCCCTTGCGGTTCTCGAATTCCGGAAGCGCATCCTGGATCCGGTTCTTGAAGTCCCCGATCGCCTGGGCCCGGGGGGCGGAGAGCAGTTCGTTGAGGTTGAGCTTCGGCTCGCCCGCCACCGACGCGTCGATGCCGCGGGCATGCGGCACCAGCGGCCGTTCCTCGTAGGGCTTCACCTGGGGCGACAGTCCCCGTTCCACCGCATCGGCCGCCGGATCGAGCAGGCGCCCGTCCTCACCCCGTTCCAGCGGGGCCTCGAAACCCGCCGCGGCCAGGGCGGAATCCGGGGAAATCATCAGGGGACGCCCCTCGATCAGACGGTCGTCGAGATCGGTCTCCCCGGCGTCGCCTCCCGCCTCGGGATCAAGCGCCTGCAGCGCCAGTTCGACCGGCACCCCTTCGGGATCGGGATCGACACCCGCCGCCGGATGCGGCCACGGCTCGCGCTCGTAATCGGCGAGATCGCGCTCCTCGCCCCCGCCGTCGAGTCCGGCACGGGCCTGGAGGTCCTCGACCCAGAAGGCATAGCGACCGACCACGCGATCGTCGTCGTCCTGCACCGGAATCCACGCCGTCCGCGCGGCATCGGCCCACGGCCGTGTCTCGAAGGTCTCGACGTCGGCGCCGGCGATCTCCGACGGATCCGGAAGACTCCGCAGATCGCTCACCGGAGAGGGCGCGCCCCCCCCCGAGGCCGCACTGAACAGCGGGACGAGGCGGTACTGCACGCTGTCGCCCCCGCCTTCGCCCCGGGCGAGGTAAAGGTAGTCGAGCGGGGACGTCTCGGTCGTGTCGTCCTCCTCCCCGGGACGCGATACGATCAGGAAGTCGTCGTCGGCGGTCTCGGTGCGCAGCCGCGTGCGCACCTCCTCGGCACCGGCACGGGCGATCCATTCGGCGCGCTTGGCATCGACGTAGGACCGGGCGGTCTTGCGCTCGATCCCGACCACCGCGAGGACCCCCACGCTCAGCAGCAGCAGCGCCGCGAGGATCACCATCACGGCCGCAAGCGTGAAGCCGTTCGGGCGGGGCGGGGTTGGACGTTCAGGAGGCATGGGCAAACGATTGGAGAACTTCGTAGGATTCGAGCTGGTCCGACTCGGCGGCTTCATCCGGGCTGCCGAGCAGCGGGCTGCTGTCCCAGGCCCCGGCTTCCCGGAGCTTCGCGATCAGCTCGCGGCGGGCCACCACCAGCTTCAACCGCACGGCATCGGGGCCGTCCCACGCTGGATCCGCTTCGGCCCGCCACTCGGACCAGCCGGCGCCGGCCAGGCGCACCAGCGGGTTCGCCTCGAAGGAAACCACGCCGAAAGCCACCGGTTCGTCCGCCGGACGCCCCTGGAACAGGGAGGTCTCCGATCCGTTGCGCAGGGCCTCGAAGGTTTCCTCGCTGCCGCGGAAGCCGCGCATCAGGCAACGCAAGGTCTCGTCCCCCACCTCGAGGTCGGTGACGTAGTAAACCACGGCGCACAGGTCCCCCACCCGCTCGTCCGCGCTCTGGGCATCGTCCGGCTGGAGGCAGAAGAATCCGATGCGGTCGCGCCGCCAGCCGGTCCCGGCAGTCTCGAAGACCATCTCCCGGCCGCCCACGGCCTTGCCGAGATCCTCGGCCGCCTGGGTGAGCACCGCCCGCGCCTCGCGCTCGGCGGCGACGCCGTCGGTGCCCCGCCCGTAGCCGTCTCCCACCGCCTGCAGGGCTCCGGCGGCAAGCAGCAGCACGATCGCGCCGATGGCCATGGAGACCATCAGCTCGACGAGGGTGAATCCGGCGCGGGCTTTCATGGAAGAATCGTGTGGAAGGGAATCGTGTCGCGGCGGTCGGCCGCCCGGACCGAGGGATGCTCGACGGTCACCGTGATCACCACGCCGCTGTCATCAGGGCGGCCCGAAAGCGAGGCGATGAAGAAGACATCCTCATCCCCCAACTCCGCCACGCCGTCCTGGTAATCCTCGCCGGGCAGCGCCCCGACCAAGGCGCCGTCGCGGTCGAAGGCCAGCGCCATCACCTCCCCACCCGCCGGAAAGGCCTGATCCGCCGCGATCGGCGGCAGAAGCTCCGACTCGCCCCGGCGCGCGGCTTCGAGCTCGATCCGGCACCAATCGACGATACCCGGCGCCCGGGTTTCCGCGCGGGCCGACCCTCCCACCACCCCGGCGCGGGCGATCGCGCCCAGCGCCAGCGGCACGGCGACGGCGATCACCGCCACCGCGATGACCGACTCCAGGAGGGAGACGCCGGACGGGGTGCGGGATGACGGACGGTTCTTCATTGGTTCATTTGCCAGGGACGGGCAACGACCCGCCCGATACGGACTACTTTGCCGCGTTCTTTGCCGGTCGCCACCGCATTTCCGTCGCGATAGGTGCCGGCGGCGAAGGTGACGACGACCGATTCCGAGCCGGCGGGCGCCAGCAGACCGCCCCGCGGGCTGAACACCAACCCCGGCATCTCGGCCGACTCCGTTCCCGCGCGCCACGTCAGGGAAATGGCGTCCTCGTCCTTTACGTTGGCCAGAGAATCCACTTCCCCTCCGAACAGCGCGATTCCCATCGGCAGCACCTGCCAGCGCTGGATCAGCCGCCCTTCGTTCACTTCCCCGGGCTTCCAGGCCTCGAGCTCGAAGAGCCCGACCCGGCACTGGTCGTCGCCGAGATCGGTCCGCCCCGGCTCCGCAATGGCCAGCACCACCGGCTTGCGGCGGGTGATCGCCGAGGTCCGGGCCTGCTCGACCAGCGAGGTGAACTGCTCGGTGCCGGTCCGCAGGGCCTCGCCCCGGGACGTCGTGAGCAGGCCGATCCCGACCGCCATCAGAATCAGCACGATCGCGATCACGGCGATCAGCTCCACCAGCGTGAAGCCGGTTCTGGCAGGGTTTCGGAAGCTCGCTGGCTGGGGCACCGTCATGGATTAGTGTGCGGAAGCGCCGAAGTCCATCAACTCCGGTGCCATTTGGCACGCTCGCAATCGCCGTGCCACGCGTTCGCCTCAAAACCGCGATTGTGACGATCCCGTCAGAATCGCACCGTTTTCGAACCTCCTCCCCCGCGATTTGCTCGCGCCCTCATGTCACCACGACTCTTTTTGATCGACGCCATCGGCCCTTTCTTCCGGGGCTACGAAAAGCGTCGCATCAACTGGTCCAAGATCCCGTTCACCCATCTCGCCACCGAGGGCGAAGCCCGGCGGACGCAATGGGCGGGGATCCGCAAGGACATCCGGCACTTCGCCGGCGAGGTCTCGGCCATGGGCTACAACGTGGTCACGCTCGACGACCTCGCCCACCTCGTCCCCCATCCGCTGCACGAGCCGGAGATCGCCGGCAGGATCGAGGTCTTCCGCGAGGAATTCGCGGCCATCTTCCGCATCCTCGACGAGTTCGGGCTGAAGATCCACATCACCTCCGACATCATCCCCCTGACGCCCGCGATCGACGAAGCCATCGGTCACCGCCGCGACCAGCTCGAGGACTACTTCTGCGACCTGATCGAGCGCTTCCTCGACGACTTCCCGCAGGTGGCCGGACTGATCCTGCGCATCGGCGAAAGCGACGGGCTCGACGTCAAGGACCCGATCCGCTCCCGCCTTCATCTGACCTCGCCCGACGACACCAACCGCCTGCTCCGTCGGCTCGTGCCCTTGTTCGAGGCCCGGGGCCGGGACCTGATCCTGCGAACGTGGACGGTCGGCGCGCACCGCATCGGCGACCTCATCTGGCACCGCAAGACCCTTGCCGCGACGCTGGACGGGATCGACTCGCCCCGTTTCATCGTCTCGATGAAGTTCGGCGAGAGCGACTTCTTCCGCTACCTCCCGCTCAACCGCGCCTTCTTCCGCACGCCCCACCCGAAGATCATCGAGTTCCAGGCCCGCCGCGAGTATGAGGGCGCCGGGGAGTTCCCCTCCTTCGTCGGCTGGGACTGCGAACAGTACGCCCGCGAGCTCGAGGAGGCGGAGAATCTCGTCGGGGTCTCGGTCTGGTGCCAGACCGGCGGCTGGCACCGCTTCCGCCGGCTCGCCTTTCTCCCCGACGCCGGAGAGGACATCTGGATCCGTCTCAACGCCCACGCCATCCTGCGCACCTTCCGCGACCGCCAACCGGTGGAGGAAGCGGTGCGGGACCTCGTCGGCGAGGACCGGGCCCTCGCCACGCTCGAGCTGCTGCGCGCCTCGGAGATCATCGTGCGAGACCTGATGTACATCGAGGACTTCGCCCGTCAGAAGCTGTTCTTCCGCCGGGTCCGCATTCCCCCGCTGCTCCACATCTACTGGGACTGCCTGTTCATCAACCACGCGGTGCGCAAGATCATGCGCCATTTCGTCCGCGACCCCGAGCGCGCGCTGCGCGCCGGCGAGGCCGCGTGCGAACGCTTTCCGGAGATGGTCACCTGGGCGACGGAGGCGGGACTTCCCGAGCGCGACATCCGTCACTGGCGCGACTTCTGCCAGCTCGTCCGCCTCGCCCGGCGCTACTACTTCCTCCCCTTCGACGAGGAAATCGCCCAACGCATCCGCCAGGCCAAGGCCACCTACAAGGAAGCGTGGCCGCAGACGGAAGGCACCCGCTACCGGATCAAGCTGTCCTTCGCGCCGCTGCGCGTCAAACGCCACACCCTGGCCTGGGTCGCCGGCCTGCTGCTGCGGCGCCAGCGCGGCTACCGGCTGGTCGATCGTCTCTTCACCCTGCACCTGCTGGGATTCGTCTACCGCGCCTTCCGGCCCCGGAAAAAGGAAGCCATGCCGAAGTTCCTGCGGAAATCGGCGATGGGGGTCGAAACCCTCCTCAAATGACGAAAAAGCCCCGCGACCCTTGGGGGGATCGCGGGGCTCGGGAAATTCGCGCCTCCGGCAGGGTCAGCGCTGGAAGCTGGTGATGTCGTCCGTCGTGCCTTCCTCCATGTCGGGGCCGGGGCTGTAGACCGCCACCTGCTCGCCGCGGAGATTGTAGGTCTTGCCGCCCATCGAGAAGCTCAGCGTGTCCTCGTAGTCGGTGTTGAGCACGATGGTGTAGGCGTTGCCGAAAGGATCGTAGAGGCCCTGGACCGAGGAACCGCTGCCGGAACCGTAGTAGAGACCGCCCCGCTTGCCCTTGCCCTCCTGCACGCTCAGGAAGTTGATGCCCCGGGAATTCTCGACGTCGCTGCCCCCGCCTTCCTCGGCGAGCAGGATCTGAAGCAACTGGACACCGCCGCCGCTGTCGGTCCGGAGGTCGCCGGTCAGCTCGGGCAGGCGGCTGTATTCGCTGTAGAACTGGTTGACGGCCTGCGCGACGTTCGTCGCCGCCACCCGGCCCTGGGTGATCTTGGCCTTCTTCAGCGCCGAGTTCACGCCGGCGAAGCTCATGGCGGCGAGCACCGCGACGATGGTGATGACGACGAGAAGTTCGATCAGGGTGAAACCCTGGGAGCGGCGGAACGAATTGGGATTTTTCATGGTTCGAGCGTTGGATTGACGGGATCGAAGCGCGGCGGAGCGTCCGGTGCAAGCCTCGTCCACGGCGTAAGAAAGCCCCTTTCCCCGCGTTTCGCAAGCTTCGACGGCGATTCAGCCGCCTACGGGAACCTACGGATCGCTCCGGGATGCCTTCCTCCTGTCTTGCACCGGGCGCCGCACCGCCACAGTCTGCCGCCCGTTCGCCCTCCCGCCCGACCTCCTCCCTCGCACCCATGGCCAAGGATTCCACCGACCGGACCATTCTCCTCGTCGATCAGGATCACGATTTCCTGGAATGGGCGACCAAGCACCTTCAGGCCAAGGGTCTCAACATCCTGCGTTGCGATCAGGCGGACAAGGCCCTGAAGGTCGTCGCCAAGACCGAGGTCGACGTGGTGGTCGCCGACCTGCAGCTCCAGCCCTTCGACGGTCTCGACCTGCTCTCCGGCATCCGCGAGGCGTCGCCGGCCACGCTTTTCATCCTCACCACCGGCTTCCCCAGCACCGGCCAGGTGATCGAGGCGACCCAGAAGGGCGCGCACGACGTGCTCAAGAAGGAGTCGCTTGCCTTCGAGCTCAGGCCGGTGGTCGAGAGCGCGCTCCAGATCGCCGACGACCGGCGCGTCGCGGGTGCGGCCGAGGAGATCGAGCCTCCCCGCACCGAAGGCCGCATCAAGATCATCGGGGTCTCCCGCTCGCTGCAGGAGGTCTTCAAGGTGGTCGGACGGGTCGCCCGGTCGGACGCACCCGTTCTCGTCAGCGGCGAGTCGGGCACCGGCAAGGAGCTCGTCGCCAAGGCGGTCCACGAGTACTCGCCGCGGCGCCAGCAGGACTTTCTGGCGATCAACTGCGGCGCCATTCCCGAGAACCTCCTCGAGAGCGAGCTCTTCGGGCACGAGAAGGGCGCCTTCACCGGGGCCATCGCCCGGCGCCCCGGCCGCTTCGAGCAGGCCGACGGCGGCACGCTCTTCCTCGATGAGATCGGCGAAATGCCCCTCTCGGTGCAGGTCAAGCTGCTGCGGGTCCTCCAGGACGGAACGTTTTCACGGGTCGGCTCCAACGAAACCCAGACGGCCGACGCCCGCATCGTCGCCGCCACCAACCGCAACCTCGCCGAGGAGGTCGCGAAGGGAAACTTCCGCGAGGACCTCTACTACCGGCTCAATGTCGTCGAGGTCCGCCTGCCGCCGCTTCGCGAACGCCCCGAGGACATCCCGCTGCTCGCCGAGTTCTTCCTCCAGCGGATCACCCGCAAGAACGGCATGGCCCGCATCCGTCTCTCGGCCGAGGCCATCGGCATCCTTCAGCACCACGACTGGCCGGGGAACGTCCGCGAGCTGGAGAACACCATCTCCCGCGCCTGCGCGCTGGCCTCGTCGACGGTGCTCCTGCCGGCCGACATCAATCTCACCACGGCCCCCGGCCGACCCGAGAGCGAGATCCGGGAAATGGTCGACGGTCTGATCGACGCCCTCCCGTCGGAGGGCGCCCAGGCCTGGCTGCGGGCGCAGTTCGCCGGGCGCCTGCTCGATCGCCACGACGGCGACCTCAAGAGTGCCGCCTCCGCCCTCGGCGTGACCGCCGCCGAGTTCAAGAAATGGCTCTGAGCGAGGCCTCGGTCCCCGCTCCCCGCCGGCGCGCATCCTGATGGGATCCCGATGATTCGTCGTTTGTCATCGGCCCGACCCGCGGCCTATGCTCCCCGCATGGCAAGGGTCGGACGTGCGCTGCTGCTGATGGTTCTCGGCATCGGCCCGGTGTGGGGAAACCCGGACCCCGAGGAAATCCCAACCTACCGGCTCGGTCTCGACGCCCTCGAAGGCCGGCTGTGGGAAGTGGCCGCCAATCGATTCGAGGCCGCCCTCAAGACCGAGGGACTCCCCCCCGAGGACCGCGCCATCATTCTGCTCCGGCTGGCCGAGGCCAAGGTGCGGGGCGACCGCGGAGAAGCCGCTCTCGAGATTCTGGCGGATCCCGCCTTGTCCGAGCATCCCGCCCGCGGCTTCTGGGAAGCGCAGGCACTCGCGGCCACCGGCCGGTTCCGCGAGGCCGTCGAGGCCTTCGACAAGCTGCCGGACACCTCACCGCACCGCCGCGAGGCACGGCTTACCCGGGCCCGCCTGCAGCGGGCGATCGGCGACTCGTCCGCCGCCCTCGCCACCCTCGACCTTCTGATTTCCGAGCCCGATCCGCCGGTGGCGGCACGCCTGCTTCGCTCGGAGATCCTCCTTGAGGTCGGCCGCTTCGAGGAGGCGCTCCAAGTGCTCCCGGATCCGAAGGATCTCCCGCCTCCCGAGGCGGAGGCGGCCCGGATCATCCGCGCCCGGTGCCTGCTCGAAATGGGCGAGCCCGAAGCCGCCGCCGCCATCCTCAACCGCCTGCTCGACCGTCGGCGCGACGCCAAGCTGCCGGCCCACCCGGAGGCTTCGGTCATCCTCGCCCGGGCGCGGATCGCCATGAACCGTCCCCAGGCCGCGGCCGACGGCTTGCTCGCCTTCATTCAGCAGAACCCGGAATCGCCGGTACTCGGGGATGCCTTCGATCTGCTGCTCGGGTGCCTGCCGGCCGAACCCGCGCCCAACGACCCCATCCTCACCCGCCTCCGGGAGTGGATCCCGGCGGCCCGGATCGAGGGGCCGACGATTCCCGGGAATCGCCTCGGTGCCCTCGGGGCATGGCCGCTTCCGGCGCCGGCCGACGACCCGCTCGCCCCCCAGGCGCTGTTCCACCTCGCCCTCGGCCTGAAACGCCAGACCTCCCCCGACGCCCCGGCCCGCGCCCGTCAACTGCTCGACCGCCTGAGGATGGAATACCCGACCCACCCGCTCGTCCCGCACGCCCTGCTCGTCCGCGGTCGGTGGGAACTCGAGGCCGGCCACCGCGACCAGGCCAGCGCCTGCCTCGGGGCGATCCAGCAACTGGGGGCCGACTCGCCCCGCGAGCTCCGCGCCCAGGCGCTCACCCTGGAAGCCGGCGCCCTGTTCCGCGACGAGCGCTACGAGGAAGCCGCCGAGCTTTTCGATGGCGCCGCCGAACTCCTCGAAGCCGACCGTCGCCGGGCCGCCCGCCTCAACGCCGCGACCTCGCTGCTTGCCGGCGGCGACGTGCCGGCCTTCGACCAACTCCGGGAAGCGGCGGCCGACCCCAAGCTGCAGACCCAGCTCGAGCTCGAGCGCTCGCTTCACCTGGCGTCGGAACGGGCCCCCGAGGCCCTGCCGTCGCTGCTCGCCTTCATCCGCAACCATCCCGAGCACCCACGGCTGGCCAACGCCCGTCTCAGCGCCGCCCTCGCCGCCCTCGCCGCGCGCCCTCCCCAGCCCGAGGTCGCCGCTCGCATGCTCGACGGCATTCCCGACGACGAGCGCTCGTCCCTGCCGGCCGTGTCGCTGGTCCTCGCCAACATGCGCCTCCACGAGGCCCGCGGCGAATGGCGCGAGGCCGCCGATACCGCCGCCGCATTCCTCCAGGCCTTTCCCGATGACCCCGCCGCCGCCACCCTGCGCTTCGAGCAGGGCCGCGCGCTGTTCCGCAACCGCGACTTCAACGACGCCCGTCTGGTGCTCGAAGCCCTCGCCAAGGACTCGCCGGAATCCCCCCAGGCGCCTGCCGCCCTGCTCCTCTCCGCCCGTGCCGCCGCCGAGGGCGCCACGCCCCAGTCCCAATCGGAAGCCATTGCCCTCTTCGACCGCCTGATCGAGTCCGACTCGCCCTTCCAGGCGGTCGCCCGCCTGGAAAAGGCCGACCTGCTCAACCGCCTCGCCCGCCTCGATGAGTCCGTGGAATGCCTGCGTCCGTGGTTCGAGGGCATGGAAAAGGACGACCCGCTTCGGCTCTCTGCCGGAATGCTGCTCGGCGACGCCCTTTTCGCCCGCGCCGAGGGAGATCCCGAGCGCCTCGAGGAAGCGCTGGCGCTGTACGAACAACTCCTCGCCGACCTCCCGGCCGACTCGCCCGCGCGCTTCCGCCTGCTCTACCTCAAGGGCCTCGCGCTCGAGCAGTTCGACGACCGCGAGGAAGAGGCGCTCGTCGCCTACATGGACGTCGTCCAGGCCGCCCCCGAAACGCCCCGGGGCGATTGGAACGCAATCGAGGACTGCGGATTCGCCGCCCTCGGCATTCTCGAGCGCCGCGAGGACTGGGAGGGCGCCATGAAGTTCGCGCGCCGCATCGCCCAGCTCGGTGGCCCCCGCTCCGAGGAGGCCGACGAACGGGCCAAGACCATCGGCATGGAGCACATGATCTGGGAAGAGTAGCCTGCCGGGAATTCCCGGGCGCTGGCGGATCCCCGCCTCCGCCCGCCCTCAGGACCGCGCCGGACCGATCGATCCCCCGTCCGCGAAGTCGGCCTCGACAAAGACCGAGTCCTTCAGCTCAGTGGCGCCCTCCACCCAGCGGACCATCCTGCCTGCCATCTGGCGGAACGGCCAGCGATAGCGGGACAACTCGGGCACGAACCACTCCGCCTCCGGTTGGTCGTTGAGCAGCATCAGGGACACGTCTTCCGGCACCCGCAATCCACGTCGGGCAAGAAAACAGGTCACCACGATCATCTCCCGCAGGCCGAGGGTCATCAGCGCCGTCGGAGCCCGCGTCGAGAACGTCTCCTCCAGCAGGCGCCACAGCGTGTCCCTTCCCGAAATCTTCCGCTCCGGCGTGTGATAGGCGGGGACGTAGGGAAATCCGGAATCCTTCAGCACGGTCTGCATCGCCTGTTTCAGCGAATCGGCGAACGGTGCCGGCGAGTCACACAGCGGAAGCACGATCCGGCGGTGGCCGAGTGCCACCAACCGTCGAACCGCATCCTCGACGATCATGGACGACTTCACTCCGATCACCGGCGCGGCGGTGTCACCCGTGACCCCGCCGAGCAGCGCGATCCGCTGATTGCGGCGCTGATTTGGAGCTAAGATAATCCCGCCACACTCCATTCGCCCAGGGTTCCGGGACGCCGGTTGTGAGGATCAGGGTCACGACGGCTCCGCGCCGCCATGGCCCGCCGGCCGTCCCGGAGCCCCTTGCCCGCCCCCGGAGCTCCTCCCTGGAACTTCCCGGGTTGACCCACCTTCCGCTTGGCGATCGGCCCCGCCCGCCTTATGCACCCCGGCGATGGCCTATCCCAAACTCTTCGCTCCCGGTCCCGTCGATGTTTCGCCCGAAACCTACGCCGCCATGTCGCGGACGATGATCGGCCACCGCGGGTCCGACTTCGAGGAACTCTACGCCTCCCTCCAGCCCGGCCTGAAGTCGGTCTTCGGCACCGAGCGCCCGGTCTTCCTCTCGACCTCCTCGGCCTGGGGCGTGATGGAGGGCGCGCTGCGCAACCTGGTCCGCGAGAAAGTCCTCTGCCTCTGCTGCGGTGCGTTCTCCGACAAGTGGTTCAGCGTCGCCAAGAGCATGGGCTACGAGGCCGACAAGATCCAGGTCGAGTGGGGCGAGGCCATCGACCCGGCCGCCGTGAAGGCCAAGCTCGAGGAGGGCGGCTTCGACACGGTCACCCTGATTCACTCCGAGACCTCGACCGGCGTGCTCAACGACCTCCACGGCATCGCCAAGGTCGTGAAGTCCTTCCCCGACACGATGCTCATCGTCGATACGGTGTCGTCGCTTTCCACCGTGCCGGTCGACTTCGACGCCATCGGCGCCGACGTCATGCTGGCGGGCGTGCAGAAGGCGCTCGCGCTGCCGCCCGGCCTGGCCGTGTTCGCGGTTTCGGAGGCCGCCCTGGCCCGCGCCGAAGGCACGCCGAACCGCGGCTACTACTTCGACTTCCTCGAGTTCGCCAAGAACGACGCGAAGAACAACACGCCGTCGACCCCCTGCATCGCCAACCTCTTCGGTTTGCAGCACATCCTCGGTGAGATCGGGAAGGAAGGCCTCGAGAACCGCTACGCCCGCCACGCCGAGACCAACGCCATGATCCACGCCTGGGGCGCGAAACACGGCTACGAACTCTTCGCCCCGGAGGGCTTCCGCTCCAAGGCGCTCACCTGCTTCGCCACCCCGGAAAGCCTCGACCTCCCCGCCTTCATCAAGGGGCTCAAGACCAAGCACGGCTTCCTCATCAACGGCGGCTACGGCAAGATCAAGGGCAGCACCTTCCGCATCTCCAACATGGGCAACGAAACCGTCGCCACGATGCAGGAACTCATCGACGCGATGGACGAGGTGCTTCAATAAGGAGCGCGGGTTTGCAACCCGCTTCTTCTTCCCAACTCCCAACCCAGCGGCTTTCGAAGCCGCGCTCCCGATGCCCGACTTCTACAATCCCGGGGAAGAAGTCACCAAGGGGCAGCACAGGCTACCGCACTGGCAGCAAGGAGAGGTGTGGATTTTCCTTACCTACCGCCTCGCCGACTCGCTCCCCGAGGCAATGCTCATCAAATGGCGCGACGAACGCGAACTCTGGATCCAGCACCATCCGGAGCCATGGGGCGAAGCCACCGAGGAGGCCTACCATGAACGCTTTTCCCAGAGCATCGGCCGTTGGCTCGACCAAGGCCACGGTTCGTGTCTCCTTCGCAATCCCGAGAACGCCCGAATCGCCGCGAATGCCTTCGCCTACTTCGACGGTGACCGCTACAAGCTGGCGTCCTTCGTCGTCATGCCCAATCATGTCCACGCCCTCTTCCGTACCCTCGGCGAACACCGACTCCCGGATCTGGTCCACACCTGGAAGCGTTTCACCTCTCGCGAGATCAACCGCCGAGAGCGTCGCCAGGGAGCCTTGTGGCAACCCGACTACTGGGACCGCCTGATCCGCAGCCAGCGGCACTTTGACTGGGCCAGACGCTACATCGAACGCAACCCCGCCAATCTCCCACCGGGCAGCTTTCACCTCTGGCCCGCCTGATACCGTCTCCAAATTACGTCTGGACCGGGGCGAACCACGGAATACACGGAAACCCGGAGTCCACTCCGTGGATTCAGTGAGTTCCGTGGTTCTCTGTCTCGATCATTGTATCGTCCGATTCTTATTTTGAATCGGTATGAGGACCAAAATCAGGAGCACGGGTTTGCAACCCGACTCCTGGGGAGCGCGGCTTTTCAAGCCGCTGGATCAAGCTGGAGAAGATGAAGAAAGAAGCGGGTTGCAAACCCGCGCTCCTGATTCTGCGGCTTGCAAAGCCGCTCTCCCTATTTCGCGTTCATCAGCTCCTCGATCTCCTCGGCCTCGATGGGGATGTTGCCCATCAGGTCGTGGTTGGACGACTTGCCGATCAGCACGTCGTTCTCGAGGCGCACGCCGAAGCCTTCCTCCCGGATGTAGATTCCCGGTTCGATGGTGAACACCATCCCCTCGGCGAAGGGCTCATGCGGCGGAGCGACGTCGTGGACGTCGAGGCCGAGGTGGTGCGAGGTGCCGTGCATGAAGTACTTCTTCACCAGCGGCTTGTCCTTGCCCTGCTCCTTCGCCTGCTTCGCATCGATCAGACCGAGATTGACCAGTTCCGCCTCCATCAACTCGATCACCTGATTCTGGTACTCGAGCGGCGTGTTTCCCGGACGCAGAATCTCGTTCGCCCCGCGGAGCACCCGCAGGACCGAGTCGTACACCGCGCGCTGGCGCTCGCTGAAGCGCCCGCTCACCGGGATCGTGCGCGTCATGTCGGCCGCCCAGCCGCCGTACTCGGCACCCACGTCCATCAGCACCAGCTCCCCGTCGTTGCACACCTGGTCGTTCTCGAGGTAGTGCAGCACGCAGGCGTTCTTGCCGCTGCCGATGATCGGGTTGTAGGAAAAGCCCCGCGAACCGCGACGCACGAACTCGTGCAGGTATTCGGCCTCGATCTCCCACTCGCCGACCCCGGGCTTCGTGAATTCCAGCACCCGGCGGAACCCCGCCTCGGTGATGTCGCAGGCCTTCTGGAGAAACTTCACCTCCTCGGGGTCCTTGGTGATCCGCAGGCGGTGCATCAGCGGCGCCAGTCGCTCGTAGCGATGGAGCGGGTAGCGGGACTGGCACTTCCGGATGAAGCGGTCGTTGGCCGTCTCCACCACCACCGCGGCGCGCAGGTGCTCGTTGGTCGCGAGGTAGATGTGGTCGGCCTGCGGCACCAGGCGGTGCAGCCAGGCGTCGAAGTTCTCGACCCACTCGATCCGCTCGATCCCGGTCCGCCCGGTCGCCTGCTCCTTGTCGAGTTTCTCGCCGTCCCAGATCGCGATCTGCTCGCTGGTCTCCTTGACGAAAAGGATCTCCCGTTCGCGCTCGTCCCCGGCGTCGGGCATCAGCACCAGCACCGTGTCCTCCTGGTCGACGCCGGTGAGGTAGAAAAGATCGGCGTTCTGGTGGAGCGGCATCACCCCGTCCGCGTTGGTCGGGAAAATGTCGTTGGAATGAATGATGACGATGCTGTTCGGTTTCAGCAGTTCGCGCAGCCGCTCACGATTGCGGACGAAAAGCTGCGGATCGATCGGTTCGTAGCGCATGAGCGGGAGTCCAGACGATCCCGGCCCGCGTCGCAAACCCATTCGCACGGGTGACGGATAAGCCCGGATCTTCTGGGGAATCTGCCGACCTGCCCGTCGGGTCGGCGCCATCCCGCGGCGGGACCCGGCTGAGGACCGCGTGGCTCCCGCCGCGCACGCCGGTTGCTGCGCTTGATCCTGCCGTTGCACCGGGCTCGAAGCAGGGTGAGGGGTGCCGTCTTCGCGGTCGGAGGTAGCCGGCTGGCGAGGCATGCGCGGCGGGAGCCACGCGGTCCTTGCGATCAACCGCCCCGCCAATTCAGCTTCTGGCGCAGGGCCGCATAGAAGGAGCGACCCTCCAGACGCAGCAGGTTGAGGCGCTGCCTCGCCTTGCGCACCCGCACGACACCGGAGGCCCCGATCTCCACGCAGTCCCGGCCGTCCACGGTGAACAGCATCGGACCGTCCGAGGGTTCCTCGGGGGTGAGCTCGATCTCGACATCGTCGCTCACCACCAGCGAGCGCTGGCTCAGGGTGTGCGGGCAGATCGGCGTGATCACGAAGACGCCGGCCGACGGGCTGATCAACGGCCCGCCGGCGGAAAGCGAGTAGGCGGTGGAACCGGTCGGCGACGCCACGATCAGGCCGTCCGCGCGGTAGCGGTTGAGCACCTCGCCGTCGATGGTCGCCTGCAGGGCGACGAGCCGGCCGGTCTGGCCCCGCGCCAGCACCGCCTCGTTCAGCGCCAGGAAGCTCGCCGTCCCGCCGTCGGCCCGCTCCACGCAGGCGTCGAGCAGGGTGCGCTCGCTGGTCGTGAAGTTGCCAGCGACCACGGCATCGGCGAATTCCTCGATTTCGTCGTCGGTGCAGCTGGTCAGAAACCCGAGATTGCCGATGTTGATGCCCGCCATGGGCTTCGGGCACCCACCCAGCTTCTTCACCGCGTGCAGCATGGTGCCGTCGCCGCCGATCACCGCCACCACGTCCGCGGCCCGGGCGAGCTCCGCGCCGGGCAGTCCGCCTTCGAAGCCGAAAGTCCGCGCGGTGGTTTCCTCGAGCACGGATTCCAGCCCCCGGTCCGCCAACACCTTGGCCAGCGCATCCAGTGTGCGCCGCGAGCCTTCCTTGTGCGGGTTGGCGATGATGCCTACGATCATGGTCCTGTCTAACCGCCTTCCACACGCTTGTCCAAGGTGGAGTGGCTCCTTCCGAGGAGCCATGAGCCGGGCCGGCGGCCTCCGGCCCGCCCGATGGTGTCCGGGGCCCGACGACCCCGCTCATCCCTTTGAAATCGCCACCTCCTCCTACCCCAACCAGGCCAGGAACTCGCGGTTGCCGTCGGTGCCGGTGATGGGCGAGTCGATCACGCCCCGCCACTCGCGGCCCATCTCCTCCACGAAATCCCGGATCTTCGCCACCGCCCGGTCGTGGAGGGCCGCGTCCCGCACGATCCCGCCCTTGCCGATGTCGTCGCGCTCCAGCTCGAACTGCGGCTTGATCAGGGGCACGATCTCCCCCCCCTCCTCCAGCACCCCGAAGGCCGCCGGCAGGATCTTGGTCAGCGAGATGAACGAGACGTCGATCACCACCAGCGAAACCCGCTCGCCAAGGTCGGCCTCGACCAGGTGACGGGCGTTGAACTTCTCCTTCACCACCACCCGCGGGTCGTTGCGCAGCTTCCACACGAGCTGATTCGTCCCCACGTCCACCGCGTGCACCCGGACCGCCCCGCGCTGCAGCAGGCAGTCGGTGAAGCCCCCGGTCGAGGCCCCGATGTCGAGGCAGACGCGGCCCTCGGGAGAAATGCCGAAGGCATCGAGCGCCCCCTCCATCTTCAAGCCGCCCCGGCCGACGTACTTCGGCTTTTCCTTGAGCGACAGCGGGGCATCCTCCGCCAGCTTCGTGCTCGGCTTGTCGATCACCCGGTCACCGCTGCGCGCCTCCCCGGCCAGCACCAGCCGCTTCGCCTGCTCCCGGGTGTCGCAGAGACCCCGGGCGACCAGCAGCACATCGACCCTTTCCTTCTTTGCCATGGTCACGCGGTCGTGGCGCGGTTCACCGCATCGATCAACTCACGCAGACGCCCGAAGTCGGAACGCCGGTGACGGAACACCAGCCTCCGCAGGTCCTGGAGATCCGGCTCGTCGGACTCCGCTTCGAGGGCCTCCCGCTGCACCATCACGCCCACCTTCACGACGTCTTCGAACTCCTTCTGCAGGCGCTCCACCTCGCCGTCGGCCAGCGGCGTCATCAAGCGCATCACCAGCTGGTCCCCGACATAGCGGTAGGAGTGGAACACCCGGTAGAAGCCGGTGATTTCCTCGACCGCCTCGTCCAGGTCGTCAGTGACCTTGAACAAGGAAAGGTCGCTCTCGGAAATGAGCCCGCCGCGGAGCAGGTGGTCGACCACGAACTGCTCCCAGAATTTCCAGTACTTGCCGCCTTTCGCATCGACCACCACCAGCGGATACACCTGCGCCTTCCCGGTCTGGATCAGCGTCAGCGCCTCGAACACCTCGTCCATGGTCCCGAAGCCGCCGGGAAATCCCGCGGTCGCGTCGCTCTCCTTCACGAAGCTCAGCTTGCGCGTGAAGAAGTAGTTGAAGTCGATCAGCTTCTCGTCGCCGGCGATGAACTCGTTGGCCGCCGCCTCGAAGGGCAGGGTGATGTTGAGCCCGAAGCTGTCGTCGGCCCCCGCCCCCTCGTTGCCCGCCGCCATGATGCCCGGGCCGGCACCGGTGATGGTCATGAAGCCGTGGTCGCGCATCTTGCGGGAGAAATCGACCGCCGCCTGGTAGGCCGGCTCGTCCGGCCGTGTCCGGGCCGATCCGAACACCGACACCTTCCGGAAATCCCGCCACGGCTCGAAGACGCCCTCCGCCTCGCGCATCTCCTTCAGCGCGCGGTTCATCATCTTGAAGTCGCCGGGCAGCACGCCGCCCCGCGAGATCCTCGCCGCCGTGACCATCATCTCGGCCAGCAGCTCGTGGCCCGTCTCCCCCGCGGCCTCTTTCGCCAGTTCGACGATCCGGTCGTCGAGCTTCTTGTCCCCGGTCGAGCCGATGAACGACCGCCTCCCCCCCCTCGCCAGACCGGCGGTGAAATCGCGCTCGACCGGCACCGGGGACTTCTTCGCGTGATGACTCATGGCGTCACCCTAGCAGCCTGTCGGACTTAGGACAGCGACAAATCCGTTTCGCGCTGGCATGATCCGCGCATGGCCGCCCGGTTCGTCAACGTTGACCACGACACCCCGCTTCTTCTTCCGCCCGACCTTCGCGAC
>JAUIJD010000049.1 GCA_030431475.1 Verrucomicrobiia bacterium | reverse complement strand
CTTCTTCAATGAAGCCGACAGGAACGCATCGACAAAATCATCGCCCTCAATGAACACACCTCCATCACTGTCTTCGAACCTCTTCTTGCTATAGATAGCTCGCAGTACCTCCCCGATCTTGACTGACTCCAAGCGGGCAAGCCGCCTTGAAAGGCGATGACGATGGGTGGCGAAGTCTAGCGGCTCGGATCGAGAGACGTATGGAGAATAGTCGAGGTATCGGTCGATAAACTCCTTGCTGGTTTGGTTGAGCGCTACGAACAAACCAACAACGCGGCAAGGCCACCGCTGGCTTTCGATCACGTAAATGTGCTCGCAATCCTCCTCCTTCGCCACCTCGATCAGCAATGATGCTAGTGCTGCAAGGTTCGTCTGGTCCGCACAATTCGCACCGGTGTGGTCTTCAAAGACGGCCAGACAGGAAAGGTCGTTTCGGCCCGTGGCGATCACGGCTTCCGCCTCGAGATGCTTGCGATCGACATCGATCGGCTTCCGGTGCTCTTCCCGCAGGCGGCCAGGGACCGTCGAAAACTCCGGAAACTCTGCAACTTGGCTGCCGGATCCATCATAAATGCGCCAGCATTCGTCCCCCGACATCACGAACCAATCGTGACGGCCCGCTTGGGCAATTTCCTGGATCCAGGACTCCCCGTCGCGACGGGACAATCGATAGACCCCCACTCGGATAGTGGCTGGATCACTGGCAAAGGCACTCACGGCATAGGCACCATAGACACTCGGGATCAGGTGATTCGCGAAGTTAGGTATCTCTGCTTCCTGCTCTTGTTTGTTGTGTTTCTTCATAGATCATTCGGAAAATCGAAGGTGAACGACTGTCGACCAGCGAGCCGGGTCGAGTCGCCAACCCGTTGGGGATTTGGTGAAGCCGCACAGCCTTCATGTCTTCCGATCCCCTGAGAGGCCCGCTGGGGCGGGGGACATGAATTTGGGCTGTGGGCCGGGGCCTGCGCCTCGGGATGCCTCAGCAAGCCGCCGAGAGGGGTCGGCGTCCTCATGGGGCACTCGTCCTCAAGGGTGACTTCAACCGTAGGCCTCGGCAGCGTGGGAGGAGTTGTTGCCCCCGGTCCGAACGGGTGCGGGTTCATCGGGTTGTTGTCATTGCGGGGGCTTGGCTGCCTGACACGCAGAAGCAGGTCACGAGGCGAGCAAGCTCGCCCCGTGATCCTTCGGACGGCCGGCGTCGCTCGGCCCCGGCTGCATGCTTCGCTTCGCTCGCCTTTGCCGAAGCCTCGACTCCTTCGTCCGCCTGCTGCTGCGTGTCTTGGCGCGCACGCGTTCGGCGGGAGTCGCTTCGCGTCCTCCCACCGTGAGGGTGAGGCGAAGCGCACCCAGGCCGGCGTGGGCAAGCCCACGCCGGGTGTGGAGAGCGCCAATCCTCCGCGCTGCGCGCTTCGGATCGGCGATCCCCACGGGACGTAAGCAGAGGGGCTCGGATGCATGGGAGGTTGTCGGAGTTGGGAGTGGCACCCGGCGGGACCGGGACGCCAACTTCCCGTGCGAGAGGTATTGTGTGTGCGGTTCATCTCATCGTGTAGGCTGCGGCAACGTCCGGATCGACAGGATGCCCGCGGTGATGCGCCCTGGTGTCCTCGAAGGAGTATGCCTCTGGGGCGAAGACGGATGAGATGGGGACCGGGGTCAGTCGGCCGAACTCTACGGGAACGCTCTTGTTCAGTCTGCCGCGGGTGGACTTCGATGGATTGCGGATCTGCTCGTCGACGGCCCGGATGTCGTCGATAGGGATGGACGTGAGCCGAGAGACGAGGGCCATCACCTTGGCGTGGGTGACGCTGTCCTTCTTCCCCTCGGCACGGTCGGCCAGCCATTCAGCCGGGACCGGAAGGTGAGTGCCTTCCAACCGCGCCATGACCGACTGGTGCAGGAGACCGAGACTCGCTTCGGTGAAGGTCACCAAGCGGGGGATGTCGGCCACTTTGGCGAGCGTGCCGAATCTGGGGGAACGCCTGAACTCTTCGGTCAGTTTGTGGCCCTTGAGGCACACCCGGACGCGGATGCCGTCGACGGCCTCCGGGCCATCCGGTCCGTTGGTCATCCAATGCGTCTTCTTGATCCGAATCCAGCAGTCGTCCTCCTCGTCTCCGAGCTGGATGCGGTTCTTCTTCACGCCCTCGGCGGGGCCGGTGAGGGGATGGCTGAGGTCGTGGAGGGTGCGGATGTCGATCCCCGGGAGCAGGAGTTCGCTGTCCACCAGACTCCAGAAGGCGATGGGCTCCTGGTCACCCGCGAGGCCGGGGACGATGTGCCGTGCGTCGTGGGGGTCGGCCAGGAGTGGTGTGACCGCGTCCTTGAGCATGCTGAGGGACAACGGAAGGTCACCCGCGCGGAGCTGGTATCGTTCCTTGTTGTACAGCAGCATCGACGGATTCAGGTCGATGCTGTGCACCAGCCAGTCGTCCTTCTCGGGCTTGGTGAAGAGCCGCATGGCACCGTGTCGAACCAGGTGGATGTTCGACTTGAGCTTCTCGACCCGCTGCTTGGTTTTCCGGTCCGTCTTGAAGTCGCTCTGGAGGTAGATGTCATCGGCCAGATCAACCCCGTGGCGACGGGCGAATCGATGGGGTTCCCTGACGAACTCCGGGTGTAGCTGGAGCCTGGTGGTGATGGTCAGGTTGCGGATGGTAACCGGGAGGTGACTGGAGGTGATGTCAGTGTGCTTCATGCTCATCGTGCTGGCGGTCCGAGGTTCAGGCGCGAAGGTAAGAGGGCCACCGGGTCATCGGTCGGAAGGGCTGATCCGGAGGCTGGTAGGCAGCGGTGATCAAGGGGTGGACGGTCACGTCCCCAAGGTCGTGTAGCACCTTCTCCTCCTGCTCGGGGCTCGAGACGTGCAGCGGAGAACGATAGGTGGCGTCGGAGAAAAGGTCGTCCACGGAGACCGGGCTCACGCGTGACAGCTCCTCCACGCCGGCTGCCTTGATTGCGCGCATCGTGTCGGATTCAGCACCGGTGTAGAACCTGACGTGTTCGAACAGCTGCAGGAAGGTCAGCGGGCACCGGGTGTCGAGCGCCACCCTGGCAAGCAGCCTCCCGAGGGGTGCCATCTTCTCCCGGGGGCCGAACCCAGCAGGTGAGCCACCCGTCGAGTAGACGCCCTGCAACGCGCTGAACGCCTTGCGGTGTCCAGCAACAAGATCCTGGGGCCAGAACCGGACAAGCCGATCCACGCCGTCGATCACCTCGACGTTGCGCTCGTTACCAAGGTAGTCGATGAGCTTCTCGCCCTTCAACTGCACCTCAAGGCGTAGGACGTGCTCGTAGTCGGACAGGCGCTCGGGATCCAGCTTGCCGTGCTCAACCATCTCCGGCCCCTTGATGTAGATGCGGAGCAGCATGTGGCTGTTGTGGCCGCCGATGCGCATTGAGGCGGGCCAATGGCGCACTGGGATCTTAGGCCTGGCGGGGACAGCCTGGCGGAATGCGGCGAACAGCCTGCCGTCGGTGTCGTCGTATTGGGAGTGGACTTCGACGCAGTCCCAGTAGGCGACGCCGTCGGGCCTCAGACCGGGGACCAGGTCGATCCAGTCTGTCGGGTCGTGCAGGAGTGGTTGCAGATGGCTGACGAGGATTCCGACGGCATGAAGGAACTCACGGAGAGAGAGGGCATACCCGTTGTGGCCGTAGAGGCACTTGCAGGGGTTGAAGTCGATCGTGGCGTTGGTCAGTGGGTCGCCGGTGTCCCTGCTGAGGTGGAGCTTGATGCCCTTGTAAGTGAGGACGTCGAGGGTGAGGCTGTGTCTGCCTGGCTTCGAAGTCCTGATGGGTAGGTCGTGTTCTTTGATGTAGGCAGTGGGGTTGTCGAAGAGGTCCGGGTGGATTTCGAGGCGGGTCTTGATCGTGGTACGATCGATGGGCATGTGGTGGAAGTGGGTGGTCATAGGGGTCGGTGGTGGGGGTCAGGAATGGGGGTCGGGTGCTACACTAATAAAAAGTTCAACAAGACGTGTCCTTTGGCATGGGGTGAGAACTCTTTGGGTAATGAACGATGAACGGTCAGATTCGGCAGTTGGTCTTTGTCAGGGTTGTGTGAACTCAAGCTGATGGCTGGGAGTCTGGGTTCGACAGCCCAACCACCCGCGAGGGGCGTCCACCACCAGGGTTTTGACGTTTTTGAAGGATAAGTTTCTGCGGTGCAGATTCGACCAATCTGCGTATCTCGGCTTCAGGGAATCCGTGCGAGTTTTGCAGGTTTCGCAATGTGATTTCGCCCCCATTTTCGAGCAGCAACCTGCAGAGCTTCTCAAGCCGGGTGGTTGCCGGCTTTGAGGCTTTCTCTCCCAGGATCACCATCTGCTTGCGTGCGAACCATTGTTGCAGCGTGACGGCACATCGGGCGGTCTCTCCATTGAGGGTCTTGTCATGGGAGTCGGCCCCGTGGAGGGCCGCATGCAGCACCAAAGCGATCTTCCAGGTCTGTTCCATCCACCGCGCGATGCAGGAACGCAGTGACCCTGCATCAGCATTCCAGCGCTCGACACATTGGTTGTGATGGTCACGCATCACCGCCTGCGCTTCAGCGCTGGCCTGCACGACCCATTCATCGTTTGAGTTTCGTCCGTACAGCACAAATAGCTCCTCGAGCAATGCACCGTAGGCATCGGAGACGGCAACAGGAATAGAACTGTCGTCCCCATCTATCGCTGCCATGCTGGCGTTGCTGTGCGCCACGAGAAAGCGTGGTAGTAGGCCGTCCTCAAGCAGGCGTTCATTGGCAAGGAACTTGTCGAGTCGGTGAGGTTGGCACAGCCAACACACCGAGATGCAAGGCTCTTCCATTACAACCGGCTCTCGGGTGATGCGGTCGATTTCAACGGGGTCCCCCGAAAAGCCTTTGAGCAGCAACTGCCCCAACGGGCTGGCTGCCTTGGAGGCTTCGTCGAGTAAGACACCGGCTTCGGCAGTGGCGTTGAGTATGACCTGCTGGTTGTGCTGAAGCAGCCTGGCCAGTGCCGGCCCCGTAATCTCCGAGCAAATCAACCTCGGGTCCGGCATTTTCGCCGATCCTCTTGGCCGTGGCGGCAACACCTCGATGTCACCCGCAGAACCTTCAAAACCCCCAGAACCCTCTCCCCGGTGCTGGCTTTCTTGAGTTCCGAGCCGATGGAGCCCCTTTTGGTGGCCAAACTCCTTCATGTGGGCTTGGAGGATGTCGAGGGGCTCGCGTAACACCCGCAGCACCGTGGTTTTGCCGGTCCCAGAATCGGCGGAAACTAGCGAAAAGAGGTTGGCCATTGTTTTACGGCCACTGCCGCTTGCAATGCGCAACCCCTTGCCGATCGCCGCCGAAACCATCGTAAGTGCGATGACAGCCGGCATCACGTCGGGAACACGAAACACCCTGGCGACGTCTCTCACCATCGTTTGAAGGCGTTCAGGCAGCATGCTTGTCGGAAACGGGTCGTCCCCGTCGACCTTCGACGGGTTATCAGAAATTCGGTTCATCATGTTGTTTCTGGATGTGATTCTCAGGGCAGCGAAGGGTTCTCGCTTTCGGTAGTATCCGAGGTGGCCCATTGGCCGGGACTGAACCGGCGGCGTCAGTCCCGGCCTTTCCGGATCCTCAGCCGATGACGCGGGTCAGGTTCCGCTCCTCGGCGGCCTTGCCGAGCAGCACCGCCCCGTGTTCCCGGTGGTGGGACCACCAGCCGACAGTGCCGTCATTGACGTAGTGCAGGAATCTGAGCTTCTCCGCCGGCACGTGCCTGCCCGGGGACCGAAAAGGTCGAAGGTCCACTTGCCGGAGCGGAGCGGACCATCCCTGTGTCGTTTGCGGTGACTGCTGTTTGCGACGGCATGGAACTCCAGCCAGCCATCGATCTTGAAGTGTTCGTCGGTAAAGATCTCAGGATGTACGAGGGGGCCGTTGGGAACGGTGATGATGCATTGGTCCAGCATGATCGTAGGGATGATTGGTCGTGTTGGTAGAACTGTGGATATTCAGGGGCCGAGAGTCTCAGGCAACTTGAGTGGTTTTGTGCGGACATCTTCCGAAGCCAGACGGGAACTCCCGGTCGCGTAGGTCGACGGGCCACTCGTTCCAGTCGCCGCCGTGTGAATCCCGCAGTTCGACCGGGAAGCCATCCTCCACGGCATTCGCGCCGAGCTGCTTCACGAAGAAGGCGACGTTGGCCTCACTACATTGCTCCTTCAATGAGCGGGCCCATTCGATGTCGAACTCCCGCGAATACTTGCCGCTTTCGCCGCCGACAATCAGCCAGTCGACGTGGGTAAGATCCAGATCCACGGATTCCACTAGGGGCTCAACGCTGAGCCCCCGGAATCGGGCTGGAACCTTTCGGAGTTGGTCGATGCGAGACCGGGTGGTGCGGTTGGTGACGCTAGTCATCGCGACCAGGTTGTCCGGCCATGGGACTCCGTGGGTTTCTCTCAGCCATTCCGCGAACTCGGCCATTCGCTTGGGCCTTTTTGTCAACCATAGCCAGAGGTGTCGGGAGCCGTCTGGCCCCGTGGCAACGTCGATGATTTCGTCCTTGAGGTAGTCGAAGTCGATCCCCTCGCTCAAGGCGTCGCCCATGTCGCTGACGAATACCAGCCGGGGCAGGCCATTCAGCCACGGTTTATCAGCGCGAACCTCCCCCCGTAGATCAGGCCGTTTGGCTGTTTTGGCCATGCGTCCCGGGTAATTCACCGGACGCTCGAAGATCGCCGCGTGTCCAGGCGAAACCGGCTCACTCCAGTCGTCAGGGCGCCCTCCCCGGGCGAGGTGGAGGGTGCCGGCGTAGCACTTGAACTGCTTCTCGATGGTCCGCTCCCAGTCGGACGCAGGCATGTCGGGAAACTCCTGCTGCAGGTCGATGAGAATCAACTCCCTGTCGTGCCACAGCTCGGTGGTCGTCTCGTATTCGTTGATGATCGGTGCAATCACCGCGCGGACCTCGTTCCGGCTGAGCTTGGTGAATCGAAGCACGAGGCTGATCAACGCTGCCAGGACCTGGCCAACGGTCGGCCACAACTCGCAGCCGTCGCATCCCATGACCGGATTTTCGGTGTCGTCACACCACTGAATTTTGCTGTTCTTCATTTTGATCTGAGGGTCGCGCCCCAGGCGGACGGACACTTTCCGGTGTTCCTCCGCCCGGAGCAGTGTTCGGTTTGCTGCTTATTGGGCGGTGGTTTTCTCCAAGAGCCTCTGAACCACTTCGATTGCCGACATCGCCAGTTCCTTGGCGACGTCAGGGCGGGCACGGCCGCAGGCGCGGTTGATGCCGGCTGCGATGTGGACGACCGCCTGTTGGCGGCGTGCTTCTTGCTTCTCCGCCTTCGGGTCAGCGGCATCCGGCTCGAAGCGGCTGAGCCACGAACCGATCACATGGGAGGAGATCAGGCCGTCCTTCCAGTGCAGCTGGCCCAGATCGAGCGAACGACCGTCGGCCAAGCGGAGTGGAGGTGGACCGATGGGATCGTTCGATGAGCTGGCCTTCGACCTTTTCGTATCGCCCCCGGCCTTCTTCCGGCCCGAATTCTTCCTCGCTGCCTTGTCGATCTCGGCAAGGTAGTCGAGTGCTTTTCGGATTCCCGTATCGGAAATCATTTCCGTTCTTTTCGCGGTGCCGATCGACTCGATATCTGAGAACCTGCGGTAGAGCCGCATGTAGTTTGACGCCGTTCGAGGGTCTATTCCGAGGTGGTCGCGGACGTAGGGTTGCCACTTCCGCTTAGGAACTGCATTCCTCAGCTCCGTCTTCAGAGCGGCGAGGATGTCGCCGGCTTCGATCGCGAATTCGAGGGAGGTGCGGCCGAGCGCAAGCAACTCTGCATGAAGCTTGCGAACCTTCGATTCCTCATCCTCCTTCCCCGGGATGGCGAGATTCTCGGTCGGAGTGGCTTCAATCTGGTTGGTCGCGGAGGGAGTATCGGGTGAGTTCGTCTTTATGGGCATGACCCATCGTCACTCCAACGACGGGATTGAGGATGGGCTTTAGGTCCTCGGCCTAAAGCCAGCCCCGGGACTCAGCGACAGGAGCCCAGTGTTTCTGCCAGTCGGCTTCGCTGGGAATCCATTCAAGCCCTACGGTTCGCAGCATGCTCCGTAGCTTGCTGGGATCGGCCTTCAAACCCTCATGATCTTTGAGAATCGACCGGATTTTCGCTCGGTGTGGAACACCTGCGAGGACAGCCGTTGCCCGCCTGGCGGCCCTCAGAATCCGGCGCATCTCGAAAGTTTCACTGCTTTCGTCACCAGTGAGCTGATCGACGAGGGTGAAATCTCGTCCAACGAGGCTGAGTCTCTCAATCGTTCGGCGTGCCGCCCGATCCCAAGCGCGCAAGAGGTCCAAATGCCCCTCGACTACGAGCCCGAGAAACCATCCTGCCGCCCAGTCCTTCACATGGGCGAGGTGGGTGTCCGGGCAGTCGAGGTTGGATGAGAATGGCTCGGGAGGTTCCGGTAGCAGTGCATCTTGATCCTTGAGGAATGCCAATCCCTTCGCGGCAGCATCCTCGGGTCGTTCCAGTAGGTCCGAGCGGACCAACTCCCAGGACCGGATCGCTGTCGTCCAGTCGCTGAGCTTCCCTGTATGGAGAGCGACAAGAACAAGGATCTGCGGCAGCGGCTCCCCGAGCGAATCTGTGATCGGAATCTGGTCTCCTTTTTTCTCTCGCAAGCCCGATCTCAGATGCTTGAAGGGGAAATTCTCTGGCAGGCGGAGGGTTGCCTGCGGTGCGTCTTCATCTTTGTCGAAAACCCAGATCGAATACGTTTCCGAATCCTCCATCCGCCCCCAAGCCGTAACCCAATTCCCATCCAACGAGACGAAGCACTTCGCCCCCACTTTGATCAGATCGCCTTGTGGGATCGTGCCCGGACTCTTATCCCAGGCATTTGGAGGGAGATTCATTGGCACGGCTTTCGTTGGCTGGGGGTTGGTAGCCACAGTTCGGATTGTCCTTGGCGACACGCCGGCGACTGTTGCCGGAAAGGGGGATTTTCTTCGGGCAAAGAGTTTCGCGAGTGGCCATTTCCCGCGCAAGACGAATTGCCGCCACATTCTCCAGTCACTGCTTCAACCAGTGTCCCCGGGGAGGCAGCTCGATGCCGAGCTTCACGCAGTGCTTCCCGAGCGCCACGTCGCTGACGCCGAGTTCCTTGGCGGCGTGCATGAGGGGCTTCTCCCAGACAAGCTTCGTCAGCTTGGTTTTGGGCGGCCAATCGATTCGCTTCCTCGTAGGTAGCTCCACCTCAAGCTTCGCCTTCCTGATCTGCGCCGGAGTGAGGCGCCAGAACGCTGAAACCGCCTTCTCGTCATCGATCGCATCGCGATAGTGAAGGTTCATCATGGTCTCTGATGTTCCATTGTTGTAGGCGGTCAGCGCTTCGTTCCTGTCTCGCTCGGTTTGAAAGGTGATGCTGGTGTGACGCAGGATGTCTAGGACCCAGCGCTTGGCTCGTGTCGCATCCTTCAGCCTTCGGAATTTGTAATCCCAGCCCTTGGGCATGCCTGTGAACGGGAATTCTTTGAGCCAACTCGCAAGCACCGGCGGGATCGGTGTCGAGCGCTTCAAGGTGCGGCGAAGTTTCCCTCCTTCAATCCGGATTCTATCGGACAGGATGTTCCCGGGTTTAAGTGCCATGTATTCACTTCGGCGGAGACCTGCGAACAGGCCGATTGCGATCGGTGCGACCGCCACACCTCCCTGGTACTGCATCGCAGCGGTCAGCAGGCGCTTGGTCTCATCCAGTGAAAGCGTCGCAATCTGGCTCATATCCCTGGGTGGCTTGTCGAGGTGCTCGCAGGGGTTCTCGAGACAGTAGCGGTGTCGGACGCACCACTTGAAGAACGTTGTGAAGGATCGGCTATAGGTTCGCTTGGAATTCGCGTTGGGATAGCGGTTCAGGATCTCCTCGATGTCGGTGAGGACAAACGCATGGACGAGCTTGTTCGGGTCGGGTTTGAGCAGAAGCTTGAGACTTGATTCGTAGTGCTCCCTAGTCTTCGGGGCTGTCGAACTTCTGCTTTCCAAGAACTTCGCTCGTGCGTTGAAAACAGTGATGGACTGAATCTCGGAGCGATAGTGTGCTTCCACGAAGGCTACTGCTGCATCGAGATCAAGGCCCTTGGCCCTGACCCTCGACTCGAGTGCCAGATAGTGGGCAGCAAGGGCCGAGAGATCGCGTCCCGAGGCAGTGAGGGTCGCGGCCTCGGCGGAAGCCAGCTGTCGTCCCGAAAGTCGGGTGCGCTGGATTTTGGAGGAGGGGACGTGTCCGGCAGCTTCAGCTTCCAGATCCGCGAGGGCCTGCACGGCCTCAGCCTTGTCCGCGAAATTCTGCCGGACACGCTGGCCGTCAGACTTCGTTCCGGTAACCCTCCAAGACTGCGTTCCGCTCGCGTTCTGGAAGGGCGTCAGCCGGAAATTGTGAACCTTTTTTGGTCGCCCCATGCTGCGTTTCTGGCAACTGTTGTGGCAACTATTACGGATATCCGCAACAAGGAAATCATAACCAACTTAACATCAGTATTTTGAGTCCGAGCAATGATTGCTTTGGGAGCAGGATGTCGTCAGTTCGAATCTGGCCGCCCCGACCATCGAGCCCCGCCCCCGGCCTGTCCGGCGGCGGGGCTCGATCGTTTCGCGGTGGTCGGTGAGTCTTGGCGAGCGGAGCGAGCCGTTTGAACGCGGGGAGCCGTCGGTGACGGCGATCCATTCCGGCCGAGCGCGAGCGAGGGATGCCGGCATGGCGTCCCCGGAGGGGAGGCAATCTGGCCGCCCCGACCAAATTCTCTCCCAGGCGGGCGCGTCGCATTGACTTCCGCGAGGGGCTGCGGCGTGATGCTCTGCATGAAAACGTCATGCCTTGCCGGCCTCCTCCTGCTCGCGGGTGTCGCCTGCCTTTCGGCACGGGAGTTCACCGGAAAGAACGGCAAGAAGATCGAGGCCGAGATCGTCTCCAAGACCGGCTCCGAGGTTGAGCTCAAGCTCGAGTCCGGCAAGACCGTCACGGTGCCGCTGAGTTCGCTGTCCGAGGGAGACCAGTTGTTCGTCGGCGTGTGGGAGTCGCCCGAGGAGAAGCAAGCGAAGCTGAAGAAAGTCGAAATCGACGAGGTGCTGGCGGCACAAGGCTACGTGGCGTTTCCCATCGAGATCCGAGGCCAGTTCTCGGTGGTCAAACTCCGTTTGGACGAGACCGAGGCGACCTTCATGTTCAACCACTCGGTCGAAGAGCCGGTCCTCGACGAGAGAGCGGTCGAACGCCTGGGGCTGACCGTCGAGCCGCTCGAAGGAGGGGGCGGCGGGAATGTGGTCGGTACGGTCAAGCCGGAGAAGCTGGGCAACGGTTCCGAGCAACTGGAGGGTCCGCGTTTCCTCGTCGCCCCGATCAACGGGATTCCTCAAGAGGTGGATGGATTGATCGGAGGCCAGTTTTTCGTCGATCACGCAGCACGCGTGGATTTCGCGAATAAAAAGCTGTGGATCAAAGAGTAAGGGCTTTCAGGAGACCTCCGTGATCATCAGGTCGGGGTCATCGCATACCTCGCCCATCGTCTTCCCGTCCAGCGCCTGGTAGAGCCGGCTGTCCGGCGCGAGGAGGGTGATGGATCGTCCTTCGAATTCGAGTTCGTGGCCACCCCCGGCCGGTAGCAGGAGATACCAGGCGGGGACTCCATCGCGGTCGGCCTCGACGAGGGCGCCACAGGCGACGGGGTCGGTGATCTCGAAATCCTTCGCTTCGAGCCGTTCGAGTCGCTCGAGCGCTTGCGCCAGCTCTTCGACATTCCGGGCCTGCCCCGCGGCGAGGTAGGACGCTTCGAGGCTTCGGGTGTCGTATTTGCTCTCGGCCTTGCTGTCCGGATCGGTCGCGGCGGCATGGGCTTCGGCGGCGGCCGCACGCAGGCGCTCCAGGGTCTGCCGAAGGTCGCGGCGGACGAGGTCGAGAAGTCGGGCTTTCGGACTCATGGGCGGGCCCGAGCCTTGCCTGACGCGGGACGCTCGGCAAGATCCGCGGGTGATCAAGATCTACACTTACAAGAAGTGCAGCACCTGCCGGAAGGCAACGAAGTGGCTGGAGGCCCGTGGCATCGAATTCGACGAGCTTCCCATTCGTGAAACGCCCCCGACTGCCGCCGAACTCGAGGTCATGCTCGAAGCGCGGAACGGGGAGCTGCGCCGCCTGTTCAACACATCCAGCCAGGACTACCGCGACGCCGGCCTGAAGGACCGCCTGGAAGCGATGAGCGCACCGGAGGCCTTCGCCATCCTGCGCGAGACCGGAAACCTGGTGAAGCGGCCGTTCCTCATCGGCGACGATGTCGCGGTGAACGGGTTCCGGGAGAAGGAATGGGAAGCGCTCTTCAATTGACGCCTCGGGGCAGGGGTGAGCCGCCGGGAGCCCCTTGCCTCATTGGGCGGCCTGCCGAAGCTGCTCGAGTCGGGAAAGGGGCTTCTCCGCCGCCTTCGCGGGCTTCTCTTCCTTCTTCTCGTCGGGCTTCTTCTCCACCACCTTCGGCCGCGGCTTGTCGATGCGCAGGGTCCCGCCCTGGGCGCATTGATGAAGAACGGTGCCGTTGCCCTCGGGGATGTGCAGCCGGAGGAACAGGCCGGCGTGCTTTCCGACGGCGGCGTCGTCCGCCACCTTGACCGGGAAGGTCAGGGAGGGGCTGTCCTTGGTGAAGGTCCGCGCTTCGGTGGTCGCGCCATGCGGAAGCCCGACGAGTTCAGCACGGGCCTCTCCGGGGAAATCCCGCGCGTGTTCGAGCTGGCAGACGACGGGTACGTCGCGCCCCTGCTCCGTGGCGCCCAGGTCGATGGAGGCGTTGATCCAGGGTTCCACCACACGGAGGGTGATGAACCCGGATGAGACGATGACGGGGCCCTTCGGGGTGTCGGCCTCGCCGAGCACGGCGAGTTTCCATTCGCCGGATGGCGCGTCCGGATTTGCGTTGATCTCGTAGAGGACCTCGCCGGACTTGGCTTCGAGCGGCACGGTTTCCGGGGCGCCGATTCCCGGGGGCCGCCACAGCAGGCGGAGGTTGATCTTGCCTTCGAATCCCGCACTCCGTTCCGCCCGGACCTTCAATTTCACCGTGCCGCGGGGCACGATCGAGGTCGGTGGCGGATCGAGGTGAATCCGATAGGGAGCTTCCTCGATGACGGCGACGGCGATCTGCTCGCCACGGCAGGTATGGTAGGGGCCGCGGTTGTTGATCTCGATCAGGTGGATCTCCTCGTTCAGCGGGCCGTCGATCCCGGGCGCCTTGTCGCCGGTCGGCCGGATGCGGAAGCGGTGGTAGCCGCCCGCGACGGGGGCATCGGCGGCCGCGCGGAAGAGCAGGGGGAAATTGTTGAGGGACTGCGAAACGGGCGGGACCTCCATCGTGACCCCTTGGGGAAGAGAGACCGCCTCGAATGAGACCGGGGTCCGGTGATTCGCGCGGTTGATGTTGACCGGGGTCGCATACAGATTGCCTCGGGGCACGCAGATCATCTTCCGTGCCTGGGAGTTGTTCCGCTCGGCCACCGGAAGCGTGGCCGAGATCTCGGCCCGGCGTTCGCGGATCTCGACCCGATAGGTGAACCCGTCTCCGGACCTTCCGAGTTTGTCACGGATCTGCAGGAGATACTCGCCATCGGCGGGGCACTTCCAACGCAGGAGCGAGTCGGGTCCACCCTGATCGTCATTGCTCTCGAGATGCTTCCCGGCGCCGTCGCGGAGGCTGATCAAAGCATCGAGCGGCGAGCGGAGGTGCCGTGCCTGGACCACGAGGTCGTAGTTGCGGTCCTTCTTCGCGGTGAAGCGAAACCAGTCGTGGTCCTTCTCCTCGGCGAGCACGCCGTGCAGGGCGCAGGGCGCCGGCGGGGCGGGACTGGCCTGCTTCGCGCCGCCGTTCGGCTCGGCCTCGGCCACGTGGGGCAGCGGGGAAACCTGGATCCAGTTGGGCGACGGCGAGCGGACGCCATCGCGCTCGGCGAAGACCGGCCATCGTCCGTCGGCATCGGGGGGAAGGGTGATCTCGCGTTCAAGCTCGCCGGACGGATCGCCGATGAAGCGGAAGGTCAGCGTTTCGCCGGGCTTGGCGCCGGGAGGAAAGATGGCGGACGGGCGGGGGAAGTCGCCGACGTGGAGGCGATACTGCGAGCTGTCGTTTCCTTCGTAGGCGGCCTCCCGAACGAGGATGCGGTAGTCGCCGTCGTCCGGAGCAACGATGGAGACGTAGGCGTCGGTGTAGAGGAGCGCGGCGTCGTCGCAGGACGCGAGTTCGACGCCCTTGGGGTCGAGAATCGCCACGTAGGCGTCGAAGAACGTGCGTCCCAGACGCATTGCCTCGATCTCCACCGAAAGGCGCTGACCCTTCGTCAGGCTCACCGAATAGAAGTCCTCGTCCTCGGTCTTGGTCACGCCCTGCACGGTCACGCCCGATTCGAGGTGCTGGGGTTTCCCGAAGTCGTCGTTCGGCTCCTTTTCCGTGGTGGTGGGAAAGGGGCCGACCCAGAAGTTCCGGAGGTAGGAGATGCCACCACGGGTGCGGAGGCGGAGGGGATGTTCGCCCAGCGGTGCGTCCGGGGCGATCCGGAGCCTGGCGAACAGCGGGGGATCCTTCTCCGCGTCGCCCCATTCGAAGCCGAGGCACTCGATGCCGGAGCGCTGGAACAGGAGTTCCTCGGGGGCATCGAGGCGCTTTCCGTGGAGCCGGACCCGGACTTCGGTGCCGAGCTGGCCGCCCCGCGGATTGATCAGGTTGAGCTCCGGGGTGAACGAACCCAGCGCGACGGCGGGGATCAGCAGGACAAGCAGCGCGCGGATCATCGTCGGAAAAGGCGGTCGAGCGGTTCGAAGAGAGGGTTTGTCCAGTGGCTGTCGGCGATTCCGAGATCGATGGGTCCGCCGCGGATCCGGAGGCCGTCGGCGAACTTCGAGATCGACTTGTATTCCGGAAGCTTGGTGTCGGGATTCACCGCGGTGCCCTTCTCCATGAAGGCGAAATAGGCTCCGAAGTAGAGGGCGATCAGAAGACCGACGAGGGCGAGGAACCTCTTCATGGACCGGATCGATCAGGCGAGGATGGAGTCGAGCACCGTGCCGCCGTCGACAATCTCGATCGGCCGGTTGCCGGGCGCCATCAGCTCCTTGTCGCCGGTGATGCCGATCTGGTGGTAGATGGTGGTGGCAAGGTCCTGGACGGTCACGCCATCGGTGTCCACCTCGCCGCCGAGCGCGTCGGAGGAACCGTGGACGTGGCCCCGTTTGACACCGCCTCCGGCCAGCATCACCGAGAAGACGCGGGGCCAGTGGTCGCGGCCGCCGGTCGGATTGAGCTTTGGCGTGCGCCCGAACTCGGTGGTCACACAGACCAGAGTTTCCTCCAGCATGCCGCGCTCCTCGAGGTCGGTGATGAGGGCGGCGACGGCCTTGTCGACCGAGGGCAGGTTCTGCTGGATGCCGTTGCGGATGTTGTCGTGGTGGTCCCAGCCACCGGCGGTGAGGGAAACGAAGCGAACGCCGCCCTCGATCAGGCGCCGGGCGAGGAGCATGCGCTGGCCGGCCTGATTCCGTCCGTAGCGGTCCTTCAATTCGTCGGGTTCGGCCCCGAGGTTGAACGCCTCGCGCGCCTTCTGGGAGGAGATCAGCTTGTAGGCGTGCTGGTAGAACGCGTCCATCGAGTCGAGCGCGTCGGATTTCTCCAGCTCGCGGAAATGCGAGTCGACGGTCTCCAGCAGCGAGCGCCGACGGTTGAAGCGCTTCTCGTCGACGTCCCCGGGCAGATTGAGGTCGCGGACCTTGAAGTTGCCCTGCGCCGGATCGGATCCGAGCGCGAAGGGTCCGTAGGCGGACGAGAGGTAGCCCGAGTTGGCGAACTCGTTGGGAACGTTGGGAACGCAGACGTAGGGAGGCAGGTTGTTCTGCGAACCGAGTTCGTGGGAAATGACGGAGCCGATCGAGGGATACTCGAGGGCCGGGGACGGGCGGTAGCCCGTGAACATGTTGTGAGTCCCGCGTTCGTGGGCGGCCTCGCCGTGGGACATCGAGCGGATCACCGTGAAGCGATCGGCGAGCTTGGCGAGTTCGGGGATCTTCTCGCCGAACTGCACGCCGGGAAGGGCGGTGTCGATGGCGCCGAAGGGGCCGCGGTACTCGCTGGGCGCGTAGGGCTTTGGGTCGAAGGATTCCTGATGGGCCATGCCACCCGGGAGGAAGATGTGGATGATCCCCTTCGCGGGACCCTCCTTGGTCTCGTAGAACTTCTGCGCGCCCATCGCGCGCTGCTGGAGGAAGCCGGGGAGCGTCATGCCGAGCCCCCCGAGGAGGCCGACGTAAAGGAACTCCCGGCGGGAGCTGTAGCGTTCGAGCGGGTTGCCGGGGCAGGTTGGTTTCATCACGATGAGGCGGGAGGGCTTCGAAGCATTACGCAGGGGAATGGACTGAATTTCAATCTGCCTTGGAGAATTTTCGCGAAGGAATCCCCGGATTGAAGGGTTGGCGGGCGGTCCCGGGCGGCTAGAATCCGTCCATGCAAGCCCCTCACCTCGAGGCTTTCGGCGAAAGAGAGCTCCTCGCCTCCGGCACCAGCGGGGCGGTCTTTCGTGCGGTCAAGGCGGACGGCACGGTGACCGCCGTCAAGCTGCTCGACGGCATGGCGGTGAACCGTGGGCTCCTCCAGCAAGGACTGGACCGGCTGGAGGCCGGTGGTTGGCCGGAGGGGGTGCTGCCGATTCTGGAAGGGGATTTCCAGTCGCGTCCGGCGGTGAGGGTCACGTCTTGCCTGGCGGATCCGACCGACGACGGCCACTGGCGCCCGCGGAGCCTGCAGCATCGCCTTGGACAGCATCCCGGTGAGAGCTCCTGGGATGTGGTGCTCGGCACGCTCGACGGCCTGGCCTCGCTGCACGGATGTCAGGTGGCCCACGGCAATCTCAAACCGGGCAATATCTTCTTCGACGACGAGGGTCGGGTGGTCCTGACCGACTGGGCGCTCGGCAACATGCCCGGGATCGGCAATCTCGAGTTCACGGACTCGTGTCTTTACCAGCCGCCGGAGCAGCTCAGGCATCCCGAGGGCTACCTCGAGGAGGCCGGCTACCGGTGGGATGTGTTCGCCTTCGGAGTCCTCGCCTACCGACTTCTCACCGGGGCCTTTCCGCGCTGCGACGAAACCTTCCAGCAGGTCGCTCCGGCGGAGGGTGAGATCGGTCGCGAAGGGATTGCGGCGGATTTGAAGAAGATCGCCGCCAGCCTCGAGGCCCACGCGTCGGTCGAATGGCCGGATGAACCCGCCAACGAGCTCGAACGGCGTTACCGGGAGGTGATCGATGCGTGTCTGGCGCTCGATCCGATCGCACGGCCGGCGAACGCCATGGAGGTCCGGCGGATCATGCACGAGGCGGAGGTTGCCATCGAGGAGGAGGAGAAGCGGGATGCCGTCCTCGACCAGCGTCGTCGTTCGCAGCGGGCGGCGTGGCGGGCGAGCCTGACCGCCGGCCTGCTCGGAGCGGCCCTCGTGACCATGGTGTTCCTGTGGCAGCTGGTGAAGTCCCAGTTGGCGCGGGAGGTGGATGAACGGGTCACCGAGACCTCCGGGCTTCGAGCGAAGCTCGTCGATGCGGAGTCCGCGAAGGCCGTTGCCGAGGCGGATGCGTCGGAGGCGCGCCGCGTCTTGAACACCGAACGCTCCACCTGGCTCGCGAGGATCGAGGAATCGCGGGCGATCGGGGACCGCCTGTTTTCGTGGGCCATGGAGAAGGGCCACCGCCAGCTCCCTCCGCTGGATGGACGCGAGTTGCGGCTGGCCCGGTTGGAGGACTACTTCACGCGCTTCATCGAGCGCACCGCCGACATCGATGACCTCGTGCAGGAGCGGGGACGGGCACGGCTGCAACTGGCGGAGATCTCGCTGGCCAAGGGCGACCCCGCCGAGGCGTCGCGGCGGCTGAGCGAGGCGATGACCGCCGCCGAAGTCCTCGAACGGGAACCGGAACTGGATCTGCGCCTCGCAACCGACCGCCTGGTGCTCGCCCTTCTGCTTCAGGAGCAGGACGATCCGTCCGCCGGGACGGCGTTGCGCGAGGCGCGGGCGGCGCTCGAGGCATTGCCGCAGTCCGAGGTCGATGGCGACCGGGTCGCCTACCTGCTCGCGACGCTGGATCTGCACGAGTCGATCCAGCTGGCGGCCGAGGGGGACGAGGGCCGGGCTCTGGAGCAGCTCCATCGGGCGACCGAGGCACTGAACCGCCTCGCCGACACGCGTCCGGACGCGGCGATTCTCCGCTCCGAACTGGTGGCCTGCTACCTGTCGTCGGCCGATATTCTCGACGGCATGGGCGAGATGGGGGACGCGCGGTCGCTGCGCAAGCTGGCGGCCGACGAGTTGCTCGAGATGATCAAGAAGCGGCCCGAGGACATCGGGCTCCGGCTTGAGCTGGCCGGATGCTACGGAGCGATTGCGGAGTCGGCGCTGCTGGCGGGGGACGTCGCGAATGCCGAAGCGATGTCGAACGGCGCGGCGAAGCTGCTGACGGACATTCTTCCCCAGCGGCCCGACAGCGCGGTGGCCCGGTCCCGATTGGCGGCGCAGCGTGGGCTGATGGCCGGGATTCTCCGGGACCGCGGGGATTCGGAGGAAGCGATGGAGTTGTATGATGAGGGACTTCGCCTCATCGAGAACCTCGCGGTCGGGGAAGATGCGGATCCGATGGCCCGCTATCGCTACGCACTGCTGACCTGGGAGAAGGGCAGGATGCTCGGATTCTCCGGGGAGCGGGACGAGGAGATCGAGTTCGAGGAGCGCGCGGTCCGGATGCTGGAGGAACTACTGGAGACTCCGTACGGGATCGTGCGGGGCGAGCAGATCCGGCGGTCGCTCGGCTATCTGCTGGGCGACCTCGGCCATGCCGCCCAGATCGCCGAGAACAAGGAGGTCGCCGGCAGTGCGTTCAGCCGTGCCGTGAAGGTCTGGGAGGGGCTTTCCCGGGAACGCCCCGGCAGCGACGAGTATGAGGAGGCGCTGGCCTGGAATCGCCAGCGGCTCGCCGCGTTCCAGTGATGAGCGAGGCCGGGTTGCTGCGTGATGTTTCACGCTCCTTCTACCTCTCGATCCGCGTGCTGCCGCACGCCATGCGTGCACCCGTGTCCCTGGCCTACCTGCTGGCGCGGGCGAGCGACACGCTCGCCGATACTCCGGGTGTGGCGGCCTCGTCGAAGCAGGCATTGCTCCGGGGCTTCGCCGGGGAGCTGAAGTCAGGCGATCCGGCGTGGCGGTCGGATCTCGCGCCGTTCTCCGAAGCCCAGACCCATGCCGGAGAGAAGGCCTTGATCGAGCGGATCGGCGCGGTCTTCGGCGGTCTCGATTCGCTGCCCGACGGATCCCGGCGCCATGTCGTGGAAGTGGTGACGACCATCGTTTCCGGTCAGAGCCTCGACGTCCAACGCGCGACTTCCGGGGAGACCCGAATGGCCGACGCGGACGCCCTCGAGGACTACTGCCATCGCGTGGCCGGATGTGTCGGTCTGTTTTGGACGCGCATCGGCTTCGAGGTGCTCGGCCGGCGGTTCTCCGCCGCGGACGTGGGAGAACTCGAGGCAATGGGTGAGCGCTTCGGCCGGGGGCTGCAACTGGTCAACATCCTTCGCGATCTGCCGGGTGATCTCGAGCAGGGCCGGTGCTATCTCCCGGTCGAGCCCGAGCCGGCGGCGATCATGGCGGAAGCCGGGCACTGGCGGAGCGTGGCCCGGCAGCGGATGGAGGATGGTCTCAAGTATGCCCGGCGGATGCGGGGGTGGCGCCTGCGGGTGGCGGCCGGCTTGCCGGCGCTGCTGGGGCTTGAGACGCTGGAGCGATTGGATGGCGCCGACTGGCGCGAATTGAAGGCCGGGGTCAAGGTCAGCCGGCGCGACGTGCGGCGCTGTCTCTGGCAGTCACTCGGGCTTCGATGAAGCGGCGGCGAGAAGGGCCTCGTCGGGAAGCGGCACCGGTTCGCCGCTGGCCTTGATGTGCGGCATCAGGGCGCCGGTCTCGCGGAGGTGCCGGGAGAGGAGGTCGGCGAGGCGCGTGACATCGTCCGACCGTTGATCGGCAAGGTTGGTTGTCTCGCCGATGTCGGCGGCGAGGTCGAAGAGCTCGAAGCGCTGGCCAACGTGCCAGTAGATGAGCTTGAGCGGGCCGAGACGGACCGAACTGAACGGGGGTTGATCGTAGAAGTTCGGGTAGTGCCAGAAGAGCGGGCGGGCTTGGCGGCTCTCCTGAGGCGCGCGCACCAGATCGGCAAAGCTGACGCCGTCGTTCCGCGGGATTTCGTCGGCTCCCGCCCACTCGAGGAAGGTGGGGAAAATGTCCTCGATGATGACGGGCACATGGCAGCGGCCGGGCGAGGTGCCCGGCAGATGGACCATGAGTGGGACGCGTGCGCCTCCTTCGTATCCGGAAATCTTGTGCCCGCGGAGAGGCAGGTTTCTCGGGCAGTTCTTTGGCGCGCCGTTGTCGGACATGAATACGACGATGGTCTCGTCCGCCACCCCGAGCCGCTCCAGCGTCTCAAGGAGATCGCCGAGCGAGCGGTCCATGGACTCCAGCATCGAGGCGAGGACGGCTTTCTGGCCGGGATAGTCCTTCTTTCCCTTGTAGCGGTCGATGAAGCGGCGGTCGGGTTCCCACGGTGCGTGGACCGCGTAGTGGGACATGTAGAGGTAGAAGGGCTTCCGGTCCTCCGTGACCGCCTTTTCCACGGCGGCAATCGCCTCCCGGGTAATGGCCTCGGTGAGGTTGATCTTGCGGCCGTGATACTTTTCGAGTCCGGGCACGTCCCAGATCGGGCTGCCCTTTCGCCACACCGCGGAGAAACTCTTGTCGCCGTGGTAGGAACCGGGTCCACCCATGTAGGAACCGGCGATGTTGACGTCGAACCCGAGGTTGCGGGGATCGGCACCGGGGGTGTCCTTGGCACCGAAGTGAGCCTTCCCGGCATGGATGGTGGTGTAGCCGAGTTCCCTGAGATGGTCGGGAAGGGTTCTCGCCTCCGTGGAACGATCGATGCCGGAACCCGGGGGTTGGAGTCCGTTGAGCGGCCAGCGGGCGGACGCAAGATGCGGGTGGTTCCTCTCCGGCGATACGTTTTTGCGCAGGGTCCAGCAGGTGACCTTGTGGCGCGCCGCGTTCTGGCCGGTCATCAGCGAGACGCGGGTGGGAGAGCAGATGGCGCAGGCGTAGGCGTCGGTGAAGAGCACGGACCGCTCGGCCAGCTTCTCCATGTTCGGCGTGTGATAGTCCCGATTCAGCCGGGTCTCCTCGGGGCCGAAGGCGACCGAGGTCTCCTGCCATCCCATGTCGTCGACCAGAAAGAAGAGCAGGTTCGGCGGGCCCGCGATCGCCGTCGGGAGGGACAGGACGGCAAGGGAAGAGAGCAGTCGGATGATCATTTTCGAAGCGCCTACGTTGGTCTAGATGACACTCTGTCAGGTATTCCATCGACAGGGCAGGGGCCGCGCGTTTGGCTGGGAGGCCAATCGATTTGTGCCATGAAACGCCTGCTCCTTCCCCTCGCGCTGACTGGCTGGGTCGTCGCCCAATCCAACGTGGTGCTCATCGTCTCGGACGACGCCGGCTTCGCCGACTTCGGCTTCCAGTCCGCCTACACCGGCACGGCGGATGAAGTTCCGACCCCGAATCTCGACACGCTCGCGGCCCGCGGGATCCTCTGCACCAACGCCTACACCGCCTCGGTCTGCTCGCCGTCACGGGCGGCGATCGTCACCGGTTCCTACCAGAATCGGATCGGCTACGAGTTCAACATCAACAACCGGACCAACACCAACCAGGGCTGGGACGGATTGCGCCCGGAGGTGGAGACGGTTTTCGAGCGCATGGGAGCCCTCGGGCACACGACCGGAGCCATCGGCAAGTGGCACCTCGGCGCGATTCCCGACGTGGTGTCCGGGACCACGATTCTCGAGCCGGGGAACCGCCCGCCCCGCCAGGGCGTCGACGAGTTCCTCGGCATCCTCAAGGGCTCGCGGAACTACTCGGTCGGGGGGGTCACGGGAGTGGGAACCCTGAGAGAAATGTCGCTCGATGGCGACGACCTGGAGGTCGACACGATCCTGGAAACGACCGCCCCGTGGAACACGACCTACGACTACGTGACGGAAGCCTTCGGCCAGGCGGCGGTCGAGTTCGTCGAGCGGCATCACGACGATCCCGAGCCGTTCTTCCTCTACGTCGCCTTCACCGCGCCGCACGGGCCCATCGGTCCGTCGCCGGACTTCAACGATCCCCGCATCGCCGGGCTCGGTGGAACGCGGAAGGAATATGCGTCGATGATGATCACCATGGACGACGAGATCGGGCGGCTCATGGCCACGCTGGAGGATCCGCTCGGCGACGGGACCGGGGCCGGGAACGACGCCGATTCCATCCTCGAAGACACGCTGGTCATCTTCATCAACGACAATGGCGGGGCCTCGGGCAACGGCACGCTCAACACCCCGCTCCAGGGTTGGAAGGGCTCGGCCTGGGAAGGCGGGGTGAGGGTGCCGATGATTTTCGCCGGGGCCGGCATCACGGCTCCGGGCGGGTCGACCTACGACGAACCGGTCCATTCGATCGACCTGCTGCCGACCTCGGTCGCCGCAGGCGGCGGGGTGCCGCCGACCGGCATCGACGGCGTCAATCTGCTGCCCTTCCTCAACGGTGCGGAGACGGATCCTCCGCATGAGGAGATCTTCGTTCGCTCGACCGCCGAAGTGTCCCTGCGGGCCGGCGACTGGAAGCTGACGAAGCTCGGTGCCGGCAGCCCCTACCAGCTCTTCGACCTCGCCACCGACATCGGCGAGTCGACCGACGTCGCGGCGGCGCATCCGGCGGTGGTGGACGAGTTGATCGACCGCGTGACCGCCTACGAGGCGGGCTTCGACAAGCCGCGTCATGCGGGGCTCGGGAACAACGCCGAGAGCATCAACTTCAACGACCACTTCGTCTTCGCACCCTCCGGTCCGGTCGGGACCTTCACGCCGAGCGGAACCCTGGTCGGCGGCAGCACCCTGAACGGCGACTTCAACGCCTCGACCGGTGATGCCTTCTCCGCGGTGCCGAACTGGGTGAACCTGCAGGGCGACGAGTCGCAGACGGCGACGCGAACGAACCTCGCCTTCGACGGCACCCGGAATGCGGTCATCGCCGAGAGCACCGCTCGTGGGTTCGGTCTCGATCTCGGGCATGCATACACCGTGGGTGAGGCCTTCCGGATCGGTTTCGTGTGGCGCGACGCGAGCAACTGGAACGACGCGAACGACCGGATCGGAGCGTTTCTCTACATCACCGATGATGACACGGTCGAGGGCGTCCGCACGGTCGTCGCGAGCGTCGAGTCCGAGCTTTCCCAATCGAACGACAGCTACCAGGCGGAGGAACTTCTGTTTCCGATCGTCGATGGTGCCGCGGCGGGGAAAGCGCTGTTTCTCGGGATCGACGCAGCCCAGACCGGGAGTGGGTTCGCGCGACTCGACAACGTCGTGCTCGAGATCGGCAGCTTGGGCGCGGGGACGGGGACGGCCGTGGTCGGGTGGTCCGACCCGGACGCCTGGAGGGACCACGACACCGGCCTGGACGACACCCTGCTCACCCTCGACGCGTTTCCGGGCTGCGTGCTGGAGTTTCCGGTCACTACCTTTTCCTACGAGGCCGACAACGGCATGACGCGCCCGACCGGGCTTCCCTTCATGCTCAACCGGCTGCTCCTGAGCGGCAGCGACGGCGTCATCGGCCCTCGGACCGGATCGATCGGTGGCAACGAGCTGCTGTTCACCCAGGATCTCGACGGGCTGCCGCCCAGGATCGGGCTGGACGCGGACAGCGACGGTTTTGACTTCGACATCGGCAACCCACTGACGCTCTACGCCGACCTCGAGATTGGTGGGGACGGCAGCGCGGATTTCATCCTCAGCGGGCGGGTCGAGGACGATGGTCCGGCGAGATCGGTCACCAAAACCGGAACGTCGGTCCTCGTGGTGGTTGGCGCGCTGGCCCACGGTGGGGTGACTTCGGTCGAGGCGGGAAGCCTGCGTCTCGATCACGGAGCGATTTCGAGTTCACCGCAGATCCAGCTTGCCGCAGGCGCGCGACTCGAGGGCGACGGCTGGGTTGCCGGCCAGGTGAACGGTCCGGGAACCGTTGCTCCGGGAGCTTCGACGGGAGTGCTGTCCGTCGGGCAGGCGAGTCCGGGAACGCTGGAGATCGAGATCGACGGCGGACGTTGCGACCGGCTCGAGGTGGCCGGCGAACTCGATGTAAGCGGAACCACGCTGGAGCTGGCCGTCCTCGGCGGCGGGGCGCCCCGCGACGCCTACCTGATCGCGACCTGTGGCAGTCTCACCGGAGCCTTCGCCGCGGTCAACGGCCTGCCGGTCGGGCGCGAGATCGACTATGCCTACGACTACGGTGGCAGCGGTCCGGGGGTGGCGGTGGTCACTTCCGGCAGCGCGACAACCGGCGAAATCCTGGTCGACCACGACGACGGACTTGGAGGGCCGGTTCATGCCACCTCGGTCCGCAACGGAGGATTCGAGGATCCGGCCGCGGGCGATACCTTTGCCGACACGCCAGTATGGGAGAACGCCGCCGGCGGAGACGACGATGTGGCCCTGCGCAACGATCTCCTGCTGCCGTGGGTCGGGGGGACAACCAATGCGGTCACCTCCGAGGACGGCAACCGGGCCTTTGCGCAGGACACCGGGTGGGCCGTTCGGGAGGGGGACGTCTTCGACCTCTCGTTCCTGTGGCGGGACGCCTCCGGGTGGAACGACGCGACCGACACCTTTTCCGCGACCTTGTTCGTCACCGCCGACGACACCCCCGGGGGGACCCGTTCGACGATCGGAGCGTTCACCGGGGACGTCTCGTTGCGCTCGGATCGTTACCAGCGCGATCGCTTCGCCAGCGCGCCCGCCCCGGCCGGTGCCGCCGGGCGGCGGCTGTTTCTCGAGATTGTCCCGACCGGCGTCGGGGGCACCGGCAACTCCTTCGCCCGCTTCGACAACGTCTTCCTCGCGGTGACGACCGGCACGCCGGAGACCCCCTACGAAGCGTGGACCCGGGCCGGTGGCTTACCGGCCGCCGCCGTCGACCTGGACGCGGATCCGAACCGGGACGGCGTGCCGAACGGGATCGCCTTCGCCACCGGCTCCCCCGATCCGTGGGTGCCGGCGACCGATCGGCTCCCGGTCGTCTCGTGGGAAGCCGGGAACCTCGTCCTCGACACACTGCGCCGGACGGAGCTCGGGGATCTTGTCGCCGACGTCGAGCTGAACCGACAGCTTGAGGGACCGTGGACCTCGGTGCTGACGCTGTCGCCGCCGGGCGTCATCCTGACCGAGGCGGCCACCGGAGAGCCGGGCGTCGATCTCTACCGCGTGGTGATGGATCCCGGCCTGATTCTTCCAGGCGAATCGCCGCCGCTCGATCCCGGGCTGTTCGCGAGGATGATCGTGACCCAGCCGTAGCAGGATCAGGAAGCGCCGAGTTTCAGCCGCACCTTCTCGACCTCGTCGGAAAGTTCGCCCCAGCGCGAGTACGAGGTTTCCAGTTTCTCGGTGATCTGCTGCACCGCGTGACCGGCCTGTTGGAGCTTGTCCGGATCGGCGGCGATCTCCTCGGAGGAGAGTGCCGCGGTGAGGGTCGCCTGGGCTCCCTCGAGCTCGGCGATCTTCGACTCGAGTTCCTCCAGTTCGTTTTCCAGCGGCTTGAGCAGCTTCGCCCGTTTCTGGCGGAGTTCCGCCTCGCGGCGCTTTTGCTCCTTGCGGTTGACCGGGGATGAAGAAGTGGAGGCTTTGGGCGCCGATCCGGTCCCGGCTGTCGTCGTGGCATCGCGGTCCCCGGCGGTCTTCTCGAGGTAGTAGCTGATGTTCCCGGCGAAGAGCTGGGGCGGGTGACCGGGGCGGAACTCGAGGGTCTTCGTGACGAGCGGGTCGAGGAAGGAGCGGTTGTGCGAGACGATGAGGACGGTGCCCTCGTAGTCCCGGAGGGCGTTCTGGAGCACCTCCTGGCTCTGGACGTCCAGGTGATTCGTCGGTTCGTCGAGGATGAGGAAGTTGGCGGGCTGGACGAGCATGCGGACCAGAGCGACCCGGGATCGCTCGCCGCCCGACAGCACGCCGACCTTCTTGAACACATCGTCACCGCGGAACAGGAAGCAGCCGAGGATGGTGCGGGCCTGGCCGGCGGCCTCGCGGGTGGCGGTCTCCTCGACGGTCTCCAGCACGGTCTTCTCGGGATCGAGCTCGTCGGCGTGGTTCTGTGAGAAGAAGGACACCTGCACCTTCTGGCCGAACTCGTGGTGGCCGGTGCTCGGGTCCTCGGCACCGGTGATCAGCCGGCAGAAGGTCGACTTTCCCGCCCCGTTGGGGCCGACGACCGCGAACTTCTCGCCGCGGGTGATCTCGAAATTGAAGCCGCTGAAAACCGTGAGCGGACCGTAGGCCTTGGTCACCGAGTCGAGCCGTGCCACCAGATGTCCGGAAGCCGGCGGCTGCGGGAAGCGGAAGCTCATCACCGCGTCGTCCTGCTCGGGGGGCGGGATGAGCTCGACCTTGTCGAGCTGCTTGATCCGCGACTGGACCTGCGAGGCCTTGTTGGCCTGGGCGCGGAAGCGATCGATGAACCGCTTGGTTTCGGCGATCTCCTTCTGCTGGGCTTCGTAACGCCGGCGGTGGATCTCCTTCCGGTGGACGGACTCCTTCAGGTAGTACGAGTAGTTTCCCGCATACTCCTCGGCGCGGCCGTGGTGGAAGGCGATCGTGCGCGTGCAGAGGGCATCGAGCAGCGCGAGGTCGTGGGAGATGATGAGGATCGCCCCGGGATAGGCGTGGAGGTACTGTTCGACCCAGCGCTGGGAATCGATGTCGAGGTGGTTCGTCGGTTCGTCGAGGAGCAGCGCCTCGGGTTCCTGGAGAAAGAGCTTCGCCATCGCGATGCGCATCTGCCAGCCGCCGGAGAACTCGCCGCAGTCCCGTTCGAAATCGGAACGCTTGAACCCGAGGCCCTGGAGCACCGACTCCACCTTGGGTTTCATCCGCGAGGGATCGGCTTCCTCCAGACGCAGCTCCAGGCCGCCGATGTCCTCCAGCAGTTCGGCGTATGGCGAAGATCGCGGATCGAGCTTCCCGAGTTCCGCCGAGAGACGCTCGATCTTCTTCTGCAGTTCAAGCGTCTCCCCGAAGGCGGTGAGCGTCTCGTCCCACAGCGTTCGGCCCGAGATGTGGATGCCTTCCTGAGGCAGGTAGCCGATGCGGAAATCCTTCGGGGCGGTCACGGCCCCGGCCGACGGTTCGATCACGCCGGCGATGCATTTCATCAGGGTCGATTTGCCCGCGCCGTTGTGGCCGGCGAAGGCGATGCGCTCGCGCGGTTGCACGGCGAACGCCAGGTCGCTGAAGAGCACGCGGGCGCCGTATTCGACACGGAGATTCTGGATGGAAAGCATCGGCGGGGGCGGAGGATGTACGCGAGGCGCCAAAGGTCCAATGAAGAACGGAAGCTCCCGGGCGTGGTTCGCAAGATTTGCGTAGGAAGTGCCGGCGCGTCATCGTTGGATCCGGCATGCGTTGGTGCATCATCATTCCGTGGATCCTCGGGGTCGCCGCAGGACAGCGGATCGACGTCTGGGATCTGCCGCCACTGCGCTATTCGGAATCGACGTCGAGCGACCGGATGGCGGTCCTGGCCGAGGAGCTGGCCGACGGCGCCGAGCGGCCCGGCGGCTCGGCGCTGGAACGGCTGCGATGGGTGCTCCACGAGCTCGAGGTGCCGGAAAGCTCCCAGGTCCTGGTGTTCTCCAAGACCAGCAAGCAGATCCGCAGGATCGGTCCGAAGACGCCGCGGGCGATCTACTTTTCCGACCGGCACTACGTCGGATACGTGCCGGGCGGGGCGATCGAGGTGATCGCGCAGGATCCGGTGCTGGGTCCGGTGTTCTACCTGGTCGATGGGAACGCCCGTGGGGAGATCACCATCGAGCGGGACCGCAGCGATTGCTTCTCCTGCCACGGTACGACCCGGACGGAAGGCGTGCCCGGCATGCTGGTGCGGTCGGTGTTTCCCGATGCGGAAGGGCGGGGGATCGGAGCGCTCGGGTCCGAGACCGTGGATCACCGGACCGCGATCGCCGACCGGTGGGGCGGTTACTACGTGACCGGGAGCAGCTCGATCGAGCACCGCGGCAACCGGGTATTCGGCTCCGGTGGGGCGTCCGACAGCCGGGTGATCGGAATGAAGGACCTTGGGGTTGATTTCTCGCGCTATCCCCGGGCCACGAGCGATGTCGTGGCCCTGGTCGTCCTGGAGCACCAGGTCCACCTGCACAATCTGCTCACGGCGGCGTCGATTCGCTACCGGCGGGCGGCATGGTTGGCGAGAGCGCTCGATCCGGAGGCGAATCCCGACGAGGGTCAGGCGGGAGAGATCGCCGACTCGATCGCTGAGAAGATCGTCGCGGCGATGCTGTTCCGCGACGAGGCGGACCTCGGCGAGGGGATTGAAGGGGACCCGGATTTCCAGCAAGCGTATGCGGCGGCGGTTCCCCGGGCGTCGAACGGGCGCTCGCTGGCCGACTTCCGGCTCTACCGGCGGATCTTCAAGCTGCGCTGCTCCTGCATGATCTACTCACCGGTGTTCGACGCGCTTCCGCCGCGGGTTCGAGGAGCCGCCCTTGCCCGTTTGCGGGTGGCGCTCGAGGAGGGCACGGGGCCCGGCGAGCACCTTTCGGGATCCGAGCGCCGGAAGATCACGGCCGTGCTCGATGAGACGCTGCCGGGGTGGAGGGGAGACGGGTGAAGGCCGACCTTTCAGTCACGGGCGGGGGGCTGTGCATAACGAATGCCCGCTTCCGTCCGGTCGGCTCTCCACCCATCCATCCCTGATCGGCGCCGCGAGGCGACGCCGGGGGAAATCAGTGGGTGCGCACGACCCGGATCGGACCGTTCTCGTGGACGGCGACGACCATGCGGTCCTGCTTCTTGAAATAGCTCAGGCGGCGCTGATCGATCGGCTTGGAACCCTCGGCCTGACGGAGCGTGATCTTCTCCGAGAGAATCCACGAGCTGTTGATCGAGCAGAATTCCCCCCAGGAGACGAGATTGCCGACGGGGCGGCCACCGATGCGCGAACGGTACTTCTTCGGAAGATGAAGCACGCAGCCATGGGGGATCAGGGTCCAGTTGGATCCGTCGTGGAGAATCTCGGCATATTCCGAAATGTTGGTCGACGATGCCTTGATCCGGGAGGCGGAGCTTTCGACCGGGGAGGGGGCCGGTTCGTTCGAGAAGGCGGGGCTCAAGGAGCCGAGGACAAGCATGGCGGCGGCGATGAGCCGACCACCGCGGGGGGAGCGGGTGACGTTCATGTTTGGGGGGAGTTGATGTGGGTGCCGAACGTGGGTGCGTCCGACGGGAAAGATAAAATGCTGAAAACTCCGAAACTTCAAGCAGGGCAGAGGATTCCTACGCGATCCCGGGAGGTGCGAGCTCTTTCAAAACGGCATCTAAGGGAGTGTTTATTTAAGATTAACAACAAATGGCGCCATTCCCGGAGATGCCGGGGATGGCGCCAATTAGTTTGGATTCGTTAAGTAACCCTCAAAAGGGCTCAGCGATCGAGGATGCTGTTCCAGTGTTCGACGTGGTCCTTCTGGGATTCGAGAAGCGGTTCGACGTCGTCATGGATGGTGATGCTGACGATCGCGTCGCCCTTTCCATCCGCTTTGCATCCCGGCTCGCCGGTATCGACCTTGCCCACGATGGCATCGACGGCGTCCTGGCCGTTGGTGACCTCGCCGAAGACCGAGTGACGGTTGTCGAGGAAGGGCGTCGGGGCCATGGTGATGAAGAACTGGGAGCCGTTGGTTCCGGGTCCCGCATTGGCCATGGAGAGGATGCCGGGCTTCGTGTGGCGCAGGTCGGGATGAAACTCGTCGGCGAACTTGTAGCCCGGGCCACCGCGTCCGGTTCCGGTCGGGTCGCCGCCCTGGATCATGAAGCCGTCGACCACGCGGTGGAAGGTGATGCCGTCGAAGTATCCCCGGCGGGCGAGGTTGACGAAGTTCGCGCAGGTCAGCGGTGCCTTGTCGGAGAAGAGGGTGACGTCGATGTCGCCCTTGTCGGTCTTGATGGTGATCTTGGTGTCGGCCATGAGCGAAGGCTTGAGCAAGCCCGGCGCCGTGGCAAATCGAATCAATTCGCCGGGATGGGCGGCGGGTAGAGATTGAACTCGATGCGGCTGAAGGCGCCGAGGTCGAAGCGGCCGCTGCCGAAAGTCTGGGATGCGCCGACCAATCGTCCGTCTTCGAGCGCGGTCAGCTGGAAGGTCACGTGCCCCCCGTCGGAGAAATGGGCGCGCACGTCACCGCGACGGCGGATCGGCTCCCATCGCAGCTCCGGATCAGCCGCTTCCTCGGCGGTGCGGAGCGCGAAGCTGCGGAGGCGGTTGACCGGTAGCTCGAATTCGTTGAACACGGTCTTGAGTCGCACGACTCCCTCGCGGATCTCGACGATCTCGCCCTCAACGCGATCGCCGTTCCGCAGCCGGATTCCCGGCTCGGGTTCTTCCTCTTCCGGTTCCTCTTCTTCGGGTTCCATCAGTCCGCCGAGCTGGAACATGCGATTGCCGCCAGCGACATTCTCGCCCCATTCGCCATCGATCAGGCCGTCCCAGTCGGTGACCATGATCCTCGAGATGCGGGTTCCGTTGCCCTGATCGGCGGAGAAATGCAGGAAGGCACCCATCTTCTCGGGCGATGGGGCACCCTCGATCCAGTCGTCGATCACCCGGCCGTCGATGCTCAGACGGAAGCGACCGGTCGTCAGGTCCTGGAGGATTTCGAAGCGGAGCTTGCGTTGCTCGGTGAACTCCCGGATCCCCCCGGAGCTGCCGACCGTGTCGGCATCGGCGCCGACCCGCTTCCTGAGGTAGGCATACTGACTCTGACAAACGAGCTCGTAGCCGTTGGCCATTTGCTCCGGGTCCTTGGAGTCGGCGTGGAGGAAAAGCCGGAGACGGGAGTTGTCCCTCCAATCGACGTCGAAGGAGACCCGGATCCTCTCGTGGCGACCGATTTCCCGGCCGATGCTCGAGCTCTTGTCGCAGACGAGGGAGGCGGACCGGTAGCTCCATCCTTCCTCCTGCGACTGGATCCAGCCTTCGAGACCGGTCGGGCCGACGTAGATAAGCTCGGGCCGGTCTTCGATGTAGAGCTCCTCGACCATGTCGCGCCGGAAGATGAGATCGCCCGCGAAGCTCGTCCGGAGGCCGATCTCGTCGTCGGTGACACGGGTCAGGCATCCCTTCAGGCGATCGCCATTGGTGAGGGTGATCGAGGCGATGTGGTTGCCTTCGGGGAGGTTGAGGCTGGCGGAGGGTGGAGTCTCGATCTCACGAATGAGATGGGTATGGAAGCCGTGCTCGCGTTTCAGGATGGGGGCATCCCAGGTGAGTGTCGGTCCCTCGACGCCGGTGAGCCGGCCCTTCAGGGCATCGCCGTTCTCGAAGCGGAGCCACATCTCCTCCTCCCCGGCACCGGCGACCGGCATCGAGCTGATGAACGCGATGGCTGGCAGGAGGCAGGGGGCTTTCATGGCTCTTCCGGATCGGGTTTCTCGCTCTCACGCCGATCAAGCGAGGCGATGGCCGAGCGATCGAGGACGAGCTTGCCGAGGAGGGGGTGCTCGAGGTGGATCTCCTTGTCGTCGAAACGGCCACTGGCGGCACTGAGCCGGCCGTTGCGGCCGAGCCCGAAGAACAGATGCGAGGTCTCCGTGACTTCGGTGGTGCCCGCCAGAAAGATGGTCGAGATCCGATCGACGGGAATGACGAGAGGATCTTCGAGGTGGGGGCTCTGGAACAGGAGGTTGGGCACCCCGGCCGTCGCGTCGGTCTCGAGCAGCGAGCCGCTGAAGCGCTGACCATCGTGGTCGATCACCGCATCGGAGGTTTCGTCGCCGCGCTCCTCGCTCTTGTGGCGGTCGCCCGAGGCATCCCACTCGCGCACCTCGAGATCGGAGATGCGGTGCCCGTTGTCGGTCTTCGTCCCACTTGCGAAAACGATGCCGGTCTCCGTCGGTGCGTCGTCGAGTTGGTCGGGGAAGCGTCCTTCGTGTTCGCCGTTGATGAAGAGGTGAATCATCTTCGCCACGCGATCGACCCGCAGTTCGATCCGCATCTTCCGGTCTTCGAAGGCTCCCGGACCGCGGGCGACCACGCCCAACGGGTGGTAGGAGGTCTGACCGGAGCTCTGCCGCTTGAGCTCGAATCCCGCCGTATTGAACTGAAGGTAGTAGCGGTCGAGTTTGCCGCCTGATCCCTTGGTCGGATCGGAGCAGAAGAAGACCTTGAACGAAGGACGGCCCTCCCAGGCGAGCGTGAAGCTGATGGAGAACGAGGCCGGAAGGTTTTCGACCGCCCGGCCGGCATGCCCGGTCCCGCTGGAGACGAGGGCGCCGTCGATCACCAGCCAGTCCTCTTCGCTGATGTTCCAGGCCTCCCTATCACCGATCCCGCCCAGCACCTTCTTGCGGGGGCGGATGCCGAGTTGCATCCGGCTGACCACCTCGCGGGGAATGGCGAGCTCTCCGGCGAAGGAGGTGCTCACCATCAGTTCCTCGTCATTGATGCCGAGCAGGTCGCAGGGGAGGACATCGCCGTTGGCCAGAAGCACGCGTGCGTCGTGGTCGGCGACCGCCGGAGACGTGCCGCCGAAACTCACGTGTCGGATCCGGTCGGGCCGGACCACGAGGGGTTCGGTGGCGACCTCGGCCTCAATCGTCAGGGTGCCGTCGGCCTCCATCGAGACAACCTCGCCGCTGAGGCTGCCGCCATCGGTGAGCGTCAGTTGATCCGAGCACGCCGGACCGGCGAGCAGCAGAAGGGAAGTGATCAGAAGTCGTCGTCCCATGCGTCGAGGAAGCTGCCGCCTTGGCGGAATTCGAGGATCACGGCGTTCTCCAGGGAAAGCGAGAGCTCGCCGAGGAGGGCGGACTTGAGCGCCATCGTGTCGTCCCGGGTGACTCCGGGAGAACCGGTGATGGTGCCGATGGGTTGGAAGTGGACACGGATCTGGTCTTCGGTCGCGCCTTCCGGCTCGCGAAGTGTCCCCGTGGCGAACCGGATCTCGGCGATCTCGTCCGTCGGGATGACGAGAGGCGCGTATTTTCCTTCGAGGGTCAGTCGACCATCGACGATCGACTTCACGGTTCCCGAAACGCGGTCGGTGCCATTGGTCAGCAGGACGATGTCGCGCTCTTCGTTCTCGAGGCTGCGCGCCGAGTCGGGCATGCCATTCCACTCGGCGACGAAGATCTCGGAGATGCGCACCGGGTTGGTGTCGCTGCCGTCGACACGGAACCCGAGGCCCGTGCCGGGAGTCCAGGAGTCCTCGTCGTCGGGGTCCACCGGATCGATCTGCCACTGCATCGCGAACTCACCGTCGACGAAGAGGGAGATGAATCCCTTCTCCAGATCGGAGCGGATCTCGAAGTCCGCCTCACCGTTGTTGTCGATGCGCAGGCTGCGGCTGGAAGCCCTCAGGGAGTTGACGAAGGGCTGCCCCTCCTTGTCGTAGCCGGTCTGATAGAGATTCACGTAGTTGCCCCTCAGGGTCATCGCGAGCGAGCGCCCGAAGTAGCTGGTCAGGCCGCTGTTGCTGCGCGTCGCCACCTTGGCCTCGCCCTCGTCCTCGCCATCGGCTTCGTCCTCTTCGTCGGGCTCGGGCAGCGGGGGGAGGGGCGCGAAATCGGAATGGAAGCCGACCGAAATCGGGGTCCGGCCCCGCCATTCGAGCCGGAAGCGGAAAATCGACCGGCCGGGCATCCCGGGATCCACGGTGATCGCCTCCTCGCCGGAGACCCGATACCAGCGGGAGCCGATGTGCCGCCAGTTCGGCTCGCTTTCTTCCGCGTCGGGCTCCTCCTTCTCCGCGTCGGGTTGTTCCTCCGGCTCTTCCTCGGGCTCGGCATTCTCTTCCCCGGCTGCCGATGGCTCGGATCCATCGTCCAAGGTCCACGCCTCCGGGTTGAAGGGGCCTGCGAAGACCAGGCGCCCGCCGAAGGGGTTGGGGGCGATGCGGCGGACGGCATCGCGGGGGATCACGAGCGGGCCCGCGGTATCGCTTTCGAGGGTCAGGCCCGATTCATCGAGGGCGGTGATGGTGGCCGGGAGCTGGTCGCCGTTGACGAGTTCGACATGGGACGTGGAGGCGTCGGTCTGCAGGCTGCCGCCGCCGCGCAGGATGATCTGCCGGACCTTGTCGGTGCGGAATTCCATCGGCGCAATGCCGTCGTCGCGTTCCCATCGGAGCACGCCGTCCCGGTCGATGCCGCCGAACCGGCCTTCGAGTTCGCCGTTGCTGAGGCGGAGGAGATCGGGCGGAGCCTCGTCCGGGGCGGCTGCGAGAACGAGACTTCCGGCGAGAAGCAGCAGGGTGGAACGGATCATTTTTCGTAGATGGGCAGAAAGCGGTAGTTGAGCGCGAGGGACAGCAGGGCGCCGGCGGTGTTGAACGACTCGCCCTTGTTGCCGGGCCACGAGCCGTCGGGACGCTGGATGGTCGAGAGGTAGCGCAGGTTCTTCGGATTCCACTCGTTCCATGCGGCTTCGTCCGCGTGGAACAGTGCCTGCGACATGTAGTATTCGAAATAGTAGGGGTAGTTCCGGTCGCGGTAGTTCAGATTCTGCCGCAGGTATTCGACGCTGTTGGCGAATCCCTTGCCGTCCTTTTCCTTGGCCAGCGCGAGGCAGGTCACGCCGATCGCGGTCAGGGTCGGCTTGCTGCCGCCGGCCGAGGTGTAGCCGTAGCCGCCGTCACCACTTCGGCATCGCGCCATGTAGGCCAGGCCCTTCGAAATCGCCTCGTCCGGCACCGGGATGCCCGCATTTCGAGCCCCGAGCAGCGCGACGAGCTGGCAGCCGGAGACGGTGGTGTCGGCATCTCGGCTGTCCGGCGTGTAGCGCCATGCCCCGGAAGGATTTCGCTCCTGGGCGCTGAGGATCAGTTCAACCGCCTTCTTCAGGGCGGGCGCGATCTTGGGGTCGTCCACCGCCCCGTAGGCTTCGGCGAGGGCCAGCGTGGCGAAGCCGTGGTTGTACATCGACGAACCGATGTAGCCGTTGCTTTCACGTTGCCGGGAAAGGAGGTAGCTGAGACCCTTGCGGATCACGTCGCGGTAGGGGCCGTGGTTCGGGTCCTCGCCGTGCGCGAGGAACGCCACCACGGCCAGCGCCACCACCCCGGGTTCTCCTCCCATCCGGTCGTTCCAGGCGCCATCGTCGTTCTGGTTCTTGGCGAGATAGGCGAGGCCGCGCTCGTAGACGGTCTCGAGCTGGGCCGGGATGGGATCATCCGGTCGCCGGTGCAGGTCCTGCGAAGGGGCGGGTGCGGCGAGCAGCAGACCCGCGGCGAGATGAAGCAGCGGGCGCATCATGGTTCGACGAGTTTGCCGGCGCCCCGGTTGTAGGCACGAAGGGCGTCGTTGAATTCCGGCGGCAGACCCTTCCCGGCCTTGCCTGCCCCTTTGGGCACGCGTCGCTCGACCACCCGGCCGTCGTGGCTGCCGTCGAGGTTCTGGTTTCCGGTGTCCGAGTCGCCGGTCATGCCCTCGCCGCCCTGGTCCCCGGGCTGCTCTCCCGGTTGCTGGCCCGGCTGCTCACCCTGACCCTTGCCCATCATGCGCTCCATCATCTCCATCATCGCCCCGCCGGCACTGCTGCCCGACTGCTTCTGACGCTCCTTGGCCGCCTCGTAGATCTTCTCGATGACCTCCGTCTGGGCGGCGATCGTCTCGCCGTCCGTGCGATGCTCGTAGAGACGCTCGCTGGCCTCGTCCATGGCATCCTCCACCTCACGGAAAAGCTCGATCACCTTCTCCTGGGTCTGCTCGATGGTCAGCTGCTGGACGTCGGCCGCGAGTTCGTCCTGCTCGTCGGAGAGCCCGCGCGAGCCGCTCTGATGACGACTGATCTTCTCGGCCAGTTCGGGATCGTCGGCCGACCACGCCACGAGCGGCGCGAGGATGAGGGGAATGAGTCGCTTCACGGGGTGTCCTCCATTTCGTAAGAGCGTCGCAGCGTCTCGAGGGCCCGGGTGCGGGCGCGGAGATCCTGCTCCTTCTGGACCATGCGCATGACGCGCAGCATGAACTCGAAGTCCTCGTCCTCCGCGGAACCGCCGCCGCCCCCACCGCCTCCGCCACCTCCCTCGTCCTGCGCGGCCCCCTCGAGCTTGTCCGCCCATTCCTTGAGTTTCTCCGCCCAGAGCGTGGCCGACTGGGCGGCGATGAATCCGTGGTTGCGACCGAGGCGCGCACGCACGTCCTCGAGCCCGAGGTCGATCTCCGATTCGATCATCTCGTCGAGAATCTCGCCGTAGACCTCCTTGGCGGTGCGGGTGAAGAAGTGTCCGAGATCCTCTTCCAGCCAGCGGACCTCCGAGGTGGTGTCGGACTGCTGCCGGATGATTTCGTCGAGGCGGGTGAGGAGGGCGGGATCCATCTGTTCGGGGCGCAGGCCGAGGTGTTCGGACTGGTCGAT
>JAUIJD010000048.1 GCA_030431475.1 Verrucomicrobiia bacterium | reverse complement strand
CCCAGTCGCGAAGGTCGGGCGGAAGAAGAAGCGGGGTGTCGTGGTCAACGTTGACGAACCGGGCGGCCATGCGCGGATCATGCCAGCGCGAAACGGATTTGTCGCTGTCCTAAGTCCGACAGGCTGCAAGGAGGGAGCTTTACACCACATCTACCCCGCCACCGCCTCGGCCACCCGCATGCCATCCAGTGCCGCGCTGACGATCCCACCCGCGTAGCCCGCCCCTTCCCCGCACGGGAACAGCCCGGCGACCTCGGGATGCTCGAGCGATCCGTCCCCACGCGGAATCCGCAGCGGAGAACTCGTCCGCGTTTCGAAGCCGAGCAGCAATCCATGCTCGCCGGCGTAGCCCCGGATGCGGCGGTCGAACAACTTCAGCCCCGACCTCATCCGTCTCACGATTCCCTCCGGCAGGATCTCGTGCAGGGGCGCCGGGTTTCCTCCGGGGAAATAGCTCATCTCCGGCAGGTCCTTCGAAATTCTTCCGGAAAGGAAGTCCTTCACCCGCTGCCCCGGCGCCACCTGTCCCCCGCCTCCGGCCTGCTTCGCCGCCCGCTCGAGTTCCTTCTGGTAGGCGATTCCCGCCAGGATGCCGTGTTCCTTCTCGAACGCGGCGACATCCTCCGGCTCGACCGTCACCACCAGCCCCGAGTTGGCAAAGGGTGAGTCACGCCGCGCCAGGCTCATGCCGTTGACCACCACCTCGTCGTTCTCGGTCGCCGCCGGAACGATGAAGCCGCCGGGGCACATGCAGAACGAATGGACCCCGCGGCCGTCGATCTTCGTCGCCAACGAGTAGCGTGCGGCCGGCAGAAGATCCGGTCGCCGTTCGTCACCCCGGAGGTGATACTGGCAGGCGTCGATGAACGGCTGCGGATGCTCGATGCGCACCCCGACCGCGAAGGGCTTCGCTTCCATCCGCACCCCTTCCGCCGCGAGCAAGCCGTAGATGTCCCGCGCGCTGTGGCCGGTGGCGAGGATCACCGCCTCCCCTTCGATCTCACGGCCATCCGCCAGCACCACGCCGGCCATGCCGGCCCCACCCCGAAGCAGGCCCGCCATCTTCGCGCCGAAATGCACCTCGCCGCCCGACTCGAGAATCGAGCGCCGCATCGCCATCACCACCTTCGGCAGCAGGTTCGAACCGATGTGCGGGTGCGCGTCCACAAGGATCCGTTCCGGCGCCCCATGGGTGACGAGGGTCTCGTAGATACTGCGGACCGGCCCCCTTTTGGTGGCCCGGGTGTAGAGCTTGCCGTCGGAGAAGGTACCCGCGCCTCCTTCCCCGAAGCAGTAGTTCGAGTCCTCGATCACCCGGCCCTGCCGCAGGATGGGCGCGAGGTCGAAACGCCGCGCGCTGGCGTCCTTGCCGCGCTCGAGCACGATCGGCTTCATCCCGAGTTCGAGGCAGCGCAGTGCCGCGAACATCCCCGCCGGGCCGCAGCCGACGATGACGACCCGCCTCGCGCCCGCCGCCAGCGGCGGGGCCTGCCACGTCGCCGCCACCGCTTCGGGCAGGGGCTCGTCGAGACCCACCTCGAGGCGGAGCTGCACTTTCACCGGACGCCGCCGCGCGTCGATCGAATGCTTCACCAGCCGCATGTCGGCGATCCGGCGCGGCGGCACCTTCAGCCGCCTGGCAGCCGCCCGCCTCCACGCTTCGGGATCCTCCGAAGCGGCCAGCGGCAGGGTGATGTCGACCGTTCGCACGCCGCGACTCTCCCCGGCGCGACGCCGGGCGGCAACCTCATTGCGCCGGTGGCGCTTCCGATCTCATGATCTCGATCTGGTTCTTGATCTGCTGCCACTCCCCGGATTCGACCAACTGCTTGATCGCCACCGCTCCGAAAAGGACGGCCGCCACGATCGAGCCGATGATGCTCAGCCAGTACAGCACCGCGAGGATCCACCCCCAGACGTCGAGTTTCTTGGTGAATACGTAGCCCGGCGGACAGGCGATGAGCCGGTAGTTCAACCACCAGTTGAGCAGCGGAACCAGCAAGCCGAGAATCCACCAGCCGTTCATCCCGAGGTTCTGGAAACGCTTCACCGTGATGGCGAGCACCAGGGAGGTCGGAATCACGAACACGACCAAGGGGACGAAACGCCCGATGTCGGGCCCCGCGAAGGACTGCAACTGCGGCAGGATCTTGCCGAGGCCGATGATCAGGATGGTCGGCAGCACCGTGACCCCGAGGATGTAGCCGAGGCGGGGTGCCCCCGGGAGCTTGAGCTGCGTCTGCTTCTCTCCGAAATCATAGCTGCCGCTGTCGGCCATCGAGTCGTTCGGCGGCTTGTGGCCGGCGGTTTCCTCGTCCCCCACCTCCGGCTCGCTCCGCTCGAAAATCCCATCGACCTCCCCCGCCGGCACCCAGTCCTCGAGATCCCCACCGATCACCAGATCGGACCGTGGTTCCAGACGGCCCGCCTGGGCCGACTCCACCAAGGTGGCGAAGTCCACGGGCCCGAAGCGCTGACCGCCCCGGGAAACCCACCATTCGTCCTTTGTCTCCCCCATGGAGCTTCGTTTATCCTGAATATCGGCAAGGGTCAATTTCCTCCTTTGCGCCCGCTTGCCATCGCTCGCCGCCCGTGCGGGAATGCTTTCGATGAAAGCCCCCTGCCTCGCCCTCCTGATGACGCTTCCCCTTCTCGCCGACCCGACGGAATCCCGACACCGGTTCGAGTCCTCGCCGGACAAGGGCCTCTCCTATCTCCTCTTTGAACCCTCGCCGGCGCTGATGCCGCCCGATCAGCCACGCCCGCTGGTTCTGTTTCTTCATGGTTCCGGGGAGCGGGGCGACGACCTTTCCAAGGTCAAGGAGCACGGTCCGCCGGCCCGCTTCATGGACGGCGACGGCCTGCCCTTCGTCCTGGTCGCGCCGCAGTGTCCCGAAGGCGTGTGGTGGAATCCGGACCTCGTGATCGCCCTGACCCGGAAGGTCATCCGCGAACACGACATCGACCCCAAGCGGGTCCACCTCACCGGACTCAGCATGGGCGGCTTCGCCACCTGGGCCATCCTCGCCAAGGAGCCCGGTCTGTTTGCCTCGGCCGTGCCCGTCTGCGGCGGGGGTGATCCCGAGAAGGTGGAAGCCTTCAAGGACATGCCGATCTGGGCCTTCCACGGCGAGGCCGACGAGGTCGTCCCCGTCGCCAACACGCGCGAGATGGAGAAAGCCCTGCGGGACGCCGGGGCGAAGGATCTTCACGCCACCTACTACGAGGGCGTCGGCCACGACAGTTGGACGCAGACCTACGACAACCCCGCCGTCTACGCCTGGATGATGCAGCGAAGTCGATAGGGGGCGTCCACGCACGGACCGCCCCGGTGCTCACCTCACTTTTTCAAGCTCCGCCAGATAGCCGCGAAGCGGGATGTCGTCGGTGCCGCTCCGCACCAGGCAGTTCCTCCAGCCCTCGTCGGTCTTCACGAACGACAGCACGACGCACTTCCCCTGAAGCTCCGCCGAACCGGTGCAGCGGGCCAGACCGTAGTCGCCCTGAACCAGCACCTCGGTCGGCCAAAGCCCGAAAGCCTCCGAGCCGGTGAGGTGACGGTGGCGTTCCCGCAGTTCCCCGGCGAAGGCCGGGAGCGCGCCGCGCCATCCCGGCGTCCGGTCCACCGCCAGCGACTTCAGACCGTCCTCATCCGCCTCCCGGATCGCCGCGATCATCCGAACCGCCAGATCCTCGATGGCCACGAGGTCGGGGTCGATCCCGTCGGGAGCATCCGTGGTCTTGCGGAAGACCACCACCTCCTCGTCGGCCCTCGTGAACCGGAGCTCCCGGCCATCCTCACTCACCTCTCCCCGGTTCTCCTTGCCGGACTCGTGAAACACCACCGTTTCCCCTTCGAGCTTCCACCCGGGTTCGTAGCGGAATTGCATCTCCCCCTCGTGATCGCTGCCGACCACCACCGCCTCGTCGAAGGCGGGCACCAGCAGCCAGACCACGTCACCGCCGCCTTCCTCCTCCCATTTCCAACGGCCGACGAAAGCCTCTCGCCCGGCACGCCTGGCTTCCTCCGCCTGGAGCGCCCTGGCCTCGTCCGCCATCCGCTTGTGTCTCTCCCGCGCGGTTGTCTCCTCTCCACGCAGCAGGGCAAAGTATCCTCCTGCGAGGGCGAGGCACACCACTACGATCACGATCCAGATGATCCCCACCGCACGCCCCATCCGCGTGCGCCACGAGGCGATGGCGCAGCCCAAGGACCCCACCGAACACAGCCCTCCGAACAACAGCACCCACTCGTGCCGTCCCCCCGGCACAAGGGCGAGAAGCAGCGGTATCCCCAGCAGAACTCCTGTCATGAGTCCCAGCGCCCAGCGGGATGTGGCCCCGGACACGGGCCTGCTGATCCCGGCCGTCCTCACGGGAAACACCCGGTGCAGAACCGCCACCAACACCAACCCCGCGAGCGGTGCCAGCAGCAACCCCGCTGCCGCTCCCATCAGCAGGGCCAGCGCGAGATTCGGGGAAACCGGCTTCCTCGGCGCTGTCGCCACCTGGTGCTGCGTGACCCTTACCCCCAGCGGCTCCGAGCGGGTGGAAAAGGCCTTCACCACCCCGTTGGCGATGTCGGCGGCTCCCTCGGCATCCCTATCGCGAACACGAATCTCGATCAAATCCGTCCCACGGAGATGCCGCGTCTCGATCATCTTTTCCAACCGGACCATCACTTCCTCTGACGGCAGATCCCAGCGTCGGGCCAGATCCAGTTCTTCCATCACCGGTTCCAAGGTCTTCCGAGCACGGATGGCCTCGAAGGTCGTCGGGTAAAAGGTCTGGGGCATCGTGACGGCGGAGGCTGAGGACACCTGCACCATCGCGCTGGCTTCGTAGCGTTTGGGCGTGATGTAGCTCCAAGCCATGCCCGCCATGATGCCGAGCAACGGCCCGAGCAAGGTGGCGCCCAACAGGATCCACCAGAATCGCCGGAACATGCCGCGGGGACGAGCGGAGGCCGGAGACGCCGGCTCCGCCGACGGTGCCTGAATCGTCGCCACCACGCTTCGAAACTCTTCCGCCGTCTGGTAGCGGCGCGCGGGCTCCTCCTCCAGCGCACGCAGCACCATCTCGTCGATTCTCCCATCGACCGCGACCTTGCTCGACGGCGCCACGAGGTCGCGGGTCGGACGCTCGCCGGTAAGCATCTCGTAGAGCACCACGCCCAAAGCGTAGATATCGGCCCGGCGATCGACGCCCCCCTTCTCCTGCTCCGGGGCCATGTAGGGGGGCGTGCCCGATTTTTCGCCACGGGCGCCCACCAGCGACGCGATGCCGAAGTCGGCGATCTTGATCCGTCCGTCGCGGTCCAGCAGCAGGTTCTCCGGTTTGATGTCGCGGTGCACTACGCCCTTGCCGTGGGCGTATTCGAGCGCCTCGCAGATCGGCGGCACGATGGTCAGCGCCTGCTCGGGCGCCATCTTCCCCTCCCGCAGCAGGTCGCGCAGGTTCACCCCGTCGACATACTCCATGACGATGTAGAAGAGCCCGTCCGCCTCACCGTGGTCAAAGACCGTGACGATGTTCGGGTGGCTCATCCTGGCCAGCGTCTTCGCCTCACGCCCGAAGCGCTCCGAGAATCCCTCCTCATGAACCCTCTCCGGCGCCAGAACCTTGATCGCCACCCAGCGGTCGAGCGACTTCTGCCGCGCCTTGTAGACGACCCCCATCCCGCCCCGGCCGAGGCACTCGATGACCTCAAACTGCGGGAAGCGGTCCGCGATTTCCTCCGGCTCTGGAGGTAGATCCTGCGGCGACTCTTCCCCGTCCGGCATCGTCCTCGACTCAAAATTCATCGCCATCAGGCAGCGCGGGCACAGTCCTCCCGTCATCACCTCCGAAAGGTCGGCACCACAACGCTGACAGGTCCTCGGTTCGCTCATGACCGTTGATTCGCGATTCTCGCCATGTTGTTACCCGAGGGCCTCCATCAGCACCCGCATCTCCTGGTCGACCTCCCCTTCATCCCTCACGGTGCGGGCGACCTCCGCCCGGATCATAACCCGGTAGCGCTTGCGCAAGCGGTGCACCGCCACCCGCGCCGCCCCCTCGCGACAGCCGAGGGTCTGCGCCAGGCCCGTATAATCGATCTCACCCCGACCGGCCGTGAGACAGTCCTTCAGAACCTCAAAATCCCCGCCCACCTCGGTCCTGAGGCGCTGCAAGGCCGAGTCGAGCAGCACCAGCGCCCACCGGCGGTCGAACAACTCATCCGGGGAAGCCTCCGCCGCGCCGAGATCAATCCGCTCCGCAAGCTCGGGATCGAGCGGCACCCGTTCGGCGAAGCCACCCCGTCGGGCCGCATGCTCTCGACGCCACTCACTGACGAGGTAGCGCTTGAGCGCCGTCACCAGAAACGTCCGGAAGCGCCCGCGCTCCCGGTCCGCCCGTGCGAAGGAGTCCTTGCGCAGGAGCAGCTCGAAGAACCCCTGGGTGAGGTCCTTGGACGACTCGACATCGTGCCCCGCCCGCCGCACCACCGCATAGACCGGCTGCCAGTACTGGCGACACAACGCTTCCAGCGATTCCTCGGCCTGCGCGGCCGCTCCGGCCACCAGCGACCAGCGAGTCGTCAGGAATAGGCGGTCGTCGTTCATCGTCAGGATCGAGCTATAGCATCGGGAGCATTCGCGGAAAGCCGGGAGTTGTTACCGCGTCCGGACATGAAAAAAGCCCGGCACCGCTCGAGGCAGTGCCGGGCTTGGAATGGATCGGGAAGCGGATCAGGCCGTCTCGGCGTCGCTGGAAGCGGGTGCCTCCTCGCCTTCGACCTCGGGCGTCTCCTCGACGATCGGCTCGGGCTCCTCGACGGTGAACTCGATCTCGCTTTCGCGGTGGCGATCGAAGCCGGTGCCGGCCGGGATCAGGTGACCCATGATCACGTTCTCCTTGAAGCCGCTGAGGTAGTCGATCTTGCCGAGCGTGGCCGCCTCGGTGAGCACCCGGGTGGTGTCCTGGAAGGACGCCGCCGAGATGAACGAGTCGGTCTCGAGCGAGGCCTTGGTGATGCCGAGCAGCACCGGTTCGGCCTCCGCCGGCTTGCCGCCGTTGGCGACGATCTCCTCGTTGACCTGGTTGAAGGTCGTGCGGTCGACCTGGTCGCCCCAGAGGAACTGGTCGGCGTCGCCCGGGTCGGTGATCTTCACCTTGCGCAGCATCTGGCGGATGATGATCTCGATGTGCTTGTCGTTGATCTCAACGCCCTGCACCCGATAGACCGACTGGACCTCGTTGACGAGGTGCTCCTGGAGTTCCTGCGCGCCGCAGGCCTCGAGCAGGTCTTCCGGCGAAACCGGACCTTCGGTGATCTGGTCGCCGCGTTTCACGAGGTCGCCCTCGGTCACGATGATGTGGCGGCCCATCGGCACCAGGTGATCGACGCTCTCGCCGCTCTCCGGGTCAGTCGCGATGACCTTCTTCTTGCCGCGCACCGTGCCCCCGAAGGAGATCTCGCCGTCGATCTTCGCGATCACGCAGGCATCCTTGGGCTTGCGGGCTTCGAAAAGCTCCGCCACCCGCGGCAGACCGCCGGTGATGTCCTTGGTCCGGGCCACCTTCCGCGGCGTCTTGGCAAGCTGCGTGCCGCCGCCGACCTTCGAGCCCTCTTTCACCGAAAGGTGGGCGCCGACCGGAATCGAGTAGCTCGCGAGCACGTCGCCGGACTTCGCGTCAACGATGACCACCTGCGGGTGGAGATCCTCCTTGTGCTCGGTCACGACCATGCCCTTCTTGCCGGTTTCCTTGTCGGTCTCCGACTGGACGGTGATGCCCGAGATCATGTCGCGGAACTCCACCTTGCCGGCCTTCTCGGTGATGATCGGCACGTTGTAGGGATCCCAGGTCGCGATCGTCGCGCCCTTCTTCACGTCGTCGCCGTCCTTGATCTCGATCTCGGAGCCGATGACGATGTTGTGGCTTTCCAGCTCGAGGCCGTCCTTGTCGCGGACCGACAGCGAACCGTTCTTGTTGAGAACAACCCACTTGCCGTCGACCGACTCGACCACGCGGAGATCCTTGTAGATCACCTGGCCGGTGTGGCGGGCGTTGATGATCGGCTGCTTGAAGGCCGAGGTCGCCACACCGCCGACGTGGAAGGTCCGCATGGTGAGCTGCGTGCCGGGCTCGCCGATCGACTGGGCGGCGATGATGCCGACGGCTTCGCCGATCTTGACCTCCTTGCCGGTGGCGAGGTTGAGGCCGTAGCACTTCGCGCAGCAGCCGCGCTCGGACTCACAGGTGAGCACCGAACGGATCTTGAGCTTCTCGTAACCGATGCGCTCGATCGCCGCCGCCTTCTTCTCGTCGATCAGGTCGTCGACCTTGACGATCACCTCCTCGGTGACCGGGTCCTTGACCGTCTCGCACGAGACGCGGCCGTAGATCCGGGTGGCCAGCGAGGCCGCCTCCTCGTCGCCGTCGTAGATCGGCTGCACGAGGATGCCGTTGACCGTTTCACAGTCGTGCTGCGTGACGATCACGTCCTGAGCGACGTCGACGAGCTTGCGGGTCATGTAACCGGAGTCCGCGGTCTTGAGCGCGGTGTCGGCCAGGCCTTTCCGGGCCCCGTGGGTCGAGATGAAGTACTCGAGCACCGACAGACCCTCGCGGAAGTTGGAGGTGATCGGGCGCTCGATGATCTCGCCGGACGGCTTGGCCATCAGGCCACGCATGCCGGAGAGCTGCTTGATCTGCGACTTGTTGCCCCGGGCACCGGAATCGACCATCATGAACAGCGGGCTGATGCCCTTGCCGTCGTTGTGCTCGAGCTTGCGGTAGAGCGCCGAGGCGATCGTGTCGGTGGCCTGGGTCCAGATGTCGACGACCTTCTGGTAGCGCTCACCGTCGGTGATGACACCGTTGCGGTACTGCTTGGTGACCTTTTCAACCTGCGTGTAGGCGTCGGCGATGACCTTCGGCTTCTCCTCGGGAATGACCATGTCGATGATCCCGATCGAAGTGCCCGAGCGGCTGGCCTCCTTGAAGCCGAGCCCCTTGAGCTCGTCGAGGGTCTCGACCGTCTTGGCCTGACCCGCGACCTGGTAGCAGCGCCAGATCACGTCGCCCATCTGCTTCTTGCCGACGTTCATGTTGATGAAGCCGAGCCCTTCGGGCCAGATCTCGTTGAAGCGGACGCGACCGGGGGTGGTCTCGATGATCTTGCTCTCCTTGTCGCCGAACACGGTGTCCTTGCCGTAGTCCGGGTTGCGGAGGCGGATCCACTTGTGGTAGCCGAGCTTGCTCTTGCCGTCCTTGCCGCGGGAGGCGATCCCGTACTCGACTTCGGACGAGTTCTCGAACAGCGGCAGGTGATCCCCGCTCTCCTTCTCCTTCTGGGTGCGCAGCGGCGCCCAGGTCAGGTAGTAGGAACCGAGAATGATGTCCTGCGAAGGCGTCGTGATCGGGCGTCCCGAGGCCGGCGAGAAGATGTTGTTCGGCGCGAGCATCAGCTGGCGCGCCTCCATCTGGGCCTCGACCGAAAGCGGCACGTGCACGGCCATCTGGTCACCGTCGAAGTCCGCGTTGTAGGCGGTGCAGACGAGCGGGTGGACGCGGATCGCCGAACCCTCGATCAGCTTCGGCTCGAAGGCCTGGATCGAGAGGCGGTGCAGCGTGGGCGCACGGTTGAGCATCACCGGGTGGCCCTTGGTCACCTCGGCGAGGATGTCCCACACCTCGGTGGTCTTGCGGTCGATCATCTTCTTCGCCGAGCGGACCGTGTGGCAGTAGCCGAGTTCCTTGAGGCGGCGGATGATGAAGGGTTCGAACAGCGTCAGGGCCATCTTCTTGGGAAGACCGCACTGGTTGAGCTTGAGGTCGGGACCGATGACGATCACCGAACGACCCGAGTAGTCGACACGCTTGCCGAGAAGGTTCTGACGGAAGCGTCCGCCCTTGCCCTTGAGCATGTCGGAGAGCGACTTCAGCGGGCGGTTGCCGGCTCCGGTCACCGCACGGCCGTGGCGGCCGTTGTCGAACAGGGCGTCGACGGCCTCCTGCAGCATCCGCTTCTCGTTGCGGATGATGACCTCCGGCGTCTTGAGCTGGAGGAGGTTCTTGAGTCGGTTGTTCCGGTTGATGACCCGGCGGTAGAGGTCGTTGAGGTCGGAGGTCGCGAAACGACCGCCCTCGAGCGGCACCAGCGGGCGCAGATCCGGCGGGATCACCGGCAGCACCGTCATGATCATCCACTCCGGACGCGACTTCGAACCGGCGAAGCCCTGCGCGATCTTGAGGCGCTTGCTGAGCTTCTTCTTGTTCTGCTTCGAGCGGGTGGCCTCGAGTTCCTCCTCAAGCTGCTTCTGCAGCTCGATCAGGTCGACCTGACCGAGCAGGTCCTGGAGCGCCTCGGCACCCATGCCGGCGCGGAAGGTCTCCTCGCCATAGGTGTCCTCGGCCTCGCGGAGCTCGGCCTCGGTGAGAAGCTGCCCACGCTCCAGCGGGGTGTTGCCCGGCTCGGTGACGATGTAGTCCTCGTAGTAGATGACGCGCTCGAGCTGGCGGGCGCTGATGTCGAGCACCAGGCCGATGCGCGAAGGCATGCACTTGTAGAACCAGATGTGCGAGACGGGCACGGCCAGTTCGATGTGGCCCATGCGCTCGCGGCGCACGCGGCTCAGGGTGACCTCGACGCCGCAGCGGTCGCAGACGACGCCCTTGTGCTTGATGCGCTTGTACTTGCCGCAGGCGCACTCCCAGTCACGGGTGGGACCGAAGATGCGCTCGCAGAAAAGACCGCCCTTCTCGGGCTTGAAGGTCCGGTAGTTGATCGTCTCGGGGTTCTTCACCTCGCCCTTCGACCAGGACCGGATGACATCGGGCGACGAAACCGTGATCGACACCTGGTCAAAGGTGTCCGGCTTGTCGTCGACCCCGAAAAGTTCGCGGAGGTTGGTATCAACGCTCATGATATGGGAATCTTGTAAGTTGGGTCTCGGAGTGGCGGGCGATTAGAGGGTGAGGTCGTCGAGGTCGAAGTCGTCGCCGTCGGCCGGGACGGCACCGAGTTCGGAGCCGAGCTTGCCGGGGCGGACGTCGAGTCCGAGCGACTGCATTTCCTTGATGAGGACGTTGAAGGACTCGGGCGTGCCGGCCTCCAGGTTGTTGTCCCCCTTGACGATGGCTTCGTAGATCCGGGTCCGGCCCTGGACGTCGTCCGACTTCACCGTGAGGAGCTCCTGCAGGGTGTAGGCGGCGCCGTAGGCTTCGAGCGCCCAGACCTCCATTTCCCCGAAACGCTGGCCACCGTACTGGGCCTTGCCGCCCAGGGGTTGCTGCGTGACGAGTGAGTAGGGACCGACCGCGCGGGCGTGGATCTTGTCGGCCACGAGGTGGCCGAGCTTCAGCATGTAGATGTATCCGACCACGACCGGCTGGTGGAAGGCCTCGCCGGTGCGACCGTCGTAGAGGGTCGACTTGCCGCCGACGCTTCCATCCTTGTTGTCACCGATCCAGGTGAATCCGGGTTGCTCGGGCTCGGACTTCTTCCGGGCGCGCGACTTCTCGCCGCCGTCGCCGATCACGTTCACCCCGTCGACCTTCTTGGCCTCGGACATGAACTCCCAGATCTTGGCTTCCGGGATGCCGTCGAAAATCGGGGTGGCGACCTTGAAGCCGAGCGCCTTGGCGGCGACGCCGAGGTGGGTCTCGAGGACCTGACCGACGTTCATCCGCGAGGGCACGCCGAGCGGGTTGAGGCAGATGTCGACCGGGGTGCCGTCGTCGAGGAAAGGCATGTCCTCCTCGGGCACGATGGTGGCGACCACGCCCTTGTTGCCGTGGCGGCCGGCCATCTTGTCACCCACCGAAAGCTTGCGCTTGGCGGCGACGAAGACCTTCACCTCCTTGATCACGCCCGGGTCGACCTCGTCGCCGGACTCGAGCTGGTCGAGCTTGCGCTCGCGCTCGTTGTCGAGCTCGTTGAAGCGGCCCTCGAAGGAACCGACGATCTCGAGGATCTTGTTGCGGATCGGCGAGGGGTCGATCTCGATGTGGTCGTGCACGCTGGCCAGCTTGCGCAGCAGCGTCTTGGTGATCTTGCGGTTGGCCGGGATGATGATCTCGCCGGTCTGGGCGTTGACCACGTCGAGCGGGATCTTCTCGCCGAGCAGGATGTCGGAGAGCTTCTCGGTGAGGTCGTCGGTCAGCTTGTCCGACTTCTTCTTGTGCTCGTCGTTGATCTTCTTGAGCTGCTTCTTGAGCTCCGCGGGATCGATCTTCTCGGCCTTCTTGCGCGGCATGCCGCTCTGCGACACGCGGATGTCCTGGACGATGCCGGTGCAGCCCGAAGGCACGCGCAGCGAGGTGTCCTTCACGTCGGCGGCCTTCTCACCGAAGATCGCGCGCAGAAGGCGCTCCTCGGGGGCGAGTTCGGTCTCCGACTTCGGCGTGATCTTGCCGATCAGGATGTCGCCGGGCTTCACCTCGGCGCCGATGCGGACGATGCCGTCGTGGTCGAGGTTCTTGAGGGCCTCCTCACCGACGTTCGGAATGTCGCGGGTGATCTCCTCCGGGCCGAGCTTGGTGTCGCGCGCGGCGACCTCGAACTCGGAGATGTGGATGGAGGTGTAGACATCCTCCTTCACCACGCGCTCCGAGATCACGATGGCGTCCTCGAAGTTGTAGCCGTTCCACGGCATGAAGGCGACCAGCACGTTGCGGCCGAGCGCCAGCTCGCCCTGCTCGGTGTTGGGGCCGTCGGCGAGCACGTCGCCCTTCTTGATCTTCTGGCCCTTGGCGACGATCGGCTTCTGGTTGATGCAGGTGCCGGCGTTCGAGCGCATGAACTTGCGCAGCGGGTAGGCGAAGATGCCCTTCTTGACGTTGGTCTTCACCGACTCGGGGTCGGAGAGGAACTTCTCGTCGGCGACGGGCAGCGAGCCGTCCTCGGTCGTGATGACGATCTCCGCGGTGGCGGCGGCGACGATGCCGTCGGCCTCGGAAACGACCACCGAGCGCGAGTCGCGGGCGGTCTTGCCCTCGAGGCCGGTGCCGACCAGCGGCGACTCGGAAACGAGGAGCGGCACCCCCTGGCGCTGCATGTTCGAGCCCATGAGCGCGCGGTTGGCGTCGTCGTGCTCGAGGAAGGGAATCAGGCCGGCGGCCACCGAAACGAGCTGCTTCGGCGAGACGTCCATGTAGTCGACCGCGGTCGGGTCGACCTCGATGAACTCGCCCCCCGCCTCACGGGCGGTGACGTTCTCGTTGAGGAACTTGCCGGTCTTGTCGATCGGGTTGTTGGCCTGGGCGATGAGGAACTTCTCCTCCTGGTCGGCGGTGAGGTATTCGATCTCGTTGCTGACCTTGCCCTTCTTGACCCGGCGGTAGGGGGTCTCGATGAAGCCGAACTCGTTGATGCGCGCGTAGGTGCACATCGAGTTGATGAGGCCGATGTTCGGACCTTCCGGGGTTTCGATCGGGCAGATCCGTCCGTAGTGGGACGGATGGACGTCGCGGACCTCGAAGCCGGCACGGTCGCGGTTCAGGCCACCCGGGCCGAGGGCCGAAAGGCGGCGCTTGTGCGTCAGCTCGGCCAGCGGGTTGGTCTGGTCCATGAACTGCGAGAGCTGGGACCGGCCGAAGAAGTCGCGCACGACGGCCGAGAGGGCCTTCGGGTTGATCAGCTTCTGAGGGGTCATGCCCTCGATGTTCACGTCGAAGAGGGTCATGCGCTCCTTCACCAGGCGCTCGGTGCGGGCGAGGCCCACGCGGCACTGGTTGGCGAGGAGCTCACCGACGGCGCGCACGCGGCGCGATCCGAGGTGGTCGATGTCGTCGATCACGCCCTCGCCCTTCTTCAGGCGAAGCAGGTACTTGGTCGCGGCGAGGAAGTCCTCGGAGACCATGATGCGCTCGTCGGCGTCGACGTTGATCTCGAGCTTGCTGTTGATCTTGTAGCGGCCGACGCGGGTCAGGTCGTATTTCTTCGGATCGAAGAACAGACGCTTCAGCAGCGCACGGGCGTTCGCGGCAGTCGGCGGATCGCCGGGGCGCAGCTTGCGGTAGATGTCCTTGAGCGCGCTTTCCTCGTCGTGCGCGGGGTCCTTGCGCAGCGACTTGAGCAGGATTTCATCCTCGCGGCCGTCGATCACCTCGATCTGCTTGTTGCCGAGGGCGAGCAGCTGCTTGATGACACCGATGGTGAGCGGCTCGTAGGCGCGGGCGACGATCACCTCGCCGTCGAGGATGTCCTCGAAGGGCACCATGTGGCCGAGCTCCTGCTCGTCCATCTCCTCCTTCAGCTTCAGCTTCTGGATGTTGTAGAAGTGGGTGACGATGTCGCGGTCGGTCGGGAATCCGAGGGCGCGCAGGAAGGTGGTCGCGAGGAACTTGCGACGACGACGACGGCGGTCGAGGTAGACGTAGAGCAGGTCGTTGGTGTCGAACTGCACCTCGAGCCACGAACCGCGGTCGGGGATGATGCGGAAGCTGTGGAGAGTCTTGCCGTTGAGGTGCTGCGAGGTCTCGAAGCAGATCCCCGGCGAGCGGTGGAGCTGCGAGACGATCACGCGCTCGGCACCGTTGATGATGAAGGTGCCGCGACGGGTCATCATCGGCAGCTCGCCCATGTAGACGCGCTCTTTCTTGATCCCGGTTTCGTCCTTGAGCTTGAAGGTGACGTAGAGGGCGGCCGAGAAGCTCTCCCCCTGGCGCAGGGCTTCGAGCGAGGTGATCTTCGGCTCCTCGATGTCGTAGCTGACGAAGTCGAGCTCGATCGCTTCGTCGTAGCTCTTGATCGGGAAGACCTCGCGGAAGACCGCCTGGAGGCCGGCGTCCGAGCGGTCGCCGGGCGTGAGGTCCTGTTGGAGGAAATCCTCGTAGGAGCGGCTCTGGACCTCGATGAGGTTCGGAGCATCGATCACTTCCTCGATTTTCCCGAATTGAAGACGTTGGGCCATGATGTGCTGGTTGGTGCGGAGTGCGGATTGAGCCCGAGCCGTATTCACGGCCGGGCGGAGAGAGTTTCAGGTTCTGGAGCGGACTTCCGGAATCGGCGGAAACGTTCGGTCGGATCGAGCGCTTTCGTCGGTGCCGGCATGGATTCCGGGGGCGCTGCGAACAGCGCCCCCGGAACCGCAAAACCGTGTGGTCTTACTTGAGCTCGACCTTGGCGCCAGCCTCCTCGAGCTTCTTCTTGGCCTCTTCGGCGGCGTCCTTGGCGGCGCCTTCGACGAGGGTGGCGGGAGCGCTTTCGACCATCTTCTTGGCGTCGGCGAGACCCAGACCGGGCACAACCTCGCGGACGGCCTTAATGACGGCAATCTTGTTGCCGCCGGCTTCGGCCAGCACGACGTCGAAGTCGGTCTTTTCTTCAGCGGCACCACCTGCGTCCCCACCAGCGGCGGGAGCGGCGACGGCGGCCACCGGAGCAGCGGCGGAAACGCCCCACTCCTCTTCCAGTTTCTTCACGAGTTCGGCAGCTTCCAGAACGGTAAGCTTTCCGAGTTCTTCAGCAATTGCAGCAATATCAGCCATTGTTTTTCTCCTGTGCGGTATCGTCGCGGCGGGAAGCCTCCCACCCTTTCATCCCACGGCCGCGGGACGACGAGGAACCATTTATGAGTTCGGGCGCCACCCGGAGAGGCGGCACCGTCCGTTCAGATTGTTTCGATTCAGCCTTCGGGGTTGAATTTCGCCTGGATGACGCGGGCCAGCGAGGACGCCGGCTCGTTGAGGGTGCGCACCAGCTGGGAGGCCGGGGCGTTGATCGTCGAAAGCAGGGTCGCCAGCAGGACCTCGCGCGCCGGAAGTTCGGCGATCGCCTTGACCTGGTTCTCGTCGAGGATGTCCCCGTCGAGCACGCCGAGCTTGATCGCCGGCTTCTGGAACTCCTTCTCGAAGGACTTGAGCACCTTGGCGGCGGCGGCGACGTCGGATTCACCGGTCACGAAGGCGGTCTGGCCAACCAGCGCGTCGCCGGTGTCCGGCAGGCCGGCCTCGGCGAAGGCCTTCTTCATGTAGGTGTTCTTGGCGACGTGGCACTCGGCGCCGGCGTCGGCCAGGCGGTTCCGGAGCTCCGAGAACTGGGGCACCGTCATGCCGGTGTATTCCACCACCAGCACGAAGGGCGAGGTGTTCACCCGCTCGAGCAGTTCGTCGATGATGATCTTCTTGTCGGGATTCATGGCGGTGATGGATCAGATGGTGGCGTAGAGGGTGGACTCCAACGGCACGCCCGGGCACATGGCCGCGGCGACGGTGACGTTGCGGATGTAGTTGCCCTTGGCCGAGGCCGGCTTGGCCTTGACGACGCTGTCGATGAAGGCCTGGGCATTCTCGACCAGGGCGGCCTCGTCGAAGGAGGCACGGCCGATGGCACCGGCGATGTTGCCGTTCTTGTCGAGCTTGTAGTCGATGCGGCCGGCCTTGACCTCGTTGACCGCCTTGGCGGTGTCGTCGGTCACGGTGCCGGTCTTCGGGTTGGGCATGAGGCCGCGGGGACCGAGCACCCGGGCGATCTTGCGGACCTCGGTCATCGCCTCGGGCGTGGCGATGGCGACGTCGAAATCGGTGAAGCCTTCCTGGACCTGCTTGATCAGCTCCTCGAAGCCGACGTGCTCCGCGCCCGCCTCCTTGGCGGCATCGGCGGCGGCGCCGGCGGCGAAGACGGCGACCCGGACGTTCTTGCCGGTGCCGTGCGGCAGCGAAACCGAGCCGCGGACCATCTGGTCACTCTTGCGGGGGTCCACTCCGAGGTGGAAGGAAACGGTGACGGTCGGGTCGAACTTCGGCGCCGGGAATTTCTTCACCGTGCCGACCGCTTCGGCCAGACCGTAGGTCTTGCCGTCCTCCACGAGGGCGGCGGCCTTCTGGTAGCGTTTGCTGTGTGTTTTAGCCATGTTGTTGGTTTGCAGTGCGATCGAACCCCGACGGGTCGGGGCCCTCCTGCGGTTTCGGACGGCCCGGCGGATGACGCCGGACCACGAAAGGTCACATTCCCTCGATCTCGAGACCCATCTGACGGGCGGTGCCGGCCAGGATGCGGGCAGCGGCCTCGGGGTCGCGGGTGTTGAGGTCGTCCATCTTGATCTCGACGACCTCCATGAGCTTGGCCTTGGTGATCTTGCCGACCTTGGACTTGTTCGGCTCGCCGGATCCCGAAGCGATGCCGGCGGCCTTCTTGAGAAGGTTCGCTGCCGGCGGCTTCTTGGTGATGAAGGTGAAGCTCTTGTCCTTGAAGACGGTGATGATGCAGGGCAGCACCTCGCCCTGCTGGGCCTGGGTGGCGGCGTTGAACTCCTTGCAGAAGCCCATGATGTTCACCCCGGCCTGACCGAGGGCCGGACCGACGGGCGGGGACGGGTTGGCGCCTCCAGCCGGGATCTGGAGCTTGATGACATTGGTGATTTCCTTGGCCATGGATCTAGTGGGTAAAAGCTGGGATACTGAGATGCTGAAAAGCTGAAACGGGCTCAGTCGCGCTCGACCTGCCAGTATTCGAGTTCGACCGGCGTCGCGCGGCCGAAGATGGTGACGGAGACGCGGAGCTTGCCCTTCTCGGGATCGATCTCCTCGACCACGCCGTTCTGGCTCTGGAAGGGGCCGTCGGCCACCTTGACGGTGTCGCCGACCTCGAAGCTGATCGCCGGGCGGGCGCTCTCCTCGCGTTCCTTGATCTGGGAAAGCATGGCGTCGACCTCACGCTGGCGCATCGGGATCGGACGATCCTTGGTGCCCGCGAAGCCGATCACGCCTTCCATCTCCTTGATGAAGTACCAGGTCTTCTCGACGAGCTGGTTGTCCTCCGTGAGGAGGTTCATGTTGACGATGATGTAGCCCGGGAAGAACTTCTTCTTCGTTTCGGTCTTCTTGCCGGCCCGAATCTCCGAGACCATCTCCATCGGCACCAGCACCTCGAAGATGCAGTCGCCGAGTTCCTCGGCTTCGGCCTCGCGGAGGATGCGGTTGCGCACCTTCTGCTCCTGGCCGGAGAGAACGTGGACGACGTACCACTGCTTTTCGGGTGGAGGAATGACAGGCATGACAGGGAGGAAGCTCAGCTTCCGAGGCGAGTGAGGAAGAAGATGACCTGGGCGTGAACGATGTCCCACAGCGCCACGAAACCGGCGAGAAGCACGGTGGCGATCAGAACCACGACGGTGGAATCGACGAGTTCCTTGTATTTCCGGAATCCTTTGATCTTCGGGTCGGACTCCCAGGGCCAGTTGGCCTTGCGGAGCTCGCCTTTGACCTCACCGATGAAGCGGGAGACTTTCGCGAACATGTGATTCTAGAGACGGTGGCGGTGGACGGAAGGGATGGCACGGCAGGAGGGACTCGAACCCGCAACCCTCGGTTTTGGAGACCGATGCTCTACCAATTGAGCTACTGCCGTTTTACCCTGATTTGAGGCGATGGCGGGGCACCCCGGGAACGAAATCCCAAGGTGCCCCGGAAAAGGGCCGTTTGCCGGCGGACCGGCAACTTGACGTCCCGTCGGAGGATTAGTCAAGGATTTCGGCGACCCGGCCGGCACCGACGGTGCGACCGCCCTCACGGATGGCGAAGCGCATGGTCTTCTCCATCGCGATCGGGGTGATCAGCTCGACCTCGAGCGTGACGTTGTCACCGGGCATGACCATCTCCACACCGTCGGGGAGCTTGATCGAACCGGTCACGTCCGTCGTGCGGAAGTAGAACTGCGGGCGGTAGTTCGAGAAGAACGGGGTGTGACGGCCGCCTTCGTCCTTGGACAGGACGTAGATCTCGCACTGGAACTTCTTGTGCGGGGTCACCGAACCGGGCTTGGCGATCACCTGACCCCGCTCGACGTCGGTCTTCTTGAGACCACGGATGAGCAGGCCGACGTTGTCACCCGCGCGACCCTCGTCGAGGAGCTTGCGGAACATTTCGATGTCGGTGACGGTCGTCTTCTGGGTGTCGCGGATGCCGATGATCTCGACTTCCTCCATCTTCTTGACGATGCCGCGCTCGACACGACCGGTGCAGACGGTGCCACGACCTTCGATCGAGAACACGTCCTCAACCGGCATCAGGAAGGGCTGGTCGATCGGGCGCTCCGGCTCGGGGATGTAGGAATCCACGGCCTCCATGAGCTTGAGGATGTTGGCCTTCTGGTCGGCGTCGCCTTCGAGGGCCTTGAGAGCGGAGCCCTTGACGATCGGAATCTCGTCGCCGGGGAATTCGTAGGTGGAGAGGAGGTCGCGGACCTCCATCTCGACCAGCTCGAGAAGCTCCTCGTCGTCGACCATGTCGACCTTGTTGAGGAAGACCACGAGCGCGGGGACACCCACCTGACGGGCGAGCAGGATGTGCTCACGGGTCTGGGGCATCGGGCCGTCGGCGGCCGAAACCACGAGGATGGCGCCGTCCATCTGGGCCGCACCGGTGATCATGTTCTTCACGTAGTCGGCGTGACCGGGGCAATCGACGTGAGCGTAGTGGCGATTCTCGGTTTCGTATTCGACGTGGGCGGTGGAGATGGTGATGCCGCGCTCCTTCTCTTCCGGAGCACCGTCGATCTCGTCGTATGCCTTGGCGATCGCACCACCGGTCTCGGCCAGGGTGTTGGTGATCGCGGCGGTGAGGGTGGTCTTGCCGTGGTCAACGTGACCGATGGTCCCGACGTTGACGTGGGGCTTGTTGCGCTCGAATGCTTCTTTGGCCATGGTGGTGGTTTGCTTTGGACTGCTGATCTGTTTGGACGCCGCTGGAGCTTGTGGTGGGAATTGAACCCACGACCTCACCCTTACCAAGGGTGTGCTCTACCCCTGAGCTACACAAGCTTGACGGCTATGATGCGAAACCCGGCGGACCCTTCATTGCCCGTAGCGCGCTCGCTGGCGTCTACGAATTTCCGAGTCAGGCCCCCCGGGAAAAGCGGGCGGACTGTTACCAAAGCCGACCACCCTGTCAAAAAAAATATGGAACGAGAAGATTTTTGTCTGGAAGCCTTGTGTTTCTAGGGATTCCGGCACGTCATCCGACCGCCGGAGCGGGGTTTCGCCACCCGGCTCAGTCCGCCGTCGCCGAGTCATCGATCCGGCGCGAGAGGCGCTCGATCGAAAGGCACCGACCCGACCCGGGATCGAGGTCGGCCACCACCCCGCAGAGACGCACCGGACCCTTGGCGATGGGAAAGCGGGTCGGCATCCCGGTTCGGAAGCGCCAGACGACCGATTCCACCGCCCGGCCGAGCACCGATTCCTCGGGGCCGCACATCCCGGCGTCGGTCAGCGCGCCGGTCCCGCCGGCGAGGATCCGCTCGTCGGCGGTCTGCACGTGGGTGTGGGTGCCCACGACCAGCGAGGCCTTGCCATCGACCGCGTAGGCCATCGCGATCTTCTCGCTGGTGGTCTCCGCGTGGAAATCGAGGAAGATCATCTTCACCCCCCGGGCGTGGAGACGCTCGATCTCGCGATCGACCAGCAGGAACGGGTTCTCAAGGGGCGGCTGGATGAAGGTCCGGCCCTGGGCCTGGATCACGGCCACCTCGCCTTTCGGCGTCTCGAGGACGACCGATCCGGCCCCCGGCGTGCCGTCGGGGTAGTTGATCGGCCGGAGCAGTCGCGGCTCGGTCGGAAAGTAGTCGACGATCTCCTGCTGGTCCCAGACGTGGTCGCCGGTCGTGATCACCGCTGCGCCGGCGCGCAGCAGATCGATCGCGATCTTCGGCGTGATCCCCCGCCCTCCGGCGGCGTTCTCGCCGTTGACGACGATGAAATCCAGCGACAGCTCCTTGCGCAGTTCAGGGAGTTGATCGATAACCGCGCTGCGGCCGGGTTCACCGACCACATCTCCGAGAAAAAGGATTCGCAAGGGTTGCATGCCGCTTCGCTTGACCATCGGAGCGGCGCACGCCCCTTCCGCCAAGCAAATTCCCGATGAAGACCGCCCGCTCGCTCGTTCCCCTCGCCATGGTCGTCGCCATCGCGACCGGACTGGTGTGGTGGATCCTCCGCCAGCCGGCCCCGCCGACGGCGGTCGCGCCGGACGTCCCCATCGACGAACCGCTCGGCGATCACCCGGCCCTCTCCAGCCTCGCCGACCCGCCGGATTGGGAGGAGCTCAACGACTGGCAGTCCACCATCACCCGCGACGAGTTCGTCCGGCAGCTCGAGTCCGTCTTCACCGTGTCGCCGAAGTGGCGCGAATGGTTCCACATCGGCGAGACCGACGTGTTCATCGAGACCGGCGTCCCCGAGCAACGCTTCCGCCTGCGCTTCGCCAAGCCGGAACTCGAGGGCACCAACCCGCGCGGCTGGCGCACCGCGGCGGAAATGGAACCCGCGACCGAGGATCGGCCGCTGGAGGGCGTGCGCATCGCCATCGACCCCGGCCACATCGGCGGCCGCTGGGCCCGCATCGAGGAACGGTGGTTCCAGATCGGGCAGGACGCCCCGGTCCAGGAGGGCGACATGACCCTGATGGTCGCCCAGCTCCTCGAGCCCCGGCTCGAGGCCCTCGGCGCCGAGGTCTCGATGGTCCGGAAAACCACCGAGCCGGTGACCGAATACCGCCCCGAGTCGCTGATGGACGCCGCCCGCGAGATTGAGCCGGACTCGCCGCAGCAGCTCGCCGAGCGGCTGTTCTACCGCACCGCGGAAATCCGGGCCCGCGCCCGGCGGGTCAACAAGACCCTGCGCCCCGACCTCGTCCTGTGCCTCCATTTCAACGCCGAGAGCTGGGGCGACCCGTCGAATCCGACCCTCGTGCCGCGCCATCACTTCCACCTCCTCGTCAACGGCGCCTACACCGACAGCGAAGTCGGCCTCGCCGATCAGCGCTACCACCTCGTCCGCAAGATCGTCGAGGGCATCCACCCCGAGGAGGCCGGCCTGGCCGAGGCCGTCGCCTCAAGCTTCGTCCGCCAGACCCGGCTCGACCCCTACCTCTACGAGATCGATTCGAAACGCGCGCTCAACGTCGACAACAACCCCTACATCTGGGCCCGCAACCTCCTCGCCAACCGCCTCTACCAGCGGCCCGTGATCTTCCTCGAACCCTACGTGATGAACTCGACCCTCGACTACCCGCGCATCCAGGCCGGCGACTACGAGGGCATCCGGACGGTCGATGGAAAGGAACAGCCGTCGATCTTCCGCGAGTACGCCGACGCCGTCGCCGACGGCCTCGCCGACTACTACCGCGAGAACCGGCCCGTCGAATGACGGTAAGCCCGCCGCCCGCGCCGCCGTAGGATGCGTTCATGCGCCTCCCGCTCGTTCTCGCGACCCTCGTCGCCGCGCCGCTCGCCGCGCAGGATGGCGGCCAGCTCTATGCCACCTACTGCTCCGCCTGCCACGCGAACGACGGCCTCGGCGCGACCGGCGGGCAGTTTCCGCCGCTGGCGGAAAGCGAGTGGCTGCGGGGCGAGCCCGACCGCGCGATCAAGATCGTGCTTCACGGGCTCAGCGGACCCATCGAGGTCGGCGGCCGCGGCTACAACCTCATCATGCCGCCGCAGGGCGCCGCGCTGCCCGACGACCAGATCGCCGCGATCCTCAGCTACGTCCGCACCTCGTGGGGGAACCGGGAGAGCGCGGTGACCCCGCAGCAGGTCGCCGACCTCCGCCTCGCCACCGCCCAGCGCGACAAGCCCTACACCGCCGCCGGTCTCCTCAAGCAGCATCCCATCCCGCGCGAACCGAGCGCCCTGCGGAACCTGACCTCGCGCATCTACCACGGACAATGGGACAAGCTTCCCGACTTCGACCCGCTCGAGGCGCGCAACATCGAGGAGGAGCACGACGGACGCATCAGCGTCACCCACGCCGACCGCGAGGACCACTTCGGGCTCGTCTGGGAAGGCGAGTTCGTCGCGGAGAAGAGCGCGGTCCATCGGTTCCGCCTCGCCTGCGACGACGGCGCGCGGGTGGTCATCGACGGCAAGGAGCTGCTCAAGGTCGACGGCACCGGCCCGATCTCCGCCGATCGCTCCGATGAGAAAGGGATCCGCCTGGAAGCCGGTGCGCATCCGATCCGCATCGAGTATTTCGAAGCCCGGGGCCACGAGGACATCGTGCTCGCCTGGAAACTCCCCGGGGGCACCTCGCGCTGGCACTACCTCTCGGAAAGCGAGACCGGCCCGAACCGCGGCGGTCGGCCGTCCATTCCCATCGAGCCGACCCCCGAGCGCGCCGCCATCTACCGCAACTTCATCGCCGGCACCACCCCGCGCGCCATCGGCATCGGACTGCCCGGCGGGATCAATTTCGCCTGGTCCGCCGACCACCTCGCCCCCGAGTTGGCATGGACCGGCCCGTTCATCGACGCCGGACGCCACTGGACCGCCCGCGGCCAGGGCGCGCAGGAGCCGGCCGGCCATCGCCTCGTCCGACTCAGCCGGACGCCCGCCTTCCCCGCCGAGGCCCGCTTCCGCGGCTACACCCTCGACCCCGCCGGCAACCCGACCTTCCGCATCACCCGTCCCGGCGTCGTGATCGAGGACGCCTACCGCGCCCGCGAAGGCCACCTGCTCCGCACCCTGCGCAGCCGCGGCGAGGAGACCCGGACGCGCGTCCTCGTCGCCGACACCGGGTCGATCGAGCGGCTGGACGACACGACCTGGAGGCTCTCCGACACCCTCGTGGTCCGCATCGCCGGCGGCCGGCCCGAGTTCGATGGCAGGAAGCTCCACCTCACCCTCGCCCCCGCCGACTCCGTCACCCTCACCTACATCTGGCGATGAAATCCCTGCTCTCCCTTCCCTCACGCCTCCACGGCCTTCTCGCCGCCGCCCTGGTCCCCGGCCTCCTCCACGCCGGCTACCTCCGGGAAGAAATCCCGCTGCCTCCCGGCGAGGTGATGGAGATCGGCTCGATCGCCCTGATGCCCGGGGACAAGGTCGCCGTCACCACCCGCCGCGGGGATCTCTGGATCTGCGACGGCGCCTACGGCGACGACCTCTCCCAGGTGAAGTGGCACCGCTTCGCCGAGCACCTCCACGAACCGCTCGGCATGTTCTGGAAGGACGACTCGCTGTGGCTCACCCAGCGCCCCGAGCTGACCCGCATCCAGGACACCGATGGCGACGGTCTCGGGGACGTCTTCGAGACCGTCTGCGACGACTGGGGCATCAACGGCGACTACCACGAGTACGCCTTCGGCAGCACGCCCGACCGCGAGGGCAACGTCTGGATCGTCCTCTGCCTCACCGGCTCCTTCCACGCCCGCTCCGACTGGCGCGGCTGGTGTGTCCGCGTCACGCCCGAGGGCGAGATGATCCCGACCTGCTCGGGCATCCGCTCGCCGGGCGGCATCGGCTTCAATGCCGCGGGCGACTGCTTCTACACCGACAACCAGGGCGTCTGGAACGGCTCCTCGTCGCTCAAGTGGCTGCGGCCCGGGTCCTTCCAGGGCAACCCCACCGCCAACCGCTACCACCAGCTCGCCGACCTGCCCGCGCCGCCCGAGCCCCGCGACGGGTCCCGCATCCTCACCGAGCGCGAGCGCTTCCCGGAGCTCGTCCCTCCCGCGGTCATCCTCCCCCACGGCAAGGTCGGCCAGTCCCCGACCGCCGTCATCACCGACCACAGCGGCGGAAAGTTCGGCCCCTTCGCCGGTCAGGTCCTCGTCGGCGAACAAACCCACTCCCAGGTCCAGCGCGTCCACCTCGAGAAGGTCAACGGACTCTATCAGGGCGCCGTCTTCCACTTTCTGGAGGGCTTCGAAGCCGGCATCGTGCCGATGCGCCTCAGCGATTCCGGCACCCTCTTCATCGGCGGCACCAACCGCGGCTGGGCCTCCCGCGGCTCCAAGCCCTTCACCTTCGAGCGCGTCCGCTGGGACGGGAAAACCGACTTCGAGATCCACACGATGTCGGCGCGGCCCGACGGCTTCGAGCTCACCTTCACGAAACCCGTCGACCCCGACGCCGCCGCCGACCCCGGTCGCTACGCGATGCGCGCGTGGACCTACCTCTACCAGTCGAAGTACGGCTCGCCCGAGGTCGACGACAGCCGGCCAACGGTCACCGCCGCCCGCGTTTCGGACGACGGACGGACGGTCCGCCTCGTCGTCGACGGTCTCGTCCGCGGCCACGTCCACCAGCTCGACCTCCGGGAGGTTCCCTCGGCCGGGGGCGAAAAGCTTGCCCACGCCTCCGCCTGGTACACCCTCAACGAAATCCCCCACCCGACTCGTTGAAGCACCTCCTCATCGCCGGCCACGGCTACATCGGCCGGGCCGTCTCCCGCGACTTCCTCGCCGCCGGCTGGCAGGTCACGGCCCTTTCGCGAAGCGAAGCGGACCGCGGGGCTCCGGTCGCACCTCTCAACGAGCACGCAGCCGACCTCTCCTCCGCCGGGAGCATCGCCGCCCTCGCCGACACCATCCCCCGCCCCGACGCCATCCTCCACTGCGCCTCCTCCGGCCGCGGCGGCCCGGACGCCTACCGCGCCGTCTACCTCGGCGGCTGCCGTCATCTCCTCGACGCCTTCCCCGGGGTCCCGTTGCTCTTCACCTCCTCGACCTCGGTCTACGCCCAGACCGATGGCTCCGTGGTCACCGAGGAAAGCCCCGCCGATCCCGATCGCGAAACCGGCCGCCTCCTCCGCGAGACCGAGGAACTGGTCCTTTCCCACGGCGGCATCATCCTCCGGCTCGCCGGGATCTACGGTCCCCATCGTAGCATCATCCTGAAGAAGTTCCTCGCCGGCGAGTCGACCCTCGAGGAGGACGGCCGGCGCTTCCTCAACCAGATCCACCGCGACGACGCCGCCTCGGCCATCCACCACGCCGTGACCACGCCGCTCGGGAGCGGCATCTACAACGTGGCCGACTCCCACCCCCGCAGCCAGCTCGACACCTTCACCGCGCTCGCGGGGATCTTCGACCGGCCGCTGCCTCCCTCGGTTCCCCGCGACCTCGGCCGCAAACGCGGCTGGACCCACAAGCAGGTCTCCAACGCCCGGCTCCGCGCCACCGGCTGGCAACCCCGGCACCCCGACTTTCTCGAGGCCGCCCCGGACATCGCCGCCACGCTGGAATGAGCGCGGGCGAGGTCAGCTCGCCATCCCCGGCCACAGCTCGGCCACCAGCGCTTCCTGCGCCGCCTCCATCCGCTCGCGCTCGCCCGGCTCGGCATCCTCGTGGCCGGCCAGGTGCAGCAGGCCGTGGACGAGATACCGCAGCAACTCGCGCAGCTCCGGTTCGCCATACTCGGCGGCCTGGCGCTTCGCCACCTCCGCGCCGATCACGATCTCGCCGTGGTCGAAGGTGATCACGTCCGTCGCGCCGTCGATCCCCATGAACTCCCGGTGCACCCGGTCGCTCTCGGCGTCGTCCACCAGCGCCACCTCCACGCATTCGATGTCGACCAAGGGCGCCCCCCCGGTCGCGAGGTGCCCGGCGACGATGCGTTCGGCCGCCGCCAGCCCCGCCTTTTCCAGCGACACCAGCCAGCCGGACGGCAGGGCCACCCGGTTCTGGTGATCGCAGACCAGCACTTCCCGCTTCATGAGGAGGTCCCGGCCGGACGGGTCTTGGTGGCGGGCTTCTCCCCCCCCTTGGCCGACTCGCCGCCGCCCGCGGGCTTGGCCGTTTCCGCCGGCTTGGCGGTGTCGGCCTTCCGGGAGAGGTCGGACTTCCGGCCCTTGTCCTCGTCTTTCGGATAGTCGATCCGGCTGTGCAGCATGCTGCGCAGCGTCTTGCAGAAGACGTCCTTCACCACCGCCAGATCGCGCATCGTCAGGTCGCACTGGTCGAGCTGGCCGTCGCAGATGCGCTGCTCGATCAGGTCCTCCACCAGCGCCCGGATCCGTCCCGGCGTCGGCTTCTTCAGGCTCCGCGAGGCGCTTTCCACGGCGTCGGCCAGGCTGATGATCCCGCTCTCGCGGCTGCGCGGGCACGGCCCCGGATAGCGGAAGTTCTTCTGGTCGACCTTCGGCAGGTCCTCCGGGTTCTCGAGCTTCTTGTCGATCTTGTCCTTCTCCGCCCGCTTCTGTTCCTGCGCGCGGCGGTAGAAATAACTCACCAGCGAGTCCCCGTGGTGCTCCCGGATCACGTCGATCACCCGCGGATTCAGGTGGTGCTTCAGGGCCATGTCCACGCCGTCCTTCACGTGCGCGATGATGATCAGCGCGCTCATCGTCGGCGTCAGCGAGTCGTGAGGGTTCTCCGCCCCCTCGTGCTGGTTCTCGATGAAATACTCCGGCTTCTTGAGTTTGCCGACGTCGTGGAAATAGGAACACACCCGGCACATCGCGGCATTCGCCCCGACCGCCTCGGCCGCCGATTCGGCCAACGAAGCCACCACCAGGCTGTGGTGGAAGGTCCCCGGCGCCTCGAGCTGCATCTGCCGCAGCAGCTTGTGGTTCAGGTCGCTCAGCTCGAGCCAGCTGATGTCGGTGGTCAGGTGGAAGGTCCCCTCCAGCACCGGCAGGAATCCTCCCACCAGCAGGGCCGTGCCGATGCCGACGCCCAGCGCCGACGCCGACGCCAGACCGATCAGGCGCCAATCCGCCGCCGTGCCGCCGCCGGTCACCGCCCCGAGATCCACCACGCCGAAGACGACGCCGAGCACCAGCGCCATCACCCCGGAGTAGAGCCCCGCCCGCAGCAGCTGCGCCCGCCGCCGCGTCTTGCGCAGGGCCAGCGCCGCCACCAGGCCACAGAGCAGGCTCACCGTCAGGAACAGCGCCTTGCCCTCGTCCGGCACCAGCAGGGTGCCGAGCAGCGAGACATACACCGCCGAAAACACGCCGGCCCGTCCGCCGAGCAGCACCGCGTGGGTCATCGGAGCCATCACGAAGGGCGTCATCAGCAGGCCCACACAGGGAGGCAGATCGTTGAGCTCGACGATCAGGTCGACCGCCCGGATCAGCGACAGCTGCGCCAGCACCCCGGCCAGCAGCAGGATCACCCGGCTGTTGCGCTGGACCACCTTCGGGTGGTTCAGCTCGATCACCGTCACCCCGCTCAGCGCCAGGAAGAAGGCGTACAGCGCGCCCGAAAGCGGCACCTCGCCATCGCCGGCCTCGTCCGCCAGTCCCCGCATCACCAGCGCGCCGGCGGCGACGCAGAACATCAGGTACAAGGAGAAACGAACCCAGGGCGAGCGGTCCAGGGAAACCGAAACGGAGTCGTCGTTTTGAACCCGGCGCTTCTTTCCCGAGGAAAGACCCTTCCGGGCGAGGCGCCAGCGTTTGAATGCGTCGATGAATCCCACAGGCGAAAGAATGGACTTTCCGATGGGCGTCCGGAGACACCGGAGGGGCGTGACCGGCACGCCCCTCAACACCCCTCCGCTACCCCAAGCCCACCCGCTTGGCAATCGGCAAAGAAGGGGGCGCGACAGCTTGTCGCACCCGGTCAGCGATCCGCCCGCTCCCGCTCGTAGGCCTCGATGATGCGGCCCACCACCGGGTGCCGCACCACGTCCTCGCCGGTGAAGCGCACGAAGCCGATGCCCTTCACCTTCGTCAGCGCTCGTTCGGCCTCGGCGAGACCCGACGGAATGTTCGGCTTCAGGTCCACCTGCGACGAGTCACCCGTCACCACCATCCGCGACTCCTCGCCGAGCCGGGTCAGCGCCATGAACATCTGCTCGCGGGTCGTGTTCTGCGCCTCGTCGAGGATCACGAAACTCCGCGCCAGCGTCCGTCCGCGCATGAAGGCCAGCGGCGCGATCTCGATCGTTCCGTCCTCCAGGTAGCGCTCGCCTTCCTCCGCCCCGATCATGTCGTGGATCGCGTCGTAGAGCGGCCGCAGGTAGGGCGCCACCTTCTCCCGCAGGTCGCCGGGCAGGAAACCCAGCGCCTCGCCGGCCTCCACCGCCGGACGGGTCAGCACCACCCGGTGGATGCGCTTCTCCTTGAGCATGCTCAGCGCCATCGCCATCGCCAGGTAGGTCTTGCCGGTGCCCGCCGGACCGAGCCCGAAGCTCACGTCGCAGGCCTCGATCGTGCGCAGATACTCGAGCTGGTTCGGTGTCTTCGGCACCACCGGCTTGCGCCCGCGCCGACCGAGCAGGCGCACTTCCGTCAATTCGCTCACCCCGGTCTCGCCGCCGCGCTCGCCGACCTCCACCGCCAGCCGGAAGTCCCGCGGCGTGATCTCCGCCCCGCCGCGCTTCGCCTGCTCCAGATCGCCGAACACCCGCTGCGCCACCTCGACCCCCGCCTCGGGCCCCACCAACAGGATCCACCCGTCGCGGGTTACCGTCCGGACTCCGAGCTTCTCTTCGAGAAAGCGCAGCTCCTCCGTGTCGTTGGCGAACAACGAATGCAGGAACGGAGCCGTCTCGAACTCCAGCTTCACCTCGACCTCATCGGCGATCATCTGCCGCTTTCCCTACCCGCCCCCGCCCCCCGCCTCAACCGCAAAGCCGTGGCTGCGGCTTCCAGTCGTGATTGGAGGGAGGACACTCCTGTCCTCCTTTCACCCTTCCCCCACCAACCAATCCGCCACCGCCTCCACATCCTTGAACTCCGGGATCCACGCCAGCTCTTCCGGCAGATCCGTCGTGAACTCACACCGCAGCCGCACCGGATGCGCGCCCGACTCGATCGCCGCGTGCTGGTTGTAGATGCGGTCATCGACGAGGATGGTCTCGGTCGGCTCCAGCTCATACTTCCGGTAGCACTCCCGCAGCCGATCGACCTTCGCCGTGTCGTGCATGAACTCCCCGTGCTGCACGCACTCGATCGTCAGGAAGTCCGTCACCGGCGCGAGGATCTCGTTCAGGTAGGCCGTCTTCGCCTCCACGTCGAAGGTCGCCGACATCGTGAACTGGCGATACCCACGATCGTTCAGCCGCTTCAGCGTCTCGATCACCTTCGGATACAGCGGCCGATTGCGGAAGAAGTCCTGATCCGCGCAGAAGTCGCGGTCCATGGCCTTCCCCAGCTCCGGATGCGTCTTCAGCTCCAGCGCCCCGTACTCCGGCACGATGGGCAGCACCTCGGGCAACTGCTCCCACTTCAGCCCCGCGTAGCGCTCCCGGTAGTTCGGGTGCCCGGTGAGAAAATGGAAGTAGGCGTAATTCAGGTCCGCCAGGACCCCATCGACGTCCCAGAAGATGTTCTTGATTTGGGCGGGGTTCATCAGCGCACGGACGCTACCCATCGAGACAGCAAGTTGGCAACCCGCGCCAATCAGGAGAGCGGGTTTGCAACCCGCTGCATCAACCCCGGGACGGACCGCCGATTATGAAATCGGCACCCCCTAAGGAGAGCGGGTTTCCAACCCGCTACCGCAACCCCGCTACCGCAACCCCGCTACCGCAACCCCGCTACCGCAACCCCGCTACCGCAACCCCGCTACCGCAACCCCGCGACTCCACCAACCCAGCTCACCACAACCCCACAAGCCCCATCAACCCAAGCCGCCGCCAACCCACGCCCCGACTCCTCCCTTCACCCCTCTTAGCTCAGCCTCGCCACATAGATCCGGTGCCACGCTTCCTCGTCCTCCTCATGAGACTTCGCCAGATGCTCCGTCACCGTGAACCCGGCCCGCTTCAGCACCATCTCCAGCTTCGGCGACGGCTCCGCCATCCAGTAGGCCAGGCAACCGCCCGGACTCAACGACTGGCGCAGGAGCGCGAGAAAATCCGGGGTGTAGAGCTTCACGTTGTCGGCCGTGATCACGTCGTTCGGCGTGTCGTCGATGTCGATCAGGATCGCGTCGTAGCTCACCCCGCCGCCCAGGCAGTCGTGGAAATCGGCGAGGATCACATTCGTTCGCGGATCGTCGAGCAGCGGCCCGTTGTGCTCGACGAGATAGGTGCGGTTCCACTCGATCACCCGGCTCACCAACTCCGCCACATCCACCGTGGCCGGCGAGCCGATCAGCTCCAGCACCCGCTTCAGCGTAAACCCCATCCCCAGCCCCCCGATCAGCACCCGCGGGTGCTCCGGCCGGGTCGCCGCGCCCTCCAGCAGATCCACACAACCCAGCTCCGCCAGCATCTGCTCGGAGTGCGTCAGGTTCGTGCTCATCAGCTCGAGCCCGTCGTATTCCAGGACGAAATCGCTGCCATCGAGATGCAGCGAGAGAACGGTCCCGTCGGGCAGCGTGGTCTTGTCGATATCGATGAACGAACTCACGGCTCCGAGTATCCCCGAATCCGCCCCCCGGCAAGCTCGACGGCGAGGGCGGGATTCATCCGATGCCGGACCCAATAGAGAGAGCGGGTTTTGCCGCAGGCACCCCGACCAGGGTCGGCGGCCAACCCGCTTCTTCCCGCTCCATCCCCAGACGTCCCCATCCCCGAAAACCCCGCGGCTCGAAAAGCCGCTCTCCCCATTCCCCGCCGACGGCCTGCGCCCGCTCCTTGTCGAAGGGATCCTGCAACCAACTCATGCGCGAGGCCGGTGCCCCGCCCCTTGATTCCCTAACGAAGTCGCCACTCCCGGACCCAGCGGGGCCAGAGAACCTAGCCCGGGGTCAGCCCGCCCACCGGGCGCCGCCCCGGGTCCCCCGATGCCCGAGGATGTCGGCACGAAGACCTGTCCTCCGAAGCCTTCTCGACCGCCCTAGCCTTGGCGAAGGTGGTGGCGTAGGGGGAAGATCGGGCGCAGCCCGATTCCACGAAGGCCGAGAGTCACCGTCTGACCCTCGACAGGTCAGCCGACGAAGCAGGCGTATTCATCCTCGCTGATCACGGCCAAGGCTTCCGGCAGGGATCGGGTCTCGGGGCAGGGCTCAAAGCGGTGCCACTTGAGGTCCGCCCGTTGCCAGTAGATCGCCCATGCATCACGCGACCGGAAGTAGCGGATCCTGGCAATCCGTTCCTCGATCCACTTTCCCGGACGCTGGAAGGCGGGACGATTGAGAAACAGCTCGATGGCATGCCCGTCGATCCGCTGGCCCTCGCGCACCTTGTCCCGCAAACGAAGCGGCGGGCGATGGCGGACCCAGAATTCCTCCTCCAACTGTCGGAGAATCACTTCCGTTTCGTCTCCCGTGAATGCCATGCGGAATGGGCCTACTCTTCGATCGTGATGTGCACGAACTTCTTGTCGGCATCACCCGGGGCAAACACGAAGGGCCCGGGTTGCTCCGCGAAGGGGGTCCAGGTCAGAAGGTCCTCGGACTCTTCGATGCTGTAGTTCAGGGTGAAGTTCGCCCCGTCCCGCTGCAACATCACTCCACCCACCCGCAGATCCAGGATCTGCTCCTCGGTGAATTTCTCCTCCCGCTCAGCCACGGCCGTGGCGACGAGATGGGCGTCGGTGCCATCGTTGGGATCTCCCCCGAAGGCCAACTCAACAAAATCGGCCACCCCGTCGCCATCGGTATCCAGGCTGTTCAGGATCATCCCCAGCGCCAGCGGGTCGGCCCCTCCAGGAAAGGTGGTGCTCTCATTGTAGCGGGCGCCGGTGAACACCGCACTCGTGAGGGTCACGTTCCCCAGATCCGCGCCGCTCAAGTCGGCCCCGACGAAGTTGGCATCGGCGGCGTTGGCGTTGCCCAGATCGGCGTTGGTGAGAAGTGCGCCGCTCACCGTGGCATTGGAAAGGTCGGCATTGTTGAATGTCGCCCCGCTCAGGTTCGCTCCCGCCAGGTTGGCCCCATCGAGACCGACCGTTTCCACGCTGGCTCCACTCAAGTCGGCACCACTGAGATTCACGCCGTCCAGATTCACCCCGTTGAGGCTGACGCCCGCAAGGTTGGCGTTCGCCAGGTTCACGCCCGGACCGACCAGGTGATTGCCAGCCACGAAATAGCCCGCCGGCAGGCTGACACCTGCGGCCGCCGAAAGCTGACCCTGCACGCCCGTCAGGCCGGCGCTGCCCAGATCGGCAGTCGATAGATCGGCTCCGCCGAGCGTCGCGTTGTTCAGGAGGGCGAAGGTCATGGTCGCACCGCTGAAATCGACGTCCGCAAGGTTGGTGTCGTTCAGTAGCGCAAAGGTCAGGTCGGCACCGCTCAGGTCGACCCCTTGAAGATCGGCTCCGGACAAGAGGGCTTGGGACAGATTGGCACCGGGTCCGACGATCAGGTCATTCACCACCCCATAACCCTGCGGGAGCGTCAGGTTCGTCGAGCCGGCAAGCTCACCCTCGACCCCCGTGAGCGTGGCACCGGTGAGATCGGCTCCGCTCAAGTCGATCCCGTCGACGTCGATCCCGCTCAGGTCCGCACCTGTCAGGATCGCACCGGGGCCCACCAGGTACTGATTGTGAAGCACGTAGCCTGCCGGCACTGACAGGTTCGTCGATGCCGCGAGCTGGCCCTGAGCACCCGTGAGGATGGCGCTGCCCAGGTCGACATCTGACAGATCCGCCCCTGCCAGGTTCACGCCATCAAGTTCGGCGCTGTTCAGATCAGCCCCAGCCAGATCGACTCCGGTTAGATTCACGTTCGTCAGGACCGCAAAGCGCAGATCGGCGTTCCCAAGGTCGGCATTGCTGAGGTCGACGTTCGTCAGGAGCGCGAAGCGTAAGTCCGCGTCCTCGAGATCCGCATTACTCAGACTCGCGAAGCTCCTGGTCAGGTTCTCGTCCAGATTCGAGCCGCAGTAGGGGTGAGCCGCACCGAGATTGTCCAGAATGGGGTCCACGATGCTGCCATTCGTCTTCGTGTAGCTGGCTCCGTGCAGCGTGGTGCAGGCGATAAGAGGGAGGCCGAAGGTGAAGGAGAGGAAACTTTTCATGCTCAACCAAAAACAAAGCGGATTCCTCTTTTCTCGTGAAGCTGAAAGGGCCCCGGTTCGCTTCTTCTTCCACCTCCCCAGCCGGACCGCCGATGATGAAATCGGCTCAAAATACGGAGAGCGGGTTTTGCCGCAGGCACCCCGACCAGGGTCGGCGGCCAACCCGCTTCTTCCCGCTCCAGTACCCCGGGCGGACCCCCGATTATGAAATCGGCTCAAAATACGGAGAGCGGGTTTTGCCGCAGGCACCCCGACTAGGGTCGGCGGCCAACCCGCTTCTTCTCACTCCAGTACCCCGGGCGGACCGCCGATTATGAAATCGGCTCAAAATACGGAGAGCGGGTTTTGCCGCAGGCACCCCGACCAGGGTCGGCGGCCAACCCGCTTCTTCCCGCTCGCTCCCCAGACGTCCCCATCCCCGGAGAACCCCACGGCTTGAAAAGCCGCTCTCCCCATTCCCCGCCGACGGCCTGCGCCCGCTCCTTGTCGAAGGAATCCTGCAACCAACTCATGCGCGAGGCCGGTGCCCCGCCCTTGATTCCCCGAAGAAGTCGCCACTCCCGGACCCAGCGGGGCCAGAGAACCTAGCCCGGGGTCAGCCCGCCCACCGGGCGCCGCCCCGGGTCCCCCGCTCCACGACGAAGTCGGCACGAAAACCTGTCCTCCGAAGCCGTCTCGACCGCCCTAGCCTTGGCGAAGGTGGTGGCGTAGGGGGAAGATCCGGCACAGCCCGAGTCACCAAATGCCTCGATTCACGCCCCCCCGCCACACAAGCCCCAACGGGGCGATGGAGATGAGCCCCGGGTGCCAGGACGCCCGTATCCAAAATCTCCCCGAGCCCTGAAGGGGCGACGGACTCTCACCCATCGACAATGCCGCAATTCACGCCCCCCGGGACCTGGGACTCGTGCCGAAAGAACCTACTGATTCCCAGAGATTTGGGTAGATTTGACTTTCTGCCGGCAGACGGATATCTTTTCGCCGCATGAACGAGCAGCAGCCATTCGACCGGAAGGCACGGGACGCGGAGAAAGCCGCGTCGCGCCGGGAGGATGCGGCCCGTCTCGCGGCCGGCGAGGACCCGATGGTTTTGCAGCGCGAGAACTCGATTTTCCCCGAGGGCTTCTTCAAGGGTGCGAAAATCGAGAATCTGAAGGAAGCAATCGGGCGCTGATCATGCCGGAGACTCGCGTTTCCGACTACCTTGCGTTCCTTCGCGACCTTGCCGGCAACGGGCTGGAGTATTTTCTCGAAGGTGGTCAACTTCTGGGCCGAATTTTATGCGGAGAAAGTCGGCGGCGATACTCTCCGGTGCTTCGCCCCGTTCACTTCGAAAGACTGCGACATCTGGGCCGGCTACCCGCTGCTTCAATATCTTCGTCAACAAAAGATCAGCGGTCGCCTGATCATGAGCAGTTCTCCTGCGGACGGTCAGGTCGCCATCTTCAAGATTGCAGGAGAGCCGGAACGGATCGTTGATATTCTCTCCAACGTCTTCGGAATTCCGGCCCACCAAATCGAGCGCACGAGGAAACGCTCCCTCACCATCGGAGAGATCAAGGTAATCGATCCGTTGCTCCTCTTCCAGAGCAAGTGCTCCTGTCTGATTGGACTCGATCAGGCGGGGCGCCAGGATGAGCACCATGTCCGGATGCTCTGCCACATCGTGCCGGCCCACCTGATCGAACTGATTGCCCAGGCCGCGTCCGGAAACCTCACTGAGAGAGCTTTGATCAATGAAATCAAAGTCTTCCAGCAGATCCTTGCCTACCCGCAGGTCTTACGTGCGCTTGGTGTCGTCGATGTTGATGCTGCGGACCTCATTCCCGTCACCCACTTGCAGTCCTGCGGCCTTGAGAAGGTGGAAAGGTTTGCCGCCAGTTTGAGGGATTGAGAGAGAGGGCGGCTTTCCAGAGCTGCTGCAGACCGGCCGTCCCCCGATCCACGACGATCACCCTCCGAGGCGCTCTTTGACGAGTTCGACCACCACGCCTCCCATCACGACCTCGAAGGCGATCCACTGCCACAGGGCGACGATCAGCCAGAAGCGCAGCTGGTAGCTCCACTTGCGGCTTTTGTGGCGGAGCTTGCGCTGGGCGAGGAATCCTCCCGGCCAGCCGCCGACGAGGTCGCCCGCGAGCAGGGTCCGCTCCTTGAGCCGGTTCATGCCGGCCTGCGCCCGTTCCTTGTCGAAGGAATACTGCAGCCAGCTCATGCGTGACGCCATCAGCAGCCAGGCGGCCAGAATCCAGGGGGCGGCCGCCAGCTTCAGTCCCGATGCCAGCGGCAGCAGCACCAGCGAAAGCAGGATCACCGCATTGCTCCATCCGAGCCCGGGCAGGGCGGGGGATCCGCCCTTGAACTTCAGTCGGGTGGCACAGTCGCGGCCCTTCGGGTCCTTGCCGGGGAGGAAACTGACCTCGTCGCCAACCTTCGGGCGCCGCGCCGACTTCGCGAAATCCCGGATGTGGGCGAAGCTCCGCTTGCCCTCGACCTCCACCCAGCCGAACCCGCGCGCGTCGTTCCACTCCGCGATCACCCCGGCGATCCGTGGATCGGGTTCCGAGGTTTCGTTCTCCACCAGATTCATGGCCACCCCTACGTCTCAAGGGTCTTCGATTGCGCGTGCGATTCCTGGGAATCCTGACATGCAGACGATCCCGGCGACGGTTCCGGCCCGGCCAGCCAACGCCTCTTCCACGACCCCAACGGGGTCACCCATCGATCCCCCGGGGTCGGCTCGCAGAGCGAGCGCCACCCTAGGATTCTCGCCACCCCGACAAAGTCGCCACTCCCCGGCCCCAACGGGGCCACAGAACTTAGCCCGGGGTCAGATCGCGAAGCGAACGCAGCCCCGGGTCCCCCAATCCACGACCGAGTCGGACTTCTCAGATCGGGCGGAGCCCGATTCATCAAACGCCGTAATTCAAGGACCGACCCCGGCGAGGCTGGCCGCCGTCGACTTTATGGCCCACTCGGAGTGAGAAGATCCGGGGATGGTTCTACGGGTTGCAGGACCGGGCGACAAGGTGATTCAAGGCGACCGGAAGCGGAAGAACAAAGGCCCCCTGCCAG
>JAUIJD010000047.1 GCA_030431475.1 Verrucomicrobiia bacterium | reverse complement strand
ATTCCAGGGTGCTCTCTTCGCTCATCGCCATGGCTCGCGCCATGGTGTCCTCATTTATGAGGCAATGGGGACCAACCGCTCAGCCCTGAACCCTGCTCTCGGTGTCCGCTTCAATGAGGCAACACGGTTCGGCCGGCAGGAACTTCTTGAAGCGGGTCTTGTCGATCGCCTTCATGTAGGCTTCCTGCGGTGAGATCATGCCGGCCTGGAGCTTCTGCCAGATCGACTCGTCCATGAACTGCATGCCCTCGGCCTTGCCGCCGGTGATGACGTCGTAGAGCTTCTGGGTGGCGCCTTCGCGGATGATGGCCGAGACGGCCGGGGTGGCGAACATGATCTCGTGCACCGCGGTGCGGCCCGGCTTGTCGACGCGCTTGCAGAGCAGCTGCGCGAGCACCCCGCGCAGCGAGGCGGCGAGCATCGTGCGCACCTGCGACTGCTGGTCGGCCGGGCATAGTCGAGAATGGCCCGGCGTAATTCACCCCGGCCGGGTTCGTCCGCCGTGCCGGCATGGCGGAAGGCGCTGCCGAGCGCGATCGCTTCCGCCACCAGTGTCTGCTTGCGGGCCTCGTGGCGGGTGATCGCCGCATTGAAGGTGAATGCCAACATCAGCCCGAGCACCGCGAACATGGAAGTCAGGCTGATCTTGCCGCCGGCTCGCTCGTCGTCGATCCATGCCCCCCGGCGCCGGATGCCGATCCGATAGCCAAGCTCGAGGGAAACGAGCAAGACGGCGAGGAAGATGACGAAGTCGAGCCAGAGCGGGAGCTGATGGAAGAGGGAGAAGCGCATGGCGTCGGCCCCGAAGATTCACGGACGGGCAGGCCGGCCGGTCAGCGCCGCCCGGCCATCCCGGGGTTGCTGGCGCGCAGACGGTTCTCGCTTGCCAAGGCGCCGATCACGGCGCCGGCCGCGATGGCCTCACCCTTGCCGATGCCCCCGGCGTGTTGCCCGACAACGGCACCGATGGCGGCGCCGCCGACCGCTCCGCGGGTTTGAGCAGCGTTGATGTAGGGGTCATGAGCGCAGGAAGCGAAGGGCAGCGCGACGAGTAGGCCGAGAGAACTGAGGATTCGAAGTTTCATGGTGGTTTTGAATGGTGAGGATGGCGGCTTGTTCAGCCGAGCTTGTGCTTGAGCATGAAGGCGTCGAAATCGGCGATGGAGACGGTACCGTCCTCGCCGGGGTCGAGTTGGGCGATGATTTCATCGAAGGTTCCGTTGTCTGCCACGTGTTTGGTGAACTCCTCAAGGGTCACCACGCCGTCCCGGTTGAGGTCGCGATCATTGAAGATCGAGACGTCGTCGCTCGGATTGGCGGCCCTCCATTCCGCCAGGGTGACCTGGCCGTCGCGGTTCGCGTCGCTGGCACTGAAGACGCTTTCGGTGAGGATTCTCTGCATTTCCGGGGTGCTGATGCGGCCATCCGAGTTGGTGTCGGTGGCATCGAAGGTGCTGGTGGCCGTGCAGGAAAGCAGGGCCAGCGAGCCGGCGGTGGCGACAAGCCACGGGGTTGCTTGGTGTTTCATGATGGTGGTGTTTTGGGAGACGGGTGGACGGGGTGGATGGGAAGATCAGCCGAACCAGTTGAGGAAGGTCTTGATGATCACCGCGTTGGCGATATCGACGAAGAAACCGCAGACCAGCGGCACGATGATGAAGGCCTTGTGGGCCGCGCCGTAGCGCTTGCTGACCGCCGTCATGTTGGCCATCGCCGTCGGCGTCGAGCCGAGCGAGATGCCGCCAAAGCCGGAGCACACGACCGCCGCCTCGTAGTCGCGGCCCATCAGCCGGAACACGACGAACAGGGCGAAGGCGAAGGCGATCAGGAACTGCGCGCCGAGAATCGCCAGAATCGGCCCGGCAAGCTCGGCCAGCGTCCACAGTTGCAGGCTCATCAGCGACATCGCGAGGAACATCCCGAGCGAGATGTCCGAAATGAGCGCCAACGAGCGGCTGCCCGCCGGCCAGGCCAGCTTGGGGAAGATCCGCGGCACGATGTTGGTCAGCAGGATCGCGCCGAACAGGCAGCAGACGAAAAGCGGGAGCTGCAGGCCCGCCTTCTCCAGCGCCTCCTGGATCGCGAGGCCCGAGGTGAGGCTGATGTTGAGCACCAGCCACGCGCTGAGGACCGAGTAGGCGTCGATCGGCGAGTGTTCCCGGTCGTGGGCCATGCCGACGTCGGGTTGCTCGACTGCCTTCGGTTCCAGCTTGTGGCGACCGATCAGGATGTTGGCGATCGGGCCGCCCATCAACGAGGCGAGGACCAGGCCGAAGGTCGCACAGGCGATGCCGATCTCGCTGGCGTTGCCGATCCCGTATTCGTCGCGGAAGGTCGGTGTCCAGGCGATGGCGGTGCCGTGGCCGCCGATTAGCGAGGTGGTGCCGCCGAGGATACCGACCGTCTCGTCCAATCCGAACAGGCTCGCCACGCCGACGCCGGTGAAGTTCTGGATGAACATGTAGACCACGGTCGCGGCGAGCAGGATCAGCAGCGGCAGCCCCCCGGCGAGCAGCGAGCGGAAGTCGGAGTTCAGTCCGATGCCGGCGAAGAAGAACACCAGCAGGATGTCGCGGCTCCTCAAGTCGAAGGAGATCTCGGCGCCCCAGATGCCATAGATCGCCCACGTCGCGAGGCATACCAGCAGGCCGCTGCTGACCGGTTCGGGGATGTTGTAGTGGCGCAGCAGCGGGATGCGCTGGTTGAGCCACTTGCCGAAGAACAGGACCAGGATGGCCAGGTTGAAGGTGGTGATGCCGCGGAGTTCCATGCGAGAATGAGCGTGGATTGGGGCGGGCCCCGGGTCGATTCATCAGAATTGATAGACCGCCTTGAGCCAGAAGTAGTCGCCCTGCATGCGGTTGGTCGTGTCGAGTTCGGTCAGCCAGCGCGCCTCGGTCACGAAGACATCCTTCCCGACCGGCAGGATGTAGCTGAGCACCGGGCCGAGGCCGTAGGTGCGGCTCTTGAAGCCGCCGGGGGGCGCTCCGCGGCCGCTGTCGCCGCTGACCTGTTCGAGGTAGAATGCCTCCACACCGACACCGAGGAAGCCGGGGCCGATGGGCAGCAGCTGCTGGGCGCTGACGTCGAGGTGGAAGAGCGTGCCGTTGCGGTAGTTGGTGTCGGAATTCTCGGTGGCGAAGTTGAAGCCGGTGTGGGCGGCGAAGTTGAAGCCGGTTTGCTCGTTCGAGTAGGCGACGCCGACGGTCGGATCGAAGCTCCAGTGGTTCAGGCCCGGATTGGCGAGGCGGCCGACCTGGTAGTCACCGGTCGGAGCGTAGATCGGCAGGGCGGCGTTGATCTGCCAGCAATCATGCGGCTTCCACGCCATCATCACCGGCAGCAGCGAGATGTCGCCGAAGCCGCTCTCGCTCGAACGCTGGTAGGCTGGGGGGAGGTTGCCGATCCGCACCAAGGCCTCGACGTCGACCCAGACGTAGGGAACGAAGGCACCCACCGAGCAATGGGCACCCAGAACCTGCTGCTCGAAGGTGTAGATGCCGCCGAGCGTGAACGCGTCACTGGTGGCGTCGAGCCCCAGACCGATGCGGTTGGCGATCGGGATGCTGACGGCAGCCGAGGCATCGCCCGAGTAGCGCATGTACATCGACTCGAGCACCCAGCCGGGCTCGGTGGGCACGATGTCGATCAGGGTGCTCATGCCGCCGGGCACGTGATGACCGACACCTCCTTCTTCGGCGAGCAGCGAGGGTGTGGCAAAGAGAACGGCGGAGATGGCCGTGAGGATTGGAATGCGTGGTTTCATGGTGGTGTGGTCAGGTCCTGGGCCAGGTCGGCGGCGTCATCCGCCAAAGACAGCTGTGTGCAGGGAAGGAAACTGGCAAATGTGCTTAAAGTGAGATATTTCACGTCTGGGTTTCTTCAGATTGTTTTCAGATTTTCACACCGCCCCCCCCGACTTGTGGTCGATATTACGGTATGCCGGAGAGGGCATCCCCTGCTATTCGGGATTCTTGATATCGAAGACGACCTTGTGCAGTTGTCCCGGGGTAAAGATGAACTTGCCCTTGTCTTCATGCTCCTCGTTGACCGGCAGGCCTTCGTCGCGGCAGTTTTTACAGGTTCTTGAAATGGAGCTTCTTCAGTGTTCCTTCGAACTTGAACGGTACCTTATCAAAGTAGTCGTTCGCCACGGGCGAGTTGAGATCCATACCCACGTCAAAGGTCTCCGTCACCGTAAAACCGGCCGGCACGGTGCTCCGAACTGTCCCGGTGGCTGCCTCTTTGCCATTGATCCAGAATTTCAGTTCGGCAGGCACCCCACGCCCCGGCAGTGTATGCATTTCGTAGGTGATAGTCACTTCACCTTCCGGCAACGCACCCACCTTGATCTTATCGCGCTTGAGCAACAGTGAGCTGTATTCGTAATAGAGCACGCCATCGAGCGCATAGAGGCTCATACCACCCGCATAGCCTCCCATGGAAAATACGACACCGTTGACCTTGTCCGGCACATCGGCCTCGATTTCCACCCGGACATTGCCATTGCGCACGTTGGGCCCCTGATGTTCAGGGATACGAGTCATTCCTTCAAACAGGGTCCATTCGGTGTTTGTACTTCGCTTCATCTCCTGGGGATTGAGCAAGGTATAGAGGGCGCCACCGATGGGCAGGACCTTGTTCTCCTCGGCCTCCTGCATGAAGAGGGCCTTCATCTCTTCGAGCTTTTCGGGGTACTCGGATGACAGATCACTTGTCAGCGAGTAATCTTTGCGGGTGTCGAAGAGCTCCCATTTGTCCTGCATGGGATCCCAGTTGGCGAGGTCGGGCATCGCCGCCACCCAGGGTGTTCGGGGACCGAAGCAACTGGCCATCCAGTGGTCATGATAAATGGCGCGGCTGCCCATGATGTCAAAGTATTGGGTTTTCTTTCGCTCCGGTGCCTCAGGCGAGTCGAAGGTGTAGGCAAAGCTGACTCCGTCGATGGGATCCTGCTCAAAACCGTCAACAATCTTGGGTGGATTGATGTCGAGTATCTCGTAGATGGTGGGTACCACGTCGTTCACATGGGTGAATTGCGAGCGCGGGGTCGCGTCGGGTTTGATTCCCTTTGGCCAGGAGATGACCATGGGCGTCCGGGTGCCGCCCCAATCGGCGGCGACCAGCTTGGTATACCGGAAAGGGCTGTTACCGGCCCAGGCCCAGGCAGCGCTATACATATTCTCCATTTTTGGCCCGCCAATTTCGTCGAGCCCTCCGAGCTGCTCCGCCACGGCTATATGCTCGTCGATTGATGACGGGATGCCGTTCTGGGCAAGCAATTCCATCACGGTTCCATCCATCCCCTCCGCCGAGGCGCCATTGTCCGACACGAGATAGAGAATCAGCGTGTTGTCGCGGATTCCCCGGGCCTCGAGCTCATCGATCAGCCTGCCGACCTGAACATCGGTATGCTCCAGGAAACCGGCATAAACTTCCATCAGGCGCGCCTGGAAGGCCTTCTCGTCATCGGGAATGTCTTCCCAGGCGGGCATTCCCTTCGGGCGGGGTGTCAGTTCAGTATTCTCCGGGATCCAACCCATGGCTTTTTGACGCTGATAGACGCGTTTCTGATAAGCGTCCCAACCGTCATCGAACTTGCCCTTGTACTTCTCGGACCATTGCTTCGCAACGTGATGGGGACCGTGCACAGCGCCCGGCGTCCACCACATGAAGAACGGACGATCGGGGTTGAAGGCGAGGTGCCTCCTCATCCATGTGATCGCCTTGTCCGCCATGGCCTCCGTGAAATGGAAGTCCTCATAGTTCTCCAGATGCGGAGCGTTGACCGGTGTGGTATTCTCCCATGCTGAGGGTTCCCACTGGGACGTCTCGCCCCCAAGGAACCCGTAAAAGTAGTCGAATCCTCGCCCGGTCGGGAAATTGTCATAGGGGCCGTGCACCTGTTCATCGATCGGCGTGTTGTGATCCTTTCCGAAAGCCGCTGTTGCGTACCCGTAGTAACCCAGCACCTTTGCGACCGTTGCCGATGATCTCGGAATAACACCGGTGTAGCCGTCCCAGTCGTTGGCAAATTCGGCCACCATGCCATTACCGACCCGATGGTGGTTGCGCCCGGTTATCAAGGCTGCACGGGTGGGCGAGCACATGGCGGTTGTGTGAAAGCGGTTGTAAGAGATGCCTTCTTCAGCCAGCCGCGAAAGCGTCGGTGTTTCGATCTCGCCACCGAATGTGCTCGGATGCCCGAATCCCGCATCGTCCAGCATGACGATGAGGATGTTGGGTGCATCCTCGGGCAGGTGGCTCGGCTGCGTTCGCCACTTGTGGACGGATTCCTGCATTGTGGCTTCCACCTTGCCGCCCATAGGGGGCTCGGGGAAGGGTAGTACCTCCTGGGCCAAAGCCGAGCCAGGCGAAAGACTCAGGCTGAGCGTCAAGGCCGCCAAAGCCGGGAATACATTGAACACTTTCATTTTTTTCATTTTTCAGTTTCCTTAGGTTCCGTTGCACACAGCCCTTGGGGCTTTCCCCGGGCCGTTTCCATGCATGTCAGTCAATCACGTTGTATTCGGAGGGGTTCACTTCCTGATCGTCGGGATTCTTGATGTCGAAGACGACCTTGTGCAGTTGTCCCGGGGTGAAGATGAACTTGCCCTTGTCTTCGTACTCCTCGTTGACCGGCAGGCCTTCGTCGCGGCCGACATCGAAGGTCTCGTGACCGGTGAAGGCTGCGTAGACCGTTGCCTTGATGTCCATTTCGCCGACCTTCTCGTCGTTGATGAAGAACTCGACGGTGGAGGGGCCGTTGAGCTTGGCCTCCTTCATCGTGTGCTTCAGGGTGATCTTCACCTCCCCGTGCGGGATCTTCACGTCGCCATCAAAGTCGTGCCAGTAGAGGCCGAGCGTGGAATAGCTGTATCTGAGCTTTCCGTCCATGATGAACAGCGCCTGTCCACCGATGTGCTCGCCGACCGCGTAGATGACGCCTTCGGTCGTGTCGTCCGCCGTGAGATAGGCGTTCACCTCGTAGTTGGTCGATTTGATCTCCGGCCCGGCAAGCTCGGGAACCCGATAGATGTTGGGTGTCAGCTCCCAGTGGCGCTTCGCCGCCCGCTGCGGATTGGACTCCGGCTGAAGCGTTCTGCCGAGGGATCCGCCGATGGGATAGACATCGTATTTCTCCGCCTCCTCCCAGAAGATCTTCTCCAGTTCCTTCACCTTTTCCGGGAACTTGTCCGCCACGTTCACCTGCTGGATGGGGTCTTCGTCGATGTGGTACAGTTCCCATTCCACGTTCAGCGGGTCGAAGTTCTTCATGGCTTCGGGATCCACCGACCAGGGGATGCGGTACGGTTTTCCGCAAAGGGTCCATCCCTCGTGGTAGAGGCCCACGAACCCAGTCATTTCGAAGTACTGGGTCGGGTGGTTGGTTTTTGCATCCGGATCATCCCATGCATAGGTGAGGGATTTTCCCGGATACTCCTTGCGCTTCTGGCCGTTCACATAGTCAGGTGCCGGAACCCCGGTCACTTCCAGGATCGTCGGCACGAGATCGGTGACGTTCTGGAACTGCCTGCGCCACTCACCCTCGGCCTTGATCGCCTTCGGATAGCGGATGGCGGTCGCGGACATGGTTCCGCCGAAGTGCGAGGCCATCTGCTTGGTCCACTGGAAGGGCGTCGAGGAGGCGTAGGCCCAGGCAACCGAATAGTGGTTGGCCATATGCGGCCCGCCCCAGGCCTCCAGACCCCCAAATTCTTCGAGCTTTTCCAGTTGCTGTTCCATCGTCAGCGGCGGGAATCCATTCTGCATCAAGAGCTCGGAAAATGTGCCAGTGGGCGTTCCTTCCGCGGTACAGCCATTATCGGCGGTCAGGTAGATCACCAGGGTGTTATCCAGCTCGCCCATTTCCTCGATGTGGTCGACGACGCGGCCGATGTGAAAGTCGACATGTTCCAGGAAGGCCGCGTTGACCTCCATCTGGCGTGCCAAATACTTCTTTCCTTCCTCGCTGAAGGAATCCCATTCCGGAATCACCTCCGGCCAGTCAACCATCTTGGCGTCTTCCGGCACCAGGCCGATCTGCTTCTGCCGTTCCAGCTGCTTGGTCCGGTAGGCATGCCACCCTTCATCGAATTGGCCCTTGTATTTGTCGCGCCATTCCTCGGGGACTTGGATGGGCGCATGCACGGCGCCCGGCGTGTAATACATGAAGAACGGCGTGTCCCGCAGGCCTTTCCAGTTGTCCAGCCATCGGATGGCCTGGTCGGCCATGCCGTGGGATATATGGAATTTCGATCCGTCCGCGTTGGTCTTCGGGGTTTCGATCGCCGTATTATTTTCGTACAACAACGGATAAAACTGGTTGGTTTCCCCGCCCAGGAATCCCCAGAAATACTCAAAGCCCCAGATGCCGGTCGGCCAGCTCTCAAAGGGACCGGCCGGGGAGGCTTCTTCCATGGGGGTGTTGTGCCATTTGCCGAATGCGGCCGTGGCATAGCCATTGTCGGTGAGAATCTTGGCGATCGAGGGAGTGCTGTAGTCGATCTGTGAATTATAGCCGGGATAGCCGGTGGCGAACTCGGAGATGATCCCGGTCCCGATCTGGTGGATATTGTAGCCGGTCAGCAGCGAACCGCGGGTCGGCGAGCAGACCGCGGCCACGGACATGTGCGTGTAGCGAAGGCCCTGGTCCCCCAGACGGTCGAAAGTCGGCGTCTTCATGACGCCGCCGAAGGATGTCGCGCTGGAATAGCCCGCATCATCCAGCATGATCACCAGGACATTCGGCGCTCCTTCCGGCGCTTTTGGCTGCCCGACAAAATCCGGCTTCGAGTCCGCAAGGGTTTTCCCCTGCACCCCTTTCCATTCCGGCAAGGGATAGGGAATGGCATTTCCGCTGCCGCTTTGTTGCGCAGGGGCGACTTGGCAGCAGAACACGGACAATAGAGCGCTTATCAAATAACAGGATTTTCGGATGGTTTTCATGACCATTTCGGTTTGAGAGGTTTCTTGGTTGGGAGTTGCCGTAATTCGACGGTCGACTCGTCGAAGTTGGTGAAATGAAAGGATGTCAGCGGGCTTCTTGGTGGTTCAGCGGGATCAGTCTTCCAGGGGTGGAATCTTGTAGTTCTTGCCTGGCTGGAACTTGTCGAACAAGGCCCACAGCGCGGCGAGTTTCTGCCGGTCGCCCTTCTGCAGGCGGAGCTTGCCGTCCTTCAGCCCCTGCTCGACATCGATCTGGCTGAGGTACATGCCCGCCCATGTGGCGCTGTCCAGTTGGAGGATCGCATCCGCCTCCCGATAGTAATCGGACGGGACGGGGACATACTCGACGACGCCCTGGCGCACGTGCAGCGCCACCGAGTGATTTCCCTTGTCGGTGAACACGAACTCGACCACCGCGTCGGTGTCCTGTGCCTTCTTCGGATCGATGCGCACGCGGAAGAAATCGACGAAGGTCTCCGGGGACTGGGCGATGATCTCGGGAGACGGCGGCACCAGGCGCGGCACGGTGACCTTGCCTTCGAGGGCCAGTGCCTCGGTGATCAGGAAGGCCCGCGCGATCGATCCGGTGGTCCGGTAACCCATCTGACGCAGCAGGTCCGCCTTCAACTGGCGGGCGTCCCGGTCCGCCGGATCCAGGAGATAAACGTAGTGGGCGAGTTGCGCGCCCCAGGCGAACTCCTTGGCCTCAAGCGCCTCCCTGGCCGCGGCGAGAACCTTCTCCCGCCCTCCCATCAGCGCAACCAGGCGCTCGGCCTCCTCGGTGGGGGCCACGCGGAACAGCTTCGTCACGTCGCCGTCAAACCAACCGATGACATATTGGTAGATCGCCTCCGGAAAGTGGACCGTTTCGCCATAGGTCTGGGCGTTCTCGGGGATCTCGCGCAGGTGGGGCGGAATGTAGACGGCATTTCGCAGGTCACCCAGCGAGAGACCGCCCAGGATGCCGCGCAAGGTTTGGTCATAGGTCAGCGAGATCTGGTCCATGTAGCCGGTCAGTCGCCGCATGACCTCGTCCTTGCCGGTGATCGCACGGGCGTGGGTGCTGCACACGACCTCGGGTTGCAGGTCGCGGATGACCCGGAGGCCGTCCCGCCACGAAAGCGGGTCACGATACACCCCGCCGCGCAGGGTGTAGATGTTCGGCGTACCCGGCCACAGGAAGTTGTTCATCACCAGGCCCTTCTCCGGCACCCAGACGGTCAGGTTGTGGTCGTCGGAGAGGTGCTCGGTGAAGAATTTCAGCTTGATTCCGAGCAACTCGAGTTCCTCTCCGTCATCCACCGTCTTGGTCGCCGGCAGGAAGGCGATCGGCTGGCCTACCTCCAGTTTTCCGCTGAGTGCCGCGTCCGGGCCCTCGGTCGGCATGAAGTTGTTGAACTGTACCAACACGCGCGATGTCATGACGGGCCCGACCTCCGGGATCGCCGAGGGCGACCCACCGCCCTGCAGGCTGGCTTGGACGGTTTCGTTGAGCTTGGGGTGGCCGATGATGAGCACCTCATCCGGATCATCGACCAGCGCACCACCACCGAGGGCGTAGTGCGAATGGCTGTAGATGATGACCTTGATCGGCTTGTCGCTGATCTTCTCGATGGCCTCCCGGATATGGGCGGCCTCCTCACGGGTGTCGCCGGTGTCGTAGACGATCAAACCGTCGTCGCCCTCGATCACGGTCGTGTTGGCGAGCGAATACCCGCCGATGCACCAGACGCCCTCGGCCACCTTCTCGGTGGTCGGTTCGAGGTAGAGGGTGCGGCTGCTCGCCTGGAGGGTTTCGGCGTTGATGATCGCGCCGTTGGGCGCCTCTGTCAGTTCGACCGGCCCGCCCATGTAGCGGGATTTCTCCTGTGCGAGGGCGGGCTGACCCCAGAGCATCAGGGACAGGAGACCCCCGAGCGAAAAAGTGATTCCGTGGGTTGTCATGGCATTCTTCCTTTGTCTTTCGAGAAGTTGATGAATTGCGGACCGACTCAATCGACGGTCGACTCGTCGAGGTCGTCGGCGGGGACTTCGGACCAGTGGTCGTCGGGCTGGTAGGCGGTGATCGCGGCGGCGGCCTTGGCGGTGTCGGGGCCGAGGTCGCGGTCGAAGACCTTGCCCTGATGGTTGACGATGAAGCTCATGATGCCCGACTTGCCGTAGTCGGCGGGCCAGGCGAGCATGGCGTAGCCGGCGATCATGTTGCCGTTGATGACGTAGTCGTAGGCACCGCCCGGGGCGGCGTCGCCCTGGCCGCGGAGGATCTTGTAGTAGTAGCCGTAGTAGGGGTCGCCGGGCTTGCGGTCCTTGAGGTATTCCGCCTTCTCGGCGACCAGCGGGCCGAAGGGGCTGGGTGCTTCGCCGGCTTCGGTCTCGAAGTAGAGGCCGTCGCGCTGGCCCTTGGTGCTGACGATGAGCTGGGCGAACTCGTTGACCTCGTCGCCGTCGTGGTCGTTGGCGGCGTAGTCGCGCTGGGCCTCGACGTAGGCGTGCAGGGTCTCGATGGCGGTGATCTCGTTGCGACCGATGCGGCGCTTGTGGATCTCGTCGAGGGCGGCGGGCAGGTCGAAGGTCCACTTCGAGCCGGCGGCGACCACCGGCACCGGCAGGATGTAGCCGACGTCGCCGACCTGGATCAGGCGCTGGTCGTCGCGGGTGAGGACCTCGTGGTCGAGTTCGTAGGCCTCGGCGAAGGCCTTGAGGGTCGTGGCGGTCTCGTCGGCGAGCAGGCTTTCGGCATCGGGGCCGATGATGCGGGTCAGTGCCGGCTTGTCGCCGGTGGCGCAGGCCTTGGCGACGGCGGCGAAGGCGGCCTCGGGCGATTCGAAGGACTGCTGGGCATGGGCCAGCGGGAGGGTGAGGACCGCGAGGGCGATGAGTGTGGAATGTTTCATGATTGGGGTTGGGTTGGAGGTTTCATCGGCCGCGGCGGCCGCCGCTGGCGGCACCACGGGAGGAGGCGCGGTTGCCTCCGCGCTGCGGCTGGAAGTTGGAGCGGTTGGTCGGTCGGGCCGCCGGGGCAGGTCGGGCCTGACCACCGCTGCGGTTGAGGCTCGACTTGCCGCGCTGGAGGTCCTTTCGGTTGGCTGGCGCGCTGGGGCGCGTGGCCGGTTTGAAGTTGGATCCGGGTGACTTCGCCGGGGTGCCTGGTCGGGTGGTGGGTTTCGGGGAAACTGCCGGTCGGGTCGTCGGCTTCGTCGGCACCGCCGGCCGGGTGGTTGGTCTGGTGGGTTGCGTCGGCCGGGTGCCGGGTTTCGTCGGGCCGGTCGAGGGAATCCCGGGCCGGGTGGTCGGCTTGGTCGGCACCGCCGGGCGGGTGGTCGGTTTCCCCGGGCGGCTGCCGGGAATGGCAGGCCGGGTCGTGGGGCCGCCGGGACGCGTCGCCGGCAGCGGGGTGGGCCGCGGTGGCGGCGCGGCCAGCGGGGGGCGTCCGCCGCCCGGGCGCTGGGGTGGCTTGACCGTTGGCGGGCGGTTGGGCCGCCAGGCACCCCCGGCGGGCGGGCGGGCACCGGGGCGATCGGGTCGCAGGGCCGGCAACTGGGTCGGCGGCGGGATTGGGCGCGGCGGACGATAACCGGGGGGGCGTTGGCCCGGCGGTCGCCAGCCGGGTGGGTACGGCGGCCGTGCCGGAGGACGATAAGACGGCGGGCGCGGCGGTTTGTGACCGTAGTACGGGCGGCCGTAGTGGTGGTGATAGCGGTGGTGGTGCCAGGGCTGGTACCAGTGGTGGTGGTGGACGCACTTGCGTTTGCGCCAGTCGAAGGCGTAGCTCAGGCCCCAGACCACGGCGACGCCGGCGGCGAAGGTGAGGAAGGGGGCGGCGCTGGCGGTGGGCTGTTTCTCGACGTAAATGACCTGCGGCTCGTATTTCGGCACGTGGATGACCTGCGGGTCGGCCGGCTCGATGCGGATGATCTCGGTTTCCTTGACGTAGACCTGCTGCGGATTGTCCTCGAGCAGGCCCCTGGCATCGGCCCGGGTGCGGACGAGCTGGATGGCGTCATAGACGTCGGACTCCTGATAGTAGAAGGCCTGCCCGAGCGTCATCGTCCAGGTGACGTCACCGGCCATCAGGTCGAGCACGTCCTTGAACTGGAGCAGCGAAACCACCGCCGGGTCCCACGACTCGACCGCCTCGGCCGGCGGTTCCTCGAAGTCCGGCTCGCGCTCGACGAACTGCTGCGCGGCGATCACGTCGAGCGGTGCGGTCGAGGCCGGCAGCATCTGCGCCAGCAACTCGTCGGGATAGAGGGCGACCGGCGCGACGATCGGCTCGAGTTGTTCCATGTCGAGCTTTTCGTAGCCGGCCTCCTCGGCGCTGATCCTCGGTGCGGGAGCCTCGGACTCCCCGGTCGCCGGATCGTCAGAAATGGGAGCTTCGGGGGCGGGAGCCTCGGCAGCGGCGCGGGCGGCGGCTTCGGCCGAAGCCGCGACGGCTTGAGCGAAACCGGGCGTGGAAACCAGCAATCCGGCGGCCGTGATCGGGGCGACGAGTTGCTGCAGGACACGGGGGAAACGGGACAGGCTCATGGTTTGATGGGGTGTTTGGCAGAGGAGGGTGGAGGGTCGGCCGGACCGTCGTCAGGTGTGGCCTGCGGGGCCGGCTCGCCGGCGGGATCGGGAGCAGGAAAGCGAGAAGCGGGATGCGAGGCTTCCTCCGGCCCCCCGATGCGGCTCAAGAGTTCGTGCTCGAGGTGGATTCGGAGCTCGAGGTACTGCTCGAAACGATGGTCGTGTTCGCCATCGGCGCGGCGCACGCGCTCGATCATTCGCACGCATTCGGCGTGGTCGCCGCAGAGTTCCCGGAACGGCTCGTCTGCCGCGTAGGTCCGGCGGATCACTTCCGCCAGGTGGGGGAAGCGGGAGAGAACCTCCTCGGGAGCTTGCCGCGCTTCTTCTCCCCTCATGATAGCGATCCTCTGAAGAAGTTCCTCGCGAAGCCAAGTAACACACGGGTAACTTACGGTCACGCGGACCAACAAAGGCTTGTCTTCAACGAGCCTTCCGTTAGTTCCAACCATCCCCTTTTGTTTCCTTGGCATCCGACAATCCATCGCAAGCAAGGCCGAAACGACCCGACCGGCGGGCCGTTGAGGCGCAGCTTGAGCGGATCACGAGCAGCGCGAAGTTCGACACCAGCAGGCGCTCGTCGGACTTTCTGCGCTTCGTCGTGACCGAGACGCTGGAGCGCCGGACCAAGATGATTTCCCAGCAGGCGATTGCCGGCGAGGTCTTCGGGCGGGGGGACGATTTCGATCCGACGACCGATCCGATCGTGCGGATGCAGGCGGGTCGCGTGCGACGATCCCTCGAGCACTACTACCTCACGGCGGGCACCGGTGATCCGGTGTCGATTGGACTTCCGAAGGGTTCCTACGTTCCGACCTTCGAGTGGCGGCGGACCGTTTCGAGCCCGGCTCCGCCGGCGGGTGCCGGCATCCCCGGCGACGCCGGATCTTGGCCCAGCCTCCTCGTTTCCCCGCTGCGCAACCTGACCGGCCAGCGCGATACGGATTTCATCGCTGAGGGCCTCGCCTCGGATCTCGCGGCGGAACTGAGCCACGACCGGGCCCTTCACGTTTTCCTCACCCCTTCGGCCGCCGCTGGGGCGGATCGTCCGCAGCCGGCTCGATTCGAAATTGGCGGCACGCTGGCGAAGCGGGCCGACGGGATGAAGATCAACCTCCACCTGCTCGACGGTGCGAGCGGACGACAGGTCTGGGCGGAGACTTTTCGTTGTCCACCGCCTCCGGGGCAGGGCGAGTGCCTCGACAAGATCGTGCAGACCACCGCCGCGACGGTGGCGGAGGAGCAGGGCATTCTGGCGCGGCACCTCGACGCCGAATCACGCCGGCAGCCCCCGGTCCGTGGCGGAACGTACGAGGCGATTCTCCGATACCTGCATTTCGACTCGACCAACGATCCCGAGGCCTATTCCGAGGCCTTCGAGGCTCTGTTGGAAACCGTGGAGACAGATCCAAACTGCGCGGTGTGCTGGTCGTATCTCGCCCGGCTCGGCGGGGCTCACTGGAGCCTCGGGATGCCCGGTGAGCGGATGCCGATCGAGGAATCGATGTCCGCGGCCCGGCGGGGTGCCGGGCTCGCGCCGCGCGATGTGAGGTGTCGCTTGACCCTGTCCTACCTGCTGCTGCTCACCGATGAAGTGGACGAGGCACGTCGCGAGGCGGAAGCGGCGCTGGAATTGAACGGGATGTCGACTTTCTGGCTCGATACGATCGGATACCTGCTGAGCTTGTGTGGCGATTGGGAAAGGGGGCCGGAGATTCTGAGAAGGGCCCTGGAAACCAATCCCTTCCCGCGCCGGGCCTGTTATGGGGCCCTGTGGTTGGAAGGACTGCTTCGGGACGATCCGGCGGCGGCCCTCGTTGCCGCCCGGGAGTATGCGCCCGAGGCCTATTTCTGGAGCCCGCTGATGGAAGCGGTGGCGCTGGTCGCAAACGGTCAGAAGCAGGAAGCCGCCGCCGCGGCCGGGCGCCTGCTGGAGATGAAGCCGGATTTCCCCGAGCGCGGCCACTGGTTGATCACCCGCTACGCGAAACTGCCGGCACTGGTCGAGACGATCGAGCAGGCGCTGGCGGAGGCCGGCGTCACCCTCCGCGAAGATTGAGCAGCAGGATGCGCTCGACCTCCTCGATGGCTTCGAGGTCTTCCGGCACATTGTGATCGGACGGCACGATCAACTCGCTTTCCACGCCGTCGAGGTGGGATGACCAGTACGGCACCACGCCGTCGGAACTGTCCGGGCCGTCGCCGCGGCCACGGTCGCCGATGATCGAGTGAAGACGCACTCCTTTCCGAAACGGCAGCGTCGGCACCACCTGGAACATCGGTCGACCCGGCTGCAGCGCCTCGATCCCCGTCGGGAGACGGACATCGTGGCCACGGAACCTCAGGCTTTCCTCCGCCGACACCGAGTCGGGGTCGGCGAAGGCGGCGGCGTTGCGGACCATCAGGTCGGGGAATTCGACGGTGAGCAGTTTGGGCAGGCGGATGAGTCGTGAAGCCAGCATGGCAAGCGACTGTTCGGCCATCGGGCTACCGCGGTGGGGGGCGGCGAGGAAGATGGCGCGGCGGACATTGGGCAGCGGTTCCCACAGGAACAGCTCGCGGATCAGCTCCCGCTCCTTCGGGGTCACGTCGAGTTGATCGAGTGGCTTGGTGATGAAGGCGGAATACACCGCGTCGCCCGGATCCCGGAGACTGGCCTGCGTGATCAGCGCCCCCTTGGAGTGCGCGACGACCACGGACTTGTCCAGATGCCGACAACCCTGCTCGCGGGCGTAGGACATGGCACGACGGAAGCTCTGGCGGAACTGGGCGGCTGCGAGACCCCAGGGGATTCCGGTCGGGTAGCTGTAAACCCAAAGCTGGTAGTGCCGGCGGATGACCTCGTCGGCGACCAACTCGTTGACCATCCGGTCAAACACGTCCGGGCTCGATTTGAGCCCATGCACGAGCACCAGTGGGATCCGGTCCGGATCGGGCGGCCGGGTGAAATAGATCCCCTCGATGCGTTGCAGGCGCTGGGGCAGGAGGACGTTCTCGATCGTTGTGCGGTCCAATCGGCTCATCTCCCAGTAGAGGGCATGGGCGGCGGACCAGTCACTGCGGAGCGGATGCTCGACGCTGCCGACGCGGACAAGTTCGGAAGTGAAGGGCTGGCGGAACTGCCAGACCGGTGCGGGTCCGCGGTCGAAGCGCAGGATGGCGGTGGCGGTGGCGGTGATGCCGGCGGGCGGCGGAAATCGTGCCTCTTGGTAGAGCGGGAGATCATCGTCGATCCAGCCGACCAGCGGCAGTCCGAGGCCGGAGGTCAGCTGGCGCTCGCCAAGACGGCGGGTGTCGACCTTGGAGGCGGGGAACACGACACCGAGCAGGTCGGGATCGAGATCGTCGGGGCCGGGTTCGGACAAGCGCGTGCCCGTGGCGGCGGCGGCCTGCCTCCAGTCGCTGCCCGCCCGGCGGAGGTCGTCGAAGGCGGCGGCGACCGCCTCGTTGTAGGCCTCGCCCGCAGCACGCCAGTCGGCGCGCCGGCCGGGGTCGGCGAGGATTTCCCAGGCGGCTCTCGCCGCTGCCAGATTGTCTCCGACATGATTGTCTCGGGGGGCGCTGGGCGGGCGCATGTAAGGGGCGACCGTCGGCGCGCCGCACCCCGCCAGCAGCAGGGCGGCCAGCGCCCCGGTGCAGGCGGGGCGAAGGCGGGCAAGCGGCTGCCGGGACCGGTGCATCATTCCCGGGTCCTCAGGGATTGAGCGCGCGGACCGGCGAGAACCGGCGGGTCTGGTAGGTCACGCCGTAGGACAAGCCGGAATCGGTGAGCGTGTAGGCCTTGAACCCGCGTCCCGGGCTGGCGACCCCGCCGACCCCGCCGCCGATGTCATCCTTCTTCACGGTGGCCTCCGCGGCGGCCCCCGAATCCCATTTTCCGGTCTTGAATTTGTCGAATACCTCGCGCTCGTCGAAAATGAACACCACCGAGTTCTCCTTCACGCCCATGCCCCAGCCCCAGTTGAGTTTCTGCACCTTCATGTAGGTCCGTTCGTCTTCCGATGGATCGACCGCCACCCCGTAGCCGGCCCCGCCGCCGAGTCCGCCGAGGATGATCGGGAGCTTGCCCGAGGTGTAGCGGAAGGCGGCGTAGCCTTCGGCGGATGCGAGTTCATCCCGGGTGTCGGGCGTGCTTTTCTGCAATTCGTCGAGGATTCGCGAGGCCTCCTTGTCGATGAAGGCGCGCTGCTCCGCTTCGGTCGATCCCTGCGGGCTCATGGACGCGCACTGGCATGCGAGGCAAGCCAGCGAAAGGGCGGCAAGAAACCGCAGCCCCCTTGCCCGGACGGATGCGGTTGCTCCGGTGACAACCTTTGTTAGAGACGACATGGGACGTGTTTGGTGTGGGTTCGATTCCAATGGTGTTGCAAGAAGCGGTCCAGTCAATGCCCGCGGCAGGTTTGGTTACCGTAAGTTACGTCCATGTTACTGGCTGTATGGACCCGGAATCCGGAGAATGATGACAGTAAAATATGTACCTGGGACCGCGTGACCGTAACCCCGCCAGCAGCTGAAGATCCCGCGCCGGAGAGGCTCCTTGCTCTTGTCCGGGGGACGCGGCGTATCAGGTGGGGGGGGATTGCGGCCGGGATCATGCTGCTGGGCGTCGGCGCATTTCTCTACTGGCTCTTCCGACCCTTGCCGGTGACACCCGTTCCGGCGGCTTTTCACGAGTACGACATGGGCAAGGGCGGCTTCGTGCCGCTGGATGATTCATCCGAAATTTTCGGGGTGGGGCTGAGTTACGCGAAACACATCGAGGAGACCGCCTCGGACTTCGACCCGCGATCGGGGCCACCCATCTTCCGCAAGCATTCCCGGGCAATCGTTCGCTCCGGCTCAAGTGTCATCCGGCCCGATGCCGAGGCCCTGTGGGCTGCCGTCGAGGGTTTTGAGCCGGAGACCACGGAACAGCTTGAAGCGGAGAAGCTCAGCCTGACCTGCCTGCTCGACTATGAAGGCGAACTCGGCTTCGTGCTGCTGGAGGACATCGACGAGACCAGACTCGGAAGACCCGATTTTGTACCGCAGATCGGCTTTTTCATTGCCAACGACCTTTCGGCCCGTTCGATCGCGATTCTCGGCGAGGGCATGGCGAATCGCTACGAATACTGGGGCCTGTCGAAGAGCTTCCCGGGCTTCATGCCGATCGGGGCCCGGGCCTGGGTGCCTGCTGTACCCGTGGCCAACGGCATCCCGCCGGTCACCATCGAGACCAGGGTCAACGGCGAGGTGCGCCAGAGGCAGGTGGTCACGGATCTCGTTTACACGCCCTTGGAAATGCTACGCTTCATCCATCAGGCATACCCGGAACAGGTCCTGCGGAAGGGCACGATGGTGCTCACCGGGACGCCTGGCGGGGTCGCGCTGAAGAGCCCGCGCTGGAAGCTCCGCCTCGCCAACGCGCTCGGCACGAGCCGCTTCACCAAGCTTTCAATCAAACAGGATGGTGACACGTCCTCGTTTCTCAAAGCCGGGGACGAGGTCACGGTGAGCGGCGGCCCGCTGGGATCCGTGACCGTGACGATCGCCGGCGAAGATGGATCAGAAGATTGAGAATCGACAATACGCGGAGGGGGCGCCGTCTCCTTCCGAATCCCACGAAATCATGCACTGCCGCCATTTCCTGCTGATCTGCCTGGTGGTGCCGCTTTTCTGCCACTGCGGCTCGGCACCCGAGCCCGGTCCGACACCCGGGCAGATTGCCGAGCGTCTCGGCAACCTTGAGACCGGCACCTTTGCCGGATCGGATGGCAAGGAGATCAGCTACGTGGTGCACCGGCCTGCGCGCCTGAACCCGCGCCGCGCCGCGTTTCTCTACCTGCATGGAATTGAAAGCCATGGCGGGTGGTTCGATCTTGCCGCGGAGCAGCTGGCCCGGCGCGGGTATCCGGTCTTCAGCATCGATCGCCGTGGCAGCGGCATCAACCGGGAGAACCGCCATTTCACCTCGGGTCATGTCGAAAGCGGAGTGCGCCTCGTCGATGACGTCCAACGGGCGGTCGGGGCCGTGCGGGATTCCGACAGGCACGACGAGATCTACCTGATCGGCCTTTCGTGGGGCGGAAAGTATGTGATGGCCTATGATGTGGCCTATCCGAATCGGATCGACGGCATGGTGCTCGTCACGCCCGGCATGAAGCCCAAGGTCGACCTGACCGCGCCGCAGAAGGCGGCGGTGTTCGTCGACATGGTCTTCGCTCCCGAGCGCCAGCATCCGGTGCCGATCGAGACCGAAATGTTCACCACCGAGCCCGACCAACTCGCCTACATCCGCAACGACCCCCTCCGGCTGCACACCGTTTCCGCCGCCTTCCTCAAGGAGAGCATCCGCATGGACCGGATGGTCGAGCGGACCGAGGATCGGGAGTATCCGCCGCTGCTGCTCTTCCTCGCGGGCAGGGACCGGATCATCGACAACGAGGCGACCCGTGAACTGGTGACCCGCGATCCGCAGCGACCGGTGAAGATCATCGAATACCCGGAGCAGACCCACTCGATCCAGCTCGACGCCCCCGACCGGCTCGCCCGCGACATCATTCGCTGGATCGACACGCTGCCAAGAAACCGCTGATTACCCCACCCATGCCCCGCATCACCGCCCTCCGCCTGCACGCCGTCGACCTGCCCTTCCGCGGCAAGTTCGAGCATGCGGCATCGTCGCGTGAGTCGTCGTCGAGCCTGATGCTCGAGGCCGAACTCGACGACGGCACGATCGGCTGGGGCGAGGCCCTGCCGCGGCCCTACGTCACCGGCGAGACGCGCGACGGAGCCTGCGAGCTGCTGCGCGAATCGGTGCTGCCGCGCCTGATCGGCCGGGGATTTTCGAGCTTCGACGAGGTCACCGCCTTTCTCGCCGATTGCGACGGTTGCGCGCCCGCCGACTGGGTGTTGCCGCAGCTTCCCCAGTCGGCCGCGTGGTGTGCCGTCGATCTCGCCCTGCTCGACGCCTTCGGAAAGCACTTCGGCAGGACGCCCTTCGGGCGCGCCCCGACACTCCCCGAGGACTTCCGCTACAGCGGCGTATTGTCGTCGGGCATGAACCTCAAGCGCCGGGCCCAGCTGCTGGCCTACCGGCTGCTCGGGTTCCGGGCGTTGAAGCTGAAGATCGACGCTTCGACGGGTCCGGCAGAGATCGCCGGAATCCGCCGGCTCGCCGGCGGGCGGATGTCATTGAGGGCTGATGTCAATATGGGCTGGGACGTGAAGCAGGCGCTGGCCCGGATGCCGGCGCTGGCCCGCGAGGGGATCACGAGTTTCGAGCAGCCATTGCCGGCCGACGACTTCGAGGGCGCGGCCCGCCTGGTCAGCGAGACCGGGCTCGACGTGATGGCCGATGAAAGCCTCAACACGCGGGCCTCGCTCGAGCGCCTGATCGAGGCGAGGGCCTGCACCGCGATCAACGCCCGCATTTCGAAGTGCGGCGGTCTCATCGCCACCCTGGCGCGTTGCCGTGAGGCGGTGGCGGCGGGCTTGTGGGTTCAGATCGGCTGCCAGGTCGGCGAGTCCTCGGTCCTGTCGGCCGCCCACCTTCACCTCTGTGCCGCCTTCCCCGAGGTCCGGCACGCGGAGGGCTGCTTCGGGAAACTTTTGCTGGCGGAAGATCCGGCCTTTCCGCTGCTGCAGATGCGCCGTGGGGGACGGCCCCCGCGGCTTGCCTGCGAGGCCGGACTCGGGGTGCGGGTCGATCCGGACCGCGTTGCCCGTCACCGAGCTGGACCCTGGGATTTCACCGAGCCATGACCGATTTCACGGACAAGACGATCGCGCTCGAGCGGACCGTCCATCTCGGCCACCTGTTGGGCGAGGGAGGCATGGGCCGGGTGGTCGAGGGCTATGCCGTCGATCCGAGCCAGCACCTCGCCGTCAAGATCCTGCATCCCGAACATCTCGACGACGTCGAGGTCTGCGCGCGCTTCGACGAGGAGATCGCTCTGATGTCGTCGATCGACCACCCGGGCAGTCTGCCGATCTACGGCGCGGGAACTTCGGATGACGGCACCCGTTGGTATGCGATGAAGAAGGTCGAGGGCCGCACCCTGACCGAGATGCTGGCCGGTCGGGAATCGACCCTGCGGAGTCTGCCCGAGCGCCATCACCTGCTTTCGATCCTGCTCGACGCATGCGAAACCGTGGCTTCCGCCCACCTGGCGGGCATCGTTCACCGCGACCTCAAGCCCGACAACATCCTCATCGACCGCCACGATTCGGTCTACGTCATCGACTGGGGCATCGCGAGACGGGTCGGCCGCGGTGCTTCCGACACGACGGCGCGCACGTTGCCCGGCAAGGTGATGGGGTCCCCCGGATACCTCGCACCGGAGCAGGCCGAGGGCCAGTCCGCCACCGCCGGGCCGCGGGCCGATGTCTTCGCGCTTGGGGCGATCCTCTACGAGATCCTGACCGGGCGCCGCCCCTTCGGCGGGATGGGCGGACGGGAGGAGATGCTCGGCGCCATTCACCAAGACCCGCAGCCTCCGCGGCGGATCGACTGGCTGATTCCCCGCAGCATTGCCGCGGTGTGCATGAAGGCGCTCGAAAAAGATCCCTCCCGGCGTTATGCCGATGCTGGCGAGTTTGCCGCCGACCTCCAGGCGCACCTCGAGGGCCGGCCCGTCGTGGCCGTCCGCCCGAACCCGTTGGAACTTGTCCGTTACGCGGCGCGCCGCCGGCCGATGCGTGCCCTTGTCGCCTCTTCCGCAGTGGTGGCCCTCGCGATCCTGATCGCCTTCATCGGTGTCCAACGCTGGGTCGATCACCGGTTGGCCGACAAGGCCATGGAGCGGATCGAGGTCATCGATCTCGAACTCGGTGAACTTGAAATGGAGCGCGAAAAGGCGGTGGTCCGCCTCGCCGATCCGGAGATTTCGGAATCCGAGCGGGCCTCGATGGTTCGCGAGGTGACCGTCATCGATTCGCGTTGGCTGCTCGGGCAGTTCGACGCGTTGCGCATTCTCAGCAGCGTGACCGAGCTCCGCTTCATCTCGACCGATTCCGAGATCGGGCCGCTGGTGCGGCGGCGCCTGCTCACCGTGATCGACACTGCCATCGAGAACGGCAAGCCGATGTTCGCCGAGGCGCTGATCGCCAACGTGCTCGAACGGCACCGCGATGGCACCCTTGCCCGCCCACTGTCCGAAGCCGACGTCGAGTTGTTCGAGCGACTGGCGGCCGAGGCGTCGCGGGTCACGGACCCTTCCGACTGACAACCGCCAACCCACCCAGCCATGAACCTCGCCACCACCATCATCGCCCTCAAGGCCCGCCTCAGCGCGCGACCTTTCCAGAAGGCCGTCGAAGACCCGGCGGGCGCCCAGCAACGCCTGCTTCGCTCGATCCTCGAACGCAACAAGGACACCGAATACGGCCGCGCCTACCAGTTCGGCTCCCTCAAGTCGCTGGCGGACTTTCAGGGCAACGTTCCGATCGTCGATTATGAGCACATCCGGGAGCGGATCGATCGCATGACGCAGGGCGAGGAGAACATCCTCACCGCCGAGACGCCGGTGCTTTTCGCCCAGACTTCCGGCACCACCGGGACACCGAAGTATATCCCGGTCACCCCGACCTGCCAGAAGGGAGGCGGCACCACCACCTGGCTGCACTTCGCACGCAAGGACCACCCGGCCATGTTCGCCGGCAAGGTGATCACCATCGTTTCGCCCGCGGTCGAGGGCCGGACCCCGTGCGGCATCCCCTTCGGCTCGACCAGCGGCATGGTCATCCGCGAGTTGCCCGGAATCGTCCAGAGCGCCTACGCCGTGCCCTACGAGGTTTACGAGGTCGAGGACTACGACGCCAAATACTACGCGCTGCTGCGCTTCGGCGTTGCGGAAAACGTGACCATGCTCGGCACCGCGAATCCCTCCTCGGTGGTGAAGCTCGCCGAGATGGCCGACCGCCTTTCCGACTCCCTGATCCGCGACATCCGGGACGGCACCCTCGGGGACGAATTCGAAATCCAGCCGGAGCTGCGGCGGAAGCTGGAACCGAAGCTCCGTGCCGACCCGCAGCGCGCCCGGGATCTCGAGCAGATGCGCGAGCGCCGGGGCGGTCGCCTGCTCCCGGCGGACTACTGGCCCCGCATGGCCCTCATCGGTTGTTGGAAGGGGGGCACCGTGTCCTCCTATCTCGAACGGTTTCCGGCGTGGTATGACCCCGATGGCCGGGGCATGCCCGCCAACCGCGACATGGGCTATCTCGCCTCCGAGGCTCGGATGAGCATCCCGGTCTCCGACCACGGGGCCGGCGGCGTGCTCTCCGTCCACCTCAATGTCTTCGAACTCGTCCCGGCGGAAGACATCGATGGCCGTCCCGGCGACCCGGATTCGTGGCGCTTCCTCGGCGTCGACGAGGTCGAGGTGGGCCACGAATACTATGTCTTCATCACCACCACCGGGGGCCTCTATCGCTACGACATGAACGACGTGATCGAGGTGGTCGGCCGGTATCGCAAGGCGCCCGTGATCGTCTTCCGCCGCAAGGGCCGGGGCATGACCAACCTCACGGGCGAGAAGCTGAGCGTGAACCAACTCATCGAGGCGGTCGCCCGGGCCTCCTCCGCCGCCGGGGTGGAAGCCCCCCACTTCAAGGCCGAGCCGGACTCCGACGCGTCGCGCTACGTCTTCAAGGTCGAGTTCCGCCCGACGCCGGACGAGGCGACCGCCCGCACCTTCCTGAAGTCGGCCGACCAGTCGCTCGACGAACTGAACATCGAGTGGAAGACCAAGCGCGCCAGCGGGCGGCTGCGCGACCCGGTCCTGCAGGTCATGAAGGAAGGCTGGTACGAGCGCGGCAAGCAGAAGCTCGTGGCCGAGGGCAAACGGCTGTTCCAGGCCAAGACCATCCTGCTCGATGCCAAGGCTGTTTACCGTCCCGAACCAGAGGAAATGGCGGCCGAGATCCACCTCTGAAAGTCACCGTCACCCGGGCGGTGGCGCGACGCTCTGGCCCTTCTCCCCGCGGATGGCGGTCCCCCCCTCAGTGATCCAGCGGACTTTCCCCCGAGGCGTCGCCGAGGTGGGCGAGCTCGGCCGGCAGGAACTTCTTGAAGCGGGTCTTGTCGATCGCCTTCATGTAGGCTTCCTGCGGTGAGATCATGCCGGCCTGGAGCTTCTGCCAGATCGACTCGTCCATGAACTGCATGCCCTCGGCCTTGCCGCCGGTGATGACGTCGTAGAGCTTCTGGGTGGCGCCTTCGCGGATGATGGCCGAGACGGCCGGGGTGGCGAACATGATCTCGTGCACCGCGGTGCGGCCCGGCTTGTCGACGCGCTTGCAGAGCAGCTGCGCGAGCACCCCGCGCAGCGAGGCGGCGAGCATCGTGCGCACCTGCGACTGCTGGTCGGCCGGGAAGACGTCGACGATCCGGTCGACGGTCTTGCGGGCGTTGTTGGTGTGCAGCGTGCCGAACACCAGCAGGCCGGTCTCGGCGGCGGTGAGGGCGAGGGAGATGGTCTCGAGGTCGCGCATCTCCCCGACCAGAACGATGTCGGCATCCTCGCGCAGGGCGGCCCGCAGGCCGTCGGCGAAGGAGGGCGTCTGGATCGGGACCTCGCGCTGGGTGATGATGGACTTCTTGCTCGAGTGGACGAACTCGATCGGCTCCTCGATGGTGATGATGTGCCGGTTGTAGTTCGAGTTGATGTAGTCGAGCAGCGCGGCGAGCGTGGTCGACTTGCCCGATCCGGTCGGGCCGGTGACGAGGATCAGGCCGGAACGGATGTGGCCGAACTTCTTCACCACGTCCGGCACCCCGAGGTCCTCGAGCTGCATGATCTCGGTCGGGATCAGGCGGAAGACGGCGGCGAGGCCGTTCTTCTGCTTGAGGTAGTTGCAGCGGAAGCGCGATTCCTCGTCCATCTCGTAGGCGAAGTCGAGATCGCCGGTGTCCATGTAGATCTGGTAGGCGTTCGGCTCGCAGATCTCCGAGAGCATGCGCTGCATGGTCTCGTGATCGAGGACGGGTTCACCCTCGATGGCGGTCACGGCGCCGTGGACGCGGATCTTCGGCGGCTGGCCTTCCGAGATGTGAAGGTCGGAGCCCCCGCTTTCGACGAGGTGTTGGAAAAGGCGGTCGATTTCGGCCATGGGAAGCGGAGGGTCAGGATTGGAAGAAGGCTTGCATCTGGGTCTTGTCCTCGGCGCGGTAGAGGGCCTCTTCCTGGGTGATCAGGCCCTTCACGTAGAGGTTTCGGAGCGACTCATCCATGGTGATCATGCCGACGTTCTTGCCGGTCTGCATGACGCCCGGAAGCATGTAGGTCTTGCCCTCGCGGATGCAGTTCGAGACGGCGGGGGTGTTGACGAGGAGCTCGAGGGCCATGATGCGCCCGGTGCCGTCCGCTTTCGGCAGGAGCTGCTGGGAAAGGATGCCACGCAGGGACTCGGAGACCATGATGCGGATCTGGTCGCGCTGGTCGACGGGGAACACGTCGAGCACCCGGTCGAGGGTCCGCGGGGCGTTGCCGGTGTGCAGGGTGCCGAGCACGAGGTGCCCGGTCTCCGCCGCGGTGAGGGCGAGCTGGATCGTTTCGAGGTCACGCATTTCCCCGACCATGATGACATCGGGGTCCTCCCGCAGGGCACCTCGCAGCGCCTTGGCGAAGGACTCGGTGTGGAGGTGCACCTCGCGCTGGTTGACGTGGCAGCTCTTCGACTCGAACACGTATTCGATCGGGTCCTCCAGCGTGAGGATGTGGTCCTCGCGGTCCTGGTTCACGAAATCAACCAAGGCGGCGAGAGTGGTCGACTTGCCCGAGCCGACGGATCCGGTGACGAGGATGAGGCCGTTCTGGTAGCGGGTGAGGGGGACGATGCTGTCGATGGGCAGGTTGATCTCCTCCATCGAGCGGATCTCGGTGTTGATGATGCGGAAGACCATGTCGTAGCCGAGGCGCTGCTTGACCACCGAGGCGCGGAAGCGGCCTTCCTCGTTGGAGTAGGCGAAATCGACGTCGCCCTTTTCCTGAAGGCGGTTCCACTCGCGATCTTCTAGGAAGGAACGGGCGAGGCGCTCGGCCTCGTCGGCAGTCAGCGGCTCGTGGTCATCCCAGATCGGCTGCAGTTGGCCGAACCGGCGCCAGGCGGGCGGGAAACCGGTGGAGAGGTGGACGTCGGAGCAGTCGTACTCCCGGCCGAGCCGGAGGTACTGATCGACGTGGTCGAGCACTTGATGTTCTGCCATGAGTGGGTTTGTGCTTACAGCTTCGATTCAGGGCTTGGAAAGAGGGAATCGTGTCCCGGAGTCCTTGGAGTTACTAGGGATGGAGGATGTATGCACAAAGCGTCGCTGGATCTCCCGGAGAAGCAGCGTCTTGAGCCAGGGTTTGGTCAGTGCGAGGAGGGCGGGGACGAGAAAACGGACCACCCCCTTGCGTCGTTTGTCGCGGCGCGGGCGCCGGAGCAGCCGGCTCGCGATCAGGCCGGCCCCGGCGGAGGCGCCGAACCACGCCCAGGGTCGGCGGGCGACCTGACGCTTGATCTGAGCGGGAACGTTGAGGCGTGCCTTCAGCGCGACGACCTCGCCACCGAGGCGACGTCGCGACGCTTCGAGCCGCTCGATCAGGGCTTGCGTTTGAGGGTCTCGAGCCATTCCTGGTCTTTGGCGAGTTCGGAGCGGGTGAGGGGGAAGGCGGGTGGGGCCGGCTTCCGCAGGTAGAAGAGGCCGGCGACGCCGACGAGGAGATGCAGCCCCCCGGCGACCAGCGAGATGTGATACCACGGCCAGTCGGGCCGGGCGGCGGCGATGAGGCCGATCAGCCCGGCGACCATGAGGATCCAGAACAGCACGGCGGAGCCGACGATGACGACAGCCGTCGCCGCCCGTCGCGCGGCCTCCCGGCCGGCCGCCCGCGCTTCGTGGCGGATGAGGTCGAGCCGTGCCTGCGCGAATTCGGCGGCGGCTGCTTTCCAGTCGCCCCCCGAAGGTTCGGAGCCGGGATCCGGAGCGTCGTTCATGATGGGTCGGTGGTCCCTCGCCCGCGGCGAGGCGCGGCGGACGGGAGGGGAGGGCCGGTGGGCACTCTTCGCCGGATCAGCGGCGGGTGATCAGCCCGATCAGGAAGCCCACGCCGAGGGCGGCCAGCACGCACTTGGTCGGGTGCTGGCGGATGTAGTCCTCGGACGTGACGTGGAGTTCGCGGGCGCGGTCGCGGGTGTGGATCCACTGTTCGTCGGCGGCGCTGCGGAACTGGGTGGCCTTGGCCTCCGCCGCTTCCCGGAGGGCGCTTGCCTTCTCGACGGCGCGGTCGCGGAACTGCTCGGCGCTGGCCTTGGCGCGCTCGCCGGCGGCCTTGGCCTGGTCGGCCTTGTCGTGGGCATACTCCTTGGCCTTGTCGGCGGCCGCGTGCCCGAGGTCGCTGGCGGCGTGCCGAAGGTCATCGGCCGCCTTGGAGACCGAGGGGTTGGAGAATCCGGTTTCGGGCTCGAGCTCGGGCGATTTGGCAAAATTGTCTGACATGATTCCGAAGTGGTTGAGGTTGCGTTGGCTCGCTCCACCACGCTGCCACCGTTGCCCCGGGCGTGCAAGGCATGTCTGCGCCGTCAGCGCCGCGACGGGGGAACGACCCGGGCTTTCGGCGGAACGGCGGCCGGTTCGGCCACCGGGCGTGCCTTCGGCGGGCTGAGCAACCGGTCCTTCTGCTCGGGCGGGGGCGAGGTGAACATGACGTTCTCCCATTTGGGATCCTCGATCGGACCCCGCCCGCGGAACTGGAACAATCCGTAGAAGGGCTTCAGCGGCAGGGTGATGAGGCCGAAGAAGCCCCGGGCGTTCATGCGGACGGTGAGGTCGAGCCGCTCCCGGGGGAGGTCGGCCCGACCGTCGCCGGTGAAGACGAGCGACGGGGTGGTGGTGAGGAAGTCGGCGGTCGAGAGGACGCCGTCATCGACCTCGAAGGTGCAGAAGGCGTCCGTGGCTTCCTGGAACCCGGCCTTGCGCCGTCCGAGGACCGCGGCGATCAGCGGCGAGAGCGGGCCGAAGATCGGCACGTCGAAGAGCTCGCCTTCCTCCAGGGCGATGTGGCCGGTGCCGTCGAGACCGTCGACCTCGTCGCCGTCGAGGGTGAAGTCGATGCGCCCGGTGATCGTGCCTTTCGGAGTACTATCGAAACCGTAGGTCCTGGCGATCGCCGGCAGGCTGAGGCCGGTCCAGTCGAGCTCACCCCCGAGACTCTGGGTCTCGCCGCCGAGGCGGCTCTCGAAATCGGCCCGGATCCGCCCGTCCAGAACGCCGGTGTCGAGCTGCCGGATGCGCACCCGGTCGGGCAGCACGCGGACGACCCCGCCGGGGGCGTCGAGGACGAGATCCTCCTCGAGGAATTCGTAGGAGGCACCCGCCGGGGTCGAGAAACGCACGGTGAGGTCCTGCCGGGGCAGCCCGCTCTCGATGCCGATCGTGCCCTCGGCGGTGAGGTTCGGCGGGCGGTGGAAACGATAGACCTCCAGCTCGTCGGCGAGGTTCGCCTCGAAGGTGCGGACCACGGGCGCCGGCCAGGCGACGCCCTGCAGCTTCTCGATGCCGACGGTCTTGAGCTTGTTGTCGTAGAGGATGCGGGCGACGTCGATGCGGCCGCTCGACGGTCCGCCGTGGGCCTGGCGCAGGGCGTAGTCGTCGTAGTTGAACTCGACCTCGCCCTCGGTGAAGTCGAGCTGGTCGGCGTTGAGGTCCATGACCACGCGGGCATGCCGCGCCGGCACGCCGCGGAAGGCGATGTCGCTGGCCTCGGCGGTGCCCTTGAACCACCAGTCCAGCGGGTTCTCGAGGTTGGCCATGCCACGGGCCTCGACCCGGTTCGCGGTGCCGTCGTCGGCCGAGAAGTCGTCGAGGATTTCCGACAGGGGCTGGATGGTGACGGCGTTCTGCCAGAAGGCGACCGGCAGGTCGGTGGTGAACTGGTAGCGCACCCGCCCGGGCGTGAGGAAGGCCCGACCGTCGAGACGGTGGCCGTCGTTTTCGATCCGCAGGTCCTCCAGCAGCAGGCGGTCGCCGTCCGAGGAAAAGCGGGTCGAAAGCCGGTCGGCACGAAGGTGGCCGTAGCGGGGGCCGGACAGCTCGACGTCGCCGATCAGGCGGAAGTTCCAGTCCTCGTCCTCGCGATGGAAGGAGCCGTGGACGTTGAGCTCCGGCGGGGCGTCGAAGGAGGGCAGGGAGGCCGGCAGGGCGATCTCAAGTTGCCCGAGCAGGGCGAGCACGTCGGCGTCCGACTCCAGTTGAAAGCGTCCGTCGAAGGCGTCGAGGTCGTACTCGAGCTGGCCGCTGAGCTTGCCCGCGGGGGTGTCGATCGCCGTCTGATGGAGCACCAGGGTGCGGCCCCGGAGTTCCCCGTCGATGTCGAGGCGGCGGATTTCGAGATCGTGGCTCTTGAGATTCGCGGCGCGCAGGCTCACGTCGGCGCGCAGGCTGCCGTATTCCTCGAGGTCGCCGCGGACATCGATCCGCAGCGACGGGGGGGCCGTCGCGTCGAGCTCGAAGCGGTCGAGGGCTTCGATGATCGCCAGCAGGATGCGCCGGCGCTCGGCGCGTGCCCGCTCCATGTCCTCGAGCGTGCCGGTGCTGTCCGGGCGGTAGAGCTTGAGCAGCGCGCGGGCATCGAGGCGCACGCCTCCGACCATGCCGGAGGCCCGGGAGATTTCGAGCTGGCGGGGACCCGAGAACTCCATCCGCCCGCGGGCATCGGTGATCTCCAGCGTCTTGCTTTCGGGATCGGAGGGGTCGACCGCGAGCGTCACGCGGGCGCCCGACAGGTCGATCCGCTCGATCTTGAAGTCGCCGCGAGAGAGGCGGGTGCGGTCGACGTCGAGGATCAGGTGATCGAGCCGTCCGATGACCCGACGCCGCGAGGCATCGGCGTAGATCTCGATCTCGCCGGCCTCGATGCCGCGCATCGGGAGGTAGCGCAGGCTGGCGACCTCGGCGTGCAGGCCGTTGGCGGCGAGGGCATCCTCGATGCCGCCGCGCCACGAGTCGGGGAGGCCGGTGTGGTTGGCCCACCACAGCGTCCCGGCCGCACCGACCAAGGCGCTGAAGCCGACGAGGGCCAGCGCCACGCGCAGTCGATGGATGATGCGGATCCGTTTCACGCTTCTAGTGTCGTCCGCCAAGCAGACTGCCCATGATGTGTTTTTGAAAGTTCAAGAGAAAAAGCCGCTTCGCGGGTTGGATTGGGAAACGATACGGCCTTTTCCCGAATTTCTGCGTTGCTCGTCGGTCACGAATCTCGATTCGCTTCCTCCTCGCGCCTTGAACTTCGAGAAAACTCCGCTTCGCATCACGCACAGTCTGCTTGGCGGACGACACGAGGAATGATGCCGCATCGGTTTCGGCTTTCAACTCCGCGATGCGTCCGTGCATGATCCGGGCCATGCGGTTTGCGGTTCTCGGCAGCGGAAGTGGCGGCAACGCCGCCGTGGTCGAGGCCGGCGGGAAGCGGGTGCTGGTCGATGCCGGACTGTCGGCCCGCCAGATCGTCCGCCGCCTGCGCCTGATGGGGATCGAGCCGGAGTCGGTCGATGCGATCCTGCTGACCCACGAGCACGGCGACCACGTGAAGGGACTGCGGGTGCTGATGAAATCGATGGCGGCGCCGATCTACGCCACGCCGATGACCCGCGAGGTCGTCCGCGAGCAGGTCGCGGCGGCGTCGTGGAAGATCTTCGAAAGCGGCGCGACCTTCTCGCTCGACGGGCTGTCGATCCAGTCCTTCGCGGTCCCGCACGACGCCGTCGAGCCGGTGGGCTTCGTTTTCCGCAGCGAGGCGCGCGCGGTCGGGCTGGTCAGCGACAGCGGCCACGTGACCCCGCGGGTGACCGAGGCGCTGCGGGGCGTCGATGCGCTCTTCGTCGAGGCCAACTACGACGATGCCCTGCTCGAGGCAGACACCCGGCGTCCGTGGTCGACCAAGCAGCGCATCGCCTCGCGCCACGGCCACCTTTCCAATGCCCAGACGGCCGAACTGGTGGCCGGGCTGGCGAAGGACGGGCTGCGGCAGGTGGTGCTCGGCCACCTGAGCCGCGACTGCAACACGGCGGAGGTCGCGCTGGCGGCGGTGCAGGGGCTGGTCCCCGAGATCGCCTGCGCCTGCCAGGATGAGCCCTGCGGCTGGCACGAGGGGCCGGCGGCGCCCTGCGACATCGCCTTCAGGGCGGATGAGCTGTTCGGGTGAGATGGTCCCCACTCCGGGCTTTTTCCCGCCGGGGCGTCTTGTTAGGTCACGGGCATGATCAAAAGCTCCGCCCGCTTCCACGGCCTCCTCGTCAGCCTGTTCCTACCGACCCTGATGGCCGACCCGATCCCGGTCGCCGTCATCAGCCAGCGGCCCGCCGACGGGAAGATCGTGTTCACGCTCAACGAGCCGGTGTCCCTGAGCCTCGATACCGGGGTGGGCAGCAACTTCACGCTCGGTTTCGTCCTGCGCGATGTCTACTCGCCGGCGCATGGCCCGGCGGTGGACGGGTTTGTCAGTGCTTCGAGCAGCGAGTCGGAGCTCCGCACCTACCTCCCGTCGCTGAACCGGACTTCCACGGGCGGCTTCGGCACCTGGGGGTCGCGGTCGAACACGGGGGGCGACATCGACGCGACCGACTTCTTCGGCGCGGTGACCTTGGGGAATCCGGATCCTCTTCCGGCCGGCGCGCAGGTGGTCCTGCTCCCCGGCCAGGTGGTTCTCGGGGTGAGCGACCCGGCCTTCCTTCCCGACGATCTGAACGACGCCACCGAGATTGCCTTCTTCAATCCCCTCGTCGGTCAGGTGGTCTCGGCCGAAGTCGGCATCGGGGCCGCGGTCGTCGCGCGGGAGCAGCCCCGGCTGCAGATCGAGGTCGGTGAGACCGAGGTGGTGGTCGACTGGCAGGGTCCGGGTCTCCTGCAGCGCGCGGAGTTTGGAGATCCTTCGTCGAGCTGGATCGAGCTCGACAGCGAGGCCCCGCCCCGCGTGTTTCAGAAGGCGACGCTCGGGCCGCGGGCGTTCTTCCGGCTGCGGACCTTCTGAGCGCGTCTCGGCGCGAGAGTTGATGACAGGGTGCCCGGGTGCCGGGAGCGCGACCCGGAGGGTGCCGCGGGCTTTCCCGTCTCTTCCCTCCTTGCCACCGCGGGGAGGATGCGGAGAGTCGGGGTGTGCCTGCGAAGGAGCCCGAATCGCGCTGGACGCTTGCGAAGCTGATCGACTTCGAAAGCGTGCTGGCGTCGTGGGACGGAAAGGCGTCGCCGGACCGGGAGGGCGGCCCGCGGGCGGCGGTGATGCGGCGCTGGCTGGAGGGCGGCGAGACCGAGGGGCCCGGCCGCCGCTGGCTCGCCGGCATCGGCGGAGCGGCGATGCTGCTGGCGGCCGTGGCGGCGGTCGCCGGTGCCGGGGCGGTGTGGGGATCGCTCGACCGGGCCAGTTCGGGCGTGAACGTGATCTGGATGCTTTCGGCGACGCTGGTGCTGCCGTGGCTGTTGCTGGCGTTCGGGGCGGTCGGCTGGCTGCTGCGGGGTTTCGTCCCGGGCATCGGGTTGATCGGCGGGCTGGTCGAGAAGCTGTCGCTGCGCTTCGTCGGCGACGAATGGCGGGCCGGGCTCGAGCGGATCCGCCGCAGCGGCGAGCTGGTGCGGGTGCTGGCCTGGCATCTGGCGGCGCGCACCCAGATGGTCGCGGCGGCATTTCATGCCGGGGCCTTCGCCGGGCTCGGGGCGATGGTGTTGTTCAAACGCGTCGGGTTTTTCTGGGAGACGACCACCGAGAGCGCGATGCGGAGCTTCCTCGACGGCGCGGTGGCGGTGCTGTCGGCGCCGTGGGCGGCGTGGCTGCCGCGGGCGGTACCGAATGTCGATGCGTCGCGGTCGGGTGCCGACTGGATGGAGGGCGGACTCGGGTGGTGGAGCTTTTCGCTGATGGCGCTGGCGGTTTGGGGCGTGCTGCCGCGGCTGCTGCTGGCCGGATGGATGGGCTGGCAAAAGCGCCGGGCACTGGCCGCGCTGACTTTCCAGGCGCCGCACCATCGCAAGCTGTGGCGCGAGCTGAATGCGGTGCGCCGCGGCGAGGAGCCGAAGGGCCCGGTCGATGGGGCGCTGGTGGTGACGGTCGGCGGGGCTGAACCGGACCACGAAGCGCTGCGGCCCTTCCTGCTGCGCCGGCTGCGGATGAACCCGACGGCCTGGGAAAGCCTCGGGGTGCTCGACGAGGACCGCGAGGAGGCGGCCCGGGCGGCGCTGGCCAAGGCCCCGGCCGGCATCGTGCTCTTCGCCGAGGGCTGGTCGCTGGCGCCCCGGCAGATGGAGCGGGCCCTGGCCGAGGTGGCGTCGCGCGCCGGGGAAAGACGCCGCGTGCTGCTGGTCGGCGATCCGGTCGAGGGCGCGATCGATCCGGTGACCGACGAGGAGCGCGCGCAGTGGGAGCGCTTCGTTGACGAGCGGGGTGGGGAGGAACTGGAACTCGTGTTTTTCGAGCCATCATGAAGAAAAGGGATCGGCGACGGGGCTGGAAGCCCCGGCCACGGCAACTGGAACTGGTCTTTTACGAGAAGTCATGAGCGACGACTGGTGGAACGACGACGTGCCGGCCTTCGTCGTGGTCGGGCGGGTGAACGCCGGCAAGACGGCGACGCTGGCGACCTTGCTGGAGGTCGATGACGACGCGGTGCTGCGGGTTTCCGCGACGCCGGGGGAGACGACCGAGGTCCAGCCGCTGCCGGTGATTTACGACGACGAGGAATGGATCCGCTTCTTCGACTCGCCGGGCTTCCAGCAACCGGTCGAGGCGATGCGCGAGATCGAGCGGATGGCCGGCGACGGCACGCCCGGGCCGGACGAAGTGCGGCGCTTCGTCGAGGAATGCCGCGACGACTATCCCGACGAGGTGCGGCTGCTCGAGCCGATCGTGAAGGGCGCGGGCATCCTCTACGTCGTCGATCCCTGCAAGCCGCTGCGCGATTCCTTCGTCGCCGAAATCGAGATCCTGCGCTGGAGCGGGCGGCCGCGGCTGGCACTGCTGAACCCGCAGGGGCCGCCGAACGAGCACGAGGAGGCGTGGAGGGAGCGGCTCGGAACCTCCTTCAACCTGGTCCGAACCTTCGACGCGCACGAGGCGAAGTACGACGAACGCCGTAAGCTGCTGCTTTCCCTGCTCCAGATCGAGGAGCGCCACGCCGGACGCATCGAGCACGTGATCGAGGCGATGGAGCGCGAGTGGGACCAGCGGCGCGAGGACGCCGCCGAGGCGCTGGTCGATTTCCTCGAGAAGTCGCTCACGCTGCGCACCCGCGAGGGTCTCGACGAGCGCGACCAGGGGGTGCCGACCCGCCGCGAGCGGAAGGAGGAGGCCCTGATCGCCGAGTACTACGGCAAGTTGGCGAAGTTCGAGGCGGCCTGCCTCGACCGCTGGCTCGACACCTACCGTCACCACCTGATCGCGGCCGACATCGATCCGGCGGCCCACCGCGGGCTCGACCTGGCGACCGAGGAAACCTGGCGCCGCTGGGGGCTGAACCGCTGGCAGCTCATCGCTGCCGGTGCCGTGGCCGGCGGGGCGGCGGGCGCGGCCTTCGACCTCGGTGTCGGCGTCCACAGCCTCGGCGCCGGCACCGTGATCGGCGCGCTCGGCGGCGGCACGGCGGCCTTTCTCAAGGGCGGCAAGCTGCCCGAGCTGAAGATCAAGCTGGGCGGCGGGCTGAAGTGGAATGCCGGTGACGGCGAAACCCTGGTCGTCGGCCCGCCGAAGAACCCGAATTTCCCCTGGGTGCTGCTCGACTCGATGCTGGTCCGATACCGCAGCATCCTCGCCCGGGCCCACGGCCGCCGCGATCTTTCCCCGCTCGACGAAGGCGGCGACGGCTTCGCGCGTGGATTCGACTCGGGCCGACGGAGCCTGCTTCAGAAGTGGTTCAGCTCGTGCCTGAAGGGTTCGCCCGACCGCGGTCGGGAGCCCGAGGTGTTCGCCGAGCTGCTCGAATGCCTGGAGGAGGTCGAGGAGGCGTGAGGGGCCGCCTTCAGACGGGCCGCGAGCTTCAGCTCGCATTTCTCCGGCCCGGCAGATGCGAGCTGAAGCTCGCGGTCCTAACCGAATACGGCCCGTCATGAAGCTCATCGCCTTTCCCGAAGCCCAGCGCGAACTCGGCCGGCAGGTCCGCGAGGCGGCGCTCGATCACGAGGCCTTCGCGATGCCGCTGAAAGTCTGCGAGCTGACGAAATGCCGCGCGACCTGTTGCCACGACGGCGTGTTCCTCGATCGCGAGCAGGAAGCGGGGATCTTGGCGATCGTCGGGCGGCTTTCGAAGTACGGCTTTGACCGTCGCGAGTGGTTGGAGCGGCGGGAGGGTCGGGTGAAGACGGCGACCGTCGAGGCGACATCCTCAGAGCTGGCCGATGACTTTCCGGCCCACTTTCCCCGCACCCGCTGCGTCTTTCTCGACCCGGAGCACCGCTGCCTGCTCCAGCGCCTGGCGATGGACGAGGGGCGGCATCCGTGGTGGTGGAAGCCGGTCTCGTGCTGGATGCACCCGCTGCTGCTGCGGCGGGGTGGGGGCGGACGCCCGGTGCTGACACTTGCCCGACCGGAGCAGGACCCGGCGGCGGTGCAGGGCTATCCGGGCTTCGGCTCGTTCACGCCCTGCGGCATGCCGGCCGCGGGCGGCGAACCGGCATGGCGGACGCTGCGCGGTGAGCTCGGGCGGCTCGGGGCGCTCGGCGGGCGCGACCTGGTCGCGGAGCTGGCCGGCGATCAGGGCACTTCGGCCGGTCCGACGACGTAGAAGCGCCGTCCGGTGGTGGACACCGGCGGGGTGAAGGTGCGGGTGACGACGCCGCCGGTGCCGGCGACGAACTCGAGCCCAGTGTAGTCGACGAGGTTTTCGGTATAGAAGATCGCGTAATTCTGGTCGGTGGCCGTCTCGAAGCTGATCGTGTTGTCACCGTTCGGCTCCAGCGTGTAGGCGGTGATGGTGAGCTGCGGCAGCGGCTGGACCTCGCTGGCCCCTTCGCCCGAGCTGGTGGACCCGGCGGGCACTTTCAGAACGCGGGTGGCACCGGCATCCGGGGCATAGGTGCCCTCGGGTGCGGGAATGGCGGCTCGCATGCCGGCGATGGGCGCGTAGGTGCCGGCCGGCGCTTCGACGGCGGAGGTGGCGTTGCTGACCGGGACGTAGCGACCGGCAGGCGAGGGCATCTGCTGGGTCTGGCCGGGATCCGCGACGAAGTATCCCGGGCTCGCGTCGATGGCACTCGGCATGCCGGCGACGGGGACATACTTGCCGCGCGGGGCGTCGAGGCAGGTGGTGAGGCCGGCGCTCGGCGCGAACTTTCCGGCCGGGGCGGGCGACGGGGCGATGCGGCCCGAGGCGTCGGTGAAGTGTCCGGTCGGGGTCGGGATGCCGCTGGAAAGCCCGGCGATGGGTCCGTAGGTGCCGGCCGGGACGGGGTAGGAGGTGGAGAGGCCCGGGGTGTCGGTGTAGCGGCCCGCGGGGGC
>JAUIJD010000046.1 GCA_030431475.1 Verrucomicrobiia bacterium | reverse complement strand
CCGGATGAACCCGCTCAACCCGACCCCGCCGTCCCCGGAGTCGAGAAACCGGTGATCGCAGATCAGATACACGGCTCCCGCGCCATCGACCTCGCCACCGGTCCGGAAGTCCGTGAAACTTCCCGTCGCCTCATATCCCCCGAGCTTCACCACGCCCGGGCCGTAGTCGACTCCCGCCTCGCCGAAGACCACCCAACCCGCGGCGCCGCCGGTCCGCCATTTGAAACCGTGGTTGCCGGACTCGACCGGACCGGCATCGCCGCTGTAGATCCCGCCTTGAAAAGAGAGAGCCTCGCTCGCCTCGAAGCGGATCAAGCCGCCCGGAGCAGCGAGAGGAAAGATCGGCGCACCGAGGTTGCCGGATTCGGTCGGCAACGGCCCGAAGGCGGAGTTGAGGAACAGACCGGCGGTTTCCGCGGCCATGAAGTCGTCATCCACCGCGATCTGACCGAGTTTGAGAAATCCCCACTCTCCCAGCTCCTGCCGGTAGAAGAGATTGAACAGGTTGAAGTCGGTGTCGGTGAACAGATTGGAAGCGACGTTGAAGTCACCGATGGACTTCGCCGAGCCGTCCTCGCCGTAGGCGGCGAAAGCGGTGGCGGTGACGCTCGCGCCCCACCACCCGAGCATCGCCTCGAGATCGACTTCGACGCCGATGTCGAGCAGACCGGGAAACGTCCATCCGGGGGTGAAGCCACCCGAGAGGTTGCCGAGCGCCTCGGTCGTAAAGCCTGCGTAGGGAGTGATGGCCCCGCCGTCCGGAGGGTCGGCCGGAGCCACGAGTTCAGGGTCGTCCTTCGCAAAGGCCGATTGGACGACCACAAGACCAACGGTCGCACTGATTGGTCGGAACAAAAGTCCTCCGGTCATGTTTCGATTCATCCGCTTCATGGAAGTGGCCGAGATTCCTCGCGCTCGGTCCCATGTCGGGGGGCACGGTCGATCTCTTTCGAAACGCGCGCCCCCCGCCCGAGCCGGGCCACCAGCCCGCCTTCGCGTCCGAAGAGCCAGGCCATGCCGAAAAGCAGCCCCGCCGCGACGGCCATCATTCCGCTCGAATTGGTCGCTTCCATGCCGAACCACGAGGGCACCTCGATGGCCAGCCAGTGGCCCATGAGCGAGGATACGGCCGCGACCCCGCAGGCGATCAACAGCATCGGGACCAGCCGGTGGGTCAACAGCAGCGCCGCCCCGGCCGGGACGATGAGCATCGCGATGACGATGATGCTGCCCACCGCCTCGAAGGCGGCGACCGTGGTCACCGCGACCACGGTCATCAGCAGGTAGTGCAGCAACCGTGAAGAGAAGCCCAAGGTGTCCGAAAGCCCGGGATCGAAGGCACTGAGGCGCAGCTCCTTGAAGAGGAGCCCCACCATCGCGAGGTTAAGCAGCAGCACCATGCCCATCACCACCACCACCCTCGGGACCTCGAGCGGGCCGAGGGCGACCGTGTCGAGCGGCGTCAGTTCGATCGCCCCGTAGAGCACGCAGCCGGGATCGAGGTCCACCCGCCCCGCCGCGCGGCGGATCATCAGCAGCCCAATCGCGAAAAGCGTGGTGAAGACGATGCCCATCGCCGCGCCGCGATCGACATTGCCGAAGCGGCTGATCCACTGGGTGAAGAGCGCGGTCAGGACGCCGACCGCCGCCGCCCCGATGAACATCGCCAGGCTAGTCCGCGATCCGGTGATCATGAAGGCCGCCGCCAGTCCCGGCAGCACGGCGTGGCTGATCGCGTCGCCCATCATGCTCATCCGCCGCAGCACGAGGAAACAACCGGGCAACGCGCAGGCCACGGCGCACAGCGCACCCGCCACCACGATCCAGGTATCGAAGGAGGTCCAGCTCATCCCGTCAGATCCGGTGGGGACTCCGGGGTTGCGGCACCCAGGCGCCTTGTTTCCGCAGCGCCGCCTCCAGGCGCTGCACCAGCTCTGCCTCCAGCACGTGCTCCACCATGTCGGCGTCGCGATCGACGTGACTCGGTGCGATGTCGGCGTGCGTCACCAGGTACATTTCCCACAGCCGGTGGTTGCGGGTGATCCGCGCGGCCTCGCCAAAGCCCTCCTCGGTGAGCCGCAATCGACTTCCCGGAAGATCCTCGATGTGACCCCGCCGCGCCTCCCGGCGCAGGATCCGTCCCAGCTCGTGGGGCGTCCACGTGCGCTTGCCCTGCAACTCCGCACGGGGAAAGGCGTGGTTGTCGGGTGCGCCGGGACGCGACTGGTCCGCCTCGAGGATCTCATAGGCACCCCGCAGCAGGTGCTGACGACCGATTTTGTGGCGCAAGCGCGCGTGTCGCAGCCAGCGTCCGAGCACCCCGCGAGCCGGCGCACAGAACATGCTGACCAGGAACACCGCGGCGGCAACCACCACGATCACGCCGCCGGCGGGAAGGTCGGGGGTCAGGGCACTGATCGAAGCCCCGAGCCAGCCGCTCACTCCTCCGATCAGTGCTGAGAGAAAAGCCATCGTCGGCAGGTGATCGGTCCAGAAACGTGCCGCCGCGGGCGGAGTGATGAGAAAGGCGATGATGAGGATCAGGCCGACCGCCTGCAGCCCGATCACGGTGACCGCCGTGACCATCCCCAACAACAGGATGTCCAGCGCCAGCACCGGCCAGCCCTGCGAGGACGCGAAGCCGTCGTCGAAGCACAGCAGCTTGAACTCCTTGAAGAGCAGGATGGACACGACGGTCACGATGACGGCCAGCGCGACGATCCAGCGGAAGTCGTCGAGCACGATGGAGGCCGGCTTTCCGTAGATGAAACTCTCGAGGCCCGCCGCGTCCGGCAGCCGCTGGACCATGCCCAGCACCGCCACGCCGAGCCCGAAGAACACACTCAGCACCAACCCCATCGCGACGTCGTCGCGCAGCCGCGTGGTGCGCCCGATTCCGAGCATCACCAGCAGACCGAGCACGCCCGACACCGTCGCGCCGAGCAGCAGGCCCGGCAACGACTTCGCATCGCCGCCGGCCGCGGTCATCACCGCAAAGGCGATGCCGATCCCCGGCAGCGTGGCGTGCGAGAGCGCGTCGCCCATCAGCGAGCGCTTGCGCAGCAGCAGGAAGGACCCCACCGCGCCCGAGGCCACGCCAAGCACCGCGGTGGAGAGCACGACGACCCAGGTGTTGTGCGTTCGCAAAAGCACGACATCCACCCAGCCGAAGCCTCCGTCGGACGCCGCGCAGGGCAGGGTCAGCAGCGCCAGCAGGAGCGGCACGAATGTCCTATTCCACCACATTCCGGAGCGCGCGCAGGGCGTCGTCGATCAGGCTCAGGTGCCCCCCGTAGGTCTTCTCGAGGTTCGCGGCGGTGAAGACCTCCTTCGTCGGGCCACTGGCCACGACCCGCATGTTGAGCAGCACCAGCCAGTCGAAGTAGCTCGAGACCGTCGCCAGGTCGTGGTGGACGACGAGACAGGTCTTCCCCCGCTCGTTGAGCGTCCTCAGCAGCTTCACGATGGCCTCCTCCGTCGCCGCATCCACCGCGGCGAACGGCTCGTCCATGAAATACACCTTCGCATCCTGAGCCAGCGCCCGCGCGAGGAAGACCCGCTGCTGCTGGCCGCCGGAGAGCTGGCGGATCTGCCGCTTCGCCAGATGACCGATCCCGACCTGCTCCAGCGCATCCATCGCCTGCTCCTTCTGCCTGCGGCCCACCGGACGGAGCCAGCCGAGCTGCCGGTAGGTCCCCATCGCCACCACGTCGAGCGCGCTCACCGGAAAGTCCCAGTCGACGCTCTCCCGTTGCGGCACGTAGCCCACCATCCGGCGCTGCGAGCGGTAGCTCTTGCCATAGATCGCCACCTCGCCCGAGGTCTTGGGAATGAGGTCGAGGCAGGCCTTCATCAAGGTGCTCTTGCCGGCACCGTTGGGGCCGACGATGCCGACCAGCTTGCCCTCGGGGATGTCGAGATCGACATCCCAGATGACCGGCTTGCGGTGGTAGGCCACGGTCAGGTCGTGCACCGCCAGCGGGATGTCCGACGGGTGCCCCGAGAGGTCCTCGCCCGCGGCATCGCCGCGCGGCGACATGTTGCGGATCAGTGTCTTCATGAGTCAGTTCGCGAGTTCTCCGTTCAGCCCCGTCTCCGGCGCCTCGCCCCCGAGGGCGCGGGTGATGCTGGTCACGTTGTGGTCGATCATGCCGACGTAGGTCCCCTCGTAGGTACCGGCGCCCCCCATCGCATCGGAGAAAAGCTCGCCGCCGATGGTCAGTTCATGCCCCTGCGCCCGCGCTCCCTCGAGCAGCGCACGGACGTTCTTGTCGGACACCGAGGTCTCGACGAAGACCGCCGGGATCTCCCGCCGCACGAGAAAAGCCACCAGCTCCTCGATGTCGCGGACTCCGGCCTCGCTCTCGGTGCTCAGTCCCTGGATCCCCCGGACTTCCAGCCCGTAGGCCCGCGCCATGTAGCCGAAGGCATCGTGGGCCGTCACCAGCACCCGCCGTTCCTCGGGAATCGAGGCGAAACAACGGCGGGCGTACTCGTCCAACTCCTTCAACTCCTCCAGATACGCCGCCGCCCGCTCGCGATATCCCCCCTCGTGGGCCGGATCGTAGCCCGACAACGAATCGGCCACGACCCCGACCGCCGCCATCCAGCCGCCGACGTCCATCCACACATGCGGATCGTGGTGACTCGCGCTGTCGGCGATCACGTAGTCTTCCCGCTCCGAAATCTTCTCGGTCACCGCGAAAACCGGTTGCCCCTTCCGGGCGAGCCGCACCAGCACGTCGGACATCTTCCCCTCCAGCAGGAGACCGTTGTAGAAGACGACATCGGCCGACTGCAGACGCTTCACATCCGTGCTGGTCGGCTTGTAGAGATGCGGGTCGACCCCCTCGCCGATGATTCCCGTCACCTCCGCCCGCGGTCCGGCCACCACCCGCACGATGTCCGCCACCATGCCCACCGTGGCGGTGACCTGATAGGGCGAGCCGGACGGAGGCCCCGCCGCTGATTCCTCTTTCTTCGAGCACCCTCCGAGCAGGAGGAGCGGGATCGCCCCCCACGCCACGGCGGCACGCCGCCATTGCCGCCCTCCTGAGCTACACCACGTCTTAGTCATGCCTAAGTTCCGTAGTTCGGCCAATTCCTGCTTGCAACCCCAAAGAAGTGCGGGCGCGAAATACATTTTGCGCCGCGTCGCATTCTCGGGCAGCTTCGCCGGGATGACGCAGGCGCAGACAGCCAGCTCGGCGGTGGAGGACTACCTGGAGCAGATCCATCAGCTGATCGAAACGAAGGGCTACGCCCGCGCGGTCGAGATCGCCGAGAATCTCGGGGTCGCCCAGGCCAGCGTCTCCAACATGCTGCAGAAGCTCGATCAGGACGGCTTCGTGATCCGCGAGAAGTATCGCGGGGTCACCCTCACCGACCACGGCCGGGCGGTGGCCGAACGCATCGTCGCCCGCCACGAACTGCTCACCCGGTTGCTCCGTGCCTTCGAGCTCGACGAGGACGTCATCTATCAGGACGTCGAGGGCATGGAGCACCACATCAGCCGCCCCACGCTGGAAGTGCTCACGGTGATCTGCGAGGAGCTGGAAAAGGACCCCGCCCTGCTGCGAAAGCTCCGCCGCCGCGTGACGAAGGCCTGAGGGGAACGGAGCGCCGGGTTCACCTCAATGCCTTTAAGGATTGAGAGGATCTTGCTTCTTCGCCCCGGCAGGGGCATGTGAGATTAGCCGGTGGCGCGAGCCACCGGAGTCCCGCATGCAATCGAATCCGGGCCCCGGCAGGGGCACTCGAAACCGCCCGCCATGCCCTCGACGCACCTTTCTCTCCATCTCCACATCGTTTTCTCAACGAAACACCGCGAAGCCCGCATCACCACGGAAAGGCGCGACCGCCTCCACGCCGATCTCGGTGGCGTGGACGACCACGTCCACCTTCTCCTCGGGCTCACCGCGACCGCACGCCTCGCCGATGGGGTTCGCGACATGAAGGCGGTTCCCTGCAAGCGGGTGCATGAAGAGCCGGGAGACCGCGCCTTTGCATGGCAGCAAGGCGATGGCGCATTCACCGTCAGCCCGTCCCACCGCGAAAACGTCCGCAACTCCATCGCTTGTCAAGAGGAGCATCACCGGAAACGGACGTTCCAAGCGGAGTATCTGGAACTCTTGCATCGTTGCGGCGTCGATTTCGACAAACGCGATTTGTGGTGACGCCCCCCTTCCGCCGCCCTTCCCGGGCGGGATCATTCTTTCCCGGGATTCCGGTGGCTCGCGCCACCGGCTAATTTCCCCGATCCCTGCCGGGATCAAGAAGCGCTCCGCTGGGATCGAATCCTTGACGGCATTGGGCTGAACCCGGCGCTCCCAGGGATCAGCGACACGCCATCAGCGCGTCGTAGATCGCCTTCGCGGCGGTCTGCTGATACCACTGGGTCGAGCAGCGCATGCGCTCGCGCGAGTTGCTGATGAACCCACACTCGACCAGCACGGCCGGGCAGCGGGTCTGCACCAGCACGGTGAACCCGTGCCGCCGCACCCCGCGGTTCCTCACCTGGCAACGCGCCGGCAGCCGACGCTGGATCGCTCCGGCGATCATGCGCCCGGTCGATCCCCAGTAGTAGGTCTCCGCCCCCTTGATCGAGGTGTTGGTCGAGGCGTTGAAATGAATGCTCACGAAGACCGCGTGACGGTAGCGGTTCGCGATCTGCGCGCGGCGCGACAGCGAGACAAACACATCGCTGCGACGCGTCATCACCGTTCGGATCCCGCGCTTCTTGAGCAGTCCTTCGAGGTGCTTCGCCGTCTTCAGGTTGAGCGTCGATTCGCGCACCCCTCCCCAGTAGGCCCCCTTGTCCTTCCCGCCGTGCCCGGGATCGATGATCACCGTGGAGAATCTGGCTCCTTGAAGCTGGCTGCCGATGGCAAGCAGCAGGCAGAGTGCGGCCAGCACCCAATGTCGTCCCGAATGTCCCGTCACATTGCCGAGACTAGATGATTAAGTTTGCTTGATCAAAAACTTTTTAAAACTTTCTCAGGGAAGCGTCTCCTCCTCCTCCGTCGGCGACGAAGCCGGTTCCTCGATTCCCTGGCGAAGGCCCTTGGGAAGCAGCGGACGCAGGACGAGACCATAGAGCAGGTAGGCGCTGAACAGGACCGCCGGCATCACGTAGTAGAAGCGCACGGTCAGCATCACCACGAGCGCCGAGGCGACGATGATCACCGGCGTGCCGCGGGTCTTGAGGTCGACCTTTTTGAAGCTCGGGTAGCGAACGTCGCTGATCATGAGGAAGGAGAGTCCGAGCATCATCGCGCCCAGCACGTAGATCCACGCCCCGAGATTGCGGTCGGTTTCGTTGAAGTGGATGACGAGGAAGGTCAGCGAGGAGATGAAACCCGCGGCCATCGGGATGGGAATCCCGCGGAAGTCCGAGGTGTCGTCATCCCCTTTCGGCAGGGCCGCGATGCAGTTGAAGCGGGCCAGACGGATGGCGCCACAGAGGACGTAGAGGCAAGCCAGCACCCAACCGATGCCCTGCACCCGAAGCGCCTCGTCGAGCGGGAAGAGCACCGCCTTCGCCATCAGGAGCGACGGCGCCATGCCGAAGGAAATCACGTCGGCCAGCGAGTCGAACTCCCGGCCGAAGGGAGACTCCTTGCCGCCGAGCCGCGCCAGACGGCCATCGAGGAGGTCGAACAGGCACGATGCGAAGATCAGCAGGATCGCCCGCTCGTAGAAGGGCTGCGCCAGGGCGAAGTCGTACTGCCCCTGGTGCGGCGTCGCGACCATGATCCCCCGGAAGATCGTCAGGACGGCGAAAAACCCGCAGACGAGGTTGCCGGCCGTCATCAGGTTCGGCAGCCAGTAGATCTTCGGTTCGTCGGGCGATTGCGGACGCAGCATCGGCGGAACTGTGCGGCCAAGCGCCCCGGCGCGCAAGGACTGCCCGACCACGACCGGAGGCCACGCGGTCCTTCCCTTCCGTCCCCCGGCATGGATACTCGCCCGGATGAGTTCCGACGCCCTCACCATCGACACCCCGATGGGCGAGATCCTTGAAGCCCTTCCCGGCGCCCGCCGGGCGCTCTTCGCCCGCTACCACCTCGGCGGCTGCCAGAGCTGCGGGTTTCCACCCGAGGAGTCGCTTTCCGCCCTCGCCAAACGCGCCGGCGACCTGGATGCCCGGGAGATGCTCGCGCACCTGCTCGAGGCCCACGAGCACGATCGCGCCATGCTGCTTACACCGGCCGAAGCGAAAGCGGCCCTTGATTCCGACACCCCGCCGCTGCTCGTCGACACCCGCACCCGCGAAGAGCACGAAGCCGTCGCCATTCCGGGTTCGGAGTTCATGACCGAAGACCTGCAGCAACGCCTCTTCGCCGGCGACCCGCAGCGGGCCATTCTCCTCTACGACCACACCGGCCGCCACGTCCTCGACCACTGCTCGTGGTTCCAGGGTCACGGGTTGAAGCACACCCGCGCCCTCGAGGGCGGCATCGATGCGTGGTCGCAGACCATCGATTCCTCCCTCCGCCGCTACCGACTCGAGATCGACTGATATGAAACGCCGCCACTTCCTCGCCGCCGGGGCCCTCGCCGCGACGCCCGCCCCCCTCCGCTCGGAGGAAAATCCGCCCCCCACCCCGCTCCTTCGCGCCGCCAACCGCATCGGCGTTTTCTCCTATTCCTTCTGGGGCTTCCGCCGGGACGAGCTGCGAGATCTCCACGTCTGTCTCGACCACGCCGCGCGCATGGGCTTCGACGGCTTCGAGATCCTGCAGCGCCAGCTGGAAGCGACCGACAACGCCACCCTGCAGAAGCTCAAGCGCCACGCCTTCGTCAACGGCCTCGACCTGATGGGCTACTCGACCCACCAGGGCTTCCTCTCGCCGGACAAGGAGAAGCGCCAGCGCAACATCGACCACACCGTCGAGTGCATCGAGCAGGCCTACGCGCTGGGCATCCCGACCATGCGGGTGAACTCCGGCACCTGGGGCACGTCGAAGAGTTTCGACGACCTGATGGCCAAACGCGGCATCGAGGAACCGCTGGAAGGTCACACCGAGGAAGACGCCTACGATTGGGTCATCGACGCCTACGAGAAGATCCTCCCCACCGCCGAAAAGTGCGGCGTCGTGATGGGGCTCGAGAATCACTGGGGCCTGGGCGTCACCCCCGAGGGCGTGATGCGCGTCGTCGATGCCGTCGATTCGCCGTGGCTGCGCGTCACGCTCGACACCGGGAATTTCCTCGAGGATCCCTACGACCGCCTGGCGATGCTCGCTCCCGACACCGTGCTGCTCCAGGCCAAGACCTACTTCGGCGAGGGCGTCTGGTACACGCTCGATCTCGACTACCCGCGGATCGCGAAGATCCTGCGCGACGCCGGGTTCAGCGGTTATGTCTCGCTCGAGTTCGAGGGAAAAGAAGACCCGCTGACCGCGATTCCCAAGAGCCTCAAGCTCCTGAGGAGCGCGTTCGCCTGACGACGTTGGCAGAGCAAGGGACGCGCGACGCTGTCGCGCAATGCCTCGCCCGATCCGTCCGCATCGCCATCCCGTCCTACCCGCCCGGCGCGACCGCGTCGCGCGCTCCGGAGCACAGCAGCACGCCCTTCTCTAGAAAAGCCTCCCGCCCGCCCAGATCATCAAGATCAGCAGCACGACGGCGGTCACCCACCAGTACCACTTGATCGGGACGCGGCGATGGGGCGCCCGACCGAACTCCCGGTTCACGAACTCGTCGTAGTCGAAATCGTCGTCCGGCAGCCCCAGCCCATCACTGCCCGCATCGCTCTCCCACGGCCGCTTTCCGCCCTTCGCCCTCACCCGACGGCGTCGCTTGCGGGTCGGCACGGAACACTTCGGGCAGCCTTTCACGCCGACCTTCAGCTCCGCGCCACATCCAGGACAGATCCAGAAGTCGTCGGACACGGTCCGAGAATAGCGCGAATGCCGGGCATTCGCCAGTCGATCCGCGCCTCGCCAATCGCCCGACCATTGGCTAGCCTCCCGCCGTGTTCGCATCGGTCGGAGGCCACGTCATCTCACTGCTCAACTATCTCGGTCAGTTGGGCGTTCTCGTGGCGCGCACCGCCGAGTCCATCGTCCACGGCAAGGCGCGCTGGCGCATGACGCTCCGCCAGATCGCCGAGATCGGCTACCGGTCCCAGCCCGTCGTCGTGATGACCGGCGCCTTCACCGGCGCCGTCCTCGCCGCCCAGGCCTTGTTCCAGTTCCGGCCTCTCGGCCTCGAATCGGGGGCCGGGGCGCTGGTCAGCGTCGCCATGCTCCGCGAGCTCGGCCCCTCGATCACCGCCCTCATGCTCGCCGGCCGGGTGGGCGCCTCCATGGCCGCCGAAATCGGCACCATGAAGGTCACCGAGCAGATCGATGCCCTGCGCTCGATGGGCGTCCATCCCATCGACTACCTCGTCACCCCCCGCCTGATCGCCATGCTGGTCGCGATGCCACTGCTCATCGCCGAGTCGGCCGCCTTCGGCATCGTGGCCTCCTTCATCGTCGGCACCGCCGGACCCTCCGGGGTCAACGCCGCCTACTGGATGGACCAGGTCCACCAGTACACTGAGCTCAACGACATCATCATCGCCCTCACCAAGGGCCTGGTGTTCGGCATCCTCATCGTGATCATCTCCTGTCACCAGGGCCTGTCGGTCACCCGGGGCGCGGTCGGCGTCGGCCGCGGCACGACCCGCGCCATGGTCTTCTCCGCCCTCGCCCTGCTGGTCTTCAACTTCTTCCTGACCCTGCTGCTCAACCTGATCTTTCCGGCGGGCTTCGGACGCTGACCGTTCAGGCCGAAAGTCTCACCGCATTCCGGTCCGGCTCCAGGAAATGGGCCCAGCTCTTGTGGCCGGGGCCGTGGTATCCGCGGAGACCGAAGGCCGGTCGCCACTTCGGCGTCACGGGCTTGCGCAGCGGATGCATGTTGGCCTCCCGCGGAAGCTTGTTCGCCTTGCGCGTGTTGCAGCGGATGCAGGACGTCACAATGTTCTCCCAGGTCATGCGGCCACCCTTGTCGCGCGGCAGCACGTGGTCGAGATTCAGCTCCGGCTCCGGAAACTCCTTCGCGCAGTATTGGCAGGTGAACTGGTCGCGGAGGTAGACATTGCGCCGGGTGAGCCGAACCTCGAGGCGGGGATACTTGTCGAACAGCGTCAGCACCACGATGCGGGGAACGCCCAGCGAAATGCGGACGGAGCGGATCACCTCATCGGGCTCCCCGGTCGCCGAATGGGCCAGCCAGCTCTCGAAGTCATGCGTCTGGAACTTCGCCTCCCCTTCGGTCTGCAGAACCTGGGCGTGACCGAGACAGAGAAGCTTCAGCGCCCGTCGGACCGAACAGGTCTGGACCGGCTGCCAGAAGCGATTGAGGACCAGAACGGAGTGTCCCAAACAACATTCCATCGTCGTTTCCACGATTTACCGCGGAACCTACCAGACAAGTCTTTGCTGCCAAGTTTCAAATTCAATCAAAGTCGCTATATCCGTTCATTCAGGAACGGATAAACAATCCCGCGGCACCCCCCATCCGGGACGCGTCGATGCGGCCGCTTGAAGCGCTCCGGGTCAGGCGGATTCCTCCTCTTCCTCGCCGGCGATGTCGCTCGCCCGCGACTTCGAATAGCGGATGTCCTCCGCGCGATCGAGAAACACCGCGTCCTCGCCGATGTTCACGGCCAGGTCTCCGACGCGCTCCAGCGAGCGCACGACGAAGATCAGGTGGAGATACGCCTCCGTGATGTCACCCCCCTCCTCCATTCGCTCACTGAAGGTGGCGATGACCCGCTTGTGGGCCCGGTCGATCTCGCGATCGCGGTCGCGCAGGGACGCCCCGAGCGCCGCGTTCTGATCCGTGTAGGCGACCAGCGCGTCCTTCATCAGGTCGTAGGCCATCTTGTAGACGGGTTCGACCAACTGGGTCTCGGGAAGCTCCATCTTCCCCAGCATCTTCTTCGCCCGCTTGGCGATGTTCACCGCGTGATCCGAAATCCGCTCGAGGTTGGCGGCCACCTTCATCGAGGAAATCACCTTCCGAAGGTCGGTCGCGACCGGATGGAAGCGGACGAGGATCTCGAGCCCCGCCGCATCCACCTTCAGCTCCGCATCATCGACGTCGTTGTCGTCGGCGATCACCGCGCGGCACAGATCGATGTCACGCGTGAGCAGCCCCGCGATCGAGCGTTCGAGGTTCAACAGGCATTGCGCGGCCATCATGCTGACGGTCTTGCCGAGGGCGTTGAAGGCCTCGTCGAACTCGCGGATGATGTGGGGTGTCTTGGGTTCCATGGCGGATGAGGGTTCAGCCGAAGCGACCGGTGACGTAGTCCTCCGTCTCCTGGCGTCCGGGATTGGTGAAGATCTGCGAGGTCCCACCATACTCGATGAGTTCGCCGAGATAGAAAAATGCGGTCCGATCGGAGACCCGCGTCGCCTGCTGCATGTTGTGGGTCACGATCACGATCGTGTAGTCGTTCCTCAACTCCAGGATCAACTCCTCCACCTTGGCGGTCGCCACGGGGTCGAGTGCCGAGCACGGCTCGTCCATGAGCACGATCTCCGGCTTCACGGCGATGGTGCGGGCGATGCAGAGACGCTGCTGCTGGCCGCCCGAGAGGCCGAAGGCGCTCTCGTTGAGACGATCCTTTACTTCGTCCCACAGGGCCGCCCCGCGAAGCGCGTTCTCCACGATGGCATCGAGCTCCTGCTTGTCCGAGGTGCCGGAGATCCGGGGGCCGTAGGCAACGTTCTCGTAGATCGTCCGGGGAAAGGGGTTGCTCTTCTGGAACACCATGCCGACCCGCCGCCGGAGCTCGACCGGATCCACCTCCGGGCGGTGGATCTCGACGCCGTCGATGTGGATCGTCCCCTTCGTCACCCGCGCCCCGGGCACCAGGTCGTTCATCCGGTTGAAGCACCGGAGCAGGGTCGACTTGCCGCAGCCCGACGGGCCGATCAGCGCGACGATCTCGCCCTTCGGCACGTCCATGGAGATCTCCTTCAAAGCCCGCGAGCTTCCATAACAAAAATCGACACCGTCCACCCGGATCGCGTGGGTGGCGACGGCGGCCTCGGCTTGCTCGCGGGTCTGGACCATGTCGTGCATCAGCTGAATCTTCCCGAGATGTAGGCTTCGGTCTCCTCCTCCCTGGGATTCTCGAAAACCTGCTTGGTATCCCCGTATTCAATCAGGCGCCCCATGTAAAGGAACGCCGTCCGGTCGGAGCAGCGGGTCGCCTGCTCCATGTTGTGCGTCACGATCACGATCGTGAACTGCTCCTTGAGCTCGCGGATCAGCGACTCGATCTTCAGGGTCGCCGTCGGGTCGAGTGCCGCGCAGGGCTCGTCCATCAGCAGAATCTCCGGCTGGTTGGCGATCGCCCGGGCGATGCACAAGCGCTGCTGCTGGCCTCCGGAGAGCCCGAAGGCGCTGTCGTGGAGGCGATCCTTCACCTCGTCCCACAGGGCCGCCGAGCGCAACGAGCGCTCCACCACCTCGTCGAGCTCCCGCTTCCTGTTGCGTCCCGCCACCCGCAGGCTGAAGACGACGTTCTCATACACCGTCTTGGCGAAGGGATTGTATTTCTGGAACACCATCCCGACCCGCTTGCGCAGCGAGATGACCTCGACCTTCGGGTCGTAGAGGCTGTGACCGTTGAGCCGGATGTCGCCGCGATGCCGCACCCCCTCGATCAGGTCGTTCATCCGGTTCATATTCCGCAGCAGCGTCGACTTGCCGCAGCCCGACGGCCCGATCAGGGCGGTGACCCGCCGTTCGGGGATCGCCATGTCGATGTCGTGCAGCGCCTGCTTCTCCCCGTAGAAGAAGCTGAAGTTTTCGACGGCGATGAAATCGTCCCGAGTCATCAGAAACTACTGGTGGCGTACTTCTTCCGGAGGCGGTTGCGGATGATGATGGCCGAGAGGTTCATCACCACCACGATGAAAATCAGGAGGAGCGTCGTGGCGAACACCATCGGCTTGGCGGCCTCGGAGTCGGGCGACTGGAAACCGAGGTCGTAGATGTGGAAACCGAGGTGCATGAACTGGCGCTCGGGATGGATGAACGGCGCGGCGGCATCGATCGGGAGATCCGGCGCGCTTTTCACCACCCCCACGAGCATCAGAGGCGCGACCTCGCCGGCTCCGCGGGCCATCGCCAGGATCACCCCGGTCAGGATTCCCGGAAGCGAGGCCGGGAGCACCACCCGCTGGATCGCCTGCCACTTCGAGGCCCCGCAGGCCAGTGCCGCCTCGCGCACCCCGCGGGGCACGGCCGCCAGCGCTTCCTCGGTGGCCACGATCACCACCGGCACCGTGAGCAGGGCCAGGGTCAGCGACGCCCAGAGGATCCCTCCGCTCTTGTAGACCGGCTCCTCGGCATTCGGGAAGAACCACCCGTCCACGACGCCCCCGACGAAGTAGATGAAGAAGGCGAGACCGAAGACGCCGAACACGATGGACGGCACCCCGGCGAGGTTGTTGACCGAGATCCGGACCGCCCGGACCAACGGCCCCTGTTTGGCGTACTCCCGGAGATAGATGGCGGCGATCACGCCGAAGGGGGTCACGAAGATGCTCATGACCAGGGTCATCACCACGGTGCCGAAGATGGCCGGATAGACCCCTCCCTCGGTGTTGGCTTCCCGGGGGTCGTCGCTCAGGAACGACCACATGCGACGCAGGGTCTCGCCAAGCCGGGCGAAGAAGCCCGCCCGGTTCGGCTCGAACACGTGGAGCAACTCGCCCCCGGCGATGCCGAGCTCCCGACCGTCGGCCGACGCCACGAGGAAGCGATCCGCCTCGAGACGCTCCCGGATCTCCCCCCGCTCCTCGTCGAGGCGGGCGAACTCCGCCTGCAGTTCCTGCAGTTCGGCGTCGATCGCTTCGATCGAGCCCGACTCGACCCCGTCCTCGATCAACCGGCGGCGCAGGGTGAGTTCCTTCACCTGCTTCGCGTTGCGGCCGATCTGGTCCTTCTCGATTTCCTTCAGCTCCTTCCGGCGCTCCTCGTTCTCCTCGATCAGCGCCTCGAGCCGGTCGCCGAACTCCGGGTCCTCCGCTCCGACGCGGGCGCCGTCACCGAATTCGATGCGCGCCGCGGTCCCGATCACATGACCACCCTCCATCCGCTCGACCAGGAGCAGGTCGTCGGGACGCGACGTGTCCCGGATGTCGGCCTTGTCGAGGAAGAGGAACTTCTCGCCGTAGAGTTCAAGGTTGCCCCGGAAGACCTGGATTTCCTCGTGGGTGGCTCCGTCGAGGTCGCGCCGGGTGCGGTCCTGGACGAGATAGCCGGCCACGCTCTCGGTCGCACCGTCCTGGTCGACCTCGAACACCTCGAGGCGATCGGGCCAGAACACCTCGAGACCCTTGACCACGACGAGACCGAGCAGTCCGAGGGTCAGGATCACCCCGATCGTGAGACCGGCGGCGGTGAGCCACACGAAGGGCTCGCCCCGGCGCGAGCGCCCGGTGGTTGCGAAGGCATTGGAAGAGTCGGCCATCGGAAATCAGACGAGCTTGTTCTTCTCGCGCAGCCGCTGGCGCATGACCTCGGCGACGCTGTTGAGGATGAAGGTGAGCATGAAGAGCACGAGCGCCCCGAGGAACAGCGTGCGGTAATGGGTCGACCCCGGCGCCGCCTCGGGCAGTTCGACGGCGATGTTCGCCGAAAGGGTCCGCATGCCGCTGAAGATGTTCCACTCGGTGACCGGGGTGTTCCCGGTGGCCATCACCACGATCATGGTTTCCCCGACCGCACGGCCGAAGCCGATCATCAGGGCGGAGAAGATGCCCGGCGAGGCGACGGGCACGATGATGGACCACACCACCTGCCAGCGGCTCGCCCCGAGCGCCGAGGCGGCGGCGGTGAGCGTCTTCGGCACGTTGGAGAGCGCATCCTCGGCGATGGTGAAGATGACGGGAATCACCGCGAAGCCCATCATGAAGCCGACCACCAGCGAGTTGCGCTGGTCGAAGGAAAGCCCGGTGGCCTGCGGCCACCACAGACGGAAGTCGGCGATCTCGCGGCCCGTGGCCGGGTCGTTGTAAACGAAGAAGATGCCCTCCAACACCGGTCCGAGCGACCACGCCACCCAGCCGGCCAGGAGCAGGACCGGCACCAGCACCATCCATTCGCGCCCGCCCTCGAATTTCTGCCGGACCTGCATCGGCTGAAGGCTCCAGACCCGCCCGACGATCAGCGCCGCGACCGGCAGGGACAGGCAGAGCAGGAGGATGGACGGGACCTTGTCCTCGATCAGCGGGGCCAGCCACAGTCCGGCCAGGAACCCGAGGACGACCGAAGGCAGCGAGGCCATGATCTCCATCGCCGGCTTCACCACCCGCTTCATGTCGTGGGGCAGAAAGGCGGCCGAGAACACCGCCGCGAGCAGCGCAACCGGCACCGAGAAGAGCAGGGCGTAGAAGGTTCCCTTGAGCGAGCCGATGATCAGCGGGACGAGCGACAGCTTCGGCTCGAAGTCGTCCGAGCCGCCGGTTGATTGCCATTGATAGACGGGTTCCTCCCCCCCCTCGTACCAGACCTTGCCGAAGAATGCCCGCCATCCCGCCTCGGGGTGAGGGTCGTCGAAGTGAAACCGCTGGATCTGTCCCGAACCGCCCGCGAGGAAGAAGTGTTCGGACTTCCCGTCGATGGTCGCGGCCACCGGCTCGAACTCCGCCTCGCCCTCCCAGCGGGTCGCGCCGGACGTGAGGTGCCTCACCGAGAGCTTCCCCCCGCCTCCGGTCAGGAAGCTCTTGTTGCGGAGACTCGGGGCGAAGATCGAGGTGCCCTCACCGACTTCATCAAATTCCTTGGTCTGCCCGAAGAGCCGCTCCGAGGAGCCCTCCGGTCGGAACAGGCTGAACACCTTCTGCTCGCCGGCCCGGTCGGTCATGGCGACCGACACCCCGCCGAAGACGTAGTCCATGCGGACCGGAGCCTCACCTTCGAAGGGCTCGAAGGTCTGCTTCAAGACGATCTCGCCGTTCTCGACCTGGAAATACCGCACCTCGCCGTCGTCCCCGGCCACCAGGGCCGCCTCGCCGTTCTGCGACGCCACGACCGATGTCACTCCCGCGTCGAACAGCGCACCGAGATCGGTCGTGTCCTTCAACGTCAGCTTCGGCTTCCCGATCAGCGCCCGCTTCTGACCGAGCCTGAGCGCCGCCAACCCGGTCTCGCGGGAGACGACGATCATGCGCGAACTCCCGCCGTCGCCGTAGGAAAGCGCCGTGACCGGCCCGTCCCCGAGACTCACCTCGAACCACGGCTCGGGTTCGACGACCGGGACGATGGTGCGCTCCCCCTCGTCGTCGAACTCCGTCTCGTAGTTCACCAGAAACGAACCCACACGGCCGTCGGCCAGTCCCACCGCCACCCGGCGTTTCACCGCATCGTAGGCCACGGCGGTCACCTCGACGCCTTCGAGCGAAGGCACCGGCAGGACCTGCCGCTCCCCGCTCTCCATGTCGACCACCACGACCTCGCCGTCGCCGCGGTAGAGGAAGGGCTTCTCCCCCCACTCATCGACGCCCAGCACGAGCGCCTCGCCGCCGGGCGTCTCCACCACCTTCTCCGCCTCGACCTCGGCCGAGGTGAAGAGCGGCAGAATCTCCTTCACGATGAAGAAGAAGATCCCGAAAACCGCCAGGATGACCGCCAGGCCGCCGACCCGGATCAGCTGCGTCATCGCCCGATCCAGCCACAGGGTCCCCTTCGAGACCTCGAAGCGCTTGGGATCGGGGGACGATGGCGGGGTCGAACTCATGCGGCGCGGCAATCAATGGAAGAGCCCGTCCGGGGGCAATCCCTGCCAAGTGACAACTTGGACGCGGAATGTGCTGCCCCCTGACGGGCTCCGGGTCAATGGGATTACTTCGAAAGCGAGCCCACCACTTCCTCGGCCAGCTCGGCCGGCATCGGGAAGTAGCCGTCCTTCTCGACGATCGCCTGCCCTTCCTTCGAAAGGACGTAGGTGAGGAACTCGAGCGCGGCCTTCGGCAGCGGCTCACCCGGCTTCTTGTTCACGTAGACCAGGAGGAAGCGCGCGAGCGGGTAGTCGCCGGTGAGCGCGTGTTCGTAAGTGGCGTCGTAGAACTCACCGCCATCGGTCGAAAGCGGCACCGTGCGCACGCCCGACGTCTTGTAGCCGATCCCCGAGTAGCCGAGGGCGTAGAGATCGCCGCCGACGCCCTGCACCACGGCGGACGAGCCGGGTTGCTCCTTGACGGTCGACTTGTAGTCGCCCTTGCCGAGCACGTGCTTCTGGAAGAAGCCGTAGGTGCCGGAAGCGGAATTCCGTCCGTAGAGGGAGATCGGGCGACCCTTCCAGGCGTCCATCCCGAGCTGTCCCCACTCGGTGACGTCATCGCCCCCCAGCTTGCGGGTGCTGGAGAAGATGCCGTCGACCTGCTTCAGGCTGAGGCCCTTGATCGGGTTGTCCTTGTGCGCGAACACCGCGAGGGCGTCGATCGCGACCTTCACCTCGGTCGGCTTGTAGCCGAACTTCTCCTCGAACTCGTCGATTTCCTCGGCCTTCATCGGGCGACTCATCGGTCCGAACTGGGACGTTCCCTCCATCAGCGCGGGAGGCGCGGTCGATGAACCCTTGCCTTCGATCGAGATGGTCACGTTCGGGTAGGCCTTCTTGAACCCCTCCGACCAGAGCGTCATGAGGTTGTTGAGGGTGTCGGAACCAACCGACGAAAGGCTGCCGGCCACACCCGAAACGGGCTCGTAGGCGGGCAGGTCGGGGTCGAGGTGGGATTCCGCGGCGGAAGCGGCGGCGATGGTGGTGGCCAGCAGGCCGGTGACGATGGATTTCATGTGCATGTCGGGTGTCTTGTTGGCGCCGCGTGTTCGACGCGACGGAGGGATGGAGAATGTTGGAGGAATTGCCCACCCGGCCTTGGTGACGGAGTCGTCACGGAGCCGGACGGGGGTGGCTGGCGAACCCGTCACCCGACGGCGTCTCCATCACGGGAGAACCACCGTCGGGCGGGGATTCCGAACGACGAATCAGAAGTAGCTGCGGAATCCGAACCAGGCCGTGAGCGCGCTCACGTCCCCATCGGTGCCCGCCATCGGTGCATTCAGCCAGTCATACTCGAGACCGGCCTGCACCTTCAGGTTGTGACCGCAGATCAGGTAGTTGAGACCGGCATAGATCGAATGGTGCTCGTTGCCCCGGCCACCGGCGATCGATGCATTCACCGGGAAGCCGTGATCCCGACGGGTGTAGCGGCTGTTGAGACGGATCCCGCGCGACTCCTCGGAGCCCTGATACTGGTAACGCACCACGCCCTGCAGCTTGTCCTCGACGATCCAGTAGTAGGGCATGACCACGAGCCCCCAGAAATCGCCCTGGCGGTTGGGCGCCAGGTTGCCAAGGCGGCTGCTTCCATTGTCACCGTAGATTCCGTCCACGATGAGCCCCCACGGTCCTTCCTCATACTGCATGCTCAGCGAGGTCGCCCAGCGGTAGCCCCACAGGTTGTCGTCGCCGGAGCGTTGGTCGGCGTCGTTGTAGACGAAATCCCAGACGAAGTTCAGGTTCTCCCGGGCCTCGTAGCCGACGCTGGTGAAGTAGGCGAGGCCGTCGTTCCAGCCACCGATGAATTCGATGTTCCCGCCGACCCGCGTGATGGCGTCGGTGCTGTAGAGCCCGAGGACAGCGCTCCACGGGCCCTTGGCGCCCTCGAGATGAATTCCGGTCGGGCGGTAGCTGCCGTAGACCTTGTTCGAGATCGCCGAGCGCTCGATCGTCAGGAGCTCCTTGGAGGAGGCCCGGGCCTCGTAGCCGAGTTCGAACTTGTGCCGCCCGTACGCAATCGCGAGTTCGTCGAGAAAGTCGATGCCCAGCGCGTCCTTGATGTTGAACTTCAGGTAGGCTTCGTCGAAGTCCTCGTATCCCCACCCGAGCGAGTCGTTCCCCGGCCACGGGAGTACCGAATGGCGGGCGTCGTCGACGAGATTGACGTTGGCCTTGGCCTCGAAGAACTGCAGGAACTTCATCTTGGCCCCGAGGCGGAACCGCCGAACCTCGGTGTAGTCGTCGCTGAAATCGTAGCCAGTGGTGTCCTCGCCCCACAGGTAGGCGGCCTGCCACTGGAAGCGGCCGAAGACGCCGAACTCCTGAATCCATGGATTTTCGCTATTCTTGTAGAAGGTCCCGGGCTTGCTGGAGAGCCACTCGCACCAATCACCGTCTCCGGTGGGTGCGGGTGCGACAGGAGGGAGTTCACCGGCGCAGGCCAGACCGGTCAGGGCAACCGGCAGAGCGCATCGCAGGGCATGGGTCAGATGATTCATGGTTCTTGTGGTTGGGGTCCCTGAATGGGACGGCAGGGGGAGTATCTGACGAAATCGTCACGGCAAACCCCCGCCCTGTGACGCTTTCGTCACACAACAACGAAGACCGAGAGGGTCCCGTAACCACCTGATGTCGTGTGCCCTACACCGCTTCGATGCCCACGCCTCGGGGCGCTCCACCTGCCTTTGTGACACATTCCTCACATTCAGCAGCCGCCGAGTCCGAGATCCGTACCCCACCCCCGCACCGGATGCCCCGCGGCACTCTCTCTGAAAAACCTTTCCCCTCGGGCGTCCGGCTGTCATCACCTTCACCATCATGAAAAGGTATTTTCCCACGGTCACGTTTCGCGTGGCGGTTGCTCTCGTTTTCATCGGCTCCCCCGCCGTCGCACAGGACGACCCGGATGCGCCCGAACTCGCCGCCCTCGAGAAGGCCGCCAACACCTTCGTCGAGGCCTACAACCGGGGCAACGCCGAAGCGCTGGCAGCACTGTTCCTGCCCGATGGCGAGATCACCTTGTCCGGCGGGAACGTGGTGTCGGGCCGCGAGGCCATCACCGCATTCTATGAGGACGTTTTCGCCGGCGAGGAGGATCCCCAGGGTGCCATCGAAGCCGGCGCCGTCCGGTTCCTGTCGCCCACCCTCGCGGTCGAGGACGGCACCTTCCATGTCACGACCCCGGCAGGAGAGATTGTCTCCCACCCCTACACCGCCCTCCAGGTCCGGCAGGACGACGGCAGCTGGCTCACCGCCAGCGTCCGCGATTCGCTCAAGGACACCGCCCCACCGTCCGAGAAGATGCTCGCGCTCGAATGGTTGGTCGGGGACTGGAAGGTCGAGAAGAACGGAATCACCACCTGGCTCGCCTTCACCTGGAGTGACGACGGCCCCTACATCGACGGTCGCGCGCTCAGCGAGGAAGCCGGTGCCTCCAGCACGACCGCCACGTGGCGCATCGGCTGGAACCCCTCTCGCGAAGGCTACGTGTCCTGGGGCTTCGATGCCCTCGGCGGCTACAACTTCTCCGAATGGACCGGCACCGACACCGGCTGGCTGCTCCGCACGCGCGGCGTCACGGCGGATGGCGAAACCAATCAATCCACCCAAACCCTCGAACCCGACCCATCCGGCGAGTTTCTCACCTGGAGCCAGCGGGATCTCGTCGTCGGTGGCCAGCTCCAGGACGACCACAGCGTGAAGATCGTGAAGCGCCCGCCCGACCCCGGGGCCGAATCCGCCGAAACCGACGCCGAGTGAACCTCCAACCCATCGAACCATGAAATTCCTGTTTCGTCTGCTCATCGTCCAACTTGCCTGCAGCTCGCTCCTGATCACCGATGCGATGGCCCGTGGCTTCGGCGGCGGTGGAGGCGGTCGTGCGGGCGGCGGCCGCACCGCCCAACCGACCCGCAGCTTCTCCAAGCCGGCATCCAAGCCGAATCGCTCGTTCAACAAGCCGGCCAACCGGAGCCCCATCACCAACTCCAAGTTCAAGAAGCCGGCCTACCAGAAACCGACCACGCGTCCCAGCGCCCGACCGACGACACGGCCCTCCACCAAGCCGACGACGCGACCCACTCCGAAGCCCACGACACGACCCACTCCGAAGCCGACGACCCGCCCCACCGCAAAGCCAACGACGAGGCCGACGACAAAGCCCGCGCCGCGTCCGTCCACGCGACCCTCGACCGGGCGGCCCACGCTTCCGAGCAACCGGCCCTCGACGCGTCCAAGCACGCGTCCCGGCAATGTGACCTATCCGAAGCCCGACAAGCCCATGACCCTGCCGAACCGGAACCCGGGGGGAGCGGCCAACCGTCCGGGTGCCGGAGGAGGACGACCCTCGACGCGCCCCGGAGAAACCCGGCCGGGAACCGGCAACCGCCCCGGCGTTGGAGGCAACCGCCCGGGCAGCGGCAACCGTCCGGGCCTCGGGGACAATCGGCCCGGCAGCAACCGACCCGGCGGCAACCGTCCCGTTCAACGCCCGGGTCAGAACACCCGACCGATCCAGCGCCCCGATTTCAACCGGCCTGGAAACAACCGGCCCGGTTCCGGCAACAACAACCGCTGGTGGTCGGGCGGCCGCAACAACATCGGGAACAAGGTCAACATCAACATCAACAACAACTTCCAGAAGAACCTCAACTGGTCGACCAACCGGCGGCACTGGGGCTACAACCCGTGGTGGAACCGTCCGGCCACCCGCCCCTGGTACGGCGGCTCCTGGAACTGTGGTTGGAACCGTCGTTACCACCATCACTATCACCGCTACTACTACGGGGGCTATCGCCCGCTCCCGGGCTACGTGATCTACGACGACCGCAACGACTTCGCCGAAGCCATCGGCTGGGGCCTCGCCGCCTGGGGCCTCGGCAAGCTGATCTTCGACAGCGGCTACAACAGCTATCAGAACCCGTACCCGGCCCAGCCCGTTGCCGGTGTCACCTACAACCAGCCCATCACCGTCGTCGCCACCGAGGCGACCGGTGACGCGGACGACCTTGAACGAGCCACGTCGACCTCGGAGGCCTTCATCGCGCGCTCGCAGGATGCCTTCAAGGTGCGTGACTACTTGGTCGCGCTCGAACTCGCCGACAAGGCCATCGAAGCGGCTCCCGGCGACGGTGCCCTGCACGAGTATCGGGCGTTGGCGCTCTTTGCCCTCGGGAAATACGGCGAAGCCGCCGGCGTGCTGAACCCCATCCTCGCCTCCGGCCCCGGCTGGGATTGGACGACCATGGTCACGCTCTACGATGCGCAGCAAACCTACACCGACCAGCTCCGCAGGCTTGAGGACTACGCCACGGCCAAGGCCGACGACGCCGCGGCGCAGTTCCTTCTCGGCTACCATTACATGGTCTGCGGGCACCTCGACATGGCGGCGCTCCAGTTCGAGAAGGCCGCCGAGCTCCAGCCGGCCGACAGCGTTTCCCGTCAACTCGCCGATCTCTGCAAGGCCTCGACCAACTCCGCCGATGACGGGGCCGACGAAGCCCCCGAAGACCCGCCGGAGGACGAAGCCGCCCCGGGGCCGGCCCGGGTGCCGGTCGAAAAGCTCACCGGGACCTGGGTGGCCGACAAGGGCAAGGACGGCACCATCACCCTCACGCTGAAGTCCGATGGAAATTTCGTGTGGGACTACACCAAGGACGGAACCTCGAGCGATTTCGGCGGCGTGTTCAGCATGAACGACAGCGGCCTGCTGGTCCTCGACACCGACGACACCCAGATGGTCGCCATGCTGGAGATGCCCGCCGACGACGAGCTCAAGTTCGTCCTCGCCGGCGGCCCGCCCGGAGACCCCGGCCTCGATTTCAAGAAGGACTGAAAACGACCTCCGTCGTGCCGCGACGCCGGCCATCCGGATCAAGTCCGCTAGGGACGCCGGCAATCCGGTTCATGTTCGGTCGAGTTGCCGGCAATCCGGTTCAAGTCTCGCAAGGACGTTGGCGATCCGATTCAAGCCCCGTCGGGACGCCGGCTGTCCGGTGCAATTCCGGTGGGACGCCGGCTGTCCGGTTCAAGTCCCGTAGCGACGTCGGCTGTCCGGTTCAAGGGCCGTAGGGACGTCGGCTGTCCGATTCAAGTCTCGTGAGGACGTCGGCGATCCGATTCAAGTCCCGTAGGGACGTCGGCAAGTAGCCACGGGGTTCACCCCGTGGTTTCCGGGCCGTCGGTGACCGGAGCTCCGGAGGAGCGCAGGCGAAGCGTGAATCACCGGCTAGGACCGCCCCACCTACGCCCCTTCGGGGCTCCTATTCCTCTGCCGGACAGGCTCCCACGGGGTGAACCCCGTGGCCACTTGCCGACGTCCCTTCAGGACTCTCCCGCCGGCAGCCGGCGCCGCAGCAGCTCATACCACGCCTCCAGCCCATCCCCCGAGCGCGACGACAACTCGATCAGCTCCGCCTGCGGAGCGATCGCCCGGATGTTCCGCACGGCCTCGTCCCGGTCAAAGCCCAGCGCCTCGGCGGCATCCATCTTGGTCAACACCACCACATCCGCCGACTTGAAGATGGGCGGATACTTCAGCGGCTTGTCCTCGCCCTCGGTGACCGAAAGCAGCACGACCCGGATCTCCTCGCCCAGGTCGAACTCGGCCGGACACACGAGGTTGCCGACGTTTTCGATGAACATCACCCGCACCCCGTCGAGATCCATCGACTCCATCCCCCGCGCCACCATCTCGGCATCGAGATGACAGGCCGTGCCGGTCGTGATCTGCGCGACCGGCACGCCCGGACGATGGATCCGCCGCGCGTCGTTGTCGGTCTCGAGGTCGCCGACCACCACCGCGCATTTCTCGCCGAGCTCGGCCACCGTCCGCGAAAGCAGCGTCGTCTTCCCCGACCCCGGCGAGGAGATCAGGTTCAGCACCAGCATTCCGCGCTCGCGGAAGTCCTTCCGGTTCCGGTCGGCCGCGTCCTCGTTCTTCGCCAGCAGCGAGGTGTGGATCTCCACCGTCCTCGGTTCCGCCTCCGGCTTCGCGGCGGATCGCAGCAACTTCGGCGCGATCACGCTCAGCACCTTCACTCCGAAGGGCACCCGGTCGGCACATCCACATTCACGGCACATGATGTCAGATCAGTTCGATGCGGCTCAGTTCCATCTCGCGACCGCGCCGGACTTCGCCGCTGAAGTCTCCGCAGTCCGGACAGGCGAACACGAAGTCGCCCCCCGCCCCTTCAAATTCCCGCTCGCAGCCGAGGCAGTAGGCCGTCACCGGCACGTCCTCGATCTCGAAGTCGGCACCCTCCGCGAGCGTGCCTTTCGACACCACGTCGAAGGCGAAACGCAGCGCCTGGTTGTCCACGCCGGCCAGCGCCCCGATGCGCACCACCACGCGGCCGACCCGACGCCCGGCCCCGGCCGCGGCGTGTTGTTCGACCAGCGACATCGCCGACTCCATGATGCCGACTTCGTGCATGGTGGAATCCTGCATCGCCCGTCCCCACGGGTCCAGTCACAGACGCCCCGGGCCAAAGGGATGCTCGGAGAACTGCGGGATTTGCGGAGTCCGGCCTGCCCGTTCCCTTCATCTTCCCTACGAAAGGACCGCCTCCATGGACCCCGAGCTCACCGTCCTCACCGTCAACGCGATGGCCGTGGCCTTCATCCACACGGTCATCGGCCCGGATCACTACCTGCCCTTCATCGTCATGTCGAAGGCCCGGGGCTGGTCGGCGATCAAGACCACGTGGATCACCCTCGGCTGCGGACTCGGCCACGTCGCCAGCTCCATCGTGCTGGGGATCCTCGGCTTCGCCGCCGGCGCCGCCCTCACGAAGCTCGAATGGATCGAGTCCTTCCGCGGGACCATCGCCGCCTGGCTGCTCATCGCCTTCGGCGCGCTCTACGCGGCCTGGGGTTTCTGGCGGATGAAGAAACGCGGCCCCGACGGCCACACCCACGACCACCTGATCCGCCTCCACGCCCACGATCACGTCCACGATCCGAAGACCGGCGCCGAGATCAGCATGACGCCGTGGATCCTGTTCGTCATCTTCCTCTTCGGCCCCTGCGAACCGCTCATCCCCTTCTTCATCTATCCCGCCGCCACCTCCAGCATGGCCGGGGCGTGGCTGGTCGCGGTCGCCTTCGGGGGCGTGACCCTCGTTTCCATGACCGCCCTGGTCCTCGCCGGACGCTGGGGCCTCTCCTGGCTGCCGGCCGGCAAGCTCGCCCGCTACAGCCACGTGCTTGCCGGCGCGACCATCGCCATCGCCGGCTGCACGATCCAGTTCCTCGGGCTGTAGGGACTTTTCCCTAGCGGCCCACCACCTCCCAGCCGGCCGCGACAAAGCCGCCGCGGGCCGCCGGGCTCAGCTCCCCCTCAAGGACGAGACGACGCTTGGTGGCCACTTCACGCTGCGCGAACTCCGCGACCTGCGCGGTCCAGGAGACGTGATCGACCGGCGCCGCCACGTCGATCACCCCACCGGACCCGACCCCGGCCGGGAGGCGACCGTAAACCGTCGTGTCGGTGTAAGGCGCCGCCGCGTGCCGGCCGACCAGCAACGCCAGCGCCCGCTCGAGAAAGGCCGCCTGTCGCGTCTGCTCCAGTCCGGCCGCGACCCGGAGCACATCGAGCCGACCCGCTCCCGGCAGCGCACCCAGATGCTCCAGGATTGCATGACGCTTGGAGACGCTCAGCACCGGACTTTGCATCACCCCATCGATCAAGGCGCCATCCGCCCCGAGAACCTCCATCATCTGCCGATCCCGCAAGGCCAGCTCCGCCGGCGTGACGTCATAGATGTCCTCGGGGAGCCCAACCGTCTTCGTCGCCGTCACGGCAATCCCGGCGCCGGTCGCGACGCCGACGATGCGCAGCGGCATCCCGCCGGCAAAGAAGGCCCACGTCACCTTCTCGATCTCGTCCTTCAGCCGCGGATTTTCGGTGTAGGGATCGACCCCCAACTGCCGCGCCGTGTCGAGCATCGCCTGGTCGAAGCCCGCCACGCTGCGCGCGCTGTTGCCGATCCCCTTCCCGGTCTCGGCCCAGCCCCCGTCCGGATCGGCTTCGCCGCCGGCCGCCTCCTCGATCCGGTTGCCGACCTTCTTGGCGGTGTTGCCGATCGACGAACCCACCTTCTTGAAGAAGTGGCCGACCGTCTCGGGGACCTGCTTCACGCTTTCCGCCGGCTTCTCGACGATGTTCTTCACGGCATCGATCGGCGCCTCGATCGAGCGCTTGAGGCCTTCGGCAAAAAGGTCGCCCTTGCTGACCTCGACCAGCTTTGCGATCGCGGCGATCTCGCGCACCCGCACCTCGACCTCCCGCCGCCCCACGCACTCGAAAACGCCATAGTCGGAGTCGATCGTGTAGTGGGTCAGGTAGCCGTCACTCGGAGCCGTCGCCCGCACCCGATGGTGTGGCCCTTGCAGGAGTTCGGCCGGCAAATGATCCGCGGCCTGGAATACCGGAGGCACTTCATAGGCCGTCGGCGCGGGCTCCTGGGCCGCCATAGGGGCGATCATCGCCAGCGATACAAGCAGGGCATGAGTCGGTCTCATCGATACCACCTCGCGTGCGCCGGGTGCGACTGTCAAGACCAGCCCATGGCTTCGCCACCGCGCGCTCGAGACCTCCGGCTCGAATGCGGATCAAGGACCGCGTGGCTCCCGCCGCGCCCAATGGTCCCACGCCTTCCGCGCCACCTGCCTCCCGGGAAAGCGCGGCAGGAGCCACGCGGTCCGTTCTCCTCCCCGCGGCACAGTCCCCCTCTCCCGGCCGATCCGGCAAGCACGCCCGGCCCACCGCCGCATTGACCCCGCAGGCGGTTTGCCCGCAACCTAACACCATGGCCGAGCCCTCCCCCGAGCAGATCGACGCCTTCATCCAGCGCTGGAAACAGTCCGGCGGCCACGAGCGCGGGGCCGGCCAGCAGTTCCTCCTCGAGTTCTCCGACCTCCTCGACCTCGACAAACCCGATCCGCCCGCGCCCGAGAACGAACTCAACACCTACACCTTCGAGCGCCGCGTCGATCGCCGCAAACCCGACGGCTCGACCGCTCCCAACTGGATCGACCTCTACAAGTCCGGCCACTTCGTCCTCGAAACCAAGCAGGGCGTCAACCCGCACCGCGACAAGGCCGATCCCGATCAGCCCCTTCTCCCCCAGCTCGAGGCCGGAGCGCCGAAATCCGCCGGCCACGGCCAGCGCGGCTCTTCCGCCTGGGACAAGGCCCTCGACCGCGCCCACGCCCAGGCCGAACGCTACATCCACTCGCTCCCCGCCGACGAAGGCCGGCCGCCCTTCCTCATCGTCTGCGACGTCGGCCACTGCTTTGACCTCTACGCTGAATTCACCGGCACCGGCGGCCAGTACGAGGCCTTCCCCGATCCCCGCTCGCGCCGCGTCCGGCTCAAAGACCTGCACGACGCCGACGTCCGCGAGCGCTTCCGGCTGATCTGGACCGATCCCCACGCGCTCGATCCCTCGAAGCGCGCCGCCGACGTCACCCGCGAGGTCGCCCGCGCCCTGGCCGACCTCGCCAAGTCGCTCGAAAAGGACGGCCACGACCCGCAGCACACCGCCGGCTTCCTCCAGCGCTGCCTCTTCACGATGTTCGCCGAGGACGTCGGTCTGCTGCCGCCCGACGCCTTCCTCGGCATCCTCCAAAAGGTGAAGGCCAACCCCTCCGGCCTCACCACCATGCTCCACGCCCTGTGGTCGGACATGGCCACGGGCTCCGAATTCTCCGTCGCGATCCAGGAAAAGATCCCCCACTTCAACGGCGGCCTCTTCAAGGACACCAGCGCCCTGCCCCTGCGGCCCGACCAGATCGTCTATCTCATCCACGCCGCGAAGCAGGACTGGTCCGCCGTCGAGCCCGCCATCTTCGGCACCCTGCTCGAACGCGCCCTCGACCCGCGCGAGCGCCACAAGCTCGGCGCCCACTACACTCCCCGTAGCTACGTCGAGCGCCTCGTCCGCCCGACCCTCATCGACCCCCTGCGCGCCGAGTGGGAAACGGTCAAGGTCGCCGCCGCCCAGCTCGACGACCAGGGCAAGCACGCCAAGGCCCGCGAAGCCGTCGAGGCCTTCCACCACAAGCTGGCGAAGATCCGCGTCCTCGATCCCGCCTGCGGCTCCGGCAACTTCCTCTACGTCTCCCTCGAGCTCCTCAAGCGCCTTGAGGCCGAGGTCCTCGACCTCTTCGAGAAGCTCGGCGGCGACCGCGCGCTGGAGATGGACACCGTCCTCATCCGCCCCACCAACTTCCTCGGCATCGAGATCAATCCGCGTGCCGCCGCCATCGCCCAGCTCGTCCTCTGGATCGGCTACTTCCAGTGGCACCGCAAGAACACCGGCAAGGCCGACACCAACGACCGCCCGCTGCTGCCGAAACACAACACCATCGAATGCCGCGACGCCGTCCTCGACTACGACGAGAAGATCCCGCGCACCGACCCCGCCACCGGCGAGGTCATGACCATCTGGGACGGCCGGACGACCAAACCGCATGGGGTGACCGGAAAGGAAGTGCCGGATGAAAGTGCGCGGATTCCGTTGTTTGACTACGTGGCACCGCGGCGAACCACTTGGCCGGCAGCAGACTACGTGGTTGGCAATCCGCCCTTCATCGGCAAACACCGGATGCGGGAGGCTCTTGGGGATGGTTACGTCGAGGCGTTGCGCACCGCTTGGAGAAAATACAAACCCGACGCCTGGGACTTCGTCATGTTCTGGTGGCACCAAGCTGCCGAATCCCTTCAGGACGAAGAAATTGAGCGGTTTGGATTCATCACTACCAATTCGATCAATCAAACCTTCAACCGCCGCGTGGTTGCACCCTTTCTCTCCCACAAGAAAATGCCTCTGCATCTGTCATTTGTCGTCCCGGATCACCCGTGGGTCGATTCGGCCGACGGAGCCGATGTTCGAATTGCAATGACCGTCGCGGGCCTTGGAATCGGTCCTGGCTGGCTTGAGTCGGTAGTCCGGGAGACCCGACTGGAAAATGGCGAGGTCGATGTGGCACTCGAACGGAAGTGGGGACTGATCGCCGAAAACCTGAAACTCGGTGCGAACGTCTCATCCGCACTTCCCCTTGAGGCAAACGCCCGACTTAGCTGCCCTGGCGTCAAGCTGCACGGATCGGGTTTCATTGTGGATCACCACACCGCGATGGATCTCGGTTACTTGACCATCATCGGTTTGGAGGAGCGGCTTCGCGGATACCGGAACGGCCGCGATCTAACCAACCGTCCCAGACACGTTCGAGTAATCGACCTCTACGGGCTCACAGCGGATGGCGCGCGCGACAAGTATCCAACGCTCTATCAACACGTCTTGACTGCGGTGAAGCCGGAGCGTGACCAGAACAAGCGCGCGACGTATCGCGACAATTGGTGGATTTTCGGGGAGCCAAGAGGCGACTTCCGCCCGGCTCTTTCGGCACTCACTCGATACATTGCCACCGTAGAGACAAGCAAACACCGCTTCTTCCTCTTTCTCGATCAGGAGATTCTTCCAGATAATAAGCTGATCGCGATCGCATCCGAAGACCCCTTCGATCTTGGAGTGCTGTCGTCATCCATTCATTGCGCCTGGTCATTGCAAACAGGCGGGCGCCTGGGAGTTGGGAACGATCCTGTTTACGTGAAGACCAGGTGCTTCGAAACCTTCCCCTTCCCCGCCTTGGAAGAAGGCCCGCTCAAGCAGCGCATCCGTGACTTGGGCGAGAAGCTCGACGCGCACCGCAAGGAGCGGCAGGCGGCGCATCCCGGGCTCACCCTGACGGGGATTTACAACGTCCTTGAGAAGCTCCGCGCCGGCGAACCGCTCACCGACAAGGACAAGAAGATCCACGACGAGGGCCTCGTCACGATCCTCAAGCAGCTCCACGACGACCTCGACGCCGCCGTGCTCGAAGCCTACGGGTGGGAGGCTTTGGATGCCGACAAGGACCGCGCGACCCCAGTCGCGCCCGGAGATGCGCGAGTGGGCTCGCGCGGTCCGTCCCTGCCTTTCGCCGACCGCCTCGCCGCCGGCGACGAGGCTGCCCAGGCGCTTGAACAGGAACTCCTCAAGCGCCTCGTCGCCCTCAACCACGAGCGCGCCGAGGAGGAGAAGCGCGGATTGGTGCGTTGGCTTCGGCCCGACTACCAGGCCCCCGAGGAGTCGCAGGTCCCCGCCGCCGAGCAGAAACAGATCGAACTGGCAGTCTCTTCCAATCCGCGATCCGCAATCCCCGATCCGCAATCGAAGCAGAAGTGGCCGAAGGCCCTCTCCGACCAGGTCGCTGCCATCCAGAAGCTCCTCCCCGCCACCGGCCCCGACCCCTCCGCCCTCGCCGCCCATTTCGGCAAACGCACCAAGGCCCGCATCCGCACCATCGAGGAGATCCTCGCCACCCTCACCGCCCTCGGGAAGCTCTGACTCCGGAGGCGGGACGCCCTCGTCCCGCAACCCTTTGCGCGTCGCCGGCTCCAAGGATCGCAGGCCGGGGGCGGCCTGCCTCCAACCTCTCCCAGGCTTTGACGCCCGCCCAATGACCAATTCCTCCCGCCACCCCGATTTCGCCCGCGTTGGATTCCGGATCCTCGATCGGGACTTCGTCTGGGATCCCGTGGCCGATACCCTCGCTGACGAGGGAGGGCGGACGGACGATCTCACGGAAGCGCTCCACCGCGCCATTCGTGGGGCTCATCTCACCCATCTTCCCTCCCGCGAAGTCGTCGCCGCCGCCCTGGCCACCATGGGCCTCGAATTCCACGACCTTGAGACGGATGCCGGTCCCGGTGGACCGGAGAGCGAGGACCTCCCTCCCGGCGCGATCTCCTGACCGTTCAAACGAAAGTCCTCACCGCCCTTGGAATGCTCTGAATCCGAAGGCGGGACGCCCTCGTCCCGCAACCCGGCACGCGTCGCCGGCTCGAAGGGGTGCAGGACGAGGGCGGCCTGCCTCCAACCTCTCCCAAGCTTTGACGCCCCCACCGCAACCCGTTAGCCTCCCGACATGATTCAGTTCCTCGAACTCAAGAACTTCCGGGCCTTCGAGCACATCCGGTTCGAGGATCTCGGGCGCGCCAACCTCATCATCGGCGGCAACAACACCGGCAAAACCTCGGTGCTGGAGGCGCTGGTGTTGAAGCTGGGTTCCGGAAGGCAGTTGAAGGCCCTCCCATCGACTTTCAGGGAACAGATTCAGAATGATGAGTTTCCTAGCTACTGGAGTCTCCTCGCTAGAAACTCGGATTGGGAGGGCTTCCGGATCGAGACCGATCAAGGGCGGGTCTTCGAGGAGCTTCATCCACACGGTCACCGGCAGATTCTGGAGGAAGCCCAGGGCAAGCGCTCGTCGTTGGGAAACCTTCAGAAGGATCAGTTCAGCCTCTCAGGCTTCGGACCACGCATTCCAACTTCAATCATTCCGACCAAGGCCTCGCCGCCCGGGTTTATCGCCGATCTCTTCAATCAGATCGCGCCTCTGAATCCCGAGAACGAGGATCGCCTTCAACAGCTTATCCGGGAGTCGATCGAGCCTCGACTCAAGCGACTTCGCTACGCCAGACCAAAAGGAACCAGAACCCACCTCGTCTACGTCGACCTTGGCAGCGGCCCGATGCTGCCCTTCACCCAACTCGGTCAGGCCTTCTGCCGCGTGCTGGAAATCTACTGCGAGATCTTCGCCAGCCAGCCCAAGGTCATCCTCATCGACGAGATCGAGAACGGTCTCTACTACGAGGGTCTCCCCGATTTCTGGAACGGGCTCTACGAGGTACTCGAGGACCAGGACGTTCAACTCTTCGCCACTACCCACAGTCGGGAGTGCATGGAGGCTGCCCACAAAGCAGCCGCCGCCCGTAAGGAATACCCGCTCCGTTACCTCCGCCTCGACCGCCGCGCCGATGATCCGCAGAAGATCGTCGCCACCACCTTCGGGCAGGAGGAGATGGAGACGGCGATTCGTTCCGAAATTGAAATGCGATGAACCCGGCTACCGACATCGCCCTTGTTCTCTGCGAAGGCCGCGACGATCAGCGAGTCATGGAGGCACTTGCCGAACACGAAAGCATCGGCGGGCGACTCACTTTCGAGCACTACGCGGAAAGCGGCACTCTCGCTGCCCACCTGCGAACCTTGAGCAAACGCGGTGACTTCCAACAGGGACGGGTGCGTTCCCTCCTTGTCACCCGCGATGCCGACGACGACCCGGGGAACCGCTGGACCTCGGTTCGCGACGCAGTCCATAGGGCCTTCGGTGTCGAACTGTCAGCTCCGGGCGATTGGTCCCCGTGCGATTCAGGACCCCGGATCGCGGCCTGGGTGAATCCGCAACCCGGCGAACCTGGCATGATCGAGACCGTCTGCCTCGCCGCCGCCAGAAGTCGATCCCCGCAGTTGTTTTCGTGCATTGATGACTTCATGAGCTGTGTCGAGAGCGCGCAGCGGGGACCGCTCCACGAGAAAGCTCGTTTCCACATCTGGAGCATCGTCGCCCAGGGGCCCGGCGCTCAAGACCGTCTATCGCTGGCCGCAGCTCTGGACCGCCTTCCCCCGGATTGGTCCGATCCGTCTTTCGATGGGCTAAGGAAGAGCCTGCGCGAGGCCGCTGGTGAGATCCCGGCCATTTGAAATCCCCGGCGGTCCGGCTCATGCGCGCCTGGCAGCCCGTGAGCCTTTGTTCTCCGCGAAAGAATCGACGGATTCTCCCGTCCCCGTGCCCCGCCAGTTTCCGCCGAACCCGGCCAGCAGGGGGCCGGCGGACGGCCCTCGTCCCCCCTCGGGCGAAAGTTGTCCACAGGTAGTTCGCAGCTTACCCTGATTGACGACTGCTTAAGAAATCCGAAATAATGCCCGCATCGTGTCCCGAGGGCACGATCTCCGGGCGACGGGAGCCTCCGGTCGCACACCAAAACAAGAAGCCATATGGCCAAAAGAAAATATCCGCCCACGGCGGAACGAGTCGGGATCTTCACCGCCGCCTGGCGGGAGATCGCACCTGAAGCGAACTTCGCGGGGATGACCCTCGCCGAGTTTGAAACCACCACCGCGGCGCTCGGCGAAAGTCAGGCGGCCCTGCAGGCTTTGGAGGCTCAGGCGTCCGCCGCCATCAAGGCCCGCGACGAGGCGGACGCCGTCGCCCGCAAGGCGATCCGGCGGGTCGGCCACGCCGTCCGCGCCGATCCGGCCCACGGCGAGGACAGCCCGCTCTATCGCGCCATGGGCTATGTGCCCGAGAGTGAGCGACAGAGCGGTCTGACGCGTCGCGAGGGCGATGACCCCGCAGCGGGTGAAGCTGCCTGATGCGCTGATCTTGCAGGACGACGACATCAGGCAGCTCCCGCTGCCTTCGCAGGCCCGTCCCGCCGAAAGGCGGGGCGGGCCTTTTTCATACCCCTTTTCATGATCCCGACAACGAGATATTCGTCGTCCCACCCGCTCAGGCGATGAATTCGGGGCGTCTCTTGATGAACAAAGAGGCGTACTTCGAGGGCGGTTCGACTACCCCCGCTCTCTCAGGGCCTCCATGCGGCAGCGGAAGGTGCCCTCCTGCCGGAAAGAGGACGCCTGCCGAGCCGGCCCGGAGTCCTCCCGAGCCAACGGAGCCTCCGCGGTCCCGGCAATGGACTCCTTGAGGCCTCCTTCGGTCTCCCCCCAACCGGAGCACTGCTCCTCGCGCCGATCCCGTCGAGGTCACGATTGAGCGGGTGACGGCATCGTTGGACCTCCAGCGCCCCGACTCCACCAAGTCTCGGGTGTCTTTCCCAATGCAAACATCGGGTGGACATCCGGATACCGTTAGGTCAGCTTTCAGGCTCCCCAAATCCCATGCACACCATGAAAAACAAACTGATCGCCGAGTTCTTCGGCACCTTCTGGCTGGTCTTCGGCGGCTGCGGAAGCGCGGTCCTGGCTTCGGCCTTCTTCGCGATCGAGGCGCAGACCCCGATCAACCTCGGCATCGGCCTCGTCGGCGTGGCCTTCGCCTTCGGCCTCACGGTGCTGACCATGGCCTATGCCATCGGCCACATCTCCGGCTGCCACCTCAACCCCGCCGTCTCCATCGGCCTCGCCGTCGGCGGGCGTCATCCATGGTCGGAGGTCGGCCCCTACATCGTCGCCCAGGTCCTCGGCGGGATCGCCGGCGCGGGCGTGCTCGGAATCATCGCCAGCGGTCAGGAAGGCTTCTCCTTTGCCGACGGCTTCGCCGCCAACGGCTACGGGGACCTCGAAGTCGGCGGCTCACCGGGCGATTACTCCATGGTCGCGGGTCTGGTCGCCGAGATCGTCCTGACCTTCTTCTTCCTGATCATCATTCTCGGCGCGACCGACAAACGGGCCCCCGCCGGCTTCGCGCCGATCGCCATCGGCCTCGGCCTGACCCTGATCCACCTGATCGGCATCCCGGTCACCAACCTCTCGGTCAACCCGGCCCGCAGCACCGGCCCGGCGATCTTCGTCGGCGGCTGGGCCATCCAACAGCTCTGGCTGTTCTGGATCGCCCCCATCGTCGGCGCCGCCCTCGCCGGCGTCGTCTATCCACTCTTCGCCGGCAGGGACGAGTGAGCGCCTCCCCGGGCTCCGGACCGTGCGACCCCGGTCGCGCCCCGGAGCCTACCACCCGAGTTCCCGCTCACGCTCCATCACCTGCTCGCGCCGCTTCTCCTCGCTCTGGTGCAGGCGATGATGTTCCACCTCCTGATAGATCACCTCACCGGACGAGGTGGTGACCGTGCGCTGGACGCAACCGGCCCCGAACACGACGAACCCGGGGATCACCAGGAAGAGAAGCTTGCTCATGCCGGAACGATGCGCAGGTCGGCGTGGCGCAGGCAAGCCGATGCCCCCGCCGCCACCGCCCAGCCCATCCTCGACAGCTCCCGTCCCTCCTCCCATGCTCCGACCATCATGAAACCATCGGCGCTTCTCGCCTTCCTGCTCATGCTCGGGCTTCTCGCCTTCGCTCCTTGTCCCGTCGAGGCCCAGGAGGAACCCGCCGCCGGATCCGAGGCGATCCTCGAGGACGCCTCCGGAGAGCCCGCCGCGGCAACCGCCGAGCGCAGCGCGGAAGCCACCCTCGTCTGGTGGAACCGCCCGCTGGTCGTCTTCCGCTCGACCACCACCCAACTCGGCCCCAAGGCCCGGGTCGCGGATGCCCTCGAAAAGATCGAGGCGGCCTCCGATGCCCTCCTTGAGAAGCCGGTCACCACCGAACCCGCCGAGGTCGAGGATGACACCGGGCTCCGATTCGTGATCGGCGACGAGTACCTGTTCACCCTTCTTGAGTCGGACCTCGACGAACTCGAGGGCGAGGAGCTCGCCGAGGTCGGCAAGCAGGTGCTCGCCACCTTCGAGGAGATCCGCGCCGGACGCATCGAGCAGGGATCCGCCAAGGCGATCGCCACGGCGGTCACCCGGTCCCTCGTTGCCACGCTCATCCTGGTCGTCGCCCTCATCGCCCTGCGCTTCATCACCCGCGCCGTCGCCCGGGTCGTCGCCGGTTGGATCAAGAAGTTCCGCCGACTCCACCTCGCCCGCGCCGACCTCCGCCCGCACTTCGCGAGCCTCGGCGAGCAGTTGCTCAAGATCGCCGGCTTTCTCTTCGGCCTCTACCTGTTCTGCCTCTGGGTGGCCTTCGTCTTCCATCAGTTCCCGCTCACCGAACCGCTCGGGTTCGCCTTCACCGAGCGCCTGAAGGACTTCGGCTTCGGTCTCCTGAAGGGCATCGCCGCTTCCATCCCGGGGCTCGTCACCGCCGGGCTCATCCTGCTCATCGCCCGCTGGGTCGCGCGCATGACCGACCGGGTGATCCGCAGCATCGGACGCGACGACGACACCGGCCTGCTCGCTTCCGACACCGCCAAGGCGACCCGCCGCATCGCCGCCGCCTGCATCTGGATCTTCGGCATCGTCCTCGCCTACCCCTACCTCCCCGGCTCGGGCAGCGACGCCTTCAAGGGCATCAGCGTCCTGCTCGGCCTGATGGTCTCGCTCGGTTCGACCGGCATGATCAACCAGGTGATGAGCGGCTTCGTCCTCCTCTACTCGGGCTCTGTGCGGACCGGCGAGTACGTGAAGGTCGGCGAGATCGAGGGAACGGTCACCGAGATGGGGCTGCTAGCAGCCTGTCGGACTTAGGACAGCGACAAATCCGTTTCGCGCTGGCATGATCCGCGCATGGCCGCCCGGTTCGTCAACGTTGACCACGACACCCCGCTTCTTCTTCCGCCCGACCTTCGCGAC
>JAUIJD010000045.1 GCA_030431475.1 Verrucomicrobiia bacterium | reverse complement strand
AGCCTGCTTTCCCACGGTCGGTCGCCCTTCCGCAGTTGGCTTCTGGTAGTGCTTTCTTCTTTCATCGTTCCATCGCACGGGGGACTTGAACCCCCTTTGGTTCACGCCCATGATGGGCATACACAAGTCGGAGATGGCGACACCTTACAGCGGCCTTGTCGGAGATCGTGTTTGGTGGTTCACTCCGGCAACTGGAGTCGGAGCGCCGCCATGAGGGTCGGCGCGCCATTCCTTTGACGTTCTGCTGGAAATGATCGGCAAGTTGATCTCAATTGACGGTGGACCGAGGCGGAATGTCCAGGTGGCGGTCACACCAGATTCTCTTGTGTGTGAACTTGCTAGACCTCAGAGGACTATTCCCTCATCGGCAGTCACCGGGATCACTCTAGAGGCGAAGCGCCACTGGTTCCGCAGGCTGATTCATCTTTGGTTGCAGACCGATGCGGGTGAGGTCGATTTTTATCGCTCGCGATCGATGTTCGATATTGCCCTGTTGCTCGATGAACTTGATGCAGTAATTGGCCCCAGACCTCGGACCCTCAAGAATCTCAAAGAAGCAGAACAAGCCGGCGATGGCGACGCCTACCAGCGGCCTTGTTGAAAATCCGTTTTGGTGCTTTTCTCCTCTCAAGAGGTCACGGGAGCGCCGCCATTGGGGGCGTCGCGCCATGCCTCAGACGTTCGCCACAGATCAGATGGCCAAACCAATCACGAACCTCCGGAAGAAAGCGAAGGCTGGGGACCAAGGCCTGCCTCGGGCCTCACTCGCGTTTTATGGTCCCGACGACAAACGTGCGACCAAAGCGGTTCTGGGAATTTTTCTGACCGACGACGAGGAAGAGGCGATGATCCACCGCTACTTTCAGGAGGACAAGGATATCCGGTTCGATGTCCCAACCCAGGAGTCGATCCTCGCACGACTTCGCGAACATGAGGTTCGATCGCTCATCATGGTTGAGAAGGTCTTTGGATGCCCACATGAGGAGGGCGTTGATTATCCTGAGGGAGAGAGTTGTCCACACTGCCCATTCTGGAAGGATCGGGATCGATTTGAAGGTGTCGAGTGACCGCCAGAATCGACTAAAGGCGAACAAGCCGGCGTAGAGCGACCCTGATCAGCGGCCTTGTTACGCAGGGATCGGGCTGGTAGAGATTCCACCGAAACTAGGACTGGCCGCCATGGAGACCCGGGTCGCCTAGCCTTCGACGTTCTGCCAAGAAACCATGGGCTTCCCCGAAACGTTTCCAATCAAGCATGACGACTACCACGCTGATCGAATTGGCAAGCTGCCCGATGGAACGCAGTTTTTCGTAACTACCCCGTTCCGACCCGCAAGAGGCGACGATCCCGGTGCTGAGTTTCTTGCCGTATTCCTTTTCGATCCGGACGGGAAATTCCGAGGAGCACGAATCGATGATCTAGGCTCGCGAGCGGAGATGGATAAGGATTCAGCACGAACCCTGCTCGATCGCCGAATGAGTGAACTGGAAGGAGCCACATTCTGCGACATCCGGGTAGCACCATTCTCGACCGATCACAACGGAACTGAGTTTGGCTTCATTCCCGAGGAAGAGACTGGAGGAATCGAGCTTCAGCCTGGCAACTACATGGCATTCTTCGACCCCTGGGATGGCTACTACGACACCTAACAAACCACTGGGGCAGAACAAACCACTGGGGGATCCCTTACAGCGCCCTTTTCGCAGACGGTTTTGGCGACTAGAATCCGCCCAACGAATCGCGCTGGGCGCCACGAGGGTCGGGTCAGTTGCGTTTCAACCTTGTGCCAAGTAAGAATCCGATGCCGTGCCTGCTCGTTTGCTTTTCCCTCCATTGAGCGACGAGGCGAGTGCCAGGCGGGTGACGTTCGGTCTCAGGCGCCCTGTCCTCGCTCGTTGGCCTTGGCAAGCCACGATGCTTACGGCTTTGAACGCCTATTCGCTTTGGAGCCTGACTTGGCTGCAGTTCGTGACGACACTCGCGTGTTTCGCGTATGATGGCTCCAATCTTTGGTTCTACACCACGAGCTCCGACCCCTTCCAGCTGAGTATCCCGGAGGGCTTTCTTGCATTCTCGATCGCCTTGTCGGTGTTCGCCCTGTGTGCGGTGCTGGGCGGGACCCGGAGAGTTCCGCGGCTTTGGAAACGGGTGTTCGTGGTGTCTCTCTTCATCGGGTTCGCCATCGGATTTTCATGCCTGAATCTTCACCTCCGCCACTATTGCTACGCACAGGCGCTTCACTTTCGGGAGGAGGCTCTCGACCGCTACCACCGCAATCTGACGGTCAACTACGATTCGGACGATCCGTGGACCACCAGCATGCTGGAGTGGGATCGAGAGGTGTTTGAGCGCTACGACAAGGGGATCCGCGCCTATCGAGAACGATATGGGCTGGAAGAATAGGGAATTTTCAATGAAAGCCGGATCAGGACGTCCCCTGACAGCGGCCTTTGACCTCCCCGGGAGATTCCAGAACCGGGAGGTCGCCGGTTTCAAGATCGGCGAGTGCGGGGGGAGACCGATGCATCCGGGGAAGTCGAAGCTGATCTGATGGGGGTGCTCCTGGTCATCATTCCGGTATTGCTCGTGGTGCTTTGGCTGGGGGCGATTCGGCCGTACTGCCTGCGTCATCGGCAGGGCCGCATCACCGGCGCGGATTTCGGGCGGGCGATGGGGTCGACCGGCAGCAGGCGACGGAGCTCGCCAGGAAGCGGAAGGACGGTGGGATGCTGGCGCTGTGCCGCCTGTTCCTGGTGCTTCAACTCGGCTTGGTTGCCGTCATTCTCGGAATCCTCTTCGGCGGCGGGTAGGGCCGGGGTTGCGCTCCGGGGGTGGTGATGCGGTGTTCAGGATCTTTTCATCAGCCGGTCTGTGCCGACGAAGACAAGGGACGCAAGGGTTGAGCCCTTCGTGCGGAGGTGGCGCTCGGGCTCCAGCCGGGGTAAACCCGGCGCTCCTTCGCACGGATCCCTCAATTCAAGATTGGCGAAGCGATCGGGGGCATGGCGTCGGCGGTGGGTGCGAGGATCACCGCTTTCGGATCCGGACGTCGGTGGCGCCCCAGGATTCGAGGAGCTTCTTCGCCTTGTCCCCGCCCGCGACGCAGGCGGCGGTGGCGAGCGGGTCGGTGAGGGTGGCGCGGGGGGCGATGACGCTGACGGCGATCGGTTCGGTGAGTCCGAGGCCGGTTTCGGGATCGAGGATGTGGGAATAGCGGACGCCGTCGATCTCGACGAACTGGTGAAGGTCGCCGGAGGTCGAGACGGCGGCGTTTTCGAGATCGATGACCTCGTCGGGCTTCTCCTTGTCGAAGGTCTTGAGGCCGACCTTCCAGGCGTCGCGGCCGGTCGGGGCGTCGCCGGCGGCGATGTCGCCCCCGGCGACGATGGAGGTGCGGGGGATGCCGTGTTTTCGCATGACCGCGAGCATGCGGTCGGCGGCGTAGCCCTTGGCGATGCCGCCGAGGTCGAAGCGCATGCCAGGCACCGCGAGGGTGAGGGTGCGCTGGTCCGGATCCAGCGTGTAGTGGCGCCAGCCGGTGGCGGCCCGGGCGGCGGCGAGGGTTTCGGCGTCGGGAAGCGTGCGGGTGCGGCGGGTCTCGCGCCACAGGCGCGTGAGCGTCCCGAGCGTGGGGTCGTAGCGGCCGTCGGTGAGCTCGGCGGTGCGGCGGGCGGTGTCGAGGAGTTCGTAGAGGGTGGGCGAGAGCTCGACGGGGCGGCCGACGGGGACGGCGGAGAGCCGGGAGAGCTCCGAGTCGGGGTCGTAGTCGGAGGCGACGGCGTTGATCTCCGCGGCGGCGGCGAAGGCCTCGTCGGCGGCCTTTTCCGCGAGGGCGGGATCGGGGTGATCGCAGGTGATGGAGAAGGTGGTCCCCATCAGCGGCCGCGAGAACTGGTGCCGGGTGTCGGCCGTGGCGAGCGGGGCGGCGAGCAGGAGCAGGGCGAGGAGTTTCATGGGGCGGGGCTGGTGGGGATGGGCCCTATGGGACTCATGGGACCTATGGAGAAGTGGCCGGCTTTTGTCGGAACTCGGCGCGGATTTCCGGGATGATCATCAGGGTGCCGGCGATGAGCAGGGCGGAGGCGAAGACGGCGACGGCGGTGGGGCCGAGGTGCTCGACGCAGGCGAAGGCGATGAAGGGGGCGATGACGCCGCGGGCGCCGGTGAGGAAGGAGTGGACGCTCTGGTACTCGCTGAGGCGTTCCTCGTCGGCGAAGCGGGTGGTCCAGAGCATCCACAGGATGTTGCCGCCGGAGCGGGCGATGCCGTGCAGCGCGATGCCGAGGCACAGGGTGGTGAGGCTACTACCGAGGTAGTAGATGAGGATGCCGGCGAGGAAGAACAGGTTCACCATCCCGCGGACGCGGTAGAAGGGGAGCTTGTCGAAGACCGTTCCCCACGGGACGACGGTGACGATGAAGGCTAGCATCGGCACGGTGCTGGTGATGAAACCGGAGCGGTCGGCATCGAAGCCGAAGCCGTAGGCCGGGTTGCCGATGAACTCGACGAACAGGGCCCACGAGATGAGGTTGCCGAGGCCGACCAGCATCCACATCACCAGCAGCTTGGCGAAGGGCTTGTTTTCGCCGACGTGGGAGAAGGCGTCGAACCAGCGGATGCGGTGGGAGGCGCGGAGGCGCACCGGGGCCATGGCGCGGACGCAGAGGGCCATGAGCAGCGTGCCGCCGGCGTAGGCGGCGAAGAGCGGGGAGAAGCCCTGTTTCTCGACCCACAGGCCGAGGACCCATCCGCCGAGGGCGACGGTGCAGGCGCGGGTGAGGGAGGCGTAGGAAAAGAGCCGGCCGCGGTTTTCGTCGGCGTAGTGCTTGCGGTAGATCTGCGCCATCAGCGGCGAGGCCGAGGCGAGGAAGACGAAGGCGAGGCAGATCCCGGTGAAGTAGCGGTGGGGGTGCTCCGGCGAGGCGGCGGCGAGGCCGAAGCCGGCGGCCGAAAGGCACCAGAATCCGGCGGCGACGTTGTTCACGGTCCAGCCGCGGCGGCGGATGAACTGGACGACGAAGAGGCTGAGCAGGAGGCCGACGCTGCCGGAGGCAAGGATGGCGCTCTTCATCCACGCCGGGAGCTCGAAGATGCGGATGGCGACGAAGACCGCGAAGGTCGCCATCGCGGTCTCGACGAAGCCCTGCGGAAAGGAGCGCAGGAGCTCGAGCCGGAAGGTCCGCCGCTGCTGGGAGAAATCGAACTGTCCGGGCGGCGGGAGAGTCATGGGTGAGGAGGGGGCGGACCGGGGATGGGGGATGCCGGTCGGAAGACCGGCGCTCCTTCACGCCCGGTGCGCCGTTACTCGAGGGTGCCGGGGCCGGTGTTCCACAGGGTGTGCATGGTTTCCACCTCGGGGGTCTCGAGCGGGCGGACGATGCGGAAGCCGATCCACATGTTGCTGGTGTGGTACCAGATCGACTTCGGGTTCTGCGGGTCGAGGTTCTTCCATTCGATGTCCGAGGCGATGCGGATGCCCGAACGCATGCTTTCCGGGCCGCCGTCGAAATAATGGCCGCCGCGGGCGACGCGGGGGTAGCGGCTGGTGGCGCGGTGCCAGGGGTTCTTCGCGCCGTCCTCCCACTTGGCGTAGGCGTCGGGCAGGTAGGCGTCGAGGCACCACTCGGCGACGTTGCCGTGCATGTCGTGGAGCCCCCACGGGTTCGGCTTCTTCTTGCCGATCTGCTGGTAGGTGAAATCGGAGTTGTCCATGGTCCAGGCGTAGTCGTCGATCTGCGACGGGTCGTCGCCGAAGGACCAGGGGGTGGTGGTGCCGGCGCGGCAGGCGTATTCCCACTCGGCCTCGGTGGGCAGGCGGTAGTAGTGGCCGGTCTGGGCGCTGAGCCATTCGCAGAATTTCGAGGCGGCGTGCTGGGTCATGGCGATGGCCGGCCAGCCGGCGTCGTAGCCCTCGCCCATCTCGAAGTGCATCGGCTGGTAGGGCGGGGTCGGCTGGGAGACGATGTCGACGAGCGTTTCGTCGCCTTTCGCCTCGGGCGCCTCGGAGGTCATGAGGTCGGAGTCGCGGTTCAGGGTGCCGTCCTTGTTGCGCGACATGTTGTTTTCCATGAACGCGCGGTAGACGTCCCAGGTGATCTCGTGCTTGCCCATCCAGAAGGGGGCGATCTCGAGCTTGCGCTGCGGGCCCTCGTCGTCGTTGCGGCCCTCCTCGCCCTCGGGGGTGCCGATGGTGAAGGTGCCGCCGGGGATGGGGACCATGTCGATGGTGCCTTCCTCGACGCGCGGCACGGCCTCGGTGTAGGGCTTCATCGCCTCGGCGGAATCGGGACCGCCTTTTTCGGTGACCACGGCGTGGATCTGCTTGGTGACCGGGAGGAACTCGGGTTGGGGGAGTTCGTCGCCGGCGGCGAGGAGCGGACTGGCGAGCAGCAGCAGGGTGCGGTTCATGGTGGGAGTGGTAGGAAGGATGTCGGTGGGCGTCGAGGTTTTGGAGTGCGGGTGGCTTGCCGCCTCTTGCGAGCGACGGGTGACCTCGGCGACTTCAGCGGGCCCGAGAGGCCGGAGAAGCGCTCGCGTCCCCATGCGCGACTTGTGGAGAAGCCATTTCCGAAGGTCGTTCAAAAGCGGAGGCATCCGACTTCGCTGAAGCTTCGATGGACAAGAGCCTCCGCACTCCAAGGCTCAGACAAGCTTGTGCTTTCCGGGGACCGGTGCGGCGGGGACGGGGAAGGCGTCGTCCATCGCGAGGGTGTCGGGGGCGAGGTCCTGGGAGGCCTTCCACATCTGGTCCCAGGTGATGCGCTGGCCGGTGTGGGCGGCCTCGCGGCCCATCAGGCCGAGCATGGTCGAGTTCGCCATGTACTCGCCGGTGTTGATGATCTCGCCCTGGCGCAGGGCGGCGAAGAGTTCGTTGTGGCAGACCTGGTACATGTTCTGCGGCTGGCCGGGGGTGGGGCGGTAAACCCAGGTGCGCTTCCTGCCGTCGGGCGCGAAGATCGTCGGGCGGCCCGGGGCGAGGGCCATGCCGTTCTCGCAGAAAATGCGGTCGTTGACCTCGGAGTGGCAGCCCGGGAACTGGCGCTGGCCCATGTGGCAGAAGACGTTGCCGGGGTATTCGTAGGCGATGTTGTAGTGGTCGTAGACGTTGCCGGCGTCGGTGCGGGTGGCGCGCCCTCCGTTGGCGACGGCGGCGACGGGTGCGATGTCGCCCATGGCCCACGCGACCTTGTCGACGGTGTGGACCGCCTGCTCGAGCAGCGGGCCGCCGGAGGTCCACTCGAAGTTCGTCCACCAGCGGATCTGCCACTCGACGTCGCTCATGCCGTCGGGCCGGGTCATGCCGGGCTGGAGCGGCTTCGGCGGGGACACCATGAAGGTGCCATAGACCGACGTCACGCGGCCGAGGTCCCCGCCGAGGATCTTCGCGTAGAGCTCGCGCACGCCGGGGGCGAAGCGCCAGCAGAAGCCGTGCTGGATCGCGACGTTCTTCCGTTTCGCCAGCTTGGCCGACTCCATCACCGACTTCACGCCCGCGACATCGACGGCCATCGGCTTTTCGGCGAAGACGTGGACCCCGGCCTCGACGGCCGCGCGGAGGTGCTGCGGCCGGAATCCGGGAGGGGCGCCGAGCAGGACGACATCGACGCCGGAGTCGATCACCTTCTGGAAGGCGTCGAGGCCGGTGAAGCGGCGCTCTTCGGGCACATCGACGCGTTCGCCGTACTTCTTGAGGCCCCGCAGCGAGTTGGTGATGGCCTTGGGAAAGGCGTCGCCGAGGGCGGTGAGCGTCACGTCCGGGTCGGCCTCCAGCGCCTGGCCGGCGGCGCCGGTGCCGCGCCCGCCGCAGCCGATCAGGCCGATCTTGAGCGGTGCGTTCTTCCCGGCCGCACGGACGACCGAGGGAAAAGCGAAGGCGGCGGTGGTGGCGGCGGAAGCGCCAAGGAAACGGCGGCGGTTGAAGGTGTCGACGTTCATAAAGCGGAGCCTCCTACGTGGGAGGACCGGGCCTGGCTTTCACCGGCACGGGGTGGAATTGTCCCGGATCGAGGGGTTTTCCGACGAAAACCGAGCTATGGGGACTGAATTTCATCATATCCGCTTGCCGAGCGGGGGGAGGATCACGGCAGACTCGCGGCCATGGAATCGAAACAAGGCCAGGGTCTGCTGGCGACGAGGCTGTCGGTGATGATGTTCCTTCAGTTCTACGTCTGGGGGGCGTGGTTCGTGACCCTTTTCCTGGTGCTGGGCGGCAACGGCCTGGCCGACATCATCGGGGATTCCTACAACAGCGCGCCGATCGCGGCGATCGTGGCGCCGCTGTTCCTCGGGCTGGTGGCTGACCGGTTCTTCTCCTCCGAGAAGGTCATGGCGGTGCTGCTGCTGATCGGCGGCGGCCTGATGCTGATGGTGCCCTCGGCGGTCGCGGCCGGCGACGGCGGCAAGGTCGTCTGGCTCTTCATCGGCCACATGCTCTGCTACATGCCGACGCTCGGCCTCGGCAACACGATCGCCTTCACCAACCTGCCGCGCGAGGTCTTCCCGAAGGTGCGGGTGTGGGGGACGATCGGGTGGATCGTCGCCGGCCTGGTCGCCGGGTTCCTCGGGTGGTCGGGCAGCGTGAACCTCTTCACCATGGCCGGCATCTCCTCGCTGGTGCTCGGCGCCTACTGCTTCACCCTGCCGCACACGCCGCCGCCGGCGGCCGGTCAACCGATCGACATCCGCGCGATCCTGATGCTCGACGCCTTCAAGATGCTGGGCCGTCCGGCCTTCTTCGTCTTCATGCTGTGCTCGACGCTGATCTGCATTCCGCTGGCCTACTACTACTCGAACACCTCGGGCTTTCTGGCGGACATGGGCTTCGAGCAGCCGGCCTCGGCGATGACGATCGGGCAGATGTCGGAGATCATCTTCATGCTGCTGATCCCGTTCTTCTTTCGCCGTCTCGGGGTGAAGTGGATGATCCTGATCGGGATGGCCGCCTGGGTCCTGCGCTACCTGCTCTTCGCCTGGGGCGCGCCGAACCAGGTCGTCTGGATGCTCTTCGCCGGGATCGCGCTCCACGGGATCTGCTACGACTTCTTCTTCGTCACCGGCTTCATGTACACCGACCGCGCCGCGCCGAAGGCGATCCGCGGCCAAGCGCAGAGCATGCTGGTGTTCTTCACCCAGGGCATCGGGATGTTCCTCGGCTTCAAGTTCGCCGCGTGGAAGCTCGAGCCGGTGGTCGAAGCGTCCGGCGTGCTGAGCGACGAGATCACGACCGCCCGGGGTGAGCAGACGCTCACGTTCGCCCAGCAGCTCGGGAAAATGTTCTCGGTGAACATGCCCGACGCCGTCGGTGCGGAGACGCTCTCGACCGCCGCCGGCCTGTGGAAGACCTACTGGACCCTGCCGGCGCTGATGGCGGCCGGGATCGGCGTGCTCTTCTTCCTCGCCTTCTGGGACCGCACCAAGGGCGAAGCCGATGCCGAGGAGGTGGCCGAAGCGGCCGCGCCGGAAGAAAGTTCGGCTGTTTGATCACGTATCCCGAGAAATCATGAGATCACTGACCCGCCGCCAGACACTGAAGGGGCTTGCCGCCCTGGCCACCGTGCAGATCGTGCCCAGCCGCGTGCTCGGGCTCAACGGCCAGACGCCGCCCTCCGAGGAACTCACCCGGGGCATCATCGGCTGCGGTGGCATTTCCGCCTCGCACCTGACCATGCCCGGCCGCCTGCTGGCGCTGTGCGACGTCGATGAGAACCACCTCGCCAACCGGATGAAGCAGACCGGCGGCGAGTCGAAGGGCATCACCGGCTACCACGATTTCCGCGAGCTGATCGCCCGCGACGACATCGACATCGTCCACGTCGCCACCCCGCCGCACTGGCATGCGATCCAGGCGATCGAGGCGATGAAGGCGGGCAAGGACGTGTGGGGCGAGAAGCCGATGAGCCGGACGATCGGCGAGGGCGTTGATATGGTGAAGGCGACGCGCAAGTACGAGCGCATGTTCCGCATCAACACCTGGTTCCGTTTCCAGAGCGGCTTCTATGGCATGCGCGTGCAGGTCAAGGAGCTCAAGAAGGTGGCCATGCACCGGGTGCTCGGCTGGCCGCTGAAGGTCACCGTCTCGGGCGTCACCGGCTTCAACTGGAAGTTCAACTGGGTCGGCAAGACCGACCTGCCGGTGCAGCCGGTGCCGAAGCATTTCGACTACGACTTCTGGCTCGGGCCGGCGCCGAAGAAACCTTACAGCAAGCACCGCACCCACGGCACTTTCCGCGGCTACTGGGACTACGACGGCGGCGGCCTCGGCGACATGGGCCAGCACTACCTCGACCCGGTGCAGTACATCCTCGAGAAGGACAACACCGGGCCGGTCTCGGTCGAGATCGACGCCGACCCGCAGGACGACGATGCGGTCGGCACCTGGCGGCGGATCACCTTCACCTACGAAGACGGCTGCCAGATCGTGCTCGACGGCGAGAACAAGGACAAGGACGCCGCCTACATCGAGGGTCCGAAAGGGAAGCTCTACAAGGGCTTCAAGAGCGACATCCCCGACCTCCGGCGGAAGGTCGCCGAGATGCCCGACCCCGAGCCGCAGATCACCGACTTCCACGAGAGCGTGCGGACGCGGAAGAAGTTCGCCCTCAACGAGGAGAACGGCTTCTGGAGCTGCACCTTGATCAACCTCGGCAAGATCGCGCACCGCACCAACAAGAGCTTCAAGTTCGACCCGAAGACGCTGACGATCGACGATCCGGAGTGCAACGCGCTGATCCACCAGCCGATGCGCGGTCCCTGGAAGATCGAGATCTGATACCCGTTCGTCGAAGTGTTCTGACGAGGGTGGATTCACCGCCAAGACGCCAAGAACGCCAAGAACGCCAAGAACGCCAAGCTCGAAGGGTGGAGTTCTCGAGTTCCCTGCCTTGGTGCCTTGGCGGTTCTGTTTGCTGTCATCTGCCATCGTCAGGTCGGTTCCCAGGGGGTGGATGAGTCGGCGTCGCCGTCGTGATGCGCGCTTGATCCGGCACCCGCTTCGCCGGATCATCGCCGCGGTGCCATGGTCAGTTGTGCGGTTCAGGATGTGTTGGTGATGCTGGGCGAGGAGCAGCTCGTCGAGCTGCCGGTCGATGCCGGGGCGGAGACCGATCTGTTCGACGCCGGGCTGGACTCGATGGCGGTGATGCAGCTCATCGTGGTCATCGAGGAGCGCTGGGGCGTGGTGCTGGGGGCGGCGGATGTCGGGCGCGACACGCTCGGCACCCCGGAGCGGATGGCGGCGACGATCAACGCGCGCCGATGAAGGCCGACGTGCTGGTCATCGGCGGCGGCAGCGCCGGTCTGGCGGCTGCGGTGAGCGCGGCGCGCCACGGAGCGCGGACCGTCATGGTCGAGCGCCACGGCATGCTCGGCGGCATGGGCACGGCCTCGCTGGTGCATACCTTCTGCGGGCTTTACCGGATCGACGGCGAGCGGCCCGAGTTTGCGAACGAAGGGATTCCGGTCGAGGTGGCCGAGCGGATGGCGGCGGCGACGGGGGGCAGTCCGGTGAAAATGGGTCGGGTGTGGGTGCTGCCGCAGCATCCGGTGGCCTTCGCGGCGATCGCCGACGAGCTCATCCGCGAGGCGGGGGTGGAACGGCTTTTCCACAGCGAACTGGTGGCGCTCGAGCCCGGCTGGCGGGCACGCATCGCGTGCCGCGGCGAAACGCTGGAGATCGAGGCCGGTGCGGTGGTCGATGCCAGCGGCGATGCCGTCGCGGCGGCGTTGCTGGGCGTGCCGGACGAGCGGGCGCCTGCCGAGCGGCTGCAGCGCCCGGCCTATGTCTGCGGTCTGCAGGGCGTGACCGGCGAACTTTCGGGTCTCGAACTCGGCGGGCGCATCGTCGAGGGCATCCGCGCCGGCGTCCTGCCGAAGGCGGCCATGGGCATGCATTTCCGCACCAGCGGCCGGCCGGGCGAGGTCTTCGGCACGCTCGACCTCAGCGGCGAGGAAACCGGCGCCTACGATCCCACCGACCCCGCCTGCCTGTCGGCGATCGAGTCGACCGGCCGCGAGGTCGCGCGGGCCGTCGTAGATTACTTCCGCGAGCGGCAGCCGGGATGGGAGCAGGCCTACATCGCCCACTGGCCGGCGCGGGCCGGCGTGCGCGAGAGCCGACGCTGGATCGGCGAGGCGACCCTGACGGGCGACGAGGTCCTCGCGGGCGCGACGCACGACGACGACGTGGCCTTCGCCTCGTGGCCGCTCGAATTGCGGGAAACGAACCGCGGACCGAAGCTGCGCTACCCGGAGAACGGACGCGCGGCGGGCATCCCCGCCGGGTCGTTGCGGGCGAAGGGATTCGAGCGCCTTTTCGTGGCCGGTCGGTGCCTTTCCTGCGACCACGAGGCCCAGGCCTCGATCCGGGTCATGGGCACCTGCTTCGCCACCGGCGAGGCGGCGGGGCGGCTGGCGGCGGGGAGTGGCTCCTTGCAGGAGCCATAAGCGGGGGCGGGGCGGCCGCCGGGTCGCGGGATTCAGGTCCGCGGGGTCGGTTGCGTCCCGTTTTGACATCATGATGCACAAGTGATACATCATGATGCATGAGAACCACGGTAAACATTCCCGACTCTCTGCTCAAGGAGGCGCGTGAGCGGTCGCTGGCGGAAGGCCGGACGCTTGGTGAGCTGGTGTCCGAGGGGCTGCGGATGGTCTTGAGTCCGGATTCGACGGGTGCCCGGGTTCCCGATGAACCGCTTCGAACATTTGGCGGGCGCGGGCTTCAGGACGGGGTGGATCTGGACAACAACGCCGCGATGCTTGATCTGTTGGAAGGCCGGTGAAGTTGCTGGATGTCAATCTGCTGGTCTATGCGCATCGGGAAGACGCGCCGGACCATGCGGCGTTTCGTGACTGGCTTGAGGCGCAGCTCGTCGGGCCGGAACCGTGTGCGGTGTCGGAGCTGGTGCTGTCCGGATTTCTTCGCGTGGTGACCCATCCGCGGGCTTTCAGGGATCCGTCGCCACTCCGCGAGGCGCTGGCTTTCTGCGAGCAGCTCCGGGGGCATCCCCACGTTTTGACTCCCGTTCCCGGTCGGCGGCACTGGGAGATCTTCACGTCCCTTTGTGAGGGGGTGGGAGCGAAGGGGAATCTCATTCCGGATGCCTATCATGCGGCGCTGGCGATCGAGACGGGATCGACGTGGTTCAGCGCGGATTCCGGATTCGCGCGATTTCCGGGGCTCAGCTGGAAGCATCCGCTGCGTGATGGATGAGGGGGCTGGCGATCTTCCGTTCGCCGGGCGGCAGGAAAGCCGCCCTCCCGGCTCATGGCGCTTGGAGAAGCGCCACTCCTCCGACCTTGGCAGTCGGGGTGGGAGCGGGCATGTTGCGGCCGCGAAGTGCGATGAATAATCCCGACCCACCCGCGTCCAAGGAATCCCCGGAGGCTGGCGAAGAGCCGGCCGACGAGGAGCTGGTTCTGCAGGCGCAGGCGGGTGACTCCGCGGCGTACGACGAGCTGGTGACGCGTCACCGGGGCCGAATTTTCGCCATGATCCGCCAGATGGTCAAAAACGACGCCGACGCCTGGGACCTCGCCCAAGAGGCCTTCATCAAGGCGTGGAAGGCACTGCCGCGCTTCGAAGTGAAGGCGAAATTCTCGACGTGGCTGTACCGCATCGCGCACAACACGGTCTACGACTGGGCCCGGCGCAAACGGCCGGAGTCGGGCAACGGCGAGCTGAACGAGGAGATCTTCCGCAGCGGCTCGATCGACCCGGCTTCGAAGACGACGCCCGGCAAGCCGCGCCGGCCCGACGAGGCGCTGCGCGACGACGAGCTGCGGGTGAAGATCGAGGCCGCGCTCGACAAGCTTTCGCCCCAGCACCGCGAGGCGGTGATTTTGAAGGATGTCCAGGGACTCGCGTATAAAGAGATCGCCGAGGTGATGGATTGCTCCATCGGCACGGTGATGAGCCGCCTGCACTACGCCCGCCAGAAACTGCAATCGCTGTTGAAAGATGAATACGAAGCCCGATGACGAACTCCTCGCCCTGTGGGTCGAGGACGAGCTGGACGCCGAGACGTCGGTCGAGGTCGAGACGTGGGCCTCGGGTCAGGCCGAATGGGTCGAGCGTCGCGAACAGGCCCGCTGGAGCCGCGAGCTGCTGGGTTCGGCGCTCGGCGGGGGCGACGTGCCGCATGCCGAATTCTTCAACGCCCGCGTGCGCCGCGAGATCGCGGTGGCGACGGAGTCGAAAGCGCCGGTCCGCGAGACGGTCAGCCGGGGTCCGTGGATGTGGCTGATGCCGGCGACGGCGGCGGCCGGGGTCGCGCTCGGCTTTTTTCTCGGTCACGGCCCGGAGGGCACCCCGCCCGCGGCTCCCGCGGTGGCGGCCGAACTCGCCCCGGTGCTCTACACGCCGGAGAAGGGGGTCGAGGCCGAATATGTGATCGGCGAGGAAGCGACGGTGATCGTGCTCGCCGGCGTCGAGGCGATCCCCGACGAGTGGGAGATTCCGGAGACGGTGATGCTCGAGCCCGAGCCGAGCCGGATGGTCGAGTACGGCGAGGACGACGAGGAAACGGAGGTGCGATGAGATCGGTGCTCTGGCTTCTGACCTTGTGGATGCTGCCGCTGGCCGCGGAGGCGGCGGACCCCGGCAAGGAGACGATCGGCGAGGTCGAGGTGGTGGTGTATTTCGGCACCGACGGCGACCCCGCGGCGGCCGGAGACCGGTCGGCCGAGGTCGACGACAAGACCGCCGAGCGACTCCGCGGGCAGAAGCCGCTTCGCTTCGCCCACTACCGGCGTCTCGGATCGGATCGGAAGGAACTCTACCGCAGCTACGAGAACTGGGCCCAGCCGATCGCCGGGAGCGATGAAATCCTGTGCCGCTTCGAGACCGAGAGCCGGCTGTCGAAGCACCGCATGCGGCTGGATCTGGAGCTCTGGCTCAGCCGCAAGAAGATCCTCAAGTCGGGCATCGTGCTGGCGCACGGCAAGCCGGTGCTGGTGCTCGGGCCGGAGTGGCGCGGCGGGCGCCTGATCGTCTCGGTCGAACTTGCGCCTCCGCCGAAACGGGGCTCATAGTGCCGGCGATGAGAACGCTCGCCCTCTTCCTGCTCCTGCTGTCGTGTCCGTCATGGGCGGGGCTGACCTTCGACAAGTCGCTCAAGGAGGTGCATGCCGGGGTCGAGCAGCGCGAGGTGACCTGCGACTTCGAGTTCACCAACAAGACCGACGAACCGGTCACCATCGCCCGCTACGAGTCGACCTGCTCGTGCATGAGCGTGAAGGTGAAGGACGGCAAGCTGGTCTATCAGCCCGGGGAACGGGGCACGGTGCGCGCGATCTTCGACATGGGGAACTTTTCCGGTGACATCGACAAGTCGGTGCGCCTCTGGCTCAAGGACGACCCGCGCAACGCGCCGTCGATCACGCTGACCACCCGCGTTCACATCCCGGTGCTGGTCGAGATCGAGCCGAAGACGCTGCGCTGGGAGGTCGACGCGAACGGCAAGCCGGAGACGAAGACGATCGCGATCACGATGAATCACGACGAGCCCATCCACGTGGTCTCGGTGGATTCGGGGAACCCGAGCTTCACCGCGGAACTGAAGGAAATCGAGAAGGGCAAGAAGTATGAGATCCGGGTGACACCCGGCACGGTGGCGAGCCCGGCGCTCGGGGTGATCCAGATCCGCACCGATGCGAAAAGCGCGCGCCACGGGATCCAGCGTGCCTTTGCCCTCGTGCGTCAGCCGGTCGGTGCCGGGAAGCCATGAAGAGCTCCTACGAAGTGGCCGTGATCGTCGTCGTCGCCGTGGCGGCGGGCGTGGGCACCTGGGTGGCCAACGGACGCCCGCCGGCGTATCCGGCGGCGGAGGCCGATGCCACGCCGCTGCGGCCCGGCGAAGTGCGGCTGGAGATGCTTCAGGAGAAAGGGCTCGACGGCATCCTGTGGGTGGACGCCCGCAAGGCATCGGCGTGGCAGAGCGACGGGCTCCCGGGATCGATCCACCTGACCATCCAGTCCGACGAAAGCCTGGGCGCGCAGGTGGAGCGGAACCTCGAGCGTCTCGCCATGGCGGGCCGGGTGGTGGTCTACTGTGATGACCTGCATTGCTCGCTGAGCCACGACCTGGCGACGGCGCTGCGGGCGCTGGAGCTGGTGCCCGGGGAGATCCTCGTGTTGCAGGGCGGGATGACCAAGCTGCGCGAGGCCGGCCTGCTCAAGGACTCCAGTCCAGGCTCTTGATTTCGATCACCTCGAGATAGGGCGTGGCGGGACCTTCCCGTGTTTCCGCCGGGGCGTTTTCGGGGTCCGCCGTGGCGTCATCCGCAGCGTCGCCGTCGTCCCCTCCCTCCGCTTCTTCGGCGGGCGCCTTCTCCGCCTCGGTGGTCCACTTCACGGTGATCGTCGCCGGCAGGCGTTTGCCCCAGCGCAGCGCCGAGTCGGGCGCGTAGAGCATCTCGGCGAGGGGCGAGAGCTTGGACGCGTAGGCGCGGGCGATCTCGCCGCCGTGGTGGTTGGCCGAGAGCTTGTAGGTGAATTTGTCGTCGGGATTCGGGATGCCCTCCTCGAAGCAGCGGGGCATCGGTTCGATCACCGCCCGGAAGGTCCGGGTTTCCTCGCTCGGTTCGGCGGCAAAGGCCTCGAGGCGGCCTCCGAGCAGGTCGAGCAGCGGGTCGATGAGGATCTTCGGCTTCTGTTCGGCCCGTTTGCGGACGACGACCAGGATGTCGATGGAGGACTCGCCGTCGCGCTCGAAGCGGACGTTGAAGGGGTGATCGACGTAGTTCTCCAGCGAGTTGCGCGTCGGGGCGTCCGGGGTGATGCGGCTGGCGGAAAGCAGGGGCGTGTCGATCACCGATCCCTCGAGGGCGTCCCGTTCGTAGGGCGGCTCGATGAGGGGCAGGCGGGCGCCGATGGAGGAGGCACGAAGGAAGTCCCGGAGCACGTCCTGGACCTCGAGGCTGTCGTTCTGGGCGCCGGGATCGCCCGTGGGTTCGGCGGGCGCGGTTTCGGGGGAGGGGGTGGGTGCGCCCGCCGTCCCGCCGGGAGGGGCGGGGTCGACCGGGGCGGCGGTGGGGCCGTCCGGGGTGACGGCGGGCGGGGGAGTGGGTTGGGGCGGCGGCGGTTCGGCATTCCCCATGAAGGAATCGAGGAGGAAGAAGGTGAGCGCCCCGCCGACGAGGAGGAACGCGACCGGGATGAGGAACCGGGTCACGCCCGGCGAGCCGCTCTCGGGGCGATCGCTGCGCTCGGCCTTGGGCTCGGGGCGCTTGGCGACGTCGGCGGTGCTGTGCCGGGGGCTGACCGATGGACGCTCGGGGCGGTCCGGAAGATCGCGGGGTTGGGGGCGGATGCTCGCCTGCTCGGCCGGGCGCGCGGGAGGCGGGTTGCGCTTTTCGGGGAGCGTCCCGGCCGGGCGGCAGCCGGGGTCGGCCTCCGGTGCCGGGGCGGCCTCGGGTGCCTTGATGACGGCTCCACATTTCGGGCAGGGCCCTTCGATTCCGGCGAGCTGCAGTGGAACGGTGAGGTTCGTCTGGCAGGCTTGGCAGGTGAACTGGAGGACGTCGTCGGGCATCGAGGGCACCGGATGACCCGGTGAGAGGGTTGGCGATATCTAGCGGAAAGCCTGCACGGCGTCAACGCGGCCCGCCCGTGCCCCGCGCGAGCAATTCCCGCGCCGCGAATCGGCATCCACGCGAAGCGCCAACGGGGCCGGCTCGCTTTCAATCAGACGATGAAACAACACGCGACCCTGGAGGCCAACGAGGCCGTGTCGTCCGTCGCCTGCCGGCTGAGCGAAACGATCGCGATCTACCCGATCACGCCGTCCTCGCCGATGTCGGAGTTCGCCGACGTGTTCGAGACGCGCGGCCAGAAGAATCTCTGGGGTGCGACGCCTCGGGTGGTGGAGATGCAGAGCGAGGGCGGGGCCAGCGCGGTCTGCCACGGCACGCTGCAGAGCGGCTGCCTTTCGACGACCTTCACCTCTTCGCAGGGTCTGCTGCTGATGATCCCGGCGATGTACAAGATCGCCGGCGAGCTGACGCCCTTCGTCATGCATGTCGCCGCGCGCTCGCTGGCGACCCACGCGCTGTCGATCTTCGGCGACCACTCCGACGTGATGGCCGTGCGCCAGACCGGCTTCGCGATGCTGGCCTCGGCCTCGGTGCAGGAAGCCCACGACTTCGCCGCCATCTCCCACGCGGTCACGCTGACCAGCCGCGTCCCCTTCCTCCACTTCTTCGACGGCTTCCGGACCTCGCACGAGGTGCAGAAGATCGAGACGATCGACGACGAGGTGCTGCGGGAGTTGGTCGATGACGAGGCTCGCCACGCCTTCTACCGGCGCGCGCTGACGCCCGACGCACCCAGCGTGCGCGGTACGGCGATGAATCCCGACGGGCATTTCCAGGCGCGCGAAGCCTCGAACAACTTCTACACTGCCGTGCCCGGCCAGGTGCAGGCGGCCTTCGACAAGTTCGCCGAGCTCACCGGCCGCAAATACTCGCTCTTCGACTACACCGGCGATCCCGAGGCGGAGAAGGTGCTCATCGTGATGGCCTCGGGTGGGGAAACGGTCGATGAGACCGTGAAATACCTCGCCGCCCAGGGCGAGAAGGTCGGCGTGATCCGCGTGCGGCTCTACCGTCCCTTCGACGAAGCCGCGCTGCTCGCCGCGCTGCCGCAGACGGTGAAATCCATCGCCGTGCTCGACCGCACCAAGGAGCCCGGCGCGCCGGCCGAGCCGCTGTATCTCGACATCGTCGCCGCGCTCAACGAGGCCCGCGACACCGGACGCCTGCCCTTCGACATGCCGCGCGTGATCGGCGGCCGCTACGGGATTTCCTCGAAGGAATTCGCGCCCGCGATGGTCAAGGCGGTGGTCGACGAGCTCGGCAAGCCCGAGCCGAAGCGCCGCTTCACCGTCGGCATCGAGGACGACATCACCCACCTCTCGCTCGACTACGATCCGGCGTTCTCGATCGAGCCCGACACGGTCGTGCGCGCCGTCTTCTGGGGCCTCGGCTCGGACGGCACCGTCGGCGCCAACCGCAACTCGATCAAGATCATCGGCGAGGGGACCGACAACTACGCGCAGGGCTACTTCGTCTTCGACTCGAAGAAGTCCGGCGGCGTGACCGTTTCGCACCTGCGCTTCGGCCCCGACCGGATCCGCGCGCCCTACCTGGTGAGCAGCGCCAGCTTCGTCGCCTGCCACCAGTTCGGGTTCCTGGAGAAATTCGACGTCCTCGAATCGGCGATGGAGGGCGCGACCGTCCTGCTCAACGCCGCCTACGCGCCGGACAAGCTGTGGGACAAGCTGCCGCTCGAAGCGCGCCAGGCGATCGTCGAGAAGAAGCTCAAGGTCCACACCATCGACGCCTTCTCGGTGGCCCGCGAGGCCGGCATGGGCGGCCGGATCAACACCGTGATGCAGACCTGCTTCTTCGCGCTTTCCGGCGTGCTCCCTCGCGACGAGGCCATCGCCAAGATCCAGGAGGCGATCAAGAAGACCTACTCGAAGAAGGGCGACGAGATCGTGCGCCGCAACTTCGCGGCGGTCGACATGGCCCTGCAGCACATGCACGAGGTGCCGATTCCCGGCACGCTCGAGGGCGAGCCGCGGGCCGCGACCGTGCCGGAAGACGCGCCCGATTTCATCAAGCGGGTGACCGCCGTGATGATGGAGGGCAAGGGCGACCTGCTGCCGGTGTCGGCTTTCCCCGTCGACGGCGTGTGGCCGACCGACACCACCAAGTGGGAGAAGCGCGCCATCGCCCGCGAGATCCCGGCCTGGGATCCGGACGTCTGCATCCAGTGCAACAAGTGCGTGATGGTCTGTCCGCACGCCGCGATCCGCGCGAAGTTCTACGACAAGGACGTGCTCGAGAGCGCCCCGCCGACCTTCAAGTCGGCCGACTTCAAGATGCGTGATTTCAAGGGCTCGGGCTACACCATCCAGGTCGCCCCCGAGGACTGCACCGGCTGCAAGCTGTGCGTGACGGTCTGCCCGGCGAAGAACCGCGCCGAGCCCAAGCTCAAGGCGATCAACATGACGCCGCTCGAGGATCTCCGCGCCGCGGAAAGGGAGAACTACGACTTCTTCCTCAACACCATCCCCGATCCCGACCGCTCGAAGCTCAACCACGGCGAGGTGAAGTCCTCGCAGTTCCTGCGGCCGCTCTTCGAGTACTCCGGCGCCTGCGCCGGCTGCGGCGAAACGCCCTACGTCAAGCTGGTCAGCCAGCTCTTCGGCGATCGCGCGATGATCGCCAACGCGACCGGCTGCTCGTCCATCTACGGCGGCAACCTGCCGACCACACCCTACGCGCAGAACGGCGACGGCCGCGGCCCGGCCTGGGCCAACTCGTTGTTCGAGGACAATGCGGAGTTCGGCTTCGGCATGCGCTTCGCGGTCGATCAGAAGACGGAGTTCGCCCAGGTTCTGCTGGCCAAGCTCGCGCCGGAGATCGGCGAAAATCTCGTCGGCGAGATCCTCGACGCCGACCAATCGGACGAAGCCGGCATCGAGTCGCAACGCGCCCGGGTCGTCGCGCTTCGCGAAAAGCTCGCCCACTGCTCCGGCAAGGAGGCGGTCACGCTGAAGGAACTCGCCGACTACCTGGTGAAGAAGTCGGTGTGGATCGTCGGCGGTGACGGCTGGGCCTACGACATCGGCTACGGCGGTCTCGACCACGTGCTGGCGCAGGGCCGCGACGTCAACGTGCTGGTGCTCGACACCCAGGTCTATTCCAACACCGGCGGCCAGGCCTCGAAGGCCACGCCGATCGGCGCCGCGGCGAAGTTCGCGGCGAGCGGCAAGGGCAGCGCGCCGAAGGAACTCGGGCTGATGGCCATGCAGTATGGCAACGTCTACGTCGCCCGCGTGGCGATGGGTGCGAAGGACAGCCAGGTGGTCAAGGCCCTGCGCGAGGCCGAGAGCTGGCCGGGGCCGTCGCTGGTCATCGCCTACAGCCACTGCATCGCGCACGGCTTCGACCTGTCGCTCGGCATGGAGCAGCAGAAGCTGCTGGTGAACTCCGGCCTGTGGACGCTGTTCCGCTACGACCCGCGCCGGGTCGACGAGGGCCAGCCGCCGCTCATCCTCGACTCGAAGGAGCCGAAGGTGAAGACGGCCGACTTCATGCGCAACGAGACGCGCTTCCGGATGATCGAGAAGATGAATCCCGAGCGCTTCAAGGTGCTCGCCGAGGAGGCGCAGGAAAGCGCGACCCACCGCTGGAAGCTGCTCGAGCAGATGGCTTCGATCCATTTCCCGGCGGACGCCGCCGCCACCACCTCCTCCGAAGACTGAAAGGAACGCATCCCGCCATGAATCTGCAAACCAACTACCTCGGGCTCGAGCTTGCCCATCCGATCATTCCCGGAGCCGGCCCGCTCACCGGCGAAGTCCCGCAGGCCCGCCAACTCGAGGACTCGGGGGCTCCCTGCCTGATCATGAACTCGCTCTTCGAAGAGCAGATCGTGAGGGAGCAGCGGGCCGCCTTCGCCGCGATCGATGAGGCCGAGGACAGCTTTGCCGAGGCCTTGAGCTACCTGCCGGAGCCGGAGGACTATCGCCTCGGGCCCGACGACTACCTGTCCCGCGTGACCCACCTCAAGGCGGCGGTCGACATCCCGGTGATCGCCTCGGTCAACGGCATCAGTCCCGATGGCTGGCGCGAGTATCCGAAGCTGATCGCGGCGGCCGGCGCCGACGCGCTCGAGATCAACCTCTACCATCTCGCCTCCGACCCGCAGATGAGTGCCGGCGAGGTCGAGGAGCGCCTGCTGGCCTCGGTCCGCACCGCCCACGACGAAGTCGACATTCCGGTGTCGGTCAAGCTGCCGCCGTTCTTCACCTCGATCCCCCATTTTGTCAGCCAGCTCGAGGCGATCGGCGTGCAGGCGGTGGTGCTTTTCAACCGCTTCTATCAGCCCGACATCGACATCGAGGAGCTGCGGGCCGAGCCCACGCTGAGACTTTCCGATGCCTCGGAGCTCAATCTCCGCCTGCGCTGGCTCGCCATCCTGCACGGTCGCACCAATCTCGAGATGTCGCTGAGCGGCGGCGTGCATTCGGCCACCGACGTGATCAAGGGCCTGATGGCCGGCGCGACGACCGTGCAGACCGTCTCGGGGCTGCTGCAGCACGGGCCGCATCACCTGCGCGAGCTGCTCGACGGCGTGCGCGAGTGGCTTTCCGAGCACGAATACAGCGACCTCGCCCAACTGCGCGGGTGCATGAGCCACCAGAACGCCCCCGACCCGGAGGCGATCGAACGCGGCAACTACGCGATGGTGCTGAACAGCTGGACGGCGGGCTGAGTTCCGGGATTGCCGCGGGCAAGGAGATCCGACACGCTAAGGTGTGAAACGGGTTTTCTGGTTGCTACCGCTCTATGCCGTGGTGGGGAGCTTTGTCGTGGGATTTCTGGGCATTGTGAGCGCCTACTGGGCGCCGAAGCGGTATGCCTCGCGAGTGGTCATGGAGGCCGGGGTGCCGAACGCCTTGCCGGAGCTTCGCAAGGAATCGGCGGAGTGGGTCGTCGAGCACCTCGACCTCGCCACTCTCTGGGATGCCGAGGAGTCGGCGGCCGTCCAGCGCGTGATGGGCTCCTACCGGGCGTTGCCCGGGGATCGGCCGGAGCACTACGTGATCGAAGTTCGCGCGCCGTCGGGCTGGGATGCCTTTCGGATCGCCGAAGCGCTCGCCGAAGCCGAGGTGGAGTCGGCCCCGGTGACTTTGGTTCGCAAGTCGCGGCAGCTCGCCCGTGCCCGCGACATGATCAAGGGCGAGATCTCGAGCGTTCGCGAGGCGCTGCGTGACCTTTCGGTTCCCGGCCCAACGGCCTCGGTTTCCGAACTTGAGGCCTATGCGGCGCGCCCCGGGGAACTCCGCCGATCGCTCGCCGAGTGGGAGGGCGAGTGGGAACGCGTCGAGGGGGAGATCGCGGAGATCGAGAGGGAGCTGGCGGTGCACGATGCGGCGGCGCCGGCACCGGCGAGAACGGTGGTCGTAGCTCCGGTGGAAGCGATGGTCCCCGTTTCCCCCGACCTCGACCGCCGGCGGGACATCGGCCGGGTGGTGGGTGCGCTGCTGGGCGGGCTGCTCTGGGGGTGGAAGTCCCCTCGGCGGGAGTCACGACCCCACGGGCCGGAGGAGGTGCCGGCGGCTTCCTACTGAGCGGCGACTACGCCAGCCGGATGCCGTCGTCCTCGATGACGATCCGGCGCTTGCGGAAGAGGGCGCCGGTGGCCTGCTTGAAGGCCTTTTTGCTCACGCCGAGTTCGTGGTGGATGAGGTCGGCGGGGCTGGAGTCGCAGAGTTCCCAGAAGCCGCCCCGCTGCCGGAGTTCTTTCTCGATCCGGGCCTCGAGTTCGTCGATGCGGCGACGTCCCGGGGCTTCGAGGGAAAGGTCGATCTTTCCGTCGGAGCGGACCTCCTTGATGTAGCCCTCGGTGCGCTCGCCGTGGCGCAGGCGGCGGAAGGTCTCGTTGGCGAAGAGCAGGCCGCCGTGACGGCCGTCGACGATGGCCTTGTAGCCGAGCTCGGTCTTGCCGTAGATGAGCAGATCGACCTTGTCGCCGGGTTGGTAGTCGGGCGCCTCGCGGCTGAAGTGCCGGGACAGCCGGCGGCTGGCGACGATGCGTTCGCTTTCCGGATCGACGTGAACGTGCACGACGTAGCGCCGACCGACCTCGCAGCGGTCGCGCTGCTCGCCGAAGGGCAGCAACAGGTCCTTGGGCAGACCCCAGTCGAGGAAGGTGCCGACGCGGGTGGAAGCGACGGCTTCCAGCGGGCCGAATTCGCCGGGCATGACGTGCGGCCGCCGGGTGGTGGCGACGGGGCGGTCCTCCGAATCGGTGTAGAGGAAGACCTCGATCGCGCCGCCGACTTCCCAGCGGTCCGGCATCTCGCGGCGCGGCAGCAGGACCTCGCCCTCGTCACCTTCGGAGTCGAGGAACAGACCGGGCGGCTTTTCCCGAATGACCCGCAGGGCCGCCCAATCACCGAGTTGTGCCATGGCGGGTCAAGTCAGCCGCCGGTGCGGGGGCCGCGCGGTTTCTTCGGCTTGGGTTGGTCGTCCTCGACCACCCGGCCGCGGGCCTGCTTCATCTTCTGCTGTTGCTCGGCGGCCTCGGCCATCCGTTCCATGAAGCTCTTCTTCGGCGGGCCCTGCTTCTCCTTCAGTTCCGGCTCGGGCATGCGCTTGGTCAGCCAAGTCTGGAAGATGGAGAACAGGTTCGAGGTGGTCCAGTAGAGCGCGAGCGCCGCGGCGAAGTTGTAGCAGAAGACCAGGAACATGATGGGCATCAGCTTCATGATGGTCATCTGCGTCTTGTCGGCCGAGGTGTTCGGCATCATCGCCATCTGGGCGAAGCTCGAGACGCCCATGATGATGGGCAGGATGTTGATCGGGAATCCGGCGATGGTGGCGACGGTGTCGGGCATCGAGAGGTCCTCGACCCACAGGAAGCCGTGGCCGCGCAACTCCACCGCGTACTGCAGCATGCGGTAGAAGCCGAAGAAGATGGGCATTTGCGCGAACATCGGCAGGCAGCCGCCGACGGGGTTGATGCCGTACTTCCGGTACAGGCCCATCACCTCCTGCTGCATCTTGGCGGGATCGTCGGGGTATTTCTCCTTCAGCCGGTCCATCTCCGGCTTGAGCTTCGACATCCGCTTCATCGTCCGGTTCGAGCGGGCGTAGAGCGGCCACATCAGGGTCCGGACGACGAGGGTGACGACGACGATGGCGATGCCCCAGGACCAGGGTCCCGAGATCTTCTCGACGAGGTCGTGGATGTGGACGAGGCCCCAGTTGAGGATCCAGCTGAAGACGCCGATGATGGCCCAGCCGTAGTTGATGATGTCGCCCCAGCCGTCGCCCATCTCCCGGAGCATGCGGTTCTCCTTGGGCCCCATGAAGAGCTGGTAGCGCAGCGACTGGTCGGAACCGGGCGAAAGGGTGATCGCCGGCAGCAGCGATCCCGAGCGGACCGCCACGCCCTTGTCGTCGCTGTCCTCGACCGCAACCTCGACCGGCTTCGCCCAGACGCCGCCGTTGGCCGGATCGGACGGGCGGAGGACGGTGGCGAAGAACTGGTTCGAGACGCCGGCGAACTCGAGGCCTTCGACGGACTCGACGATCAGCGACTTGTCGTCGGAGAACCAACCGCCCTTGAACTTGCTCGACTTCATCAACTCGAAGTCGCCGTCGGCGCGCCAGAAGAAGCTGGAGGGGGTGAGGCGGGTCTCTCCGCGGTGAAGCGGCTGGGCCCGGCCGAGGTAGAGGCTGAAGCGGTCGAGCGGGACCTGTTCGCCGGCGTCCTTGGCGTTGGCGATGTCGAGCTGGAAGTCGAGCAGGTAGGGGGCGCCGGGGTTCTCGGACGGGACCAGCGACCAGGTTTTCTTGACGATCAGGCCGGAGGGATGGCGGGCGGCGAAGACGACCTTGCGGCCCGCTTCCGACTCGTCCTCGAGGTAGGTGTAGTTGACCCGCTCGAGGCCGTCGGGCCCCTGCGACAGGGCGCCGATCGCGGACGAATCGCCGCGGTTCAGGATGACGTTGCGGTTCTTGTCGATGACCGCCTTCTCGTGCTTCAGCTCGGCCGTTTCCACGCCGCCACCGAGGCTGGTCAGGGTGAAGACGACCTCGTCGGTCTCGAGCGTGATCCGGCGGGCCTCGACGACCTGCTCGGGCTCCGGGTCGATCTCCTCGAGGATGCCGGGTTCGACGGGGGCCTCCCCGTCGCCGGTCGCCGGTGTCTGCTCGATGTTGGTCCGGCGCTCCTGCTCGAGCCGGGTGCGCTCGGCTTCGGCGTTCTTTTTGCCGAAGTGCAGGTTGAGGGCCAGCAGGACGGCACAGATGCCGACGACGATCCAGGTCTTGCGGTCGTACATGATGGGGAAAAATCGGGGTCGCGCTCAGTCTTCGGCGGGTGGCGTCTCCTCCCCCCGGCGCGGCGGCACGGGGTCATAACCATGGCCGCCCCACGGATGACAGCGGAAAATCCGGCGGATCCCGAGCCACGAGCCTTTCCACGGGCCGTGGATCTCGACCGCCTGAAGAAAGTAGTTCGAGCAACTCGGCTGGTAGCGGCATCCGGCGAGCGGTCCGGCCAGCGCGTGGAGCACCGGATTGAGGAACCGCTGGTAGAAGCGGATCACGAGGCGGATGAGGAAGGTCACGGGTCGCCGGGTTTCGGCAGCAGGGCCAGCCGGCGCGCCTGCTTGAGCCAGTCTTTTTCGAGCTCGGCGTAGGACGCCCCGGCGCAGCCGTGGCGGGGGATGGTGACGAGAAACCGGTGCGAATCCACCAGCGCGTCGCCGTGGCGGCTGATGATGGCCCGGATCCGGCGGCGGATCCGGTTGCGGTCGTGGGCCTTGCCGATCTTGCGGGTGGTGATGATGCCGACCATCAAGCGGTCGAGATCGGGGTCCTCGAGGGTGCTCAACACGACAAAACGGCCGGCTTTCGCCCGGCCGTTCCTGCGGACCCTGAGGAACTCGTCCCTCCGGGTCATGCTGTGCTTCCGCGAGAGGCGCATGGCCCGGAAGCGGCGGCCGGTCAGCGGCCGTGCTGCGTGGTGTGCCGCTCGTATTTCAGCTCGGCACCCTTGGGCAGGAGGCGCTTGCGGCCTTTCTGGCGGCGCTTGCGCAGGATGGAGCGGCCGGCCTTGGTCGCCATGCGGGCGCGGAATCCGTGCTGACGCTTGCGAACACGCTTGGAGGGCTGGTAGGTGCGTTTACTCATGGCGGGATGGAAATGTTGCCGCGCCGCAGCGGAGCGGGCGGGCACTCTAGGGATCGGCCGGACCTTGTCAATCCACCAATCGACCCGGAATTACAAAAAATCTCGCCCCGTCCGATCGAAAAGGACGTGCCACCCCGGAGGTGGCGTGGCACCCTGCAGGTCATGACCGACTCCGCCGCCGCCGCCCTTCGGAAATCCGCCGTCAGCGATGTGCCGAGAGTGGAACCGGCGACGATCGAGGATCTGCCGGAACTCGTGGAGCTGGTGATGGATCTGTTCCGCCTGCAGGGCGAATACCAGCCGGACCCGGCGGCCCAGGAGCGCGGGCTGGCGCTGATCCTCGAGCAGCCGTCGCGGGGGCGCATCTTCGTGCTGCGGAACGGCCACCGCATCATCGGCATGGTCAACCTGCTCTTCACGATTTCGACCGCGATGGGGGGCTTCGTGATCCAGATGGAGGACGTGATCATCCACCCGGACCACCGCGGTCAGGGCTTCGGGGGAAAACTGCTCGAGCATGTGGTCGATTTCGCCCGCCAGAAGGACTTCCTGCGGATCACCATCCTCACCGACAAGATCTCCGCCGAGTCGCAGAACTTCTTCCGCAAGTTCGGCTTCGAGTACTCGAACATGATCCCGATGCGCCGGGTGATCGATCTGTCCGCATGAGCGCCGCGATCACGCAGTCGGATGCCCTGGCCCTCGCCATGCTGGCGGTGCTGGCGCTCTCCTTCGGCTGCGTGTTGCTGCTGCTGGTGGCCATCTACCGCCGCGGGAAGGCGGCGGAGTGCGAGGTGCAGAAGCTCATCGACGAGGTCGGCGAGGACGAGGCGCGCACGCCGGAAACCGCCGGAAGCTCCGGCGACGAGCCGAAACCCGAGGCCTGGGAGCGCGAGGCGGACTGGTGGCGGAAGGGCTAGAGACCCCATCCCCGAGCCCCAGCCGGACGATCTCGAACTGCCGTCTCAATGGGGTGCGTTCCAGCCTTGGCAGAGGAGGTTTTTCAGTTCGAACGCGCTGATGGAGGAATTCCAGGCCACTTCGGCGGTGCAGGGAACCCGCAAGCCTTCCGTCAGGCGGAAGACCTCGGGGGCGAGTTCCGGACGGACGGCGAGCACGGCGGTCGTCGGGTGGTCGCGATGCTCCATCCGGAAGAAGGTGCGCCCGGCGGCACGGCTTGCCGGCGGTTGCAGTTCTTCAGGAAGTCGAGCGAGGTAGATGCGGAGGGTCTGCGTCTCGTGGGGGCGCGTCTCAAGAAGTCGGGACCAATCCATGGTGCCGTAGGCGGTGAGGCTTTCCCAATCGACCGCAAACCGCTCACCGTCCCAGGCCAGTGCGACCGGGTAGCGTTGTCGGTCGAAGCCCTCGACCTGGAAGACGACCACCGTCTGGCCGTTGCGACGGATCTCCCGACCGTCCGTACGGGAACTCATGGACGGCCACGGGTGTCCCCGGACCCGGTGAAAATCCTCCATCAGGTCGCGGACCCTTTCCGTGTCGAGCACGAGCTCCGCCCTTCCGGCAAAGTCGGTCGCCTCGACGTAGCGGTCCCAGACAAGACCTGCCTCGAGAACCGCTTGCGGGCCGGTCGGAGCCGGCGGGGGCGGAGCCGGATTCGTGCCCCGGCTTCTCTCGGTGTCGGGGATGACGAGCCAGCCAATGACCACGGCCCAGAGGCTCAACGTCGCCGCGAGCCCCAGCAGCATGCCGACAAGATGTGGCCGCGTCCGGGCCGACGCCTCGCTCTCGAACTCAAGATTCCCGTCATCCTTCATCCCCGCCGGCGCCGATGGCAGAGCATCAAGCCACCGAAGGCGAGCCAGAGGGTGGACGGCTCCGGCACAAAGCTGATGTCATAGCCGATCAGGTCCAGAGAACGGAGATCGAGGACATCGAGATCGACCACTTGCTGGGTTGCCAGGGTGGGATCCATGATGCCGAGCAGGGTGCCCGTGAGATCGTTGTCCTGCCAGTGGCTTGCCTGACGGCCGTCGCCGGTGAACGCACCCGTCGACATCCCGCCCTCAAGCTCCGTATCGGAGAAGACCGCCGCGACGTTCGGTTCCAGCGATCGGGCGGCGTTGGTGAAGGCGGTTTCGTCGCCCGGCTCGGAGCCGGCGGCGAAACGGAACAGATCCAGCACCCGGGGATCCACGTTGATGTCCGGATCCCCGGCTCCGGGAGGCGTCTGGGCGAGGAAGTCGACTTCGTCGACGCTGGAGGTGAAGCCGAGGGCATGTCCGATCTCGTGAAGGGCGACGGTTTCGAAGTCGATCAGGCCGCTGCCGACGCCGTCGGAATTGTCGTAGTCGAAGCTGAAATTCGTGCTGAAGTTGATGGTGGCGTCGTTCGCTCCGAAGGTGGAGTCCAACCCGCTGAAACCCATGGCCTTGAGGCTGGCCTTGTTGGCGGTGAGGTTTCCCGAGGCGACGAAACCGGTCGGGGTGGAGAAGCTCGACTCGGCGAAGGTGGGGAGTGCGGCGACGATGGCGTCGTCACCGTCGAACGAGGCATCGACAACCATCTGGTTCCGGATCACGTCGTAGCCTGCGGAGAGCAGGACCGAACCCGCCGAGGCGAGTACGCCGGGATCGAGAGACTGGAGGCCGACATCGATATTGACCGTGATCGGGTCGGAGATGAGGCCCTCCCACGAGGCGGCGGCACGTTCGAAGGCCGCCAGAGCCGACGCGTTGCCGGCGAGGGTGGCGTTGGGATTGAGGATGATGTCGAAGGCGCCGCTTGAGGGCGCAACCGTGAGTGAGGACGGGGCGGCGGTCCCCCCCGTGGGGGCTAAATTGAATGCGGCACTCTCGCTGCCGCCACCCTGGCATGTGGAGCAACGACGTTGGAGCGTGTGAGCCGGGGTATCGACACGCCGGAAGAGATCCCCGTCGGACCCCCGCGTGCAGGGAGCCAATCCCACCAGGAGAAAGAGGCATCCAAACGTAGCGAATATTCCGGATTCACGAAGCATGCGACAGGCCAGCGGACGATTCGCCATACCGCAAATCATTTGTGCTCCCCGAGCAGGTATTTTGCCGCCTGCTCGACGTCCTTGTCGCCGCGTCCGGAGAGGTTGGCGATGAGGATGGCGTCCTTGGGCAGGCTCGGGGCGATCTTCGAGACGTAGGCCATCGCGTGGGAGCTCTCGAGCGCCGGGAGGATGCCTTCGCAGTAGGCCAGTTCGCGGAAGGCGGCGAGCGCCTCGTCGTCGGTCGCGTAGGTGTACTCGACCCGGCCGATATTCTGCAGGTACGCGTGCTCGGGGCCGACGGCGGCGTAGTCGAGGCCGGCCGAAACCGAGTGGGTGAGCTCGATCTGGCCGTCGTCGTTGGCCAGCAGCCAGGTCTTGGTGCCCTGCAGCACGCCGAGCTTGCCGCCTTGGAAGCGGGCGGCGTGGCGCTCGGGCAGGATGCCCTCGCCGCCGGCTTCGACGCCGACCATGCGGACGTCCTCGTCGCCGAGGAAGGGGTGGAAAAGGCCGATGGCGTTCGAGCCTCCGCCGACGCAGGCGACCAGCAGGTCGGGCAGGCGGTTCTCCTTTTCCAGGATCTGTTCGCGGGCCTCCAGGCCGATCACGCGGTGGAAGTCGCGGACCATCATCGGGAACGGGTGGGACCCGAGGGCCGAGCCGAGGATGTAGTGGGTGTGGTTGACGCTGGCGACCCAATCGCGCATCGCCTCGTTGACCGCTTCCTTGAGGGTCGCCTGGCCGGCGGTGACGGCGCGCACCTCGGCGCCCATCAGGCGCATGCGGGCGACGTTGAGCGCCTGGCGCTCCATGTCGACCTTGCCCATGTAAACGACGCATTCCATGCCGAAGCGGGCGCAGACGGTGGCGGTCGCCACGCCGTGCTGGCCGGCGCCGGTCTCGGCGATGATGCGGGTCTTGCCGAGCCGCTTGGCGAGCAGGATCTGGCCGATCGCGTTGTTGATCTTGTGGGCGCCGGTGTGGAGCAGGTCCTCGCGCTTGAGGTAGATCTTCGCGCCACCCAGCTTCTCGGTCCACCGCTCGGCGAAGTAGAGCGGCGTCGGCCGCCCGCAGTAGTCGCGAAGCAAAAGGTCGAGTTCTTCCTGGAAGGCGGGGTCCGCCTTGGCTTCGTCGTAGGCGGTGGCGAGTTCCTCGAGAGGCGTCATCAGCGTCTCGGGCACGAACATGCCGCCGAACTCTCCGAAGTGTCCGGTGGCGTCGGGCAGGGTGGGATTGGCCATGGGCGGGGAAAGAAAGCACAGGCGGCGGCGCGGGACAGCCGAAAAAACCGGCGGCGGGGTGTCCTGCAAGATTCGGGCGACACCGACGTTTCCGGAGCATGCGACGGTCGCTTGTCATGAGGTTCCGGTGCCCGGTCTTATGCGGGCTGGGTGGGTTGGCGGCGTCGGGTGCGCTCGCGGCGGCACCGGTCGACGTGTCGGCGGCGCTATCGAAGCTGCGTGGGGCGGCGCCGGCTCTCGCGGCGGCGGCGGTTCACAAGGGGCAGATTGTTTCCGCGGGCGTCACCGGCATGCGGAAGCACGGGGATCCGACGCCGGTCACCCTCGATGACCGTTTTCATCTCGGCTCCTGCACCAAGTCGATGACCGCCACGCTGGCGGCGATCGGTGTCGAGGAGGAGGCGATCGGCTGGGGGACCACGGGGCCGGAGGTGTTTCCCGAACTGAAAATCCACCGCTCCTTCCGCGCGGCGACGCTCGAGCAGTGGCTGACGAACCGCGGGGGAGCGGCGGCGGACATCGAGCCGCGGCTGTGGGCGGCCCTGTGGGAGGCGCGGGGCAGCGGGCGCGATCAACGTCGGCAACTGCTGCGCGGAGTGCTGTCGGAGCCGGCCGCCTATCCGCCGGGAAGCGACCAGGTCTACTCGAATGCCGGCTTCTCGATCGCCGGGGCGATGCTTGAGCAGCGCGCCGGCCGACCCTTCGAGGTGTTGATGGAGGAGAAACTCTTCGAGCCGCTCGGGATGGTGTCGGCGGGATTTGGTGCGCCGGCGAGTCGGGGAAAGGTCGACCAGCCGTACGGGCATGTCTTTTCCGATGGGGCGCCGAAGCCGATCGACCCGCTTCCCGCGGGCGACAATCCGCCCGCCATCTCCCCGGCCGGGCGGGTGCACGGCACGGTGACCGACTTCGCCCGCTATGTCCGTTTCCACCTCGCTGGCGATGGCAAGCCGTTGTTGTCGCGAGCCTCGATGGAACGCCTGCACCGCGCTCCCGAAGGACGGGACTACGCGATGGGTTGGGTGGTGACCGAGCGGGACTGGGCCGGGGGGCGGGTACTGACCCACCACGGGACCAACACCATGTTCTACGCGGTGATGTGGCTGGCCCCGGAAAAGGACTTCGCGGCGGTGGCGGCGTGCAACCTCGGCGGCGACGAGGGAGCGAAGGCCTGCGACCGGGCGGTGGCGCACCTCGTCGAGCGGCACCTGGATCCCTGAAGGCTCAGAGGAACGCCTCGACGTCCACGAAATCCTGGCCGTGGATGATCTCGGTGAGAATCGGGGCGCCGGTGAGTTCCTCGATCACACCGCGATTGGTCACGGCGGCGGTGTCCTGCTCCTCCTGGAGGTTGTTGAGAACGAGGCCGGCGACTTCAAGCCCGCTGGCGCGGATGTCCTCGACGGTGAGAATGGTGTGGTTGAGCGCGCCGAGACGGTTGGCGACGACCACGATCACCGGCAGGGCGAGGTCGGTGGCGAGGTCGGCCATGTCGTAGCCCTTGGCCAGCGGCACCCTCCAGCCGCCGGCGCCCTCGACGACCATCTTCTGGTGATCCTTCTCCAGCATCTTGCCGGTGGCGACGAGCGAGCCCGGGTTGATCTCGGCATTGGAAAGCATCGCCGCGACCTGGGGCGCAACGGGTGCCTGCAGCCACAGCGGGTTGACCGTGTCGAGGTCGAGGCCGCCCGAGGCCTCGGCGAGCCGGACCGCGTCGTCGCGCTCGCCGCAGCAGACCGGCTTGTAGGCGACGGCATCGACGCGCGCCTCGCGCAACGCGCGGACGAGCAGGCTGCAGAAGTAGGTCTTGCCGACGCCGGTGTCGGTGCCCGTGACGAACCAGCTCATGGTGCTTCGGGGTTCTCGGAGTTTTCGGGCTGGTCCGCCGGCTCCGGGGCGGGCTCGGGTTCCGGGCGCGCCTCGGCTTCCCGCCGCCGCTGTTCCTCGAGCAGGCGCCGTTGATCTTCGAGGGTCACGACCTGCCCCTTCAGCTCCTCGATCTGCGACTCGAGATCGCGGAGCTGTTCGTCCTGCGGGGCGGGCTGGGCGCGGGGCGGTTCCTCAACCTCCCACATTCCGTTCGTCTCCAGATACTTCTGAATCAGCATCCAGATCGCCGTCGCCAGCATCAGCGACATCATCTTCGGCCCCCAGTTCTTCCGAAACGCTTTTCTCATCGTTGCTGTTGTTGTTGAGGAAGATGTCCTCCATTCGCTCGCTGAAGTCCTCGCTGCTCAGGTTGCGCTCGATGTGGCCGTCGGAGCACAGGGAGATCGAGCCGGTCTCCTCGCTGACGACCACGCAGACCGCGTCGGTCTCCTCGGTCAGCCCGATCGCGGCGCGGTGGCGCAGGCCGATCGACCGGTCGCTGAGTTCCTTCTGGCTGACCGGCAGCACGCAGGCCGCGGCGATCAGTTTCTCGTCGGCGAGGATCACCGCGCCGTCGTGGAGCGGGGACTTGGGAAAGAAGATCGACATCGCCAGCTCGGGCGTGAAGTCGGCGCTGAGGGTGACGCCGGTTTCCTGCTGGGCCTTGAGCGCGATGTTCCGCTCGATGGCGAAGAGCGCGCCGATGCGTTTCTTCGAGAGGGCCATGACGGCCTGCTCGAGGCTTTCAAGGAAGACGATCTGGCGGCGGTCGTTGCGCAGCAACCAATCGAGCCAGCGGCTGCTGCCGACGCGGGCCAGCGCGGTACGGATCTCCGGCTGGAAGATGACCGGGAGCGCGATGAGGAGCACCAGCAGACCGCGGGTGACGATGAAGCTGATGACCTGGAACTTGAAGAGCTGCAGCAGGGCGGTGAGCACCAGCAGGATGACCATCAGGCCCACCAGGATGCGGGCGCCGCGGGTCGCCTTGAAGGCACGATAGATCTGATAGATCCCGATGCTCAGGATCAGGATCTCAATGCCGTAGCGCCAGTTCTTCTGGATGAACTCCCAGATCATGCGTCGCCGCAGCCTAGTGGCGCGGGTGCGGGGCTGTCACTCGCCGTTTGCGGGAATCGGAGTGGCGCTTTTCAGGCGCCATGAGCCGGGGATGCGACCTCCGGTCGCCCGGCGCGTCGGCCGGCTCGGAAGCCTGCCACCCGGCGCATGGCTCCTTGAAAGGAGCCACTCCTACTCCTCCGGGTGCTCCTTGAGCAGCTCTTCCGGCGAGTAAAAGCTGCGGGCACCGGTCGACTTCCGGACCTCGGCGACCTTCTCCGGCGTGATGGCGGAGGATTCGTTGCCGAAGTGGTTGCGGACGTAGGTGAGCACCGAGGCGATGTCCTCGTCGTTGAGCATGCCGCCGAAGGGGGTCATCGGGACCTGGCCCGGATACTTCACGCCGTCGACCTCGAGCGGGCCCATCAGGCCGTGGAGGGTGAGCTTGATCAGCCGTTCCTCGTGTCCCTGCGACCAGAAGGTTCCGGCGATGGGCGGAAATCCGGTCGAGGGCAGGCCCTTGCCATCGGCCTGGTGGCAGGTCACGCAGTGGCCTTCGCGGTGGTAGATCTCGTGGCCCTTGAGGAAGCGGGCGCGCTCGGCCTTGGAGAGGCGCGCCGGCGGCTTGGGCGCCGGGTTCTCCTCGATCTCGGGGGCTTCCTTGCCGGCGAGTCGGGCGGCGGCGGTGTCGGTGGCGTTCTTCGACCACTTGTCGAGGGGCTTGGCGGCGGCCGCGGCGACGATTTTCCGTGCCGCGCTGTTGTCGAGCCACGAGGCGGCGGCCACGGCTTCGAGGCGCACCCGGCCGTGGTCGTCCGTGGCGGCGGCCATGAGCAGCGCGACGTGGTCGTCGAAGTCCCGGATGTTGTAGCGCAGCGCGTGGACCGCGGCGGCACGCACGCGGAAATCCGACGAGCCTAGTAGTTCGCGGAGCAGGGTGGTGTCGATCCGGTTCATTCCCCACGACGCCCAGAGGGCTTCGAGCCGGTGGTGTTCGCGTCGCGGGTCGTCGGCGTCGAGTTCCGCGACCCAGGAGCGGAGGGCCGGTGCCACCTTGTCGGCGGGGTGCGAGCGGAGCTCGCGACGGGTGCGGTAGCGGACCCGGCTGTCGGGATGCTCGAGGTTTTCGAGGAGGCTGCCGATGCCGGCCTTTTCGACGGCCGGCGCCTTCACCAGCGGGCGGGCGGTGTGGGTGATGCGGTAGAGCCGACCGTGGGAGTGGTCGCGCAGCGGGTCGCGGGCGTTGTGCTGCATGTGGCCGATGAGGGCGTTGTGCCAGTCGGCGACGTAGAGCGACCCATCGGGGGCGAACTCAAGATCGACGGGGCGGAAGTTGCCGTCCGAGGACTTCAGCAGGTCGTGGCGGTGGGTCGTCCGGTAGCCGGTGCCGTCGTCCTCGATCTTGTGCTGCTTGATGCCGAGGAAGCCGATGTTGTTGCAGACGAGCAGGTCGCCCTGGACCTCGTCGGGAAAGTGGGATGACGACACGATCTCGAGCCCCGAGGTCGGGCGGACGGCGTTGCCCTTCGGGGCGAGGTCGATGGTGGCGGGGTTCTTCGCGCCGTACGGCGTCTTGAGCGAGACCGGGAGCATCCAGTTGATCCGCGGGCCCGAGGTGTGGAGGAAGAAGCACTGGCCCCAGTCGTCGAAGGCGATTCCCCAGGGGTTGGGGATCTGGAGCTGGGCGGTGCGCTCGAGATGGGTGCGCTGGGGGGAGAAACGATAGAAGCCGCCGTCGACCCCGCGCACCGGGCCGTAGGGCGTCTCGACGTTGGAGTGGAGGAAGACGCCCTCGGCCATCATGATCGCACCGGAGGGATCCGCGCAGAAGGCGCCGGCGGCGTGGTGGGTGTCGTGGGTGTCGAAGCCGGTCAGCACGATCTCGCTCGAGTCGGCGCGGTCGTTGCCGTCGGTGTCCCGCAGCAGGACGAGGTGGGGGTTTTGCGCGACATAGACGCCCTCGGGGGCGAACTCGAAGCCGGTCGGCAGGTGAAGGCCGTCGGCGAACACGGTCTCCTTGTCGGCACGGCCGTCGCCATCGGTGTCCTCGTAGATGAGCAGCTTGTCGTCGGGGCGCTCGTCGCCCGGGCGGTAGTGCGGGTAGCTGGGCATGGTGGCGACCCACAGGCGGCCGCGGTCGTCGAACGAGAGCTGGACGGGGTTGGCGAGGTTGGGGAAGTCCGACTCGGAGGCGAAGAGCTCGACCTGGTAGCCCTCGGGCACCGTCAGGGACTCGACGGCCTTGGCGGGATCGACGTAGTCCGAGGATCCGTTCTTCCGGCTCTGCTTGTAGTTTGTCTTCACCTCCGGCAGGGCGGGCGTGGTCCGATCGGCGGCCGCGAGATCGAAGCGGCGGCCGTTGATGGCCTCGTGGATGAAGCGGTCGCGCGCTTCGGTCAGCGCGCGCATCTTCTCGGTTTCGGCCGGGTAGTTGTCCGGGCCGAAGGGCTTGTAGCGCCGGCCGTCGACGTGGACGCCGTTGAGCATCCGGTAGTCCTGGAACCAGAACCAGTTCTTGTCGCGAATGGCGTCGGCGAGCTTGTCCGGGTCGGCCTTCGAGACGCGTTCGGTCTGGCCGAAGGCAAGATCGGCGAGGGCCGGGCCGAGTTGTCGGTATCCGGCATCGTTCGGGAGGAATCCGTTGCGGGTGAAGGGGCCGTCGAAGGTCGGGTAGAGGCGGGCGGTGGCGTGGAAAAGGTCGATGAACTCGACGTCCCGGGCGGCGGCGACGTCCTTCATCACGGCGGTGTAGCGCGCGAGCCGTTCGTTCTCGGCGGTGCCGTCGGGAAGGTCGCGTGCGGCGGAGAGGTCCTCGTAGGCGATCGGGGAGACGAGGATCAGGCGGGGAGCGCTCTCGCCGTTGTACTTCTGGGCGCGGGTGTGGGCGATGAAGGCGTCGAGCTCGCCCCTGAAGTTCTCGAGGCCCGCCTCGCCGTCGAAGGACTCGTTGTAGCCGAAGAAGGCGAGGATGGTGTCGGCGCCGACAGTGGTCAGCCACTGGTCGGGCGTCGGGTGGTGGCCGGTGCCGTGGTGGGTCTTGTGCTGCGGATGAAACTTGTCGGCACCGGGAAAGGCCCACTGCGATTTCCGCGAGGGGTGGGGACGGAAGCCGGGCGTGTTCCCCGGGCGGCAGAGGTTGCGGACGACGAGCTTCTGGCCGGGGTAGCGGAGCTGCAGCTCGGTCTCCAGCCACGGGTGATCGAGGAATCGTTCGCCGAGGCCGTTGCCGATCAGGGCGATGCGTTCGCCGGACTGGGGCGGGGTGGCGGCACTCAGCGGAAGGGCGAGACCGAGCAGGGTGAGGACAAGACGAGTCATGTTCGGGCCGTCTTTACCGCTTTTGTGACGAGCATCTGTCATCCGAAAACGCCGAACGCCCTCCCCGGTTTCGGGAAGGGCGTTCACGAACGCGAGACAGGTCTTGGGCTCAGAGGTTCTTCGCCACCGCGCGCTCGTCGCCGGCCAGCGGCCGGACGGGAGAGGTCGGGTTCCGCTGGGGTTGAAGGTCAAAGTCGTTCAGATCGGGCGATTTGACGACGAGCTCGCCGTCGATCTCCTCGATCAGCACGTAGCCCGGAAAGCCGGGGCAGTGGCCACTGCGCCACGGCGTGGTGC
>JAUIJD010000044.1 GCA_030431475.1 Verrucomicrobiia bacterium | reverse complement strand
GCTGAAGAGGCTGGAGGTCGATAGATTCATCTCAGGCCTCCTTGTCGGGGTGTGTTTTGGTATTCATTTCACCCCGATTCCACTCCTTCAAGGAGGCCCCTTCAATTCCCTGTTTTGGACACTAGTGTGACCCCTTCGACTAGGTGAATGCCAAAAATCACGGCCCGACCCCTTCGACGGCCCGACCCCTTCGACGGCCCGACCCCTTCGACTACGGCCCGACCCCTTCGACGGCCCGACCCCTTCGACGGCCCGACCCCTTCGACTACGGCCCGACCCCTTCGACTATGACCCCTTCGACTCCCCGCTGCCTCATGGCTGCGACGAAAAACTCAACTCGTGCAACCCCGGGCCCAGCGGCAACGTGAAGGTCTGGCTCCACATGCAGGATTCCGAGTCATAGTCACACTGCCAGAAGTCGTTTCCATGCACGCCCTGGTCGATGGGCTGTCCATCCACGGCCAGCACGAAGCCCGCATACGCACTAAGCCCCGTGAAGGTCACTGGCACATGACCCAGCCCACCCTCAACGGTCAGTTGCGCCCTATCCTGATGGGCTCTCACGCGCACATCGGGATGGATCCGCTCCAACTTCCCAGCGTGCACCACCACCTTCCGATCGTTTCCCATCGCCTCCCGCCGCGTCATCCGCCAAGAGCCGCCATCCTTCGCCAGAGCCCGGCGCAAGGCCTCGTTCGGACCGTAGTAGTCATCAGCTCTCTGCGGCAGGACCAGATACTCGATCACCGCTTCGACGAAATCCCCCGGCTGAAACCTGGTCACTCCCGGCGGCGGGACGAGGTCCAGAGTCGATGACTTCAAGTGGTGCTGCTCGAGCCCCCGTTCCGCAAACCAAGGCTCGGCCTCCTTGCCCCCCAGTCGCGCCTTCCAGGAACGAATGACCATCCCCCGGTCGGCCCAGATCCCTTCATCCTTCGATCCCTCCCGAGGCCTTCCTTCATGCAGCGACAACCACGGCATGCGCCCCGCCATGCGTTGCGGCTCCATCTTGTATTCATTGCCACCCCACTGCGCCACCCATTCCCTGACCCGGCCCTCCACATTCCCGACGGCCAGCTTCCGCTCCGCGGTCATGTTGTAGGTGTCGGCCCCGACCTGGAAGATGACGAATCGCGAAAACTCCACCGCCTCGATCACATCCATCCGCAATCGATACGTCGCCCGGACCAGGTCATCCGTTCTCCCCAAGCTGGGCGTCACCGAGTACCGGATTCCCTTCCCGATCCACCCCGCATACTCGACCTCGGTCAAGCACGGCCCCTGCCGCATCCGCGTTGTCCGCACCGCCGAGGGGAACACCCGCTCCCCGCTCGGATCAAACATCCGGAAGGCATCCCCACCACCCACGTTGTTGGTCCACGTCCACGGCTCCTTGCTCTTCATCCCAAGCACCATCAAGGGCCGCACATCGGTGATCAGGCAACTCGCCTGCCCGTTCTCCGGCTCGTAGCAGATGCTCTCACCCCACGCCCCCAGGGCGCTCTCCTCCCACAGCTGGTTGTTGCCCCAACCGACCAGGGACAGCTGCGCATGCGACGCGGCCGCCACCCCGCCCCAGTGCCCGTAAGCCAGGGTCAGTTCGAGTTCCGCCTTGCTCCGCGCCGGCAACCGGAACTGCGTCAGCCCATGAAACCACGCCCCACTGTGAACGCCACCCTCCTGGTGACGGTGCCAGTTCTTGCTCAACTGGACCGGAATGCCCGTGGGGTTGCCATCCTTGTCCCGCAGCACCGCCGAGATCCCCGTAATCGCCGACCCGATCCGCTGCCGGAACCCGTGCATCCCCTTGGCGAAGTTCAAGCGGACCACCTCTTCTTCACCGGTAGGATTGGCCACGATCAGCTTCACGCGTTCCAGAGAATCATTGGGCGACCGACCCTCGGGCACGATCGGCTCGATCCCATCCAGGTCCACCCGGTGCCATCCCAACACCCGGTCATACGCCACCGGGCGCTTCTCCCCGTCCCCCCGGCTCCACGCATGCACGACCAGCGGGCTCTGCTCCGGCGCCTGCTTCATCGTTCCCGGATGAAACACCAAGCCCACGCTGCCCCACTCCGGACCCATCTTCGGCCATGTCGTCTGGTGCCGCACGGTCCGTCCGTTCGCCGTGAAACGGATCTCCAAATCAACGAGCTTCCACTCCACCTCGGGCGCCTGCGGTCTTGCGGCCAAAACCAGCGCCAGACGATCCGTCCACGCCGCCGTCTCGAACCGCGCTTCCACCGGCAGCCACGTCCCTTCCTCGGACAGAAATCGAAGACTCGTCACATCTCCCCGCTGGAAGAACCTCCCCGACTCCACCAGCCGGGGCCCCGAGAACCGCGTCAACTTCCCACCCCTCACCGCCCGATAGCGCTTCCCATCCACCCTCAATTCCAACTCCAGCTCCCCCGCCGGCAGAGCATCAAGACCGGCCTCCCCCGGTTTGCCAAAGTGCGGCACCTCGAGCGTCTCGGTGTTCAACACAAAGGCATGATCTCCCGCGAGGATCACGCGCTCCCACGGCGCGCCCTGAACCCGATGCGGAAAGCCCTCCTTCCACCACATCTCGGTCCGGTCCCCGGCCTTCGGCGCCAGGATGGCCGGCGACACTTCCCGCATCTCCACCGCCCCGACGACCGACGCCCCCAGGGCCACTGCTGCCAAGACCGCTCTCATTTCCAACGCAAACGCCGGAACTCCGGCCCCTCCCCCTTCCAGGGCTCACCGTATTCCCGGGCTTTGTTCTCTCCATCACGCCGCCCCCTCACCCAGTCCTGGGCCATGAGGCGCAACTCCTTGATCCCTTCCCAGCTCTGCAGCGGCTCCCCATGGGCATTCTTCAACGCTCCCGGGGTCAGCACCACCTTCTGCCACTCCCCATCTCCAGTGAGATCGACGTCCGCCCCGTAGTCATCAACCCCGATCGCCATCTTCTTCGCTTCCTTCGAACGGATCTCCACCGACAACCTCGCCCCCTCCGGTGCCTTCCAGCGCGGATGATGGACCTTGTGGGTCCGATGCCCCCACATCTCCGGATGCAGGGTGTACCACTCCTTCTCCCAGCCCTCCTCAAAGCCTTCGATGTCCGCGGATCGCTTCCCTTCCTCGGTCACCAGTCCCTTCCCCTTCAACCCACCCGGAGGAATCATCACCATCCGCGAGGACAAGTGATACCGCTTCGTCACATAGCGACGATAGTAGTAGCCCGCCCCCGCAACCGGCTTCGCGGCTTCGTAGGTCACATCCGCGTAAACCCACAGCGGCAGCTCATCGCTCCACGGCAGGATCGGCACCGACCACCAACCATTCTTCTCTTCGCCCTGAGCATGCTGCCAGAACCGGGCCTTGGTGTTCTCGTGATCCTTGAACTCTCCCTCCCGGAGCCCCTGCTGGGTAAAGTAGATGTCCACCGCCACCGGCTTGCTCCCCGACTCCGGCCTGACCATGAAAAGCGGCATCTGCCTGCTCCCCACGAGTTCGAAATTCATCTCCGGCGTGGTCGGCAGCTCCTGCCCGCCCTGCAGGTGGTGATCCAACCACAGCATGCCCACCATCTCATACTCCGGCAGGTCCTGGTGATTGGCATGCGGCGAACTGCTGATGCGCCAGTCCTTGCTCTGCACCTCCTCCACCGCCAACTGCAGATCACTGATCCGACCATGGAAGTCGTTCGACGGTGTCTGGAAGAGAATCGGACAGGTGATCCCCCTCAAGTTCGGCTGATCCCCAATCGTCGCCTTGAACAGCGGCGTTCCCTTGTAGCGATCGCTCACTCCACCACAGGTCGGTGCCGCCGCCTTCACCCGCTTGTCCGCAGCCGCCGTCATCACGGTCAGCTTGCCCCCCATCGAGTGACCATAGACCCCGAGCCGCTTCGGATCCACCTGCGGCTGCTGCTCGAGAAAGGTCAACGCCCGTCGCGCCCCGAGCGCCGAGAGAAACCACGGCGAGTTCCGCGGCGACTCGACCGGATCGATCGTGAATGGCGTCGGCTTCGCACTCGGGTAAACCGTTTCCTTCTCCCGCGACGGTGCATGGTACGCATCCAGCGGCCCCCAGTCCGTCGTCACCCGGTAGTCCGGATGATCGGTCTTCCCCTCCCAGAAAAGCCGAACCTGCGCAGGACTCACCTGGTAGTTCTTCGATCTGATCCGCCCTGCCCACGCGATCGAGATCGTCGCGTATCCCCGCTTCGCATTGGCCAGCACCGCATTTGCGTCGGCATACTGGCCGCCCCCATGGATCTGCACGAGCCCCGGCAAGCCTTTCGCGGCCTTCGGATACCCAAAGACCGCCGCCATCATGGCCTTTTTGCCTTTGAAGGTCCCGATCCGGTAGCGAAGCACGCGAATCACCACGCCTTCCTCCGTCCACTCCTGCAGCACCTCCACATCGAGCGGTTCCTTGCGCGGATCGAAGCCCGCCCACATCTCCGGCACCGTCGTTGGTGCCTTGCCCTCCTTCAAGGGCGGCAGCGTCTCTTCAGCCGCACTCCACCCACCGACCAGCAGGGCCCCGGACAAAACCAGAAGCGTCTTCGTCGTATTCATGAGGATCACGCCGCACGACAGGCACCGTGCACGCCCAGACTACTCCCGAAGCCCAAGCTCTCTTCCAAGCAGACGCCTCCACGGGACGGATGACACCGGGCGTCGCCGGGGTCCGGCCGGGAGCAGCCCTCGACTACTGCCACCGCCTTCTCTAGAATCTTGCTTCCATCTCCAGCCCCGGACCCCCTCCGGCTCTCGGCCACCGGTGGCCATGACCCTCATGTCCGGCTTTGCGAGCCGGCCACCCCAGCGCCCCGACCCGAGACCCAGCAACCCTCGTAGGGGTCAGGCCGTGATTATTGGCATTCGGCCTGCGGGGGTGTGGATCGACCGCGGATAATCTGCCAACCGTCGAAGGGGTCCGTCCGGAATGGCGCTGCATTAAGGCCAGTTTCGCGCCCACGATCCTTGAAAAACCAATGCCTTCAGCGAGCGCGCCAAGACCTTCCAGCTCTGGATTCTTCGAAGACTCCCCGGCATGATCTCAGTAAATCAATGTCGCCTCCAAACGACTGAAAATCAGGGTATTCCGCCTTAATGCAGCGCCATTCGGGTCCGTCCGTGATTCTTGGCATTCACCTCTCCGCACTCGTCCGGGTCCTTGAAGACAACAGACCGGATTCCTGCGCCCCTTCAGGGCTCGGGTTGTTGTGGGGGCATGGCTCCCCCGGGGTGAACCCCGGGGCTACGTTCCGACGTCCCGTTGGGACTCAAGTCAGAAATCCAAGACTCGCCGCTTCCCTCGCCGGGGTCGGCCCCAGAATACGAAGGTTCGAGGCCGCTCTTGGCGGGCAGCCGGAGCGATGGTGCGTGGATGATGCTTCGGATAATCTGCCAGGCATTCTGTCCGTGTTTTGGACACTAGTGTGACCCCTTTTCCTTTTATCGAAGTGTGTGTCGATTCCGACGGCGGACCCTTCTCACTCAGCGTGGTTCATTCTCCGTCTCCGAAGCATGGTGAGGCATCCCGTAATGAGCAGCAGTGCCGAGCTGGGTTCGGGGATCTGGACGGCGGATCCGAAGACATCAATCTCGCGGATCACCGTGGCGGTATTCTCTGGGTCGGTGCCCTCAGGTGCGATCGAGGGAACGGGATCAAACCAGCTGAAACGGATCGCGTCCACGCCGTCGGGCACCACGGTTTGGATGTTCACGAGGGTGACCTTGGCGAAGTAGTCGTCCGGGTCCGCCACCGCGGCCACTGTGGCGAAATCGGTGAAGGAGCCGTCGCCGACGAGACTGTAGGCGACCGTGTAGCTCTGGTGGGCTAGCTCGTGCTCGCGTCCCGACCATTCCGGGTCGAAGGTGGCACCCACTCCGGTGATGGTCGAAAGAGAGGTGATCCGGTAACCCAGAGGATTTGCAACCAGGTCGAGATTGAATTCGAAGGTTGCCGGGTACTCCGAGAAGTCCTCTCGAGGCACTCCCGACGTGACTGCCCCGTCGTTGATGTTGCCCTCGCCTAATACGGCGGTCGAAAAAACCGACGACAGCGAGGGCGCGCCCGAGTTGACCAGGTCCGTGGTGCTGATGCTCGTGGCGAAATCCAGCCCGTTACCGGGCCCTCCGAACTCCGTCAGGACTCCGATGATTGCCTGGGACGGGCTGGTTGCCAGCAGGCCGCAAGCGAGAGCGGTGACGAGGTGGTTGCCATGGGAAAGGGAAGAGCGCGATGCACTGGAACCGAGCCGGAAACGAAAGAACATAAGCCCCGATGTTAGAGATCAGGCCACGGCATGTCGAGGATTTCGCTGCGCGACTGCCTCCGTCGGCAAGGCTTTGGCGGCCAAGGGGCTCGCGGGGGTGATCGACAGGAATGTCGATTCTCCTCGAAGTTTCCTTCCGTGGCCGCCCCTTCTCCTTTCCGGTTCCCGGCCACCGGGTAGCCCTGGGCCTTCAGCCCGGCTTTCCGGGTCGGCAACTCTGCTACGCCAAGCCGCGCGTCACCTCGTCAGCAGCAGCGCGCCACGAATCCCGGCCTGCTGGCCGTGCTGCGGCGGCACCACGAAAGGCCGATTTTCCGCCAACGCCGGGAAATAGTCCGCCGTCCTCTCGCGCACGATCTTCTCCACCCGGTGGTGAAATCCCTCGGCCTGCGACACGCCGCCGCCGATCACCACCCGGGCCGGGTTCACCGTCGCCAGCAGCACCTGCACCGCCTGGGCGAGGTAGTCGCATTCGAAATCCCAGGCCTGGTGATCCGGCGGCAGGTCCTTCGCCTCCCTGCCCCAGCGCTTGGCGAGCGCCGGACCGCTCGCCAGTCCCTCCAGGCAGTCGCCGTGAAAAGGGCACACGCCCGCGAAGTCGTCGCCGGGCGCCTTCCGCGGCATCCAGTGGCCGAACTCGGAGTGCAGCACCCCGTGCACCAGCTTGCCGCCGCTCAGGATCCCGCCGCCGATTCCGGTGCCGATGGTGATATAGACGAGGTCCTCCAGATCGCCCGCCTCGGCCAGCGCGGCGGCATTCACATCCGTCTCGATCGCCACCCGGGCCTCGGGGAAGGCCTCACCGAGCGCCCCCGTAATCGAAAACCCGGCCCAGCCCGGCTTCGGCGTCGCCAGCATCGAGCCGTAGTCGGCGCGGTTGCGGGTCACGCTCACCGGCCCGAAGGCCGCCACGCCGATGGCTTCCGGGGTTCCCCGCTCACGCAGCCACTCGATCGCGGTGGAGAAGGTTTCCGGCCCGTCGGTGGTCGGGTAGCGGTGTTCCTCGTGCACCGTGCCGTCGCGTCCACCCACGGCGACCACGGTTTTCGTGCCTCCCATTTCAATTCCGGCGATCATCGGCCACGACCGAACCACAGCGTCCCGAACTGCGCAACTCCCGCCCGTTGTCACGCATTCCTGACTGAACCCTAGACATTCGTCGATCCAGCGGCTAACCCGCTTCCGCTATGCCAGTTGCAACTCCCGCCCAATACGCCGCGATGCTCGATGCCGCCCAGAAGGGTGGATACGCCTACCCGGCCATCAACATCACCTCCCTCGCGACCATCAACGGCGCGCTCAAGGCCTTCGCCGAAGCCAAGTCCGACGGCATCATCCAGGTTTCCACCGGCGGCGGCGAGTTCGCCTCCGGCACCGCCGTCAAGGATGCCGCCTTCGGCGCCATCATCCTCGCCGAGGCCTGCCACCAGCTCGCCGAGAAGTACGACATTCTCGTCGGCCTCCACACCGACCACTGCCACCCGCAGAAGGTCGACAGCTTCCTCAAGCCGCTGCTCGAGTACTCCCGCCAGCGCATCGCCGGCGGCAAGGGCCCGCTCTTCCAGTCGCACATGTTCGACGGCTCGGTGGTCGATCTGAACGAGAACCTCGAGATCTCCAAGGGCCTGCTCAAGGAATGCGCCGAGCTCGGCATCATCCTCGAGGTCGAGGCCGGCTGCGTCGGCGGTGAGGAGGACGGTCACGACACCTCCGGCCTGCCCAGCGAGAAGCTCTACACCACCCCCGAGGACATGCTCGAGGTGTACGAAACCCTCCAGCCGATCGGCCGCTTCATGTTCGCCGCCACCTTCGGCAACGTCCACGGCGCCTACAAGCCGGGTGCGGTGAAGCTCAAGCCCTCCATCCTCCGCGACGGCCAGAAGGTCGTCATGGACAAGCACGGCGCCGAGGCCGAGATGGACCTCGTCTTCCACGGCGGCTCGGGCACCTCCAGCGAGGACCTGCAGGAGACCCTCGACTACGGGGTGGTGAAGATGAACATCGACACCGACACCCAGTACGCCTTCACCCGCCCCATCGTCACCCACATCTGCGAGAACATCGAGGGGGTGCTCAAGATCGACGGCGAGGTCGGCATCAAGAAGGTCTATGACCCCCGCTCCTACATCAAGAAGGGCGAACAGGGCGTGTGCGACCGCCTCAAGCAGGCCTGCGACGAGCTCAAGTCGACCGGCAACACCATCTGCGGCACGGTCTGAATATGGAGAGCGTCTTTTCAAGCCGCCTCAGCAACCCGAGCGGCGGGTTGCCTCCTCCGCCAAGGCTACGGCAGGCCAGGCCAAACCCGCTCTCCCCACTTGCAAAAGGCCCGGCATCCGCCGGGCCTTTTTTTCACCCCACCACATGCACATCCCGACTCCTGCCACCACGGCCTCACCCCGGGCATCCCGCCCAACCCTTGTCGCCATGTCCTGGTTCTTCAACGTCGCCACTCTTATCATCGCCATCGGGACCCTCGCCTCCTGCGCGACGAGCAGCCCTGAGGAAGTCCGTGAGTCCGCCCGCCATGGGATCACGGTGGTCGCAGGGAAGGACTGCCAACCACACTACGTGGGCATCGGAACCACGGTGTTCAACAATCGAGGCGCATCCATCACGGACGCGGGTTTCTCCTACCCCGAGTTTCTCGTCGGTGAATTGAGACGGCGAGGCTACAAGGCCAGCCTTTCAGCCTCGGCTTCCAAGGGAGGAAACCTGGTGCTCCATCCGATCTACGACGACCAGTACCCGGCGGCGCGAGGCGGTGGGCTCTACCGCAGAAGCCTTTTCGGCATGTCCAACGGCATCTGGCCGTTCTGCAACTACAACGGCACCTACATCGACAACGACCGACAGGTGAAGAGGGGTCAACCATGGAGATACGGTGGAGGACCCTGTTTTTGGGGAGAAAGCGACGTGGATCCCTCCACGGGAGACTGGTCAAAGCTGACCGGGGCCGAAATCGACTCTCTCCGGAAATCCTCGCAACCCATGATGAAGGAAGCCGCGGACGCCATGTTGAAGGATCTCGGTCTCTGAGTGACGGCTCGAGAGCCCGCGGCCCCATCTTGCTGCCCAGCGGATTTCAAACCCGCTCTCCCCATTTCCAAGGGCCCGGCATCCGCCGGGCCTTTTTTCCGTACGGACCGCGCCCTCCTGGTTGGCACTTGAAACTTCTCACTTTGAACTTCGAGGCTCAGCCTCGCCCCGTGCTCCGCGCTTTCCTCTCCGGCCTTTCCGCCTACCGCCGCGTGCCCGGCACCCTGCTGCGGCACGGCCTGTGGCCCTACCAGTTCGCGCCGGCACTCATCAGCCTGCTGCTCGGGGCCGGACTCTTCGCCGCCTGCTGGCTTGGCGCGGGCGCGGTCCACGGCTGGCTCGACTCCCTCATCGAGCTCCGGTCGGCCTGGCTCGACCGCGCCTTCTCGCTCGGCATGACCGCCCTGGCCTTTCTCGCCCTCATCACCGCCTTCGTTTTCCTCCACAAGCACCTCGCCCTCATCATCCTCTCGCCGCTGCTCGGAAAGATCGCCGAGGAAACGGTGAAGGCCGTAAAGGGGCCCGCCTTCGCCAGGTCCGAACTGAGTTTCGCGCAATCGCTGGCCCGCAGCACCGGCGTCAATCTCCGCTACATCTTCCGCGAGATCCTTGCCACCCTCGGTTTTCTTCTCTGCGGACTCATTCCCGTCGTCGGCTCGCTGGTTTCCGCCGCCGGGCTCTTCATCATCCAGTCGAAATACCTCGGCTACGGCCTGATGGACTTTCCCCTCGAGCATCGGGGCTTCGACGTGAAGCGGAGCGACGAATTCGTCCGTCGCCACCGGGCCCTCTCCACCGGACTCGGCGCCGGCTACCTGCTGCTGATGATGATCCCCTTCATCGGCTGGATGTTCGCCCCGACCTTCGGCACCGTCGCCGGCACGCTGAAGGCACTCGAGCACCTGGAGAACGAATCCGGGAACGGCGTGATCTCCTGACGCCGGGCCACCCCCATCGCGCCCGCCCCGGGGCGGGCTGCTTTTCCTTGCCCTGCCACCCCCGCTCGCCTTGCCTCGTGCTGAAACCATGCGCGAGTACGCCTACCACCACGAGAAGGGAAAGCTCCCTCCCACCCTGGCCCGGATCGATTTTCTCAACGAGGTCGATCAGGAAGCGCTCGATGCCATCCTCGGCAACAGCGCGCTGGTCGAATTTGAGTTCGGCGAGTCGATCCTGCACGAGGGCGACACGACCGCCGACTTCTACATTCTTCTGAAGGGTGCGGTGCAGGTCGTGAAGGAAGGCAAACCCGTCGCGCTGGTCGAGCGCCAGGGCGAGCTGCTCGGCGAGCAGGCCGCCCTCCGGGGCGAAAGCCGGTCCGCCTCGCTGACCGCCGCCAGCCACTGTTTCCTGCTCAAGGTCAAACCCGAGTTCCTCGACAGCCTCTCGCCCCAGCAGCGCACCGCCTACGAGCTCGTCCTCTACCGCTTCCTCAGCGAACTCCTCGCCCGACGCCTTGTGGAAACCTCCACCCGCGTTGCCGAGCTCGAGGCCAAGCTGGGCGACCAGCCCGGCACCGGACGCTGAAGCCAAGCCGCCTCCCCCCACGCGATCCCGTATCTCAGAAGCTGGCAAACGTCCGGTCCGTCTGCGGTTGGGGCCGCATGACCCACCCGCTCCGGCTCCTCGCCACGACGGCGGCTCTCACGCTCGCCGCCCACGCCACCCTGACCGACGTCTTCGTCCCCGGCAGCCATCGCGCCAGCCCTTCGGCGGTCGTCGCCCTGGCCGGCACCGCCGGCGAGCACGTCGCCCCCTCCTGGCTCTACGCGACCGCCGCGGGCGAGCTGCGCGTCTCCCGTTCCCGACCCTTTCCCGGTGACTTCATGGCAGAGGGCGTGCTGCTCGATGCCGACATCGGCCCGATCGACGAGACGACCCTCAACGGCGCCCTCAAGCTCTCGCTGGAGACCCGCCCCGGGACCGGACTGCGGGCCGCCGCCTGGCGCCGGGTGCGCCACGCCGGCACCCTGATCCAGACCGGCGAACTGATCGTGGCCCGCGAGCAGACCGACGGGACCTGGGACATCGAGGTCGTCGATTCCGTCATCGAAGGCTCCAGCCCCAGCGGGAAAATGATCGCCCAGTCCACCGACATCGTCTTCCACCCCGAAGATCGGACGATGCAGGTGCTCTATCAGCGCCGGGGCGACCTCTACTGCGCCTTCGAGGAATCCCCGGGAGGCTCCTTTTCGGCCATCCCCTTCCACCAGGGCGACGGTCACAGCGGCAACAGCATCGATGCCGTCTGGTACGGCACGAACCGCCTCTTCGCCTACCACCAGGACGCCCTCCTCGGAGACATCGTCCGCACCGTATGGGAATCCGAAGCGCTCGGACACGAGCTGCTCGGTCCTTCACCACCCACCCAAGTCCGCGCTGCCAGGCACCCGGGCGGTGTTGCCGCGATCTACGAGGTCGAGCAGGCGGACGGCGATCGCTTCATCGAGCTTCTCCTCGACGGCTACGACGGCTGGACCCGTCACGTCGGCAGCTTCGTCGGCCCCTACGGTTTTCAAGTCCACGACCTCCTCCACATCGAGCGCACCGGAGAGCTGGTTCTGCTCTTCGATGGTCCTCACATCGGGATCAATGCGGTGTTTCCGCCGAGTCATCCGGTGATGGTCAGCCGCGACCCCGACGGCAGCACGCAGCGCGTCGAACTCTCCCACGGCCCGGAAATGCGTCGCCCGGTGGCAGTGTCCGATATCGCCGAGGCGACCGTCACCTTCGGCTACCACGACGACGGCGGCAGCCTGCGCACGCTGGTCGATGGTCATTTTGCGCCCCGCGCCCGAGGCGGACTTCCTCTCGCCCTGGAGTTGTTCCTCGGCCTCGGCGAGGGCGAGCAACCCGGTCCCGAGCATTTCCAGGTTTCCAACCCAAGCGGCGAACTCGCGCTCTTCACGCTGCGCCGTACCAACCTCTTCGACCCGGTCGATCCCCAGACCTTCAAGCTGATCCCCTCGATGCGCCAGGATCTGCACGTCATGTTCGAATTCAGCTATCATCTCGACCAATGGTTCGCCCGCGGCCTCGACATTGCCGCCGAAGTGGCCGGGGCGGGTGTCGTCACCACCACCTACGTCATCGACGGCGAGCCCGCCTACGCCGATGCCAATCCGCCCGCCGCCTTCGCCCGCGTCCGGCTCAGCCGCGCGCCCACGCCGGATTGAAGTGCCGCCCCTTTTGCTTGCCCCCCGCCCGTTGCTCGCCTTGCCTCCTGCCGAGCCCATGCACGACCCGAAGACGCATCAGGAGCACCCGCTCGCCAACATCCTCATCAACGTCCTGATCCCGGTGCTCGTGCTGAGCTACCTGAGCAAGGACCCCGCGCTGCAGGAGCAACTCGGCAAGGAGGCGAAGCCGTGGCACATCGGCCCGCTCAAGGCGATGCTCGTCGCCGTCGCCCTCCCGCTCGGCTACGGCATCTGGCACTTCATCAAAACCCGCAAGCCGAACTTCTTCTCCGGCCTTGGCCTGTTCTCCGTCGCGCTCACCGGCGGCCTCACCCTCTACCTCTGGAACAAGGACGGCACCGTGAAGGAACACGCCGGCCTGCTCTTCGGGCTCAAGGAAGCCGCCATCCCGCTGGTGCTCGGGCTCGCCGTCTTCTTTTCGCGGCGCAGCACCACCCCGATGCTCAACGTCTTCCTCTACAACGACTCGCTTTTCGACATCCCGAAGATCGAGAAGAAGGTCGAGGAGAACGAGCGACAGTCCGGCTACGACAAGCTGCTCGACCGGGCCAACGTGATGTTCGCCGGCTCGTTCTTCCTCAGCTCGGCGCTGAACATCGTCATGGTGCTGTGGTTCTTCCGGGGCTTCAACCGCACCGCGCCCGACGCGCTGGAGGTCTACAACGGCATCATCGGAAGGCTGACCGGCTGGGGCTTCGCCATCATCGGCATCCCGCTGCTCGCGATCATGTTCCTGCTCCTCAAGCGGCTGATGGCCGGCCTGTCCGAGCTCACCGGCCTCAAGGACGACGAAATCCTGCTGCCGCGGTAGGCGGTGGAGCGCCGATGATGGAAATCGGCTTTCCGCCCGACCCGTGCGGTGCCGACGACACCAGCTCCATCAATCCACCAGGTTGTCGATCCGCTGCGCCAGCTCGAGATCGAGCCCGGTCACCCCGCCGGCGTCGTGCGTCGTCAGCGTCAGCGTCACCTTGTTGTACTGGATCAGGATGTCCGGATGATGCTGCGCCTCGTCGGCGATCTCCGCCAGGTCATTGACGAAGTCGATGCCCTCCATGAATTCCTCGAACTCGATCACGCGGGTGAGCGAGTTCCCCTCCAGTTCCCAATCGGGATGCTTCTTGAGGGCGGATTCGAGGTCGTCTTGATCAAGGAGTTCGGACATGGCGGAAGGTCTTTTCCGGCCCGAGGTTGCGGGTTCCCGTTCCGGCTTGGCAAGCGTGTTTCGGAAATTCGCACGGGACGTTGCGCACGGCAGTTCCACGGCCTACTTTCCGACCATGAAATACGTGATTTCCGCCGTTCTCGCGGGTCTCGTCGCCTGTTGCGCGCCCTCGACCCCCGCCGAGCGGATCGCCGCCAACCCGGCGAAGTACGAGAACCTTAGTGCCCGACAGCAGGAACTCGTCCGCGAGGGGCGGATCGACACCGGCATGTCGCCCGATGCGGTCCTGCTCGCCTGGGGATCGCCGAGCCGGCGCTACGACGGTGACGATGGCGGAGCCCGGACCAGCCGCTGGGACTACGCCGGATCGCGCCCCGTCTACACCACCGGCTGGTACGGCGGCTACCGCTACGGCGGTTACGGGCGCTACAGCCGGTACGCCTGGAGCGTCGCACCCGAGGTCACCTTCATCCCCTACCGGCGGGCCAGCGTGTGGTTCCGCAACGATCGCGTGAGCAAGTGGGAGCGCGTGCGCTGAGCACCCCGCTGGCTTGCACCATGGCACCGGATCGTCTAGCCCCCGCGGCAGGCATGAAACTTCCCGCCCGACATTTCCCGGCCCTCGCCGCCCTGTGGCTGCTCGGCGCCTGCGCCGGACCGGCACCCGACGGCCTCGAGGTCTACAACGCCTACAACCGGCCGGCCCACCGCGCCTCCGATCCGTCGCGGGTGGTCGTCAAGGTCTCCACCGCGCGCCAGCGTGCCTACGTCATGGAGGACGGCCGGCCGCTGCTGGTCATGCCGGTCACCGTCGGCGCCGCCGAGAGTCCGACGCCCACCGGCGACTTCCGCATCACCCGCAAGGAAACGCGGCGACGGGCCACCGACTACGGTTTCCGCCGGCGGGGACAGGAGGTCGAACGAAGCTTCCGCAATGAGGTTCCGGCCGGCTGGAGCTTCACCGGGCGCCCGACTCCCTACTGGTGCGAGTTCCGCCCGGGCTACGGTTTCCACACCGGCTGGATCAAGCACTTCCCGGCGAGTGACGGCTGCATCCGCATGCACCGCAACCTCGCCCCGAAGTTCTTCGAACTCGTCCGCGTCGGCACCCCGGTGAGCATCCGCCGGACCCAGCCGGAGGATCTCGAGCACGGCATCCTCCCCTTGCCGCCCGACGCCGGCCCGCTGCCGGACCGCCCCGCCGCCGACTACCTCGACGACCGCGTCTTCACCGACCACCTGCCGCCGACCTTCCGGTGAGCGGCTGCCCCGGCGCTCATCCGACGACCAACAGCACGGCCAGCACCGCCAGCGCCGCTCCGAACAGCCCGTCGATCGTCGGACCCGCCCGGCGGTAGCCCTCGCGGAGCGGTCGCCACTGCAGGACCACCGCCCACAGGCTCCACAGGGCCCAGCCCTGTCCGACCACGATCGCCCCCATCGCCGGCGCCCACCAGTCGGGCCGCTCGCCGTCCAGGAAAGGCGCGGTCACCGCCGCCAGAAACACCACCACCTTGGGATTGAGCAGGTTGCAGAGCAGCCCGCGGACGAAGGCCGACCGTCCGCCGGGACGCTCCACCGTCCCCGTCGCCGGGGCCTCGTTCCGCCGCCGGAAGACCGGTCTCATCAGGCGCGACGCCAACCACAGCAGGTAGGCCACCGCCAACCAGCGCATCGTCTCGCGCGGCCAGCCGTCGCGCTGGAAAAGCAGTGCCGCGCCCCCGATCGCGATCGTCGCATGCACCGCCAGCCCGGTCCCGATCCCGAGCGCCATCCGCACGCCGTGACGCGCTCCCTGGGCGAGCGCCGTGCGGGTCAGCAGCACCATGTCCGGCCCGGGACTGAACTGCCCCAGCGCCATCACCCCGGCGAAGGCCAGCAGCTCCCACGCCCCGTTCATCAGCCGCTCAATCCGCCGTGCCGACCGCCACCACGTAGGCCAACACCGCCTTCTCGTCCGCCGAGGCCAGGCCGGCGTGCGAAATCATCGTCGGCATCGCATCCTCCCACTCGTCGACGAACAGGTCCTCGGGCAGCATGTAGGAGTGGCACTCCCCACATTTCAGCATGTAGGTCACGTGGCCCCGCTGCAGCGTCTCCAGCGACGTGCCGCTGGCCCTGGCCATCTCGGGGGTCGGATTCGGCACTTCGGAGATCCCCCCCACCGCCGGCTCCTCGTCCGGCAGGTCGCCCATTTCTCCGGACGCCGCACCGCCTCCCGGCGCGCACCGCGCCAGCAGCAGACAGAGTCCGGCAAGGAAAAGTCGCAGCGTTGGCATTCCCGACGCTAGAAACGGGCCACCGCCGGGAAAAGCCCGGATTTCCCGCCAGACCCTCCTTTCCGCCTATCCTTTGACATTTCCCCGGCGCTTCCTAATCTCCCGCCTTCGCCCTCCGGGCTTCGGCGGGCAAGCCCGCCCGGCTCCGAGCCGGCGACCCCCCGGCGGCACCACCGCCAAGCCGATCCGTAATCTCAATCCCGCAATCCCAAATTCGACGATCGATGGACACGCTCCGCACCTTCACCACCGGCTCCGGCGCCGAGGGAAAACTGCACTCCCTTCCCGCCCTCGCCGAGCAAGGCTTCCCCGACCTCTCCAAGCTCCCCGTTTCCATCCGCATCGTGCTCGAGTCGGTGCTGCGCAACGTCGACGGCCGCAAGGTGACCGAAGAGGACGTGAAGAACCTCGCCGGCTACAGCGCCAAGGCCCCCGGTGACTACGAGATCCCTTTCACCGTCGCCCGCATCGTGCTGCAGGACTTCACCGGCGTGCCGCTGCTGGTCGATGTCGCCGCCATGCGCGACGCCGCCGTCGCCCGCGGCGCCTCGGCCGAGAAGGTCGAACCGCTGGTCCCGGTCGATCTGGTCGTCGATCACTCGGTGCAGGTCGATTTCGCCGGCTCGCAGGCCGCGCTCGACCGCAACATGGCCATCGAGTTCATCCGCAACCGCGAACGCTACGAATTCCTCAAGTGGGGCCAGCAGGCCTTCGACACCTTCGCGGTGGTCCCGCCCGGCATCGGCATCGTCCACCAGGTGAATCTTGAGTATCTCGCCAAGGGCGTGCTCGAGAAAGACGGCGTCTTCTACCCGGACACCCTGGTCGGCACCGACTCGCACACCACCATGATCAACGGCCTCGGCGTCGTCGGCTGGGGCGTGGGCGGCATCGAGGCCGAGGCCGGCATGCTCGGCCAGCCGGTCACCTTCCTCGTCCCCGAGGTCGTCGGCGTCCATCTCCACGGCCAGCTCGCCGAGGGCGTCACCGCCACCGACCTCACGCTGCGCGTCACCGAAATGCTCCGCGCCCACGGCGTGGTCGGCAAGTTCGTCGAATTCCACGGCCCCGGCGCCAAGGCGCTCAGCCTGCCCGACCGCGCCACCATCGCCAACATGGCGCCCGAGTACGGGGCGACCATGGGCTTCTTCCCCATCGACGAGGAAACCATCAACTACCTCCGCGGCACCGGCCGCTCCGAGGAGCTCTGCACCACCGTCGAAAACTACTTCAAGGCCCAGGGCATGTTCGGCATCCCGGACAAGAACGAGTGCGAATACACCGACCTCCTCGAGCTCGATCTCGCCACCATCGTTCCCGCCGTCGCCGGCCCGAAGCGCCCGCAGGACCGCATCGACGTCCCCGCCCTCGGCGAAACCTTCAACTCCCTCTTCACCGCTTCGGCCGGTGAGGGCGGCTTCGGGCTCGATGCCGCGAAGCGCGACACCACCGTCGAGGTCAACATGCCCGAGCCCGCCGGCTATGCCGTCGGCTCGCTGCTCGAGGCGCCCGAACCCGGGGCCGAGCTCGACAAGGCGGAGATGACCACCAACCGCCCCGCGCCCGACACCGTCCTGGCCAGGGATGCCTTCGACCCGATCCAGACGAACCTCCGTCACGGCTCGGTGCTGATCGCCGCGATCACCTCCTGCACCAACACCTCGAACCCGAGCGTGATGCTCGCCGCCGGCCTGGTCGCCAGGAAGGCCAACGAGCTCGGCCTGACCGTCGCCCCCTACGTGAAGACCTCGCTCGGCCCCGGCTCGCGCGTCGTCACCGACTACCTCGAGGCCACCGGCCTGCAGGACGAGCTCGACAAGATCGGCTTCCAGACGGTCGGCTACGGCTGCACCACCTGCATCGGCAACTCCGGCCCGCTGCACCCGGCGATCGAGGACGCCATCAAGGAAGGCGAACTCGTCTGCGCCTCGGTGCTTTCCGGCAACCGCAACTTCGAGGCCCGCGTCCACGGCTCGATCCGCGCGAACTTCCTCATGAGCCCGCCGCTGGTCGTCGCCTACGCCCTCGCCGGCCGCGTCGATCTCGACCTCACCACCGAGCCGCTCGGCAACGACCCGGACGGCAACCCGGTCTTCCTCAAGGATCTCTGGCCCTCGCAGGCCGAGGTGAAGGTCCAGCTCGAAGCCGCGCTCAAGCCCGAGGTCTACAGCAAGCTCTACGGCAACGTCGCCACCGCCAACCCGAAGTGGGGCGAGATCAAGGGCACCACCGGCGACACCTACGAGTGGGACGCGGAATCGACCTACATCCAGTCGCCGCCCTTCTTCGAGGGCGAGGCCGGGGTCGCCGGCGACATCACCGGCGCCCGCCCGCTCGGCATCTTCGGCGACTCGGTGACCACCGACCACATCTCCCCCGCCGGCGCGATCAAGCCGACCTCCCCGGCCGGCAAGTACCTGCTCGAGCACGGCGTCGAGAAGGCCTCGTTCAACTCCTTCGGCGCCCGTCGCGGCAACGACCGCGTGATGACCCGCGGCACCTTCGGCAACGTCCGCATCAAGAACCTCATGTGCCCCGGCATCGAGGGCGGCTACACGCAGTATTTCGGCAGCGCCGGGGTGTCCGAGCCCGATGTGGAGATCCCGGCCCTCGCCGGGGCCCAGCCGACCTTCATCTACGACGCCTGCATGGCCTATCAGGAGGAAGGCACCCCGCTCGTCGTCATCGGCGGCGAGGACTACGGCATGGGCAGTAGTCGCGACTGGGCCGCCAAGGGCACCCGGCTTCTCGGGGTGAAGGCCGTCGTCACCAAGAGCTTCGAGCGCATCCACCGCTCGAACCTGATCGGCATGGGCGTGCTGCCGCTGAACTTCGTCGACAAGGCCGACTACGACAAGGTCTCCGCCCTGCACGACGCCACCTTCGACATCACCGGCATCTCCGGCATCTCCGGCGAGCTGAAGCCCGGCCAATCGGCGACCCTGGTCGCGCATCCGTCCGACGGCTCGACCGTCGAGATCCCGCTCAAGGTCCGCCTCGATACCCCCGCCGAGGTCGACTACTACAACGCCGGCGGGATTCTCCCCTACGTGCTCGACCAGATCCTGGCGTAATGGGGAGAAGGGATTTGAAATCTCTTTCTTTCCGGCCGGTTCAAAGGGTTTTCAAATCCCTTCTCCCCATGGGTCATGTTCCTCGATCCCGACAAGCCGATCGAGAAACACCGGATCAACCTGCCGCATTGGCAGCAGGGAGAGGCCTGGGTATTCGTCACCTGGCGGCTCGCCGACTCTCTTCCCGATAAGGTGGTCCGAAAGCTGGTGATCGATCGAACGCACTGGCTCGCAAACCATCCGCCACCGTGGAACGAAGAGACCAAGAGGGAATACGGCCGCCTCTTCACCATGCGCTTCGAAGCCCTGCTCGACGATGCCCACGGCGTCTGCGAGCTGAAGCGCCCCGAACTGCGGGAACACGTCGCCGACGCGCTCCGTCACTTCAACGGCGAGCGCTACGACCTGAACTGCTACGTGCTCATGCCGAACCACGTCCACGTCCTGTTCCGGCCCCTCGGTGAGCATCGGATGGAGGCCATCCTCCAGTCGTGGAAACGCCACACCGCGCGGCGGATCAACCAAGCACTGGGACGAACCGGCACCTTGTGGCAGCGCGAATACTGGGACCGGCTCGTCCGCTCGCAGAAACACTTCGACGGGACGAGGAACTACATCCTCAGGAATCCGGAAAAGCTACCGCCGGAAACGTTCCGGCGATGGCAATGGGGAGAAGGGATTTGAAATCCCTTTCCTCGCACGCCGGGTCGGGAGGGCGGGCAGGCGATTCCGCCCTGCCAGATCAAAGGGATTGAAAATCCCTTCTCCCCATTCACGGCTCGATCCTCACCGAGGTCCCGATGTCGACGACGTCGTACAAGATCGGCGCGAAGGGCTTCGGCAGCCGGATGCAGCCATGGGAGGCGGGGCTTCCCGGATTCGGGATCAGGCCCGCGTGCATCCCGATGCCGTAGTCGGTCAGCCTCATCCAGTATGGCATCGGCGCCGGAATGTACGTCCCGCCCGCCGGGACCGGCGTCGATGGCTTGGCGTCCCCGTTGACGACGTTGCCGAACTCGTCCTCGATCCAGCCGTAGGCGTTCGAATACTTGTCGATCACCTTCTCGGTGATGCGGAAGGATCCCGACGGCGTCGAGTGACCGGGAAGACCGGTGGCGACGTAGGACCAGCCGATCGGACGGCCGCCCCGCGTGTAGAACGCCCGCTGCTCGCCGAGGTCGATGCGCACCTTGACCGTTCCGGGGCCTCCGTCGTCGAACCACTCGTAGAGCACCTTCTGGGCGCGTACCGGCTGCTGCTCGACCATGGGCGAGCAGGACACAAGGAGCAGCACCGGGGCTGCGAGCAGCATGCAGATCAACTTCATCTCGGGAGAAAGACCCGGACAGAAAAGGCCGGGGTTGCCCGCTCCGCAAGCTTTTCGCCGAGCTCAGCGCTTCAGACGCCTCACGGCGTCGACGATCTCGGAAGGCTCGGCGCGCTTCCGATAGTCCGCGTCGAGGAACGCCCAGCGGACCACCCCGTCGCGATCGATCACGTAGGTGGCGGCCAGGGGGAGCTCCTCGTCGCCGGCCGCCTCGCCGTTGAACTCCTTGAGATCGAAGAAACTCCGGTAGAGCTCGCGGACCTTGGGCGTGAGCTTGAACACGAGGCCGTATTTCCGCGCCACATCGTGGTTGAGGTCGGTCAGCACGGGAAACGCCAGCTCGTTCTTCTGCTTCGTGTCCAGCGACTTGCCGGGCCGCTCGGGAGTCAGGGCCACCAGTTGCGCTCCCGCCTCCTGGAGCTCCGGCAGCTTCTCCTGAAGCGCCGCGAGCGCGATGTTGCAGTAGGGGCACCAGCCGCCCCGGTACCACGTCAGCACCACCGGTCCATCCTCAAGCAGTCCGGACAAGGCCACCTTCTTCCCCGCCGCATTCCGGAGGGTGAAGTCCGGGGCCTTGTCACCGACCTTGACCGCCTTGGCGACGATGCCCGACTCGGCAACCGCCTCGATCCCCTTGGCAAACTCCGCCCGCACCGCGGGATCCCCTTCCTCCGCGGCTTTCGCCGCCCGGGCGTCGAGCTGCTCCTGGAGCGTTTCCGCCGGCACCCACGGTGCGAGCGCCAGCAGTGCCAATAGCGATGCTTTCATGATCCGTCCGAGTCGCGGGCGGCCGATCGATTCCCAAAAAGCTCAGGCAACCGGCGCCTCCTCAAGCGTCGGATAGTCGGTGTAGCCGTGCGCGGGATCCCCCGAGCCGGTGAAATAGTAGGTCGACGGATCCGGTTCGTTGAGGGACGCCCGGCCCGCGAAGCGTTCGACCAGATCCGGATTGGCGATGAACGCCTGACCAAAGGCCACCGCATCCGCGGAACCCTCCGACAGCGCCTTCTCCGCCGACTCGAGATCAAACTGCTCGTTGGCGATGAAGACCCCGCCGAAGGCCTCCCGCATCCGGGGTCCGAGCGCGGGCTCGTGGTGATGCTCCCGCGCACAGAGAAAGGCGAGCCTGCGGCTGCCGAGTTGACGCGCCACCTCGAGAAAGAGCGCCTCGGGATCCGAGTCGCCCATGTCGTGCGCGTCCCCACGCGGCGCGAGGTGGACTCCCACCCGGCCGGGTTCCCAGACCGAGGTCACGGCATCCACCACCTCCAGCAGGAACCGCATCCGGTTCGCGATCGATCCGCCGTAGTCGTCGTTCCGGCGGTTGGTGGAATCCTGCAGGAACTGATCGATCAGGTAGCCGTTCGCGGCATGGATCTCGACTCCGTCGAAACCCGCCTCGCGGGCGTTCTCGGCTCCGCGCCGGAAATCCTCCACGACCCCGGCGATCTCCCCGACCGTCAGGGCGTGCGGGGTGACGAAGGCCTTCTCCGGCCTCACCAGGCTGACGTGGCCGCCGGCGGCCACCGCACTCGGCGCCACCGGCAAATCGCCGTCGAGGTAGAGCGGATCCGAAATCCTCCCGACGTGCCAGAGCTGGAGGAAGATGCGTCCGCCCGCGGCGTGGACCGCCCGGGTGACCCCGCGCCAGGCCTCGATCTGGTCCTCCGACCAGATCCCGGGCGTCGCCGGATAGCCGACCCCGCGCGGCGACACGGACGTCGCCTCGCTGATGATCAGGCCCGACGAGCTACGTTGCGCGTAGTATTCGGCGTTGAGTTCCCCGGGCACCCGGCCCTCCCCGGCGCGGCACCGGGTGAGCGGCGCCATCACGACGCGGTTCGGGATCTCGATGGAACCGAGGCGGAGAGGCTGCAGCAGGGCGGAGGCCATGGCGGTTTCGATGCGATGGATCAGGCTTCGGGCTCGGCGGTGAGGTCGAACTTGATCACGACCTCGTCACGGATCAAGTCGTCGGCCTTGCCGGTGTAGACGATGTTCCAGTCCTTGCGGTTGATGTCGAACTCGGCGACCACCTTGACCGTGTCGCCGTCCTTCGACGCCGTGGCGGGGAAGGTGATGTTCTTCTCCTCACCGCGGAGCATCAGGTTGCCCGAGATCAGGTAGCCGTCTTCGGACTTCTCGACGCCCGTGACGGTGAATTTCGACTGGGGATGCTCGGTGACGTGGAAGAAGTCCTCGTCTTTCAGGTGCTCGGTGAGCTTCTCGGCGTCGGACCAGGTCGAGCTCATGTCGATCAGGATCTCGCCGCCGGTGACCTCGCCGGACTCGCTCACGGTGAATCTGCCGTCGAATTCCTTGAAGCCCCCCTCGTGGCTGCCGGTCACCTTGGACCCGACGAAGGTGATCGAGGAACTGTCGGCGAGCACGTAGGTGGTGCCGTCGCCCGCAGCGCCGGTGGCTTCGACCGCGTCGGTCGTGGTCGCGGCAGCGGTCCGGTCGGCCGGATTCTCGCAGGACACGAGGGCGGCGGCGATGAGACCCGGGATGATGATGGTGGTTGTCTTCATGTTGGTATTGGTTGGTTTGGGGTTGAAGGGAACAAAGCGAGATTCAGCCGAGGTCAAAGAGAAGTGCCTCGACGCTTTCGTGACCGGCCACGATGGCGACCGGACCGGCGGTCTCCGTCGATGCCGCGTCACCGGGCTCGAGCGTCTCCCCGTCGACCGTCAGCCGGCCACGGATCAACTGCAGCCAGAGCCCGCGGCCCGGCCGGACCTCGTAGTCCGCGTGGCCACCCGCTTCGAGGAGCAGCCGGGACACCTCGGCCTCCTGGGCGATGGCGGCCGATCCCTCCCGGCCGTCCGGGGAGATCAGCAGATCGAACGCCCCCCGCTTGGAGGAGGCCGTCTGCCATTCGGTGTAGCTGGGTTCCAGCCCGCGCTCGCGGGGGTGGATCCAGATCTGCAGGAAGTGCACCGGTTCATCCGAGGACGGATTGAACTCCGAATGCGTCACCCCCGAACCGGCGGACATGAGCTGGACCTCGCCGGGCACGAGCGTGCGCTCGTTGCCCATGCTGTCGCGGTGGGCGAGCTGACCCGAGACAACGTATGAGAAGATCTCCATGTCGCGATGGGGATGGGTCGGAAAGCCTCCCCCGGGAGCGACGCGGTCTTCGTTGATCACGCGCAGCGAACGGAAGCCGGTGTGGGCCGGGTCGTAGTAGTCGGCGAAGGAAAAGCTGTGTCGGCTCTCGAGCCAGCCGTGGTCGGCGTGGCCTCGCTCGTCCGAGCGGCGAAGGGTCCAGCGGGCGGTCGTGTTCATGACCCAAGCATGACGGCTCCCGCCGGAAAGGCCCGTGAACCTTCGGAAGCCTGAGCGTGCGGGATGCACATGGTGGGAGCGATTGCGATTGAGCGGCCGCGCGCTGAAGGCAGGATTCCCGCGATGGATTTCCGCCACATGCGCTCGTTTCTCGCGGTCGCCGACGAAGGTTCGATCAGCGGCGCGTCCGGCCGGACGCACCTCAGCGCCTCGGCGATCAGCCGCCAGATCAAGGCGCTGGAGGCGGAACTGGGCGTCGCCCTGCTGGAGCGGTCGGCCCACTCGATCGGCCTCACGCCGGCCGGCGAGATGCTGGCCCGCGACGGGGCGACCTGGGTGGCGATGGCCGAGCGCATGACCGAGCGCGTGCGCGAGGTCGCCCGGGGAGAGCTCATCAAGATCGCCTACGCCCCGTCCCTGGCCGGTCCGCTGCTCGGCCCGGCGCTTGAGTGTTTCGCCCAACTGCATCCCGGGGTTAGGGTGCAGCTTTTCGACGCCTCGACCATGGAGATGAAGAACGGCCTGCGCCGCGGGGCCTACGACTTGATCGTCACCGTCCCCGGAGGTGCCGACGAGACCGGCATCGAATGGCGGACGCTGCGCCGGCTTCCCTGGCGCGTCGCCTCTCCGGCCTCCGAGGACGCGGCGGGACCGGTCCTCCTGCCCTCCCTCGACGGCGTCCGGCTCCTCATCTACGACCGCGACGAGTATCCCGACTACTGGCAGCTCCTCGCCCGCGTCTTCGACGGCACCGGTGCCCGGCCGGTCATCGTCGGCGAGTTCGACGGCTGGACCAGCCTGCGCACCGCCGTCGAGGGCGGCCTCGGGATCGCCCTGGTCGCCGGCCACGATGATGCCGGCGAACGGATCCGGCTCCGCGAGATCGATCCCCCGCCGGATCCCGTGTGCGTGTCGGTCGGCTGGAGAAGTGAGCCTCCCCTCGGGGCGGCATGCGCCGTGCTGGTTGACGAGATCGTCCGGGCGGCCGGGAAGTAGCCCTCGCCGCAGCGGCTTCGCCCCACAAAAATCGTCGCGCTCCGCGCCGTTCGCGTGTATTTACCAAGTGATGCGTCATCCTAAGGTCAGTCACCGACCGATCGATCGACGGCGAGCGGGTTTTGCCCTCGTCGCCACGGTCCTGATGCTGACGCTGCTGAGCCTGCTCGCGGTCGGCATGCTGGCGCTGTCGAGCATCCAACTCCGCGCCTCGACGCTCGGGAACGATCAGGCGGTCGCCCGGGCCAACGCCCGCCTCGCCCTGCAGCAGGCGATCGCCCAGCTCCAGGTCGAGCTCGGACCCGACCAACGGGTTTCGGCGGCCGCCACCCTGACCGGCTCCGGCGCGGATTCGCACTGGACCGGCGTCTGGTCGACCACCCGGCCCGACGGAACTTCGTGGTGGCGCCGCGATCCGGAGACCGGAAGCTGGGTCGACGACCGTGGCGAAGCCGGATGGGATGCCTCGGCGGAGGCCCGAGCTTGGTTGGTGAGCGGCGATGGCTTTCCGGGTGACGGCAGCGCGGGCCGCGTCGAACTGGTCGGTTCGGGATCCGTCGGCGACGCGCCCGACGCCCGCGTCTCGGCGCCCTTGGTCGGGCTGAACGGCGACCACCCCGGCGCGCTGGCGTGGTGGACCGGCGACCTCGGCCTGCGGGCGGACATTTCGGTGCACGACCCCCATCTCGCGGCCACCGACCCGACGGCGGAATACAGCCGGATCATGGCGCAGAATGCCGCGCCCGAACTGATCGGCGAAGGGGTGGAGATCCCCCCGGCGATCCGCGAGCGACTCGTCTCCGGCGGATCGGCGGCCCTCACCACCGACCGACCATGGGCCCTCACCCACTTTCACGACTTCACCGTCCACTCGCAGGCGGTCCAGGCCAACGTCCGCGACGGCGGGTTGAAGTTCGACCTCAGCGACTGGTTGGAAAGCAAGGGCACCATCGCTCCGGAAACCGGCCTCCCGGGGGTCGATGATGAGACGCCGATCTTCGCCGACACGGATGCCGGCGGCATGCAACCGGCCGGACCGGCCATGGGCCTGCTCCGGGATTGGGCCCAGTCGGCCGCTCCCTACTCCGGACAGAAGGTCCCGAGCGTCACCCCGGAGACCGACCCCGACGGCGACCCCGACAGCGAGGCCTACGCCCTGGCCAACGAGACCCCGGCCCGGCTGGACGGCACGACCCGCTCGAACCTCCAGCCGATTTTGGTCGAGGCCTCGAACTTCATGCAGATCAGCACGTTCCGCACGCGGGACGAGAAGGCCGCCTACCAGCTCCGCCACCACCTCTACCCCCGCGTCGTCCTCTGGAACCCCTACAACGTGGATCTCGAGTTCGACCCCGCCATCGTGATGATCCAGGGCAACGGTCGCCAGGAGATGTGGACCCGCGACACCGCGGGCCGGCGCCTCGCGTGGCTGTCGTTCGAGGGCGGCCGCAGCACCGATTTCATCGACGGCAGCCTTTCCTCCATCCTCGCCTCCGACGCTTACGACGACCCCTACATGGGCTCGTACTACTTCTCGATTCCCAAGACCACCTTCGGCCCCGGGGAATGCCTCGTCTTCACCCCCGCGCGATCGGCGGAATACGACGCCCTCAGCGCCTATCGCCTGGGGAGCTACGACCTCTCGGCCAACCAGCTGAGCTGCGACGTCGCGCCGGACCCCTCGCGCAGCTTCTACGTCTCGGGTTCCGACATCGGCGGCGGCATCGCCTACCGCCCGACGGAGTTCTGGTATGCCCCCACCCCCTTCTGGTGGGTCGGACTTTTCTCCGGCATCACCAACCAGGCCGACGACACGCGGGTGGTGATGAAGCAGCTCGTCGACGACTACCCCGTCTCCTACGAGCGCTTCGACGCCCTGCCCCAGCTCGCCTACCTGTCCGGGTCCCTCCAATACGGCGCCGGCAAGGAACCGCGGATCGCCTGGAACGACCGGAGCCCGATGGACATCGAGTTGCTCGACATCGACAATCCGCGGCCGACCGTCGCGCCGGACGTCCGCACCCGGCAGGGCGTCCGCCTGCGCTGGTTCGAGGAGCACCCGTCGAACCTCCGCAACGCCGGGCCCATGTCCGGCAACGAGGCCTTCTTCCAGGAAGCCCTCTTCGCGACGTGGAATCCACGAGCCACCTACGCCGTGCGCAGCCCGTGGGAGAACCTCGCCGGCAGCATGCCCACCCGGGGTTCGAGCGGCAGCGGCGGTGGCCCCTGGTTCTTCGGAGCCTACACCCGCGATCTCTTCGACGAAGCCGTCGGCTGGTCGGTCCAGCAGCCGCGCTTCCAGGAAGGCCGCTACCACGGCAACCCCTTCGGCCCGCCGCAGGAAGGCCTCGACCGCCACGTCCTCTTCGAGCTGCCGCGCCAGGAGACCGGCATCGTTTCGCTCGGCCAACTCCAGAGCGCCAAGTTCTCCGAGCTCGTCTGGCACCCATCCTTCCCCTTCGGCAACTCCCTGCCCGACCCACGACTCGGCACCGAGGGGCTCGACCGCACCGTCCCGCCCTTCGACTCACCGGACGAGCAGCGCTACGGCGGCTTCCACCCGCAGGCCATCGGCTGGTCGTCCGACTCCGACCGCGGGAGCGGACGCGACGCCTGGGCCGAGCAGGCCCGCGCCCTGCTTCAGGGACTGCCCGACGAGCGCCTGCTCGTCTACGACCTCTCCTACGAGATCAACCAGGCCCTGTGGGACCGCTACTTCGTCTCCAGCGGCACCGCCGCCGAGAAGGCCGCCTTCCTCGCCGACCCCGGCGACCAGCCGCTTCCGAACGGCCGCATGATGCTCGCCGGCGCCCCGCCCGCGGACCCGGCCGAGCTCGACTTCCACCGGGCGGCGCGCCACCTGATGGTCGACGGCGCCTTCAACGTCAACTCGACCCGGGTCGAAGCCTGGAAAGCCGTTCTCGCCGCCACCCGCGACGGCGAATCGACGGTGATCCGCCGCGTGCTCGACGCCTCGGAGGGCTTCGATGCCTCGGGCGATGGGCTCGACGACGAGGCGTGGTCCGGCTTCCGCACGCTCGACGACGAGGAAATCGAACGCCTCGCCGAGGCCATCGTCGAGGAGGTCCGCCGGCGCGGTCCCTTCCTTTCCCTGGCCGACTTCGTCAACCGCCGCCTGCGCAACGACGAGACCGGACGCCGCGGCGCGCTCCAGGCCGCCATCGATGCGGCCGGCCTCAACCGGGCCTTCGAGGAAGCGCTGCCGATCGACAACGACGACCCGCTCTCCGACTACCGGCACCCCGACAACATTTCGGACCCGACCCGGCTCGAGCAGACGCTGAAGCCGGAAACCCTCGCCTGGGGCGCCCCGGGATTCCTGACGCAGGGGGACCTGCTGCAACTGATCGGCCCCTCGATCAACGTCCGCTCGGACAGCTTCGTCGTCCGGGCCTACGGCGACGCCCGGGACCCCGACGGCAAGGTGATCGCCCGCGCCTGGTGCGAGGCCGTGGTCCAGCGCACCCCCGAACCGGTGGAGCCCGGTCCCGACCGGATCAATCCGCGCCCGACGACGCCCGGCCGCACCGACTTCGGCCGCCGTTTCGAGATCGTCGGTTTCCGCTGGCTCAAGCCCGAGGAAGTCTGATTTGGGCCGCGTGACGCCGTCGCGCCACGCCGAACCGGAACCGCTCGAACACACCGGGCCCCGCCACGTAAGCCCACGAGGCCCGAGAGAAGGCCGCCAACCCCTTCCGCAACGGCACCGAACCCACCACCCACCCCGATCTTCGTCCCCGCGCATGACGGGATACCGCATTCCCCCGCCACCCGCCGCGGGTTGACATGGGATCATGAAAAACCCGCTCCTCGCCCTCGCGCTCGCCACCCTGTCGCTTCCCGCGGCGGAACCCTTCGACGTCGCCATCGAAGTCGATGCCGCCAATCCGACCGGCCCGCTTGAGCCGATCTGGCGATTCTTCGGCGCCGATGAGCCAAACTACGCGACCATGCCCCATGGCCGGGAGCTCCTCGGTCATCTCGGCGACCTCAAGCCCGACCAGGTCTTCTTTCGCGCCCACAGCCTGATGGTCAGCGGCGACGGCACCCCGGCGCTCAAGTGGGGCTCGACCGGGATGTACGGAGAGGACGGGCGCGGCCGGCCGATCTACGACTGGGAGATTGTCGACGGCATCTTCGACGCCTACCGCGAGAACGACGTCCGACCCTACGTCCAGATCGGCTTCATGCCCGAGGCCCTCTCGGTGAAGTCCCACCCGTACCGCCACCACTGGACGCCGCGGGCGAAATACGACGAAATCTACACCGGCTGGGCCTATCCGCCGAAAGACTGGGACAAGTGGGAGGAGCTCGTCTTCCAGTGGGCCAAGCACTGCGTCGAACGCTACGGGGAAGAGGAGGTGCTGCAGTGGTACTGGCAGACCTGGAACGAACCGAACATCGGCTACTGGCGAGGCAGCCGTGAGGAGTTTTTCCGGCTTCACGACCACGCCATCCATGCCGTCCGCCGCGCCATCCCCGGAGCCAAGGTCGGCGGGCCCGATGTGGCCGGCGGACCCGGCGGCGACTTCCTCGAGAAATTCATCGAGCACTGCCTCCGCGGGGACAATGCGGCAACCGGCGGCAAGGGCACCCCGCTCGACTTCCTTTCATTTCATGCCAAGGGCTGGCCGAAGACCATCGACGGCCGGGTGCAGATGGGCATCGCCAACCAGCTCCGCGACATCGACCGCGCCTTCGCCGTCGTCGCCCGCTACCCCGAAACCAAGGACCTGCCGCTGGTCATCGGCGAGTCCGACCCCGAAGGCTGCGCCGCCTGCCAGGGCGACTCGCTCGCCTACCGCAACGGCACCATGTATTCCTCCTACACCGCGGCCACCTTCCCCCGGAAACTCGACCTCGCCGCCCGCCACGGCGTCAACCTCGAAGGCGCCCTGACCTGGGCCTTCGAGTTCGAGAACCAACCCTACTTCGCCGGCTTCCGGGCGCTCGCCACCAACGGCATCGACAAGCCCGTGCTCAACGTCTTCCGCATGTTCTCGAAGATGAAGGGCGAGCGGTTGCCGGTGACGAGCGACGGAGCGGTGTCGCTCGATCACCTCGTCGCCCACGGCGTCCGGGAAAAGCCCGACGTCTCGGCCTTTGCCAGTCGCGAGGGAAACACCATCGCGGTGCTCTCGTGGCACTACCACGACGACGACGTGCCGGGCCCGGACGCCCGGGTAAGCCTGCGCATCCCCGGAGCTCCCGCGGGAGCGCCCGCCGAGGTCACCCACTACCGCGTGGATGAGAACCACTCCAACGCCTTCACCGCCTGGCTCGCCCTGGGATCGCCGCAGGAGCCGTCGGCCGACGACCGGGAATTGCTCGAGGAGCGCTGCCAGCTGGCCGAGATCGACGGACCCGACGAAATCGAGTCCGGCGAAGACGGTCTCACCTTCTCCTTCGACCTCCCTCGCAAGGGCGTCTCCCTGCACCTGCTTGAGTGGAAGTGATTGCCGAACCCGACGAGCTCCGGATGATTCCAGGAGGAACGGCCTGAACACCGGACCGCCCCGAAGCGCCCCGTCGGTTTCGGTCGCTTCCGCGGCTGCCCCCCGCCGAGGTCGCTCAACCTCAAGAGATGGGGTCTTCGAAAGCCGCGGAAGCGGCGGGCCTGCGAGGCGCCGCCCCCCCGGACACGAAAAAGCCGCCGGGTTTCCCCGACGGCTTTTGCTGAACTTAGCTGGGTAAGGAAGAATCAGGCGACCATGAGGGTGTCCTCATCTTCGTCGTCGTCGCACTTCTCGCACTTGCCGGCGAGGAGGGCTTCTTCGTCTTTCTCGTCGTCGTCGCACTTCTTGCAGTCGGCGAGGGCAGGCTCTTCGTCCTTGTCGCCGTCGCACTTCTCCTTGCACTTGCCGGCGAGGGCGGGCTCTTCGTCCTTGTCACCGTCGCACTTCTCCTTGCACTTGCCGGCGAGGGCGGGCTCTTCGTCCTTGTCGCCGTCGCACTTCTCCTTGCACTTGCCGGCGAGGGCGGGCTCTTCGTCCTTGTCGCCGTCGCACTTCTCCTTGCACTTGCCGGCGAGGGCGGGCTCTTCGTCCTTGTCGCCGTCGCACTTTTCCTTGCACTTGCCGGCGAGGATCACGGTTTCTTCGTCTTTCTCCTTGTCGTCGCACTTCTTGCAATCAGCGAAGGCCAGCGGCGCGCAGCAGAAGGCCACGAGGAGCGAATTGATGATCAGTTTCATAAGTTGTGTGGTCGTTTTAGGTTGGTTCCGGGGTGGTTGCCCGTGAATGGGAACACTTCATCCATAGTTTTGTTCCCGAGAATGTCCAAAAAAAATCGGCAACGGCTCAGTCCAGCAGTTCCGGGTAGTACTTCCGCGCCAGATCGGTGGAAAGCTCCAGAATATCGAGACTAAGCGGCGATTTCAGCGCCTGATCGGCCAGAGCGGCGCACTCGGCGTGGCTGAGGGTGCGAATCGCCCGCCGCACCCGCGGCACCTGGTGAGGTCCCACGGAGAGTTCCTCGACGCCGAGACCGAGCAGCAGCGGCGTCAGGCGGATATCGCCCGCCATTTCGCCGCACACGCCGGTCCATGCGCCGGCACCGAGCCCGGCGTCGATGGTCTGCTTGATCAGCCGGATGACCGCCGGGTGGGTCGGCCGGTAGAGTTCGGCGACCCGGTGGTTCACGCGGTCGGTGGCCACGGTGTACTGGATCAGGTCGTTGGTGCCGATGGAGAAGAAATCGACCTCGGGCGCGATGAGGTCGGCGATGACGGCGGCCGAAGGAACTTCGATCATGACGCCGGTCTCGAGATTCTCATCGAACGGCACTCCCTCGCTTTTCAACTCCGCCATGCACTCGCGGACGAGCTTGCGGGCCTCGCGCACTTCGCGGATGCCGGAGACCAGGGGGAACATGACCGCCACCTTGCCGTGGGCGCTGGCCCGCAGGATCGCGCGAAGCTGTTCCTTGAACATCGCCGGCCGGTCGATCGAGACCCGGATGCCGCGCCAGCCGAGGAAGGGATTCGGCTCGGGCTCGCTGAGCGGTTCGACCGGGAGCTTGTCGCCGCCGGCATCGAGTGTGCGGATGATCAGCGGATCGGGGTCGAGCGCCTTCGCCAGGCGGCTGTAGACCTCGGCCTGCTCCATTTCTCCGGGCATCTGCTCGCCCTTGAGCAGGAGGAACTCGGTGCGGTAGAGACCGACACCGCGGGCGCCGCTGTTCTTCACCAGCGGCAGCTCCTCGAACAACTCGATGTTCGCCGAGAGGGTGATCTTGCGGCCGTCGGTGGTCACCGCCTCGGCGTCCCGCTGCGCCTCGAGCTCGTGGCGGACCTTCTCCTTCTCCGAGCGGATCCCGCGATACCGCTCGAGGGTCTCGGCGGTGGGGTGGAGGATGAGCTTGCCGCTGTAGCCGTCGATGATCGCCGGAGTGAGCGTGCGGACGTTGAGCACCGCCTTCTGGAGGCCGACCACGGCGGGAATCCCCAGGGAGCGGGCGAGGATCGCGGTGTGGGAGTTGACGCTGCCGATCTCGGTGGCGAAGCCGCTCAGGTGGCGGCGGTCCATCGCCGCGGTATCGGAGGGGCTGAGATCGTAGGCGACCAGGATGTGGCGCTCGTCCGGCCCGCCGACGCGGTGATCTTCGGGACCGAAATTGCGAAGCAGTCGCTGGCAGACGTCCTCGATGTCGGCCGTGCGCTCCCGCAGGTAGGGGTCCGGCACGCGGCGCATGGCCTCGAGGTAGTTCTGGATCACCGCGTAGAGGGCGAACTCGGCATTCTGGCCGCGCTTCTCGATGGCGGCGTTGACCTGATCGATCATCGCCCGGTCCTCGAGCATCATCTGGTGCGCCTCGAAAATCATGCCGTCCTCGGCACCGGAGATCGCCTTGATGCGCTCCTGGAGCTCGACGAGCTGCTGCTTGGTCCGTTTCAGCGCGGCTTCGAAGCGCACCTTCTCGGCCTCGGCATCATCGACCTCGTAGACCTCCGGCGCGGCGAATCCGCGGGCGATCACATGCACCGGCGCGATGCCGATGCCGCGGGACACCGGGATGCCCTGCAGCACGGTCTCCTGGGGGGGCGTGCCGGCGATACTCTCCATTTCCGCACCCAATGCTGGCGCTCGCCGCTGCCACATCAAAGAAAAATCGGGTGTGGGAACACCCCGCCCGGAGGGAGGGCGTCAATCCTCCTCGAACTTGCGCTCGACGAGTCCGCCGAGGGCCTCGAGCGCCTGCTCGGCGTCGTCGCCCTCGGCCGCCACGGTGATCACCGAGCCATGGCCGGCGGCCAGCATCATGAGGCCCATGATGCTTTTGCCATCCACCTCCTCACCATCCTTCTCAACCCGGATCTCCGAGCTGAACTGGCTCGCCGTCTTGACGAACTGGGCGGCGGGCCGGGCGTGGATGCCAAGCTTGTTTTGGATGGTGAATTCTCGTTGGGCCATCGATGGTGGGGCTGAACGCCGGGCGGAGTCTAGGGAGCGGTCCCGCGGCCGTCCAAGGCATTTTTGTCATCGGGATTGCTCGGCCATGTGCTTCATCAGCCGGTCGTTGAATTCGTCGGCCATGTTGTAGCCGAGCTTGCGGAGCTGCTGGTCGAGCGCCGCGATCGCCACCATGCGGGCCGTGTCGCGCCCCGGCGCCACCGGGACCTCGATCATCGGCACCCCCTGACCGAGCACCTCGAAGCTCTTCGGCTGAATTCCAACGCGATCGACTTCGTTGAGATCGGCGTGGGGCGTGAGGGTCACCACCAGGTCGAGACGCTTCTCCGGGCGGATCGAGGTCAGGCCGAACAGGTTGGCGACGTTGACGATGCCGATGCCGCGCACCTCCATGTAGCCCCGGGAAAGATCGGGCGCGCTGGCGGTCAGTTCGCCGCCGGCCCAGCGGACGCGCACCATGTCGTCGGCGACCAGGGCGCCCCCCCGCTCGAGGAGACCGATGGCCGTTTCGCTCTTGCCGCTGCCGCTCTTGCCCATAATCAGCACCCCGATGCCCCGCATGTCGACCATGCAGCCGTGCAGCGTGGTGGTCGGCGCAAACTCGTTCTCGAGCGCCAGGGTGGCGGCATTGAGGAAGTTCATCGTCACCAGCCGGGTGCTGAAGACCGGGATCCCGTGCTCGGTGGCGATCGCCATCAGGTCGTCGGTGAGCTGGCCACCGCGGGAGACGACGATGGCCGGAATGTCCCGCTCACACATCCGCCCGAAGCGCTCGCTGCGCATCTGCGGGGTGAGCTTCTTGAGGTAGGACATCTCGGAGTTGCCGAGGACCTGGATGCGCTTCTTGGCGAAATAGGAGAAGAAGCCCGCCAGCGCGAGACCGGGACGGTTGGGCGCGGGTTCGCTGATGGTCCGGTCGAACCCGTGACGCTCGCTGAGGAGCTTCATCGAAAGGGCTTCGTGATGCTTGTCGAAAAAGGCCCCCACCGGAAGGGAGGTCGTCCGTTTTACCCGCTGCGCCATGAGCCAAATTTGTAAAACGAGGCGGGCCGGTGGCGATGGAATTCGTGCCACCGGCCCGCTGTTCGGGTTTTCGGTCGGGTTCTTTCGGGATCCACAGGCGGAACGGCGGCTCTCGGAGCCCTCGGAACCTTCTGCAGCTCTTGGGTTTCCGGTGTTTCAAGCGGATCGCATCCGGCACCGCAAGAAAGAAACGGTTTCGTCACCGAATCTCCGGATTTGACAGCGGACCGCGACCAGCCGATGGACGCGCCCGTGATCATCCGGATGCTCTCAGGTCCCGTCGGCCGCGTCCGCCTCGTCGGCTGGATCGAAGCGATTTCCTACCTCGTCCTGCTGCTCGTCGCGATGCCGCTGAAGTATCTCGCCGACCGACCCGAAGCGGTGAAGATCGTCGGCTGGATCCATGGTGGACTGTTCATCATCCTCGCCCTGCTGGTGGCGATCGCGTGGCTCGACAAGCGGCTGTCCTTCCGCGACTCGGTGCTGGTGATGATCGCGGCGATGCTGCCCCTGGGCCCGTTTTTCATCGACCGTCGGCTGGCCTCGGAAAAGGCGCGCGGTTGACACCCGGCCGTCCGCGTGGAAGCTGCCGGTCCCTATGAACCACCGGAGCTTCCGATTCCTCACCGTCGCCGGCCTGCTGGCCGCGGCGCCCGCCATCCTGTCGGCCGAAGAAACCGAAGCGCCCGCCCCACCCGCCGATCCCATGCTTGAAGCTCCCGCCGATGTCGCCGCCGTTCCTGAAGATGCCGAAAAGTCCGACAGCGGTCTGGCATGGAAAGTCCTCGAAGCCGGCAAAGGCGAGGCCAAGCCCGCCGCCACCGACACCGTCAAGGTGCACTACACCGGCTGGACGACCGACGGGAACATGTTCGACAGCTCGGTCAAGCGCGGCCAACCGGCGAGCTTCCCGCTCAACGGCGTGATCAAGGGCTGGACCGAAGGCGTCCAGCTGATGACCGAGGGCGAGAAACGCCGTTTCTGGATCCCCGCCGACCTCGCCTACGGCGAAAACCCGGGCGGCGGCCGTCCGGGCGGACTGCTGGTCTTCGACATCGAGCTGCTGGAGATCGAGAAGGCCCCCGAGATTCCGGCCGACGCCGAGAAGTCGGAGAGCGGCCTCGCCTACAAGATCGTTGAGGCCGGCAAGGGCGGCGACAGCCCGTCCGAAGACGACATCATCACCTTCCATTTCAGCGCCAAGAGCATGACCGGCCAGGAGCTGCAGAGCACCCGCTCGCAACCCCAGCCGCCGAGCGTGCCCGCCGGCCAGCTCACGCCGCCGATGCGCGAGATGCTCACCCAGATGACCCCCGGCGAGAAACGCCGCGCGTGGCTCCCGGGTCCGGGTCTCCCGGGCGGACACGCCGAGGTCGACTTCGAGCTGATCTCCTTCAAGGCCGCCCCGCCGGCCCCCGCCGCTCCCGACGATGTCGCCGCGGCGCCGGACGATGCCGAGAAGACCGACAGTGGCCTCGCCTCCAAGGTGCTCGAAAAGGGCAAGGGCGGCGACAAGCCCAAGGCCACCGACACGGTCAAGGTCCACTACACCGGCTGGACGACCGACGGCAAAATGTTCGACAGCTCGGTGACCCGCGGCGAGCCCGCACAGTTCCCGCTCAACGGCGTGATCAAAGGCTGGACCGAAGGCCTGCAGCTGATGACCCCGGGCGAGAAGCGCCGCTTCTGGATCCCCGCCGAGCTCGGCTACGGCGAAAACCCGGGCGGCGGTCGTCCGGGCGGCACGCTCGTCTTCGACGTCGAACTGCTGGAGATCGTGCGTTGACCCGCACTCCCCTTCCACGTTCCCGCTGACCATGAAGCACCGGGCGGCCCTCGCCATTCTCTCGCTGGCCGTCCCGCTTCTCACCGGCTCCTGCGCGCTGCGCTTCCCGGCGGCCGACGCCGTCGAGGTCCGGCGCAGCGAGGTGGCGCGATCCGCCACCCCCGAGCCCTCCGTGGCCACGGTGCCGGTGGTGCTCTTCTCCGATGAGCTCCACACCGGACTCATCCTCGACCTCAAGTGGCTCCAGCGGCACGGCTACGTGCCGCCCCGCGAAAGCAAGCGCTTCCAGTGGGCCGCTTTCAGCTGGGGGGATGAAACCGCGTACGTGCAGAAGGAGTGGCTCGGCATCGGCCAGGTCGGACACGCGCTGTTCCAGCCGTCGAAATCGGTGATGGAGATCATCACCTTCGACTACAACATCCCCAACGTCTGCCATCACCAACGGCTCTACCTCTCCTTCATGCATGAGGAGGACGGGGCGCCGCTGGCCGCCTATCTCAATGCCTGCGCCGTGCGCGGCGACGACGGCATCCCGGAAACCATCGGACCCTCGAGCTGGGGCGACGGCCGGCTGATCCGCTCGCCCCACGCCTACTTCTTCCCGCGGATCTGCAACGTGTGGACCGTCGAGGCCCTGAAGTCCGCCGGTTTCGACATGAGCGCCGCCACCGGGCTTTCGGCCGACGGCGTGATCCGCCAGGCGCGGAAGAAGAAGAACGGCTTCCGCAAGATCTGGGATCCGACCTGGCAAATCGCCGAATCCACGACCGGGCAGCGCTGACCCAACGGGACGCGCGACGCTGTCGCGCCGCGCCTCACCTCAACCGCTGAAATTGCCTGCGCCCGCCGCACGAACCAACGGAGGCCCGAAGCCACGGCCGTCTGGCCCGGCGTCGCGCGCCCCATCGCCGCCCGGCGCGAACCACCCTTGACCGCCCCCCTCCCCCCGCCTTGGCTGCGGCATGGCGGACAACCCCTACGAGTCGGACAAGCTCGTCTCCGAATACCTCCTCTTCCACTACGGCAGCGCCGCCGAAATCCTCCCGCCCGACGCCCCCGCCGGCATGGCGGACGCGCTCGACTTCGCGGTCCGGACGCCCGGACATTTCACCGGCACCGGCGGCCGGGCCCTTGACCTCGGCTGTGCGGTCGGTCGATCGGCCTACGAGATGGCGCGCGGCAGCGACGAGGTCGTCGGCATCGACTTCTCCCACGCCTTCGTCGCCGCGGCGACTGCCCTCGCCACCGGGCCCGTGGCCTACACCCGGCTCGACGAAGCACACCGCACCACCCCGCTCGAGGCCCGCCTGCCCGGGGACATCCCGGCCGAGCGCGTCCGCTTCGAGCAAGGCGATGCGATGAACCTGCGCGACGACCTCGGTGTCTTCGAGCGCGTCCACGCCGCCAACCTCCTCTGCCGCCTGCCCGAACCGGAGCGCCTTCTTCATCGACTCCCCGGGCTGCTCGTTTCCGGCGGCGAGCTCGTTCTCGCCACCCCCTGCACCTGGCTCGGCGAGTTCACCCCGCCGGAGAACTGGCCCGATGGCCCCACCCTCGACTGGCTGGGCCGCCACCTCGAGGCCGACTTCGAGCTTCTCGGCGCCCGCGACGAGCCGTTTCTCATCCGCGAGACCGCCCGCAAGTTCCAGTGGACGGCCTCGCAACTCAGCCACTGGCGACGGCGTTGATCCGAGGGATTTGAACCTAGAATCCGCAGTTGGAGTGAGGATGAGGGGCGCAAGTAGGGTCATGTGACCGCCGACGGGGCGTTTCGGGCGGGATCGAAGAGCAACCATGGGGGAGCCGGGCCCATGCTCAGGCTCAACTG
>JAUIJD010000043.1 GCA_030431475.1 Verrucomicrobiia bacterium | reverse complement strand
TCGCGAGGGGACGAAAAAGCCGATCAGACCGTCCATTCACCCTTAGGCAGGTAACGAAGCTCCGATCGACTCTCAGTCTCTCGCGCCGCACCCGGAAGCGCGGCGGGGGGGAAACTACATGCCGCCATCCCCCGGTCAATACCTTTCGAGAAGTTTTTTAGGAAATCTTCCAGAGCCGCCGGATGCCCGCCGCACGGCCCCGGAACCATCGTTTCGAATCTCCGAATCAATCCGCAGCTTTCGTGCCAGGCCCGGCACTGACGTCAAACTCGGTGGAAAGCCCCATGCGGGTGGCCCGGTCCTTCCACAGCCGGCGGGCCAGCACCTGCAGGTCGGCGACCTGGTCGTGCTCGTCGACAATCTCGACGCCCACGACGGTTTCGAGCACGTCCTCGAGCGTGACGAGCCCGACGGTGGTGCCGAACTCGTCCTCGACCAGCATGAGGTGATGGCTCTCGGAGAGCATCGTTTCGAACAGGCGGTCGACATGCACGGTGCTGGGCACCGCCTGGGCCGGTCGCTTCAGGTCCTCGAGCGTTCCGGCCTGTCCCTTGACCGCGGCCAGAAGCACCTCGGACCGGAGCACCATGCCCTCCACCTCATCGGCATCTCCACCGGTGATCGGGATTCGCGAGAAGGGCTTGCCGTCGATTTCGGCGGCAAACTCCGAGATCGGCAGCTCGCTGGGCAGGATGAACATCACCGGCCGCGGGGTCATGATGTCACTCACCGACACCTCGCCGAGCTGGAGGATGTTGCGGACGATGGTCGTCTCGCTGCTCTTGAGCTCACCGTGCTCCTCCCCGAGACGGGCCACGGCCAGAAGCTCCTCCCGGTGCATCGGCCGGGCGCTCGCCCGGCCAAGGGTCACGAGTTTCGTCACCTGACCGCACAGCCACACCAGAGGCGCAAGAATCCACTGCAACTTCGGCAGGAACCATGCGGTCGCCGGCGCGAGCTGCAGCGCGAAACGCGCGCCGAGTGTCTTCGGGATGATCTCGGTGAAGATGAGGATCGCAAAGGTCAGGACCCCGGCGAAGATCGCTTCGGTTCCGGCCCCGAACTCCTTCGCATACTGCGCGCCGGCCCCCGCCGCGCCCATGGTGTGGGCGATGGTGTTGAGGGTGAGGATGGCGGAGAGCGGACGATCGATGTCCTCCTTCAGACGGGCCATCGCCACCGCCCACTTCGCCCCGTTTCGCCGGGAGGCCTCGATGGTGGTGGGGCTGAGGCTCAGCAACGTGGCTTCGAGCACCGAGCAGAGAAACGAGAACCCCAGCGCGATCAGTACGTAGGTGACGAGCAGCGTCATGGAGTGGCGGGGCGGACAGGGATGGGGCCGGCGGAGGAGCCGGCATGGGTTCGGTCATTCACGACCCGGGAGTCTTCCATCGCGAACCCCGCCCGCAATGAAAATCCCGCCCGACGCCGGGCGCTCCCACCGTCAGGCCGCGCGCATCGATTCGCCGGCCGCCTCGAGAAGCTTGGCGAGGATGTTGAGCCGGTCGAAACGCATGGCGAAGGTCCGCGCCTCGGTCGCGAGATGGCGACGCTGGGAAAGCGTCATGCTGCCGACCCGGTCGAGGCACCCGCGCAGGGCGTCGACGTTGCCCGCTTCGTGCACCAGGCAGTGCCCGCCGCTGGCTTCGGGAATCCCCCCGGTGTTGGTGGTGATGACCGGCCCCAGACCGCCGGCCAGCATCTTCTCGGCAACGGCAATGCCGAAGGTCTCGACGAACTCCGGACGGGGCTTGCTCGGCAGGCACCAGGCGAAGCAGCCATTCATGAGGGCGCCCTTCTCGGAGTCGCTGACGTCGTCGAGCACCCGGATGTCGCCGAACTCGGCGGCCAGCTTCTGCACCTCCTCCTTGGCCGGTCCGTTGCCGCAGATGATCAGCTGCTTCCTGCCGCGCAGCGAGCAGGTCCGCCACGCCTCGATGAGATCATCCACGCCCTTCGCCGGCGCGATGCGTGAGAGGAACATCACGTAGCCGTCACGCTCGAGCCCCCGGGACTCGAGCACCCGGTCGACGAGTTCGGGCTGCTGGTCGAGCTGGAGGTAGGCGTCGGTATCGATCGCCGGAAAGCTGATCCCGACCCGCCGCTCGAGCTGGCCGGTGAAGCGGGTGCCGAGCTTGGCATCCACCCGGCGGCCGGCCTCGAGAATGAGATCCTTGGTGAACTGGCTCACCGCCACGGGATGATCGTGCTCGAGGAAGTTCGAAAGCACCATCTGCGCCGCCCCCAGGCGGCCTTCGGCGAGCGCGTTGTTGACGACGTTGGTGATGTCCGACCCGACCGCTTCACCGACCGTGAAGACCGACGATCCCAGCCCGCAGTTCTGGAAGCTGTTCACCGCCTGGCGGACCATCATGCCGTGCGGCACGAGATAAAGATCCATCAGCAAGGTGCGTCCCGGCAAGCGATGCAGGAGGTCGACCAGGTGCCCCCCGATCCCGAGCGTCAGGCGACCGTCCAGCACCTTGTAGTCGCCGAGCGGCTCGGGGCGGTCGACCGTGATCCCCTCGGAGTACGGGCTCACGGTTTCGATCGGCTTCAGCGGCAGGGAGCTGTTCTGCAGCGTCTCCAGCGGGTAGGAAACGATCCGGACGTCCTCGAGCCCCATCGCCACCGCCGCCTCGGCCAGATTCCGCGCCTCGGTCGAATGACCACAGATGATGGGATCGGCACGGACGAGGAAAACAGCGCTGCGGACTTTCTGGGCGGACGGGTCGATCTCCATTGATTCAGGTCGTTCAGTGAAAAACCCTCAAGAGGCAGATTCCGTGCCAGCCTGCGGCGGGGCGTTTCGACAATTTCGAAACGGAATCATGGAGAGTAGCTCGGCGGCCGCGAATCGGCGGCAAACCCGTGCGGATTTCCGTCCATCTCCAGGCGCAGTTCGCCGCCCCCCAGGAACTCCTCCATCTTCAACCAGCAGCGGTCGAGCGGCTCGCCGTTCAGGAATGCCTTCCGCACGTGGAAGCGCTCCGGCCCGTTGCCGTCGGCCACCACGGTGAAGTCCCCGCCGGGCAGGTGGTAGGTCGCTCGTTCAAACCACGGGCTGCCGATCAGCATCACCGGCTGACCGCACACCGGAAACAACCCGGTCGCACTCCAGACCAGCCATGATGAAAGCCCGCCCGAGTCGTCGTTGCCCGGGAGACCTCCCGGTCCGGTGGTGAACTGGCAATCCATCACGCGACGAACGACGTGCGCCGTCCGGTCGTGACGCCCGGCGTAGAGGTAGGCGTAGGGTGCCTCCATGTCGGGCTCATTGTTCAGCCCCTCGAAGCGGAACACCCGCTCACGGTGCTCGGGCTCGTCGAAGCCGAAGAAACGGTCGAGCAACGCGACGAAGCGGCGCTCCCCTCGGGCCAGGCGAATGCGCCCCTTCATGTCGTGAAGCAGCCGGAACGAGTAGTTCCAGTTCTCCCCCTCGTAGTAGGTCGAATCCTCGCGCAGCAACCCGGTGTCGTCGTCGAAGGCCTTGGCCCAGTGCTGGGAAAGCACGCTGGCGCGGTCGTGGATCAGCTGGTGACCCACCCCGCGCGCCATCCGCGCCATGCAGTAGTGGGCATAGGAAATGTCGAGCGTGTGCGAGAGCGGGTCGACCACGCCGCTGCGCCCGTATTCGCCGAAGCGGCTCTTCCGGCCCTTCCCGCTCTGACTGGTCCGCCACAGCAGCGAGAGCACCCGGTCCCAGTCGCCCTCGATGCCGCGGATCCGTGCGTCCTCGAGGATCGCGTGGCACAGCCCACTGGCCTGCTTGGTGAAGCGGTCGGGCGCGTTGTCCATCAGGTAGCTCACGGGGAAGACACCCTCCCTCTGGGCCACCTCGCAGAGGAACTCGACGAAGGCGGCACCGCGCTCCGGCCACAGGCTCATCATCAGCGGCAGCTGTGTCTTGTAGAGGTCCCAGAGGGTCGAGAGATCGAGGAAAAAGGGTCCCGGCTCGCGGCTGAACGGATTCTCATCGAGGAAGTCCGCCGGCTTGATCAGCGAATGGTAGAACGCCGTCTCGAAGACTTCGTGCTGGGTGTCCGTGCCGCCTTCCACCTCGATCGCCGAGAGTTCCTTCTCCCAACGTTCGGCGGCTCCCCGAACGGCTTCCCCGAAGGACGGGGCCGACGCGACCGTCGCCCGGCAACGATCCGTCTCACGCAGCGAGAACCCGAAGCACAGCTCGATCTCCCGGCCCTCGCCCCGGAACGCGAAACCGAAGGTCGCCTGACGTTTCTGCACCTCCAGGGTGACCTCGTAGCCGTCCCCGTCGATCGCCTCCTCGTCTTCCCACAGGTAGGCCTCGGCGCCGGGGGCCGAGCAGTGGAAATGAACCGGGATCCCTTCCATCACGACATGCCCCTCGACCGCCCCTTCGCCGGTGATCTTCCAGGCGCCCCCCTGGGGATAGGCCTCCATGCCATCGATCCGCAGCCCCCCGGCGGAGAGCTCGACCGCCACCTCCGCGCTCCGGCCTTCCGGAAACCGGTAGCGGTGGAGCATCCCTTTGGGCAGGGCCGTCAGCTCGAAGCCGACGTCGTCGATACGTCCCGCGTAGTAGCCCGGCCATGCCCTCTCGTCGGTCAGCAGGCGACGCTCCGCCCGACCCTCGAGACCCTCCGGTCCGAGCGGGGTCGTCAACAGGTAGTTGTAGTAGCTGCGGATCCGCCCGGTCCCGCTCTGCTGGAAGTGCGCGATGCCGAGCGCCTCATGCTTCTCGAACGCGACCGGGGGCGGCCCCCCGTCGAGCGACAGCCCGTAGCGTCCGTAGCCGGTGACGTAGGCCCCCGAGTACGCACAGGCCGACACCATGCCGAAGGGCAGCGTGGCGCCGGGATGGGTGTTGCCCACCGGGGGCTTGGGCCGCCACCAGCTACCCGCGATTCCGACCGGGTCCGGCAGCTCCGACTCGGCCGTGCCGAGGAAGGGATCCACCCGGGAAACCCGGGGCAGATCGATGGGTTTGTCCGACATGTCTGGCCTGTCTCAAGCACGACCCGGGCCAATCCGTCGATTCCGGAGTATCGACATTCCTGTCGATCCCCCCAGCATCGCTCCGCTAAATCCGTCAGCCATGCCCGCCACGAAATCCACTCGCCAAAAACGAAAAATGACCTCCGCCCTGCCGCCCGCCGGCGACTGGCGCAGCACCGACGAGCAGGAAATCCTCCGCCGCGTCCAGCGCGCCCGCGACGAGAAGCACTCCGTCACGCCGCTTGACGACACCCACCCGATCCTTTCCCGCTTCGATGTCCGGTCCCCCAGCGGCATGACCTATCAGGTCGAGATCCGCGACCCTGCCGGCCGCGCCTTCTCCTGCACCTGCCCCGACTTCCGCACCGCCGGCCTCGGCACCTGCAAACACGTCGAGGCCACCCTCATCCGCCTCAAGCGCCGCCACCGCGGCGAGTTCCGCGCCGTGGAAAAATCCGGCTCGCCCTTCATCGACATCGTTCCCGATGGCGACACGCTGCGCGTCGAGCGCAACCTCACCGCACTCCCGCCCTCGCTGCGCCCGCTCTTCGACGACCGCGGCCTCCTCACCGGCCATCCCGAAGAGGCCATGGAAAAGCTGCGCCGCTCCCGCTCGAAAAAGCTCCGCCCCTCCCAGGACATCGAGCCCTTTCTCGAGCACCGCCGCCGCGCCGCCGAACGCCGCGCCCTGCGCCGCGACTACGAGAAGGGCGTCGTCGAGGGCCGCCACCCGGAACACGTCACCCTCCACCCGCTCTACCCCTACCAGCGTGAGGGCATGCTCCACCTCGCCTTCGGCGAAAGGGCGCTGCTGGCCGACGAGATGGGCCTCGGGAAAACCATCCAGGCCGTCGCCGCCAGCGCCCTGCTCCACCACCTCGGAAAAGCGGAGCGCGTGCTGGTCGTCAGCCCCGCCTCGCTCAAGACCGAGTGGGAGGAGCAGATCAAGAAATTCACCACCCTCGGCCAGCAGATCGTCTTCGGACCCCGCTCCGCCCGGTTGAAATACTACACCGCCGGCAATCCGCCCTTCTTCACCCTCGTCAACTACGAGCAGATCCTCGCCGACGGCCTCGACATCAACGAGAACCTGCGCCCCGACATCGTCATCCTCGACGAGGCCCAGCGGATCAAGAACTGGGCCACCAAGACCGCCCAGGCGGTCAAGCGCCTGCAAAGCCGCTACGCCTTCGTCCTCACCGGCACCCCGATCGAAAACCGTATCGACGAGCTCTACTCCATCGTCGATTTCCTCGACCCCGCCCTGCTCGGCCCGCTGTTCCGCTTCAACCGCGAGTTCTACGAACTCAATGAAAAGGGCCGCCCCGAAAACTACAAGAACCTCCCCGCCCTGCGCGAGCGGGTGAAGCCCGTGCTGCTGCGCCGCCGCAAGCACCACGTCGAAACCGAGCTGCCCGATCGCACCGACCGCAACCACTTCGTCCAGCTCACCCGCGCCATGCGCGACGAATACGACGAGGTCAAGCAGCAGGCCTACCAGCTCATCCAGCGCTCGCTCAAACGGCCGCTGAAAAAGGACGAGTCCGACCTGCTGATGATTCTGTTAGGCATGATGCGCATGATCTGCGACTCACCCTCGATCATCAAGAACCGCGACTGCGACCACTGCCCCAAGCTCAAAGAACTCGACGGCATCCTCGACGACGCGCTCTCCGATCCCGACGTGAAGGTCATCATCTTTTCCGAATGGGAGGGCATGCTCAAAAAGGTCCGCGACCTCGCCGAACAGCGCGGCATCGGCTACGCTTGGCACACCGGCACCGTGCCCCAGCAGAAGCGCCGCGGCGAAATCCTCGCCTTCCGCCAAGACCCCGGCTGCCGCCTCTTTCTCAGCACCGACTCCGGCGGTGTCGGCCTCAACCTCCAGAACGCCAGCGTCGTCATCAATTGCGACCTCCCCTGGAACCCCGCCCGCCTCGAGCAGCGCATCGCCCGCGCCTGGCGCAAGCACCAGGAGCGCCCGGTCACCGTCATCAACCTCGTCGCCGAAGACACGCTTGAGCACCAGATGCTCGGCACCCTGGCCAACAAGATGAACCTCGCCGAAGGCGTCCTCGACGGCTCCGACGACGCCCTTTCAAAAACCAAACTCAAGCGCGGTCGCGAAGCCAACCTGGCCCGGCTCCAGCAATTCCTCGGCACCGTCCCGAAAGGAAAGGCCGCCAAGCCGAAAACCCCGCCCGCCGACCCGGCCGCCCATTTCGTCGATCGCGCCCGGGAGGCCCTCGGCGACGCGCTGGTCCACTGCCAGGAGGCGATGCTCCCCAGCGGTGCCGAGCCGGTCCTGATCACCGTCTTGCGCGACGAATCCCGCCGGCCCGCCGTCGCGGAACTCCACCGCGAAACCGACTGGCGCGGCACCACCCCGCGGCTCCACGTCCTCGACCCCGCCACCTGGGGCGCCATCCAACAACTCGCCGACACCGGCCTGCTCACGCTCAACACCCGCGCCACCCGTCACCTCGCCGGCGACCCGCCGCCCGAACCCCGCAAGCCGGCGCTCACCGAAGAGCAGAAGCAACGCATCGCCGAGCTGCGGGCCTTCGCCGCCAGGAAGGAGAAAGTCGCCAGACTCCTCATCGAAAGCGACCTCGCCGACGAGGCGGAGGAACATCGAAAGGCGGCGGAGAAGTCGCTCGCGGAGGCGGCGGAAATCGAAGGCGGAGCGGAACGCCGATGATGAAATCGGCATGCGTTCGAGGTGCCCAAGACACCACCGTCGAGGTGCCGCCCGGGGGGATGAATGGCGCGGAAGTTGGTGAACAGACGATGCCGATTTCATAATCGGCGCTCCACCCGCCGGCACCGCTCACTCCTTTCAACCCCGAAAGGTCACGATCTCGAACCACCCGAGCACCGCGAAATCGCGCTCGTTGTTGGTGATCAACCGCTTCACGCCGGCCCGGCGGAAGCTCGCCGCCAGCAGGGTGTCCAGCAAGCGCTTCCGCCCGAGACCGTGGCGGGAAAGCCAGGCAAGGAAATCCGCCACCGCCTCGCCATCGGGCAATACCCTGACCACCTCCGCCGCCTGCCACCAATCCTCCGCCCGCCGGATCGCCTCGGCCATCACGAGCGGCTGCGGCATTCGCCTCGGATCGGTCGCCACGTGAATGAACTCCGCCAGGGTCTGCGGGGCGAGCGCCAGATCGTGGCCGTCCGCCAGCAGCGATTGCAGCAGGACATCGGCCGGACCGTGAAACGGATGCTCGCGGATCTCCACCGCGACCAGAAAGTCGGTGTCAATCCCGTGAGTCATCGAGCATCTCCCCAAGAATGTCGTCCTCGCCCGTGATCGGTCGGATCGGCCCGCCGACCGAGGCCGGATGACGGTTTCGCAGCGAAGTCCGCCGCTGCATGTGTTGCTGCCGATACAGCTCCATCGCCTCGCGAATCAACTCCGAAGCCTTGCGATCCACCTTGCGGGCATACTCCCGGAATTCCTCATACACCGGCTCGGATACATTGACCGTGATGGTTTTCATACATTTCCGGATACATTACAAGGGCAGGTCTGTCAATGACCCCGGCGGCACTCCGGAGCCAACGTCCTGTCCACCTCCGAGCCGGAAACGCCGCACGTGGCAGCTATTTTCCTGAAACCGCGCGTCCTTGAGCGGGTCGCGGCGGATCGGCGTGGCAATCCCGGGGATTGAAATCACGGTCCCGTGTCTCAGACTCGGCGCCATGTCCCGCGACGAGCAACCGGAACCGGACGGGATCGACAAGCAGGCTGAAGATGTGGCGGCCTGGAATCTCGCCATCATCGAGGCGCTGGCCGACGGCGTGCATCCGATGACCGCCGATGACCTCGGGGAAACGAGCATTCTCCACGACCCCAAGGTGCGCCGTGCGCTCGCCGCCGCAAGGGACGCGCTGGCCAGGGAGGGCAGGCGCGATGCCCGCCGGGCTTCGCTGCCGAAGAAGGCCGGCCAGCCGTGGAGCGCGGAAGAGGATGCCGTGCTGGTGGAGCGTTTCGAGAACGGGACGGGTTTTGGGGAACTCGCCACTCGGCACGGTCGAACCGAGGGAGCGATCCGCTCGCGGCTGACCAAACTGGGCAAACTCCTTCCCGGACATTGATCCGGTCGATCGCGCGTCCGGGCACCCCGCATCTTCGCGTGAGGCTTTCCCCTTCCTAACAACCCTTCGACTTGGGAATCTCCGCCCACCGATGGATGGGGACGCGCAACGCTCGGCATGGCTGGAATCGCTGGAGTCCGGATGGCGGCGCGAGCTTCAGGCCCAGCGGTCCGCGGCCGAGGAAATCTGGCGCACGCCGCTCGCCGAACGCCTCGCCGACGGCGACGCACTGCGCGTCACCCATCTGCGAAGGATCCACGACCGCCAGCTCTTCGCGGTGCCGGTCGATGACGACGCCTGCCGCCTCCGCGAGGGCGATTTCCTCTGCCTCAGCCGGGACAACCCGCACGCCCCGACCGGAAAGTTCATCCACCTCGGCGAGGATGACGACGGCATCCATCTCTGGCGCTGGTGGGGCGAAATGCCCGGGGCGGATTCCGACGGCTGGGTGCTCGACCGCGATTTCATCGATCTCGGCCCGCGTTTCGCGGAAGCGACCCGGGCCCTCGCGGAGACGGTTCGGGGCCGGGAGATGATCCTTCCCTTTCTGATGGGCGAAACGGGTGGCGAGACCGAGGGAGAGGCCTTTTCGACCACCATGGATGAGCTTGAGGAAGGCGGACCGGAGGACGTGAGCTGGCACGACTCGCAACAGGAGGCGATCGCCGCCTGCGTCGCCACGCAGGACGGATATCTCGTCCAGGGACCGCCGGGCACCGGCAAGACCTTCGTGCTCTCGGAAGTCGTGAGGCGGCTCGTCGAGCGGGGCGAACGCGTGCTTGTGACCGGCCCCACCCACCGCGCCATCCAGCACGCCCTCGAAGGTTGCCGAAAGCTGCTGCCCGACCACGTCCGGGTGGTGAAGATCGGCCCGGCGATGCTCGCCCGCGGAGTGGTGGAGCATTTCGAGAGCTACGCCGAAAGCGGTCTCATCGAGGAAAGCGGCGCCTGCGTGGTCGGTGCCACCCCCTTCGCCCTGTGGTCGGAATTCACCGGACTCAGGGAGGCGGAGTTCGACACCGTGGTCATCGACGAGGCCTCGCAGGTGACCGTGATGGTCGCGGTCATGGCGATGCTGCGCGGCGAGCGCTGGCTGTTCTTCGGCGACGACTTCCAGCTTCCGCCGGTGATGATCTCCAAGGATCGCGCCGCCCCGGAGACCTCGATTTTCCGCCTGCTCAAGGACCGCGGTTTCGACACCATGCTGGAGGAAACCTGGCGGCTCAACGAGCAGCTCGCCGCCTGGCCCTCGGCCACCTTCTATGGCGGACGCCTGACCTGCCGCAGCAACCTGCACCTCGCGCTCGACCCCGCGCCGCGCCACCCCGCCCTGCTAACAGACCACGCCGTCAGCCTCGACATCGGCGACGGCGACCGGTCCACCGTTCGCTCGGAACATGAAGCCCAGACCGTGGCCAATCTCGTCCGCGAGCTGATTCGCGGCGGCGTCCGGCCCGAGGACATCGGCGTGATCACCCCCTACCGCGCCCAGGCCGCCGCGATCCGCTCGGTGCTGCGCATTCCGACGGAAACGACCTCGCTGCACCGCCGGATTACGGTGGACACCGTAGAACGCTTCCAGGGCCAGGAACGCGACGTCATCCTCGTGAGCCTCGCCTCCGCCCGGCCCGACTGGATCCGCCGCCTCGCCGGCTTCCTGTTCCAGCCACAGCGCTGGAACGTCGCCGTCACCCGCGCCCGGCGCAAGCTCGTGGTCGTCGCTTCGCGCGGCCTGATCGATACCGCGGAAAGCCTCGCCGACGCCGGCGATCCGGGCGCGGTCTGCTTCTCCTCCTGGCATCGCGAGGCGGTCCGCGACGGCTGCCTCGCACCGGACCGGAAAGGAGGCGGGTGATGGCGGTGATGATCCCGGACAAGCCACCGGCCTCGGCGCGGAAGTCGGTGCAGTTGATGTTCCGCCTGCTGCGCGGACTCAGCGACGACTTCCGGATCTGGCTGCGGATGGAGCCGCTGCGAACTCCGGGATTTCTCGTACTTTGGCGCGGGCACCACGCCTTCCTGATCAAGATCGCCGACACCAGCCAGCAACTCGCCGACCGCGCCCTGCAGCCGGATTTCCTCGACGAGGAGAAGATCACCGCCGAGTCGCTGGAGGAATCGGCCGGGTTCCGCGAGGTGCTCGATCCCGAAGACGAGAATCTCGTCCGTTGCCTGCTGGTCTTTCCCAATGTCGATGAAGAAACGATCGACGGGATCGAAAAGCTCCGCACGGAGGACACCGGCGTCGCCTTCCTCGGCCTCAGGCAGCGCAAGGCCGAGGACTTCGGCGATCACCTCAAGTCGCTCGCCGGGGCCGCCGTGCCGCAGCCGGTGCTGTTGCGGCTGCGCGCCCGCTTCACGCCGGAGTCCGTCATCGCCACACCCGCCGCGCGCGTCCCGCTCGCCCGTCGCGGCGCCGGCGAATCCCTGCAGCCCGCCTTCCTCGACCTCACCCAGGAGTCACTCGCCAAGCTGGAGATCGAGCTGCCCCGCGAGCTGGAGATCGAGGCGCGCCGCTTCGAGACCCGCCTCGTCACCGGCCCGGCCGGCTGCGGCAAGTCGCTCGTCCTGCTCCATCGCGCGCTGCTCGCCGCCCGCCTCAACCGCGGCGCCCGCCTGCTCGTCCTCACCCACAACCGCCCGATCAACGGCGAACTCGAGCGACGCCTCACCGCCGCCGCCGGCCGCGCCCCCCGGATCGAATGGCGCACCTTCTTCTCGTGGTCCTGGAGCCAGTCGCCGCATCGACCCGGCAGCATGGTGCCCGACTACCGCATGGAGGAACGGGTCCGCGCCCTGATGCAGGGCCACGATTTCGACAAGCTCACGCCCGCCTTCATCGCCGAGGAAATCGGCTACCTGCGCGACCTCGGCCTCGACTCGCTCGACGACTACCTCGCCCTCGAACGCACCGGACGCCTGAAAGGCCTCGGCACCGAGCGCCGCCGCGCCATCTGGGAGTTGCTCCGGCGTCATCGCGAGGAAATGGCGCGGGCGGACGAAAGCGACTGGCACGAGCAGGCCCTGCGTTTCCGCGACCAAGCCCGGCGCGATCCCGAACTACTACGGAAATACGAGTTCATCTTCATCGACGAGGCGCAGTTCTTCGCCAAGGTCTGGTTCGAGCCCGTCCTCGCCTCGCTGGCTCCCGGCGGCCAGCTCTTCATGGCCGCCGACCCGACCCAGGGGTTCCTCAAACGCCGCGAAAGCTGGTCGGCCGCCGGCATCGATGTCCGCGGCCGCTCGAACCGCCTCGCCAAACCCTACCGCTCGACGCGCCGCATCTTCGGGTTCGCCCGCGGACTCGTCGAACACCGCCGCACGCTCCACCCCGACACCGCCGACGATCTCGATCCACCCACCGACGACGAACTCGGGACCATCGACGAGGTCGGCGAGGAACCCCGGGTCCTCCGGCTTCGCCCCCAAGCCGCGTTGCGCCACCTCGGCGACGAACTCTCCCGCCTGCGGGATGAAAGCCCGCAGCTCCGCGGCAACATCCTCATCCTTCACGCCGACAGCGGTGCCACCCGTGGCGTCGCCGCCGCGCTGGGCAGGAAACTCGGCGCCAATGAAGTCGCCGACCTCGACGATCGCGGCAGTCCTCCACCCGAGCCCTTCTGCTCCATTGCCCGTTTTCACTCCGCCACCGGACTCGAAGCCGCCGTGGTTTTCCTGCTCGGCATCGACACCCTGCTCGAGGCCGAGGGCAACCCCCGCCTCGATTCCGAAGCCCGTGCCGAACGCGCCGCCGCCCACACCCGCCTCCTCTACATGGCCACCACCCGCGCCGCCCGGAGACTGGTGATCTTCTCCCGCCACTGGCCCGCATAGCGGCCGCATCCCGCCTCAGGGGGTCCGGCGCGGAAGGACCGCGTGGCTCCTGCCGCCCTCTCCCCAATCCTCACTCCAGCTCCCCCACCAGCCCGAGGAACTCGGCGCGGCGCTCGTCGAGGTCGTCGGCGAGGGCCGGCCTGGCGATTTCCTCGACGCGGTCCCAGCCGATCTCGGCGACCTCGTCCATGCCGCGCAGTTTCATCCCGAAGAGCGCGACGGCGGAGGCCATGCGGAAATCGGTGCCGGCCTCCTCCCATTTCATCGGCTCGCCGGTCACCGGTGTCTTGATCAGGCGGCTCTTCTCGCCCTCGGGATGCTTGTAGCGGAGCTTCAGCGTCAGCCATTCGTCGCTATCGATCACCTCGCGGCGATCCGCGGGGCGCTGATACTTCAGTTCGTCCACTTCGCCCGTGTCCGGCGCGTCCACGCCCACCGGCACGATTTCGTAGAAGGCCGTGACCGTGTGGCCCGCGCCGATGTCGCCGGCATCGACCTTGTCGTCGTTGAAATCCTGGTTGCGCAGCACGCGGTTGGCGTAGCCGATGAGGCGGTAGGCCTTCACCTTGCCGGGGTTGAACTCGACCTGGATCTTCACGTCCTTGGCGATGGTCACCAGCGTGCCGGTGAGCTTCTGCTCGAAAACCCGCTTCGCCTCAGTGTCGCCGTCGACGTAGAAGTAGTTGCCGTTCCCGTCGTTGGTGATCGCCTCGAGCATCGCGTCGTTGAGGTTGCCGGTGCCGAAGCCGAGCACGCTCAGGCTCACACCCTCGGCGGCGTGCCCCTTCACCATGTCCACCAACTGGCCCTGACCGGTCGTGCCGACGTTGAAGTCGCCGTCGGTGGCGAGGATCACCCGGTTCACACCGCCGTCGACGCGATGCTTCAGCGCCATCTGATAGGCCCGGGAGATTCCCGCGCCGCCATTGGTCGAGCCGCCGGATTCCAGCTTGCCGATCGCCCGCAGCGCCACCGACTTGCCGTCCTCCGTCAACTCGGTCGGTGAAAGCGCCACGCCCTCGGTGCCGGCGTAGACGACGATCCCGACCCGGTCGCGCTCGTCGAGCGAATCGATCAGGGTCGCCATCGCCCGCTTGAGCATCGGCAGCTTGTCGGGCGACTGCATCGAGCCGGAGACGTCGATCAGGAACACCAGGTTCGAGGCCGGACGGGCGTTGTTCTCGATCTCGCGGCCCTTGATGGAAACCCGCGCCAGCAGGTGCGCGGGCTGCCACGGGCAGGTCGCCAGCAGGCTGCCCACCGCGAAGGGACTGTCGCCCTCCGGCTGCGGATAGGTGTAGTCGAAGTAGTTGACCAGTTCCTCGATGCGCACCGCGTCCGGCTGGATCGGGCGACCCTCGCGGATCATCCGCCGGATGTTGGTGTAGGAAGCGGTGTCGACGTCGATCGAGAAGGTCGAAAGCGCCTCGTCCCATGGGGATTTCCAGGGTTGATCGACGAGTCGACCGTAGTTCTCGCGAGAGAGATCACCGAAACCTCCCAAGGCGTGCCGCTCAGCGGACTTCTCCTGCCATTCACGATAAAGCTCCTGCTTGTTGGCGTCGCTGATCGATGGCGCATCGAGCTTCTGCCTCAAGGCTTTGAGTTCACCATCGATGGCAACCGCCCTCCCCGTCGTCAGCCCGTCTGCGACGCCTTCACCCGTAATGAGAGGCTTGTCTGCGTCCGTGATGGCTGCGGAATCCTCGACCGGGACTTCGAGCGTCAACGCCTCGGATTCGGACAGGGGAGCGGGCGATTGAACCCTGCTTCCGACGACTCGGGAGGGATCCACCTTGCGGGAGGCGGGAGGCCGCACCATCCGCGGAGACGGCACCGCTTCCGCCCGCTCCCGACCTGCTGCCTGCTCCTTCAGGCCGGTCGGATCACCCGCCGCCGGCGCCGGAGGGACCGACATCGCCCGGGGTTGCGGCGGCGCCTCGTCCATCGCGGCCATCTCCGGCGGTGCGGCCTCCATCCGGGCGACTTCGTCGGCCAACGCTGGTCCGGGCGTCGGTTGCAGCGGTGCCTCGACCTCGTGCACCGCCAACTCCGGCGCAAACTCGCGATTCTGCTGGTAGATGACCGCCCCACCGATCGCAATGCCGGCGGCGATGGACAGCGGCAACGCACGCCGCCATTTCGAAACGGTTCGGGATCCTCCCTCGCCCTCGTCGTCGAGGGCCTTCTCGATGGACGCCAGCAACTCCTCGTAGGCGTCGCGCTTGCGGGCCTGCTCCCTGAGCAGGGCGTCGATCAGTTCGTCTTCCGGTTTCATGGCTGTAGAATCAAGGTTCGGGGTTCAGGCATCGCGGGACAGGCAGAGGCGCAGCGCCTCGCGAGCCCGCTCCAGGCGCTTGCGCAGCGCCGCGGCGGTGGTGGAAAGCAGTTCGGCGGCATCGTCCGACGTACGACCTTCGTCGTAGGTGAGACGCACGGCGTCGGCCATCGGCGCGGGAAGCTTCCCGCGGCACTCGGCCAGGCGATCGAAGAGCGCGGCGTCGTCGGGCGACGACTCGAAGGGCCGCTCGAGGCGGGACAGGGTCTCCTCGTCGAGCGGCACCTCGCGCGAGGCCCGGCGGCAGTACTCCCGCCACTTGTTGCGGACGATTCCCCGCATCCAGGTGCCGAAATCACGGGTGACGTCGAACTTCGCCAGACTCTGCCAGGCCGCCACGCTGGCGTCCTGCACCAGATCGCGGGCGGCGGCTTCGGATTTCACGAGGGCGGTGGCGTAGGCCAGCAGCCCCCGGTGATGCTCGCGGATCAGGTCGGCGAATCGGGCTCGGTCCATGGCGGGGAAATCAATGACGGTCGCAGCTTGCATGGCTCTTCACGGTTCATTGATCCGAGCCGGAGGGATTGTGACAGGAAATGAGCAACGATTGGAGCGCCGGTTGTGAAACCGGCTTCTTCCGAGGCACCGCAGATGCCGGTTTCACAACCGGCGCTCCTACCTCGCCTCCCAATCTTCCTCGCTGTGCTCGGCCGAGCGGGGCTCGAGGTGGGTGATCACGCGGCCTTCCGGCTCGAGCAGGGCGGCGATGCCGGATTCGATCTCGGTCGCCTCCTCGTGGGCACGGCGGACACTCATGTCGTCGGGCATCACGAGGTGCAGTTCGACCCAGTGCGTCCTCCCCGAGTGGCGGTGGCGCAGGTTGTGGTAGGAAATCCCCCGCGCTCCGCACTCGCGTTCGAGCAACTCACGGACGCTGGCCTCGACCTCGAGGTCCGCCTCGTCCATCAATCCGCCGAAGCTCCGCTTCATCAGGCCGATCCCGGTCCACAGCAGCTTGGCCGCGGCAATCCCGGCAAAAAGCGGATCCCACCAGCCCTGGCCGGTCCACTTCACCATGAAGAGCGCCGCCATCACCCCGACGCTGGTCCAAACATCCGCCAGCACGTGCTCGCCATTGGCCTCGAGCAGACCGGACTTCCGCCGTCGTCCCACCCGCACCAGCGCGACGCCGAGCACGGCGTTCACCACCGCCGCGCCGCCGGTGAGCCACAGCCCGAGCTCCAGCTCGTCGACGGGCGAGCCGAGCCGGAACTGGCGCACCGCCTCGTAGAAGATGAGCACGCCCGCCGCGCTGATCATCGCGCCCTCCAGCGCCGCCGAAAAGAAGGCCACCTTGTCGTGGCCGAAGTGATGGGTTTCGTCCGACGGCTTGTGCGAAAGCCGCAAGGCCCACGCCGCGAAGCCGACCGCGAGGACGTGCGTGACCGATTCCGCGGCGTCCGAATAGATCGCGGCCGATCCGGTGACGATCGCCGCGGTCACCTTGGCCACCAGCAGCACGACCGCGACGCCGAGCGACACGTTCATCACCCGGCTTTCGTCGGCATTGGGTCGGCTCGCCTCCATCAGGTGGCCGATCATTTCCCCGCGCCCGGGGGGTCGGCAACCTCCGATCTCTTGCGCGGAACCGGGGCCGTGCCATGATGCTCCATGCCCGATTCCCCGACACGAGAAGTCTGCGCCACCCTGAAAGATCGCCTGCAAGTCGCGGAGGCCGACCTCCGAGAGGCCCTCGCGGCGTCTGAAAAGGACCACCCGCTCGTCGAGCCCGCTCGTGAGCTGCTCGCGATCCACACCGAGATCCGCGACATGCTGCTCGACAATTTCGACCTCACCGAGAGTCCCACCGCACCCGACGAGGAGCCGGAGGTCGCCATGGCCGCCGTTCAGATCGAGCGCGAGGCTCACACGCTCAAGGCCGACTTCATGGACGTCGTGAAGGCGCTCTTCATGTGGAAGGACGACCCGGTCGAGCGCGTGAAGAACGGCGAGGCGTGATCAGTAGCCCGGCGGATGGCGCATGATGTGGCCCTTCCCCGGACGCGTCTTGGTCAGCCATCGAGGCCCGCTGCGGTTGGAGCCCCAGCCGGTGTCGAGGCGCAGTCCGGCAACCGTCATGAAGACGTGCCCTTTCCGCACGAAGATCGTGATCCAGTCCCCCTCACCGCGATCGCCGTAGCTGAAGAAGCCGCTCGAAGGCATTTGCCCGTTCAGCAGGCCGGCGTGCCGGAGCACGTAGGAGACCGCTCCGGAGCAGTCGAAGCCGGTGTCATCGAGCACCGCATGGCCCCCGCCCCACTTGTAGGGTTTGTTCTGCAGGCGGTTGCCGGCCCAGATGGCACGCTTGACCGCCTCAGGCGCCCCCTTCGGCGCGTAGGCCAGGCCCCCGCGAAGCATCGCGGTGCGGCCGTAGTCGAAGCTGTAGGACACCGGTTGCCGCGCCTTGATCTGCCGACCACAGGCGGTGAAACCGAACGCCGAAGCCGAGAGCGCGATCCACGCACGACGATTCATGAGCACGTGATACCAGACTCCCTTAAGATTTTCAAAAAGTTTTTACATCCGAAGTAGTTGGAGCTGATGCCCTCGCCCCCCAAAGGTCGTAGCACTCCAGCCACAGCTCGCGGAGGTTTCCCCGGTGCCGTTTGAAAAGCCGCGGGAGCGACGCGTCCAGGGCTTCGGCGAAATCCGTATCGATCCGGTTCAGAAGGCGACGCGCCAGCGCCAGATCCACGCTCAACTCGATCAGCACCGACAGGTCACCCGCCCGATGACGCGCGCTCAGCACGCCGGCCGCCGGCTCCAGCGCCCGGCGGAGGGTTCGTCGATCGCGCCACGGAAGATGCCGGTCCCCGTCGAGCAGCACCACCACTCCCTCGACTTCCTCGAGCGCTTCTCGATCCGCCGCGTTCAGCCGCCGGTGGCGATCGTTGAAGAACAGCCGCCGCACCGGAGCGCCAAGCCGGCGGGCGAAGGCATCCAGAAACGTCGTCTTCCCCGCCCCGTGGTGACCGGTCACGCAGGCCCGGCGGCCGAGGGAGTTCCAACGATCCTCCAGCGCCTCCCAAGTTTCGCCCACCAGGCCCGGCTCGAAGGCGAGCAGGCGTTCGAGCCGACCGGTCGAGAACGGGTTGGAGGTCGCGCTCACAGGTGCTTCTTCCACCACTTGCGACGCTCGAGGTGCTGCGGCTCCGCCACCTCGCCAAGCCGGAGTTCCTCGCCGCCGGGCGCCATCACGAACTCGGCCATCGCCAGTCCCTCGCCGTCGCCGTCCCCGTCCACCAGCTCGACCGCCCACACGACCCCCACCAGCGCTCCGCTGAAACTCGGCGGCGCCGTCGGCAGGTCGAAGGCGAACTCGAAGTCCCGCAGCGGTTCGATCCCGACCACGCCCACTTCCTCGGTGCCGCGCCCGCGGGTCATCCAGAAAAGGCGGAGCTCGAGGCCGCGCGACGGCACGCCCTCGGCCAGCACCACGCGACCGCGGAGCGTCTCTCCGGGTCGGAAGACCCCGTCGTTCTCAAGTTCGATCGTCGTCATGCCGGGCGCACCTCGATTTCGTATTCGTCGCCGACGTCCGGACGCCCCGGCACATCGGCCTGCAGCCGCACGAACCAGCGGACCTTGTTGTGCTGGCCGCGGAAGCTCGGAACCGCGTCGGCCGGCAGCTCGAGCGCCACCCTCCCCTTCGGCATCATCATCCGCGTCTCGGTTTCGAAAAGCGGCGTCTCGTGGAAGACCGCGGTGTCGGTGGTGGTGCTGGTGCCGCGCCGGTAGGTCGCCTCCTCGCGACCGATCAACCAGAGCGACAGCTTGCGCGGCTCGCCGCCCCCGCCGCGACGTTCCCAGCTCACCTCGGTCGCGCCCCCCGGAGCGAGATGACGATTTCCAATCGAAACCGCATAGCGCGGCGAGAAGATGGCAAAGAAACGATAGAAGATGTGGAGGATGAGTCCGATGCCCACCAGCACGAAGGGGATCATGAAGAGCGTCAGGAACCACGGGCTCTCCCCGTTTTTCCATCCCTCCCGGACCTGCCAGACGAAGACTCCGGTGATGCCGTTCCAGAACGCCGCGATCGCGACCGCCCCCAGCACGTGGAGGAGCCGGCGCCCGACGCTGCCGCTCCGGGTCACCAGGTCCGGCGACGATGCCGCCAACGCGGCGTCGGCGGACACCGAGCGGCCCCGCTTCGCCTTGCGCTTGCTGCCGACGAAGCACCACCACAGCCCACCCAGTCCGACCGCCGCAAAAGGCAGCGGAAACAACGCGAACAGGCCCCACCAGCCGAGCTTGCGCTCCAGCACCGCCCTCCACGGCTCGTCCGGATCGACGTAGCAGACGATGCCCGTGCCCGCCGGATGATCGCGGACGAAGCGCTCCTTGCCCGAGCGACCGCTCGAGCTGCCGCTCATGATCCCGCGGCGGTTCGAACGGTACTCCGAACCCCCGAACTCGTAGCGGTAGAAGACATCCGCGGAGTAAGTCGTGCCGTCGTCATCATGATGGGATCGCACCCGTGACCACACCACCTCCGCCGGCGTTTCCACCCAGCCCTTCATCGCGAAGTACTCGATCGCCTTCGGGACCACCGCGCCGAAGAACATGCCGACACCGGCCGCGGCGAAGAGCCCGAAGAAGCCGCATCCCAGCACGCCCCCCATCTCACCGTCTCCCGACGCCGACTTCGCCTTCGACGGCTTCCCCTCGCGGATCGCGTTGAGGATCAGACCGATCCCGACCAGCACGAAGCAGCCACCGAAGGCGGCGAACACCAGCCCGAACCACGTCCCCTCGCCACCCGCGAGCAGCACGGCCTCGTCCGGGTTCTCCGGATTCACCCGACAGGTCGGCTCGTCCAGCTCCGCGCGCAGCTCGACCAGGTCCTCGTAATCGTCGGCACCCGAGCGGTCCTCGTTGCGCAGGCGGGTGCCCTCGCGCCACGTCCCCTCGACCCGGTAGCGGAAAAGCAGGTCCACCGAGAACGGCGGATCGGCATCGGGATCGTCGGCGATTTCAAAGCGCTCGATCGTGCACGGCAGCTCGTCCCACGCCCGGATCTTCTCGCTGCTCCAGAAGGCCCACAGGCCGACCACCACGAAGATCGAGCTGAACAGCGTCCAGCCGACGCCGAACAGGATGCCGCAGCCCTTGCCCATCTGGCGCCCCCGGCGCTGGAGACGGAGTTTCATGCTCCCTGCTCAAGCCACGCCGTCACCTGGGCCAGCGCCCGCCCGCGATGGCTCATGCCGTTCTTCACCTCGCTGCCCAGCTCGGCGAAGCTCTCGTCATGCCCTTCCGGCGCGAACAGGGGGTCGTAGCCGAAACCGCCCTCGCCCTGCGGGCCGTCGAGAATGCGGCCCTCGACCGCTCCGGAAAAATCCGCCACCACCTCGCCGTCGCGCGCCAGCACCATCACGCAGCGGAACCGCGCGGCGCGCTCCTCCACGCCCTTCATCTCGCGCATCATCCGCTCGTTGTTCTTCGCGTGGTTGCCCTCGTCGCCACCGAAGCTGCTCGACCACACGCCCGGCCGGCCGTCGAGCGCGTCGACCTCCAGCCCCGAGTCGTCGGAAAGCACCAGCCCCCCGACCTCCCGGCTCACCGCCAGCGCCTTGAGCGTGGCATTCTCGAGAAAGGTCGTCCCGGTTTCCTCGACCTCCGGCAGATCCGGGAAGGCGGTGGCATCCAGGACCTCGAAGCGATCCCCGATCATCTGCCGGATCTCCTCCGCCTTGTGCGCGTTGCGTGTCGCCACCACCAGTCTGGGCTTCTCGGAATTCACGGGGCCTTGGCTAGCGCGATTGGCCGTCCTTGGAAAGCGCTGGCGCAGCTCCATAGGACCTGTAGGACTTGTGCGACCTGTTTCTCGAACCCCTCCCCACCAGAAATTTGAAATAATCCGGCCACTGGCGACGCCAACCCCCTGATGAAAGCAATCACCCATCTTGCCGCCTTCACGCTCGGTGCCGCCGCCCTGGTGAGCACCGCCTTCGCCAATACGCTCGAAGGCTGGAGCACCGATCTCGACGCGGCCTTCAAGGAAGCCAAGGAGAAAGACAAGCCGGTCCTCGTCGAATTCACCGGCTCCGACTGGTGCCCGCCGTGCATCGCCATGCGCAAGAACGTCTTCTCGAAGAAGGAGTTCGTCGACAAGGCCTCGGAGGACTTCATTCTCGTCGAGCTCGACTTCCCGAAGGGCGACCAGGACCTGAAGAAGAAGAACCAGCCCTACGCCGAGAAATACAAGATCGAGGGTTTCCCGACCGTGATCCTGTTCGATGCCGAGGGGAAGGAATTCACCCGCTTCTTCGCGTCGCAGTACCCGACGACCGAGAAATTCCTCGCCCATCTCGAAAAGTCGCTTGAGAACAAGGATCTCGACTGAACCTTCCCGACGACATGAAAACACTCCTCCGTTCCGCCGCCCTGTTGCTCGTCACCGCCGGTCTCTCGTTCGCCGAGGGCTGGGGCACCGACTGGGACGCCGCGAAGGCCGAGTCGAAGAAGACCGGCAAGCCCATCCTCATCAACATCACCGGCTCCGACTGGTGCGGCTGGTGCATCCGCCTCGAGAAGAAGGTGTTCTCGACCGACACTTTCAAGGACTACGCCAAGGACAACCTCATCCTGATGGAAGCCGACTTCCCCCGGAAGAAAGAGCTTCCGGCCGAGCTCAAGGCGCAGAACGAGAAGCTCAAGGACCAGTACCTCGCCGGCGGCTATCCGACGGTCTGGCTCCTCGACCACGAGGGCAACAAGGTGTCAAAGGACCTCGGTGAATCCGGTGACGACCCCGACAAGTGGGTCGAGATGCTCAAGAAGCTGGTCGCGGACTACGAGCCGAAGAAGGAGGCCTGATCCTTCCCCTCCCCGATTTTCCCAGCCCGCCCCGGCCCCGTGCCGCGGCGGGCTTTTTTTGGAGTGCGGGGGCTTGCCCCCGCTTTCGGCCTACCTCGGAGCCCCCGCCCCATCCGGCGCACCGCCCGGAGAAAAAAAGCGCTTTTCTCACCCATCCGGGCCCCAGGGAAAACACGCTCCCACCTCGCTCAAAAGCGGCGGCGTCCGACTTCGCCAACAACTGTATGCCAGGCATTATACATTTGCGGCGGCTTGCCCCCGCTTTCGAGCGATGGGTGAGTCGGGCTTCCTCGGAGAGATGAAAAAGTCTGGAAAGCGCTCATTCCACCAAGCGCTACCTCTGGAGCTGCGATCCCACCCGGTGGCTCAAAAGCGGTGGCAAGCCACGCGCACTCCAACCTTCCCTCCGGACTCCCTTTCCCCCATACCCTCACCATGCCTTCCTTCGACGTCTCCCGCTCCCTCGCCATCGCGTCCCCACCGGCCGCCGTGTTCGCCCACGTCCGGGATTTCAGGAACTGGCCGAAGTGGTCGCCCTGGCTCATCTGCGACCCGCAGGCGAAGCTCACCTTCGCCGACGACGGCAAGCGCTACGACTGGGAGGGGCCGGTCAGCGGCAGCGGCTTCATCGAGGTGGCCGGAGAGCAGGAGGCCCGGTCGATCGACTACTCGCTCACCTTCCTCAAGCCGTGGAAGTCCACCAATACCGTCGGATTCCGGTTTGCGGAGCGCGACGGCGGCACCGAGGTGACCTGGACGATGACCGGTTCGCTGCCGTGGTTCATGTTCTGGATGAAGTCGATGATGGCGGGCTACATCGGCTCCGACTACGACCGCGGGCTGGCGATGATGAAGGATCAGCTCGAAACCGGATCCATGCCGAGCCGGCTCGAGTTCCCCGGCGTCGCGGACATCCCCGAGACCGCCTACGTCGGGATCAACACCCAGTGCCCGATCAGCGAGATCGGCCCGCACATGGAGAAGGACTTCGCCCGGCTCCGCGAGTGGCTCGAGAGCGCTGACCTCAGCCCCAGCGCGCCGCCGTTCTCCACGGTGAGGAAATGGTCACCGGCCAAGGATGTCTGCCACTACACCGTCTGCCTCCCCTTCCTCGAGGCCCCGGCGGAGGCTCCCGCCGGCTTCGTCGCCGGCTCCCGCCCCGCCTGCCGCGCCTATCAGGTCCGCCACACCGGCGCCTACCGTCACCTCGGCAATGCCTGGGCCGCCGGCATGATGCACGCCCGCTCCGGGGTCTTCCACGGCAGCAAACGCGTCGCTCCCTTCGAGATCTACGAAAGCGACCCCGAGACCACGCCCGAGGAAGAGCTGGTCACCGTGATTCACATCCCGGCGCGGTAGCGCAAGGAACGCCGATTATGAAATCGGCACGCGCCGCCCAACCGAACCGCCTCCCCTCGGATAGAAAGCCTCACCCTCCGCCCCGCTCCCTTCCTCCCCCCCGGGGTTTTCCTTTTCAAAACCAGCGGCGTCCGCCACGTTCCGCGCCCCGTGCCAAGGGCATTTGGCATTGGAAAATTGAGCCTTTGAGATTGGAGGACCATGAGTGACGACCGCCGCAAACCCTTTCCCTTCCCCGATTTCGAGCCCCGCTGGCAGCAGGTCTGGGATGAGGAGAAGACCTTCCGCACGCCGAATCCCGGCGACGCCGACTTCGATGCCTCCAAGCCGAAGTTCTACGTCCTCGACATGTTTCCCTACCCCTCCGGCGCCGGCCTCCACGTCGGCCACCCCGAGGGTTACACCGCCACCGACATCATCGGCCGCACCAAGGCGCGCCAGGGTTTCAACGTCCTCCACCCGATGGGCTGGGACTCCTTCGGCCTGCCCGCCGAGCAGTACGCCATCAAGACCGGCCAGCACCCGCGCGTCACCACCGAGGCCAACATCGAGAACTTCCGCCGCCAGCTGAAGTCGCTCGGCTTCGGCTACGACTGGGACCGCGAGATCGCCACCACCGATCCGGAATACGTCCGCTGGACCCAGTGGATCTTCCTCCAGCTCTATCATTCCTACTTCGACGAGGAGGCCCAGAAGGCCAGGCCCGTCAGCGAGCTCGAAGCCAAAGGCTGGACCCGCGAGCAGATCGACGAGGTCCGCCTCGCCTACATCCACGAGGCGCCGGTCAACTGGTCGCCCTCGATGGGCACCGTGCTGGCCAACGAGGAGGTCGAGGAATGGCGCGCCAAGGGCGAGACCGTCGAACGCCGTCCGCTGCGCCAGTGGATGCTGCGCATCACCAAGTACGCCCAGCGCCTGATCGACGAACTCGACCCGCTCGACTGGCCCGAGGGCATCAAGCTGCTGCAGAAGAACTGGATCGGCCGCAGCGAGGGGGCGGAGGTCCACTTCGAAATAGGGAGAGCGGGTTTGCAACCCGCTTCGGTGACGGTCTTCACCACCCGTCCGGACACGCTCTTCGGGGCCACCTACATGGTCCTCGCCCCCGAGCACCCGCTGGTCGAGCAGATCACCACGCCTGACCAGACCGAGGCGGTCAAGGCCTACCAGCAGGCCTGCGCCAGCAAGTCCGACATGGAGCGCGGCGACCTGAACAAAGACAAGACCGGCGTCTTCACCGGCGCCTACGCGATCAACCCGGTCAACAACGAGAAGATCCCCGTCTGGATCGCCGACTACGTCATGATGGGCTACGGCACCGGCGCCATCATGGCCGTCCCGGCGCACGACGAACGCGACTTTGAGTTCGCGAAGAAGTTCGAACTGCCGGTCCTGCAGGTCGTCCAGCCCAGCGGCGACGCCGACTGGCAGGGCTACACCGACCCCGGCACCGCCGTGAACTCCGGCTTCCTCGACGGCCTCCCCACCACCGAGGCCAAGGCGAAGATGATCGATTGGCTGGAGTCGGAAGGCAAAGGCGTCCGCAAGATCCAGTACAAGCTGCGCGACTGGCTGTTCAGCCGTCAGCGCTACTGGGGCGAGCCCTTCCCGCTGATCTGGAACTCCGAAACCGGCGAGCACGCCGCCATCCCCGAGAACGAACTGCCGCTGCTCCAGCCGGAAATGGAGGACTTCAAGCCGACCGGCGACCCGCGCGGCCCGCTGCTCAAGGCGACCGACTGGATCCACTACAGCGACCAGTGGGAGCGCGAGACCAACACCATGCCCCAGTGGGCCGGCTCGTGCTGGTACTACCTGCGCTACTGCGACCCCCGTAATTCCGACCGCTTCATCTCCAAAGAAGCCGAGAGTTACTGGTCCGGAAACGTGGCCGGGGCTTCCAGCCCCGTCGCCAACCACGATGCTTCGGCGACGGGCCAGGATGGCCCGGCCACCGGCATGATCGACCTCTACGTCGGCGGCACCGAGCATGCCGTGCTGCACCTGCTCTACGCCCGCTTCTGGCACAAGGTCCTCCACGACCTCGGCCACCTGTCGACCCGGGAGCCGTTCCAACGCCTCGTCAACCAGGGCCTCATCCTCGGCGAGGACGGACGCAAGATGTCCAAGTCCTTCGGCAACGTCGTCAACCCCGACGACATCGTCCGCGACTACGGCGCCGACGCGCTGCGGCTGTACGAGATGTTCATGGGCCCGCTGACCGACACCAAGCCGTGGCAGATGAAGGGGGTCGAGGGTGTGTCGCGCTTCCTCGCCCGCGTCTGGCGCGTGGCCATGGAGCAGGACCAGGCCGGCGAGTGGGAGGTGTCGAGCAAGGTCCAGGACGTCCCCTGCACCGACAAGGCCCTGCTCAAGGTCGTCCACGAGACCGTGAAAAAGGTCACCGAGGACATCGAGCGCATGTCCTTCAACACCGCGATCTCGCAGATGATGGTCTGCACCAACGCCTTCACCGCCGCCGAGGTCGTACCCAAGGCGGAGTTCACCCTGCTGCTGCAGGTGCTGAATCCCTTCGCCCCGCACCTCACCGAGGAGCTCAACCGCCTTATCGGTCACGACACCCAGCTCGCCACCCAGGCGTGGCCGGCCCACGACGAGTCGGCGCTGATCGAGTCCGAGATCGAGATGGTCGTCCAGGTGAACGGCAAGCTCCGCGACAAGATCACCATCGCCAAGGACGCCCCGAAGGAGGACATCGAGGCCGCCGCCCAGGCCGCGGAGAAGGTTCAGGAGCACACCGCCGGCAAGACGGTCCGCAAGGTCATCGTCGTCCCCGGCCGCCTCGTAAACATCGTGGCGAACTGATTCGGGAGCATCGACATTCCTGTCGATCAACATCCCCGTGCCTTGAAGATCGACAGGAATGTCGATGCTCCGGAAATCAGTCCTCGCTCCACCTCTCCAAGCGGTACTCTTCCCCCTTCCGGGTCGCTTGCCTCGAAGCAAACCAAGGGCGTGACTCCATCATGATCCGCCTCCCGACGCGGATGCCACTCGTGGCGAATCCAGCTTCGCCACCACAACCTCGACACTCGGCGCCCCACTGCTAGGACTCTGGCCATGCCATTGCTTCATCCCGGCCTTCGCCAGGCGGCTCTGCTCGTCGCAGGCATCGGCCCGCTCACCGCCGTCGATCTCGGCGACCTCACCGGCGACTGGTCGCTTGCCGAGCTGCGCTCACCCTCGAGACTGCGGGAAGTCTATTACGATGTCGTCTCGACGGCCACCCGCACCTCCGAGGACTCCAGTGACTTTGCCAATGTGGACGAGATCCTCATCGATGCCTTCTATCCGGACCCGCTCGCAACCGAGACCCGGAGCTTCTCCATCGGCGCCGGCGGGACGGTGAGTGGAGGCGAAACCGGCCAGATCCTCGGGATCAGCTCCAACCGTATCCTCTACTCCGACGGCACCGAGGCGGTCACCGTCTACAGCAACACGACCGGCGACCTTCTGCTCGCCAGCAGCCGCGATGACGACCAGCAGGACCAAACCCTTTGCCTGAAGCGTCCCAGTGACCTCGACGCCACCGACCTCGACGGGGACTGGGCCCTCATCGCCCTGACCTGTCCCGACGACCTGTCGAGGGTCCAGGCCGAGGGTCGCCTCGCGGACGTCTACTTTTCGGGCGAGAGCACGCTCGCCACCGGCGACATCACGATGGACGGCGCCGGCAACTTCAGCGGGATCTTCTCAGGGACGATCAGCGGCACACCAACCGGGGATGTCACCGTCGTCACGGGCGGCGGCTCGATTCCCTTCCGCATGAACGAATCGAAGAACGTCGCCGCCTCGACCCCGGGCGACGACGACGAACAGGAGTTCAACCTCCTCATCCGCAAGCCTTCCAGCCTTGCCACCTCCGATCTCGCCGGCACCTGGCGGGTTTCCATCCTCCGGCTTCCGACCACGCTCACCGAGAGCTTCTACAACATCGACACCACGGCGGGACGCCAGGCCGACAGCGCGGGCACCGCCGGCCCCAACGAGGTCCTCGTCGACATCTTCCATGCGGACTTCTTCGAGCTCGAACGACTCGAGGTCGAGCTCGACTCGTCCGGCAGCTTCACGGGCACCCGCAGCGGAACCTTCACCGCCAATCCGGATCGCTCGGTGACCCTCTCCAGCGGGGGAGATCTGGTCACCTTCTTTCCGAACGCCGACAAAACCCTGATGGCGGGCGCCGTGGACCATCCCGATTCCCACGAGCTGGTCATCTGCATCAAGACCGCCGACACCATCGGGCGCACGGCCGCCGCCGCCGCCGACCTCCGGATGCTCCGCAGCGGCGGCAAGCTCATCCTCAGTTGGAACGGCACCAGCGGCCTGCTGCTCGAGGAATCCGACGGGCTCGCCGGCTGGACGACGATCGAGAACTCCTCCGGCACGGACTCCCACGTGAGCGACCCGGCCACCGACGGATCCCGCCGCTTCTTCCGCCTCGCCGAGCAGCCCTGATCCGGCATCCCCCCGTCCGGGCTGCTTGCCCTGCCGCGATCCCGGGGCGAGGCTGCCCCATGTTTCGACTTCTCGCCCTGCTCTTCGCTCCGCTCGCCCTCGCCGCCGAGGAGCCCGGCTTCCCGTCGTTTCCCGACGCCTGGACCACCCACGGTGGCCAGTGGTCGGTCGAGGGCGAGGTGCTCCACGTCGACGGCGGCGAGGGCCCGAAGGCGGCCATTCGCGACTTCGACGCCGACAACTTCCAGATGGACCTCGAACTCCGCGTCGAGCGGAACGGCACCCAGGCTGGAGTGATTTTCCGCGGTGGCGGGTTCTCCGAGGGAGTCGATGCCTTCCGCGGCTACTACGTGGGCCTCCACGCCGGGCGGGACACCGTCCTCTGGGGCAAGGTCGACGAGGGATGGCGCCCGATCGCCTCGCGGCCGTTCAAGGTCGAGGCCGGCACCTGGCATCACCTCCGCCTGCAGGTCGCGGGCGACAACGTGAAGCTGTTCGTCGACCGCAAACCGATCACCGACGCGAGCTGGCCGGTCTTTGATGGCGTCGACCCGACCTTCCAGCGCGGGACGGTCGCGCTCCGCGCCCTTGGTGGTCCTGCCTCCTTCCGCCACCTCCGTTTCCGGAACCACGAACCGGCGCCCCCCACCCGGACCTACACCAACCCCGTCCAGAACGGCTGCGCCGACCCGGTCGTGCTGCTGCACGACGGCACCTACTATGCCTATACGACCTACACCGTCGACCACCCGCGCATGGTCCGCGGGATCCGGCTTTGGACGTCGACCGATCTCGCCGACTGGAAGGACGAGGGTTTCGCGCTGAAGAACCAGGACAGCTGGGGCAACTCCCGCTTCTGGGCGCCGGACATCGTCGAGAAGGACGGAACGTTCTTTCTCTACTACGCGGCGGACGAGCGGATGTGCGTCGCCACCGCCGATTCACCGGGGGGCCCATTCCGCCAGCGGGAGAAGCGGCCGATGGAGCCGGCCGGCATCCGCATCGACGGCCACATCTTCGAGGACGACGACGGCCAGCGCTACTTCTACTACGTGACCTTCGGCGACGGAAACGAGATCTGGGGCGGGCGCCTCAACGACGACATGCTCAGCGTCGACCCCGACAGCCTGCGCCTGATGGTGAAGCCCGACCAGGCGTGGGAGCAGCACAAGGGCCGGGTGACCGAGGGCGCCGAGATGCTGAAGCACGAGGGCACCTACTACCTGACCTACTCCGGCAGCCACTTCGAGAGCCCCGAGTATGCGGTCGGCTACGCCACCTCCGACAGCCCGCTCGGACCCTGGACCAAGTACGAGTTCAACCCGGTGATGAAGTCCACCGCCTACGCGCACGGCACCGCCCACCACTGCTTCACGAAGTCCCCCGACGGCACCGAGACCTTCATCGTCTATCACCGGCACCACGATCTCGAGAAAACCGAACCGCGCCAGCTCTCGATCGACCGGGTCCGCTTCGTCGACAACCCGTCCGGCGGCCCCGACATCCTCCAGATCCACGGCCCGACGAACTCGCCGCAGCCGCTGCCCTCGGGAGCGCGCTGAGGGTTCGGTCCGCTTTCGGCACAATGACCCGGAGCCCGCAAGTTCCCGAAGCGTGGGGGCGTTTTCGTCCGCATGAAGGCGCTCCTTTGTCTGGTGTTTTTCATGTCTTCGATGCCGCTTCCCTCGGAAACCCCGTCCGAACGCGACGCCCGGATGGAGTGGTTCCGTGAAGCCCGGTTCGGGATGTTCATCCACTGGGGCGTCTATGCGGTCCCCGCCGGCGAATGGGACGGCACGAAGCACGGCGGCGGTGTCGAATGGATCCAGGCCAAGGCGAAGATCCCGGTGCCGGACTACGAGCCCCTCAAGGATCGTTTCAACCCGGTGAAGTACGACCCCGAGGCCTGGGTGCGTCTGGCGAAGGACGCGGGCATGAAGTACGTCGTCATCACCAGCAAACACCACGACGGCTTCTGCCTGTGGGACTCGGAACACACCGACTGGGACGTCGCCTCCACCCCCTACGGCAAGGACCTGCTCAAGCCGCTGGCCGAGGCCTGCCGCAGGCACGGGCTGAAGTTCTGCCTATATCACTCCATCATGGACTGGCATCACCCCGACTACGGCACCCGGGCGCCGTGGCGCGGCAACGCCGACAACCCGTCGCCGGACATGGATGCCTACACGGCCTACATGAAGGCCCAGCTCAAGGAACTGCTCAGCGACTACGGCGACGTCGGCATCCTCTGGTTCGACGGCGAATGGGAACCGGCCTGGACCCACGAGCGGGGCATTGACCTCGACCACTACGTGCGCTCGCTGCAGCCGGACATCATCATCAACAACCGCGTCGACAAGGGCCGGAGGGGCATGCAGGGCATGAGCGAGGACGACCGCTTCCGCGGCGACTACGGCACCCCGGAACAGCAGATCCCGGCCCGCGGACTGCCGGGCACCGACTGGGAATCGTGCATGACGATGAACAACACCTGGGGCTACTCGGCCCACGACTCCCACTGGAAGTCGACCGAAACCCTGATCCGCAACCTGGTGGATGTCGCGAGCAAGGGCGGCAACTACCTGCTCAACGTCGGGCCGACCGCCGAGGGCGAGATCCCCGCTCCCAGCGTCGAGCGACTCGAGGGCATCGCCGGCTGGATGGAAACGAACGCCGAGTCGATCCACGGGACGCAGCCGAACCCCTTCCCGAAAACGCCGTGGGGGCGGTGCACCGTCCGCCCGATCGCCGGCGGCACCCGACTCTACCTGCACGTCTTCGACTGGCCGGAGGACGGGCGACTCGAACTGCGCGGCCTGACCAACGAGGTCACCGCCGTCCGGGTGCTCGCACGGCCGGATGACATCGTTCTTCTCCCCGATGACGCCGACGGACGCGTCCTCCTCCTGCCGGGGACGGCGCCGAACCCGGTCGACTCGGTCATCGCCGTGGACATCCTCGGCGAGCCCGAGATCGAGGCCGTGCCTTTCCGTCCGGCGGCCGACGGCGCACTCACGCTCGCTGCCTCCGATGCCGAACTCGCGGGCGAAACCTTCAAGCTGGAGGACCGTCACGGCGGAACCAACGTCGGCTACTGGTCGGCGGCCGGCGATGTCCTCCGCTTTCCGGTCGCCCTCCCCCAGGCCGGCGAACTCGGTCTCACCCTGCGCCTTGCCTGCGATGACGCCTCGGCCGGCGGCTCCGCCGAGATCCGCCTGCTCGACGAAGATGGGGCGATCGTCTCGCGACAAGCGCTGGAAGTTTCGTCCACCGGCGGCTGGGAAACGTTCGCCGAGCGACCCATCGGCGCTCTCCCGGTCCCCGCCCGCGGCCGCTACACCGTGGAAATTGTCCCCGTCGAGATCCCCGGGGACGGGCTGATGAACTTCAGCCGACTGGTCCTGAAGTAGGGGGTCCGACCGAGCCGTCACCGGATTGCTTTTGAATCCCGAAGCAATCCGGGTTAACGGGGTGGGTGAAGCACGAACACCCGCACCCCATGAAGACGACACGCATCACCCCGATCCTCGCCGGCCTCGCCTCCCTCGGTCTCGCCGGCTCCCTCCTCGCCGCCCAGCCCGATACGACGCAGAAGACGCTCAGCGAGAGCTTCGAAACGATTTCCAAGACCCTCAATGACGCCCGCCGGCAGGTGACGCAGGCGGTCAACGAACGCGACCAGGCGAAGGTCCAGCTCGAGGCGATCCGCAAGGCCAACGCGGAGAGGGACCGTCAGATCGAGGAGCTCCGGAAGCAGCTCACGGAAAGCCGCAAGCAGACCGAGACGCTGCAAAAGCAGTCCGCCGAACACGAAAAGGCCGCCACCGAGTGGAAGCGGAAAGCCGCCGAGCACGAGAAGGCCGCCGCCGAATGGAAGCAGGAGGCCGAGGCCCGCGGCAAACGCCTCGCCATTGGCAAGGGCGTGCAACAACGCCTGAGTGGATTCCAGGAGCGGCTGGAGAAATCCTGCCAGGAGTTCACCGCCCTCGAGAAGGAGCTGTCCACGCTCCGCAATGAACTCAAGGAGCCCCGCGAAAAGGCCGCCCTGGTGAAAGAGAACCGGCATCTGAAGACGATGGCGGAGAACACCCGGAAGCAGATCGAGGCATCGGCTCGTCAGCGCGAGGCGGTCGAGAAGGAACAGGCGGGCCTGAGGCAGGACCTGAAAGGCGCGCTCAAGGACCTTGCCGTCGCCAAACAGGCGTTGAAGCAACTCGAAGCCGACCGCCGGAAAGCGAGTCAGGACTCCGCCGAACGGGCAAAGAAGCATGAGCAGTCGATGAAACAGGCCCGCAGCGAGACCGCCTCGATGAAGGAGGAACTCGCCAAGGCCGGGCAGCAGCTCGAAGCCCTGAAAAAGCAGCTCAAGGATGCCGAGCGCAAGCTGTCGGGCTCGGCAGACCTGCGCAAGAAGCTGGCGGGTGAGATCCAGCAGCGGGACAAGACCATCGAGGGCCTGCGCAAGAAGCTGAAGCAGGACGACGGGAAGCCGGCGAACGCGAAACGCTGAGCCCCCCTACCTCCGGTTCTCCAGGCCGCGCTCCGAAAGGGGCGCGGCCTTGTTCTTTCCGGCTCCGGCGATCACTTCGCGAGGCTGTCGTAGAATTCGCCGCGCTTCTGATGGTAGGGGGCGAAGCCGGGGAATGCGGGGGCCTTGTTGGATTCGTTCCACTGCGTCCACTCGGCGAGCAGGCCCTGACCTCCGGACTCGATCGGCTTGGTTTCCCCCAGGTCGGACGAGAGGTCGAAGGTGGCGGTGACATCACCCTGGCGAAGGAACTTCAGGGGCCCCCGCCGGATCGCGAAGTCGTTCCGGTCCCGGTGCCTCATCCGCCAGAACAAGGCCGCGTGCGGCGGTCCGTCAGGGTCCGCGCCCGGCGTGAACCACGGCATCAGGTCCACCCCGTCGAGCGGCCCCTCAAGCGGCGCCCCCGCGAGATGCAGCGCGGTGACCGTCAGGTCCATCGTGATCACCGGCTGATCGAACACCGAGCCGCGGGGAAGACGTCCCGGCCACGACACGAGGTAGGGCACCCGGACGCCGCCTTCGAACACCGTGCCCTTCACGCCTCGCAGCGGACCGTTGTCGGAGGCGTTGTGAGGCTCGGGGCCGCCGTTGTCGGAGACGAAGGCGACCACCGTGTTGTCGCGGATCCCTGCGGCGTCGAGCGCCGCCAGAACCTTGCCGATGCCGTCGTCCATCGCGCTCACCATCCCGGCGTAGGTCCGCCGCTTCCGGTCCCGGATCGAGGCGAAACGCTCGAGCTTCGCCTCCGGCGCCTGCATCGGCGTGTGCGGCGCGTTGTAGGCGAGGTAGAGGAAGAACGGCTTGTTCCCGTTTCCCTGAATCCATGCCACCGCCTCGTCCGAGAGCTGGTCGGTCAGGTATCCCTCCACGCCGAGCGGCTGGCCGTTGCGCATCAGGGGCGCCTTGTAGCCCTCGTGCTGGTTCTGCGACAGGTCGCTGGTGAAGTAGTCGTGCCCACCGCCGAGGAAACCGAAGAAAAAATCAAAACCGCGCCGGTTCGGATGCTTCGACGGATGCGCACCGAGGTGCCACTTGCCGATCGCCGCGGTGGTGTAGCCCGCCTCCTTCAGCCGCTGGGGAATCGTCACGACGTCATCCGGCAGCCCGAGGTGGGGGTTCTCCATGTCGTAGGGGACGTTCGTCTCGTAGCCGAAGCGATGCTGGTAGCGTCCGGTCAGGAAGCCGGCCCGCATCGGCGAGCAGAAGGGGTGGTTCGAGTAGCCGTTGCTGAAGCGGACCCCCGTTTCGGCGATCGAATCGATGTGCGGCGTCGGGATGTCGCGGCAGCCATGGACGCCGAGATCTCCGTAGCCGAGATCGTCGGCGACGATGAAGACGAAGTTCGGTGGCGCCGCCGCGAGCGGCAGGATCAGCAAGAGCCCGAGGAATCTCCTCATGACGGGAAGCCTGCCAGCCACCGACCGAGCTCCAAGCCCGGAATCCACGACCTTGCCATCCACAAGCATCGTCATGCAAAGTGTCCTCATGATGAAAATGCTGATTCCCGTGCTCGCCCTCGCCGCCTTCGTCCTCGCCTCCTGCGCCGGGGCCGGTTCGGCCAATACCAAACGCCTGCTCTCGGCCTCCGGTTTTCAGACCCGCAAGCCGCAGAATGCCGAGCAGACGCAGATCTACGACCAGATGGAGCCCTACAAGCTCTACAACAAGGAGGTCCGCGGCAAGATGGTCTATGCCTACAAGGATCCCGAGCAGGAGGTCGTCTACATCGGCGGACCCGCGGAGCACGAGAAATACCAGAAGTATGCCGTCGAGCAACGGATCGCCGCGGACCAGCGGATGGCCGCCGAGATGCAGATGGAATCCGCCTACCGGTGGAACTCGTGGGGCCCCTACCGCCCGTGGTGGTACTGAGATTGCCCGCTTGCGAACCCGTGGTCCGCGCCTAGCCTGCGGCCATGATGAAATGGCTCTCGTCGCTCTTCGCCGCCCAGATCGCCGTGGCTTCCGCTGCTGAACTCACCACGATCCCGTTCAAGACGATCGACGGCAAGGACACCTCGCTCGCCGACTACGACGGCAAGGTCGTGCTGGTCGTGAACACCGCCTCGAAGTGCGGCCTGACGCCGCAGTACGAAGCCCTTGAGGCACTCTACGACAAGTATCAGTCGAAGGGGCTGGTGGTCCTCGGATTCCCCTGCAACGACTTCATGGGGCAGGAACCCGGGACCCACGAGGAGATCGTTGAATTCTGCAAGACGAAGTACGACGTGAGCTTTCCCCTGATGGAGAAGGTCCACGTCAAGGGCAAGGACCAGCACCCGCTCTACGCCGCCCTCACCGGCAAGGACGGTGCCTTCCCCGGCAAGGTGAAGTGGAACTTCGGCAAGTTCCTCATCGGCCGCGACGGCCAGCCGATCGCCCGCTTCGAACCGCGCCAGAAGCCGGACAGCGACGAGGTCGTCGCCGCCATCGAGAAGGCCCTGGGGAACTGACAGGGCACGCGATCCTTGGCCGTATGCCGGCCACATGATCCGGTCCGCCTTCCTCGCCCTCGCCAGCTCGCTGGCGCTCCACGCCGCCGAGCGCCCCAACCTGCTCGTCTTCCTCGTCGATGACATGGGGGTGATGGACACCTCCGTTCGTTTCCTCACCGGAGACGACGGCAAGCCGGAAACCCACGACCTGAACGAGCTCTACCGCACGCCGTCGATGGAGCGGTTGGCGAAGAACGGCATCCGCTTCGAGACCTTCTACGCCAACAGCGTCTGCTCGCCGACCCGGATCTCCATCCTCACCGGCCGGAGCTCGGCCCGCCACCACACGACGCAGTGGATCCGCTCGGAGGGGAACAACCGCGGGCCCCTCGGACCGCGCGACTGGAAATGGGAGGGCATCACCAAGGGTCAGCAGACGCTGCCCGGGGTCCTGAAGAAGAACGGCTACCACACCATCTACGCCGGCAAGGCCCACTTCGGCCCGATCGGCCACTACAGTGAGTTCCCGAGCAACTTCGGCTTCGACGTGAACATCGGCGGCTGCTCGTGGGGCCAGCCGGGAAGCTACTACGGCAAGGATGGGTTCGGATGGATCAAGGGCAACAAAAGCCGCGCCGTGCCCGACCTCGAGAAGTACCACGGCCAGGACATCTACCTCACCGAGGCCCTGACCCGCGAAATGAACGGCGCGATCGGCGACGCCGTCGAATCGGAGAAGCCCTTCCTCGCCTACATGGCCTACTACGCCGTCCACGCGCCGTTCCAGGCGAACCGGGAGTATCTCGACCACTACAAGGACGCCAAGGTGCCTGCCGCCGCCAAGGCCTTCGCGACGATGATCGAAAGCATGGACACCTCGGTCGGACAAATCCTCGATCACGTCGACGAACTCGGCATCGCCGAGGACACGCTGGTCCTCTTCCTCGGCGACAACGGCAGCGACGCCCCGCTTGGCAAGACCCACGACGTTTCCTGCGCCGCCCCCCTGCGCGGCAAGAAGGGCACCCACTACGAGGGTGGCATGCGCGTCCCCTTCATCGCCGGCTGGGCGAAGCCGGATCCGGCGAACGAGCTTCAACAACGCCTCCCCATCGCCGCCGGCACGTTGAGCCGCGAAATGGCCGACATCACCGACATCTTCCCCACCCTGCTCGCCGCCGCGGGCATCGACGGCGCAGAGCCGGTCGACGGCGACGACCTCGCCCCCGCCCTCTCCGGCGGTGAACTCGAGCGCACGGATGACTTTCTGATGCACTTCCCCCACTCCCACCGCAGCAGCTACTTCACCGCCTACCGCGAGGGCGACTGGAAGCTGATCTACCACTACACCAAGCCGACCGGGAAGCGCTGCGAACTCTTCAACCTCGCCGAGGACCGCGCCGAACAGCAGAACCTCGCCGACTCCAGGCCGGAGGTCCGCAAGCGGATGATCGCCTCAATGGCCAGGGCCCTCGAGAGCGCCGGCGCGCAGTATCCCCTCAAGGCGAAGAACTCCGACCAATCGGTCAAACCGGTGGTGGAGTAGCAGGAGCTGCACCCCCGGCCCGCGATCGGCTCATTCCTTTCGCGGGGGTGACAGCATCATCGACAGCGCCTGCACCACCAGGATCAGGCCGACGCCCACCGGCATCCACGCGGTCGGTCGGATGCCACCGATCCGCGAGTAGTGGTAGTGCATGAACGCACCGATGATCAGCGAGGCGGCGAAGAGCAACCCGTGGAGCAAAGCCACCGGCCTCCGGAATCGGAACTCGAGCAACGAGACGAGCACGCTGACCCACAGGCCCATGCCCAGAAAGCTCCCGAGCAGCAACTCCGTTCCCGGGGTGTCGAGACGCTCCGCATTCGCCTGGGAATAGCTCGCCTCGACCCAGACCCGGTTCAGCAGCACCCAGGCGATCACCGCGAGGATGATGTGGAGGACCCGGGGCTTCCGCCACGGCTTGGATTCTTCCGCCATGCACAAGAGCCTGAACCATCGCGCCAAGGAGTGACGAGTGGAATGTCGGCAGACTTCCCGGCGCTCCGCCCAAAAAAAAGGACCCGCCGGCTCCCCCCGGAACCGACGGATCCATGAAAGGCCACGGGGGCCTGAACTTACTCGAGGTCGAAACGGTCGGCGTTCATGACCTTCGCCCACGCGGCGACGAAGCTCTCGAAGAAGCGATGGGTGTTGTCGTCCTGCGCGTAGAGCTCGGCGTAGGCCCGCAGGATGGAATTCGAGCCGAACACCAGGTCGACGCGGGTCGCCGTCCACTTCTTCTCCCCGGAATTCCGGTCGACCACGTCGTAACTGTTCTTCCCGGTCGGCACCCAGTTGTAGGCCATGTCGGTGAGGTTGACGAAGAAGTCGGTGCTGAGTTGGCCGACGCGATCGGTGAAGACACCGTGGTCGGTGCCGCCGTGGTTGGTGCCGATCGCGCGCATCCCGCCGACCAGCACGGTCGTCTCGTGGGCGGTCAGGCCCATCAGTTGCGCGCGGTCGAGCATCAGCTCCTCGGGGCGCACCGCATAGTCGTCCTTCAGCCAGTTGCGGAAGGCGTCATGAATCGGTTCGAGCACGTCGAAGGAGTCGGCGTCGGTCATCTCATCGGTCGCATCGCCGCGTCCCGGCGAGAAGGGCACCTCGACCTCGTGGCCGGCGGCCTTCGCCGCCTGCTCGACGCCGACGTTGCCGGCGAGCACGATCACATCGGCCACGCTGGCACCGGCTTCGGCGGCGATCGGCTCAAGCACGCCGAGCACCTTGGCCAGCCGCTCCGGCTCGTTGCCCGCCCAGTCCTTCATCGGCGCGAGACGGATGCGTGCCCCGTTGGCCCCGCCGCGCATGTCGGAGCCGCGGAAGGTCCGGGCGCTGTCCCAGGCGGTGCTGACCATCTCGGCCACGCTCAGTCCGCTGGCCGCGATCTTCTCCTTCACCGCGGCGACGTCGTAGTCGGTCGGGCCGGCCGGCACCGGATCCTGCCAGATCAGGTCCTCGTCCGGCACGTCCGGACCGAGGTAGCGGACCTTCGGGCCCATGTCGCGGTGGGTCAGCTTGAACCAGGCGCGGGCGAAGGCCTTCTGGAACTCCTCCGGGTTCTTGTGAAAGCGCTCCGAGATCTCGCGGTAGACCGG
>JAUIJD010000042.1 GCA_030431475.1 Verrucomicrobiia bacterium | reverse complement strand
CCTCCGGCTGGATCGCGGCGGAGCCCTGATGGAGAAGTCCATGCAGCGTCCGGCGCTGCCCCGCACCGGCCAACTTCCGCCCCGAAAGGTCCATCACGTCATGCTCCGCAGGATGCACAAAGCACTCCCCCCCGCGCACCGGACCCCGATCCGGTGCGAGCGTGAGCGTCGCCTCACCGGGCGAAAGCGCCTCCGCCAGAGCCTTGTGGATGCGCCGGTAGCTGTCACCCCCCCGGCAGTCGGCCAGCGGCTCGCCCTTCGGCACCACCAGCGTGTAGGTCCAGTCGTCCCGGTGGTCGACGATTCCTCCTCCGGTCCGCCGGCGCACCCGTCGCAATCCCTCCAAGGCACGGGCCGCCTCCTCGTCCTCGACGAAATAGCCGAAGCTCCCCCAACCCTCCTGCCAGCCATAGATTCTGAGAACCGGCACGTCCACCGACTCCAGCAGCCACTCGTCGACGGCCATGTTCGCATAGCCGTCCCGCCGAACGGGATCGTCCCACAGCATGAGCTTCCGCAGCACCGCGTCATCACAACCCCGGCATGACACCAGAGCAACCGCTATTCGCCTTGCGTGCCCGCTGATCCTGACCACTTTCGGCGCATGCCGATCTCTCCGAAGCCCGGGAGCGCCCTCCTGATCGTCGGCCACGGGTCGACCGAAAACCCCGATTCCTCCACACCCTACTTCGATCACGCCGATGAAATCCGATCCCGGCGGCTTTTCGGCGAGGTCCACTGCTGCTTCTGGAAAGAGGAACCCTCGATGCGCGAGGCCCGCTACATGATCGACGCCGACGAGGTCTACGTGGTCCCCGACTTCATCAGCGAGGGCTACTTCACGCAGGAGATCATTCCCCGCGAGCTGGAATTCGACGGCCCCACCACCCGGCGTCACGGGAAGACCTGGCACTACACGCTGCCGGTCGGAGTCCACGACTCGATGACCGACCTGCTGCTTCGTCGTGCCCGGGAGGTGGCTCCCGGGGTCGATCCCGCGGAGACCACGCTGTTCATCGTCGGCCACGGCACCGGGCTGAACCAGAACTCCACCAAGGCCATCCGCGACCAGGCCGACGCGATCAAGGCCAGCGGAGCGGGATACGCCGAGGTCCTCGACGCCTACATGGAGGAGCAGCCCTTCATCGCCGACTGGGATCAGCTCGCTTCGACCCCGAATGTCGTCGTCGTCCCCTTCTTCATCGCCGACGGACTTCACAGCTATCAGGACATCCCGGTGCTTCTCGGAATGGAGAGCGAGGTCGGCGCGGCCGCAAGCCAACGTGAGGTATTCCGTCACAACCCCCACCCCCTCCGCGGCAAGACCCTCTTCTACTCCTCGGCGATCGGCACCGGACGACACATGGCCGACGTGATTCTCGACCAGGTCGCCGACTTCGACACGAAGCATCTCTCATGATCACCCAACGACTTCAGGAAGCGCTCGAGGCGGGCATCGAACAAATCGGCGAAGTCGCCATCCTTCGTGATGTCCGCGACGCGCCCTTCGCGCTGTGTCACGTGGATGACCGTGAACGCTTCGAATCCCTGGAAACCCACCGCGATCCATCCATGGCGAGGGACATCTCGACCTGGGCGGAAGATGGCCACTACCGCTTCACCAAGGGCGAGCTCTCCCTGAAACGGGGCTGGCGATTGCTCCTTGAAGACGCGGATCAACTCCGCCGCGCACTCGAGCTGCTGTATCCGGCGGCCCTCGGACTCTGGCTTGCGGAGAGCGACGGCACGATCGAGATCCAGCACCTCCGGGACAAGCTCGAGCGCCAGACCGGGATGTACAAGTTCGCCCGGAACCTCAGCGATGCCGGTGCCCAGCAACTGGTCAAGACCGTGTGCGGACCGGGAAACTGCTGCGTGAAGAAGATTCTCTGGCAACTCGACGACAAGACTCCGCTCGACGACAGCGAAGCCTCCCGCTTCGACGGGAAGCTCGCTCCCAATGCCATCCCGCTCCTCTGCCGCGAGGCATGCAATCATTTCGTCGCCGAGTGCCGGCGGGCCTCGAAGGCCGAGTTCGCGGCCCGCGGCAACTAGAGGAGCCGGACCTGCTCGGCCTGAATCACCGACTCCACGCCCTCTGGGGTCTCGATCCGGAGCTCGCCGCGCGCCCCGATCCCGATCACCTGGCCTTCCATCCCGCCGCGACTCGTCTGCAGCCTTACCCGCCGTCCGCTGAGCACGCAGCGCCGCCGAACGCCGTCGATCAACTCCTCGAAGTCGGCCCCGATGCGGGAGCTCCAGGCCGCCAACCGAGGCAGGAGGAGCTCCAGAACCTCACCGGCTTCCCAGTCACGACCATCCTCGAGCAGGAGCGACGTGGCCTCCAGTTCGGGATCCAGCCGGCGATTGGTGAGATTCATTCCGATACCGACGACCGCGCCGGCGTCCGACGACTCCACCAGGATGCCCGCCACCTTCCTCCCGCGAATCCACAGGTCATTCGGCCACTTGATGCCGACCTCGTACCCCATCGTCTCCAGACACTCGCTCGCCGCCAGACCCGCGGCCAGGGAAAGCCTCGACCAGAGCGCGATCTGAACCTCCGGGCGGACGAGCACGGAGAAGGTGAGGCTCTCCCCTTCCACCGAATGCCAGCGATTGTCGCGCCGCCCGCGCCCCGAGGTCTGCCGCTCGGCAACGACGACGGTCCCCGGCGGGTGGCTTCCACGCCGCAGGTAGTCGTTGGTCGAGTCCACCTCCGGGAGCCAGACGATCGACCAGCCATCCGGTGCCCGGATCCCGTTCATCACCCGGCTTCCACGAAATCGAGCCCGAGATCGAGGGCGACCGCCGAATGGGTGATCGCCCCGACCGAGATGAAATCCACGCCGGTCGCCGCGATATCGGCAACCGTTTCGAGCGACACGCCGCCACTCGCCTCGAGTCGCGGCGCCACCGAATCCCCACGCATCTCCACCGCTTCCCTCAACTCCGCAAGCCCCATGTTGTCGAGCAGGAGGTAGTCGACCCCGGCCAGACCGAGAAACACCCGCACCTGCTCGAGCGTGTCCGCCTCAAGCTCCACTCCCACCTCCGGTCGTTCCGACTTGATGCGCCGGATGACGGCTTGCAGTTCCTCGGGACTCCTCTCCACCACGAGATGATTGTCCTTCACCATGGCCCGGTCGTACAGGCCCATGCGATGATTCGTGCCGCCGCCCGCGACCACGGCGGCCTTCTCAAGAAGCCGCCAGCCCGGCGTCGTTTTCCTCGTATCGAGAATCCGGGCGCGGGTGCCCTTCACCTTTTCGACGAAGGCCTGCGTCGCGGTCGCGATCCCGGAGAGCCTCTGAAGAAAATTCAACGCCGTCCGCTCGGCGGTGAGCACCGAGCGGGCGGACCCGTGCACTTCCATGACCCGTGCCCCTTTGGCGAGACGCACACCGTCGGACAACAGCATCCGGACCTCCATCGAGGGATTCACCCGCCGAAACACCTCCGCCGCCACTTCCACACCGGCCAGCGAACCTTCGTCACGGGCGACCACGAAGGCCCGGGCCCGCGCTTCGGACGGCACGAAATACTCCGACGTCACATCGCCGCTGCCGACATCCTCTGCCAGTGCCGCATCGATCAAGCGCGAGATTGCCTCTTCCACGCGCCGACCCTAGGCAGTGCCGTCGCGTCCGCCAATCCCGATTCGACGCCGTCAACTCCGCATCCGTTGGGACATCACCAGCGAGCCGATCACCAGCACGGCTCCAATCCCCAGCCCCCAACCCGCCGACTCGTCCTCGAGGAAAAGCAGTGACTCCAGCATCCCGAACAGCGGGATCAGAAACCGGTATCCGGCCAACAGCGGAACCGGGTGCCGGGTTGAAAGATGGTTCCACAAGCTGAAGGCCGACGCGGAGACGACGGCGAGCCAAAGCGTAAGCACCAGCACCGGCGTCGAAAAAAGCACTCCCGCCGAGGGAATGGCCGGAGCTCCGGCAATCAGAAGCAGTGCGCCACCGATCAGCAACGACCAGCCGGTGGCGGCCCGGGCTCCGATCGTCTCCTTCATTCGTCCGAACTGGATCACGCCCAACGCCCCCGAGCCGGTGGCCGCCAGCATCAGGACCGCGCCGATCACGGGGCGCCCCGCCCCGGCACCCGGCGCGGCCGTCGCCAGGGTGATGCCGGTCGCCCCGATCAGCAAAGCGATCCATTGCCTTCGCGTCGGCCACGGCACCGGCAACAGAATCGGCGCCAGCAGCATCCACCAGAAGCTGCCGGCAGACGTCAGCAGCCCGGCAAGGCTGCCGCTCGCCAGCGACATCGCGAGATAGAAGAAGAGATACTGGAAGAATGTCTGGGTCAGCGCGAATCCCAGAAGTCGGGGTTTCGGCGTGGCCATGAAGTCGCCGAGGGGCCGCCTTGCCGCGGCGAGGAGAATCCCGCCCGCCAGAACGAATCGCACGCCCGCGAAGAACCAGTACTCGTGCGCGCCGGTGGAGAGACCCGCCTGCCCCCAAATGCCATACACCGTCTTGATCGCGGGAAACGCGCTCCCCCAGAGACCCGCGCACAGCAGGACCGGCGGCAACACCCGCCTCCAATGACGATCCGACTCCACGGGCAAAGACTGCATGCCGCGCCACCACGCTCAATACCGCAGCACAATGCCGAAATGGGTCCGGCTTCCGCGACCATCGAGCCACCATCCGTGATCGGCCCTCAGATCGATGAACTCGGTCACCTGCATCCGGACACCCACACCGGCACCCGACACGGAACTTGAAGAACCCTCCCTGTTCTTGAGCCAGGCATGATCGAAGAATCCCAGCCCCCGCAACCTCAGCGTGTCGCCATGCTGCCAGGCGGGAGTGACCAGCTCGAGACTCGTCTGCCAGCCGTTGTCGGCATAGAACGCCCGCTCTCCAATTCCCCTCACCGACTGGTAGCCCCCCGCGGCAAACTGCTCCGACGGCAGCAGACGGGAATCCGACCACTGGGCCGTCCCACGCAGTCCGAGACGCCAGTCGCCACCCGGCGACCACCACCCCCTGCCGGAGACCCGGCCGATGACATAGCTCGAACCCGCCATCGGGTCGTAGGCCCGGAAGTCCTTGTCGTCATTTCCCGCGATCAACCCTCCCGGAGAGCCCACGAGACTCGCCCCGAACACCATGCCGGCGTCGTCCCAGTCGCGCTCGAGGCGATAGGACACCTTCGCATGCACGAGACGCACCTCTCCCGGCGAAAAACTCCCGGCGCCGAAAAGCACGAACTGGTCGGTCGATTTGACCTCGAGCCCGCTCACCAACGCCTGCCGCCACCGCCCGAGGCGCGGGAGAATGATCTGATGACCGGCACCCAGCGACCACGAGGTTCCCTCGTTGTTGAAAATCCCTACCGCGCCGGGCGTGCGGGTCTCGACTTCGGCATAGGCCGCATCGAGACGGATCGTTTGCTGCCATCGATGCAGGGGGATCTCCCAACTCAGGGCATGCGCGTGAAGCAGCGAGACCGGCATGCCGAGGACCGTTTGCCAGGCGATCACATGCTCCCCCGGCGTCATCCCCGCCACGCCCAGCAGCAGTCGCTCCCGACCCGCGAGGTCCGGGCCGCTGTTCTCATAGCCGAGGCTTGCCCGCCATGGACGGCTTTCCTCCAGACCGATGAGGACGTCCGCCGTCGCGGGCTCCTCACCGGGTGAAACAAACAGGCGGGGACGCCGGAAGATCGTTCGCCCGTACCACTCCATCTGTCGGTCCAGATCCGGCCTGGTCAGCAGCGCCCCCTCCCGCAGCGAGAGCCCGTCCTGCACGACATCGTCCCGCCCGTACTTGGGTCGCATCACCCCCACCCGGCCGAGGCGGCCGATCTCGACCTTGAGCACCAGAAGCCCGTCGGAGAATTCCTGCTCCGGGGCGTCGACGCCAACCACCGGGTAACCCTGGCGATCGTAGTGAAGCAGGATCGCATCCATGACCCCGAGCAACCCGGCCTCGTCCAGTGCTCCGCCCAGGCGACCCTCAAGCTGCTTCGCCAAGGCCGCCGGTCTCGGGAGAAGCAGTCGTCGATCCACCTCGAGAAAGGGCGAAATCGACTCGAACGCGCCCCCGGGCTCCCAAGTTTCGAGCCTCACAAGCTCGACCCTCTCCGCCAAAACCCTGCCCCCCGACCCGCTCGCCCCCCGGACGGGCGCCACCTCCGGCAGACTCTCCGGAGCCTCGGGCTCGGGAAGATCCGCACCCACTCCCGGGATCCACTCCTCAGCCGCAAGCGGGAAAAGCGTCCATGACGCGCACGCCACCACGGCCGGAACCCACCGAGGAACCCCGACAGAACAAGCCTTTCGCCGCCTGCACTTTGGCACAGGCGGAAATTAGTCGCGCCAACTCTTCAACCCAAGCCAAAAACCCTCAGCTCCAAATAGTTTAGAAAACCGATCATTTGCATATATTTATTTTAAAATAGATAACGATATCGGCGAATCAAGAACGACAAGTTTAAACAATATATCACTACATGCGAAGCAGTTAGTATCTTCTCGACGCAACCCTCCACCGAAGTTATTCACATCGACATAACTTCATCTCGTGAAGCCGTGATGTCTTCATTGAAAAAACTCCTTATCGCCGCCCTCGGCGGCCTGACTACTACCGCTCTCGTAGCCCAAGCCTCGCCTCCTGCCGTCACACCGCATGGCGTCGTGGAGGATGCGGGCTGGGCACTGTCGCGCTTGAACGATGGTGCGAGCACCGCCACGGGCAATGCATGCACCTATCGCTATGCGGAAAGCAGCCGGGCGGTCCGCCTCTACCTGATCGACTCCGCCGTGTCCAATGACAGCGGGTGGTTCGACGCCAATTCCAATCTCACTTTCGCCGCTGCGGAAAGCTTCCCAGCCGGAGCCGAGTCCAGCGAGTTCGGACACGGGACGCGCATGCTTTCCATCATCGCCGGACCCGACTGCGGAGCAGCCCGCGGGATCCCGGTCGAGCTCCACAGCTACGACATCTACAACGACGGCGACAGCGACGCCTCCAACCTCGGCCTGCTGGTCGAGTCCATCCTGCGGGCGACGACGGAGCACGAGATCGCGCAATTCACGGACCCGGATGTGCTTGGCGTGGTGTGCATCGCCAATGGCACCGGTGAACCAGCCCGGAGCCCCGCGCTCCTCAGCGCGATCGACCAGGCACTCGGGGTCGGGCTCGTGGTCGTCGTCTCTGCCGGAAACGACTCCGCTGACATCCTCAACGGCAACTCCGTCGAAGACATCATCAATGGCACGGCCGACGCCTACCTTCCGGCCGCCTATGGATCGGCCCGGGACGGCCTCATCTGCGTCGGAGCCACGACTTCCGAAAACACCCGCTCCCCGCTTTCCAACTACGGCGAAGCCATCGACCTCGATGCCCCCGGCGAGAACGTCCTCAGCTTCGATCCGGACCAACCGCAGGCCGGACAGACCTCCCCGATGCAGGGAACCAGCCCTGCCGCGGCGCTCGCGACCGCCGCCGCCATCATCGAGCTCTCCCGCCAGCCCGACCTTGACCCGGCCGGGATTGAGGCAGCCCTCAAGGAGCGCCTCCACGCCGCCGACGAAGTTTCGCTCGTTCAGACGGACGACGATCTTGACGACGATGGCGCCGCCGATGAACTCGAACGCTTCTTCGGCTATTCAATCGACGATCCTGCCAGCGTGCCGGGCTCACCTTCCCTTGAGGTCAACGGAGAGATGACCGAGCTCTCCTTCACGATCGCCGCGGATCTCTGGAACCCCGAGGACCCCATGAACCTCAGCGACTCGTCAGCCTGGCGCCTCCTCGCCTCGACGGATCTGCAGAACTGGACCGAAATCGCCACCTTCATTGAATACGGCGAAGAAAAGGGCGGCCGACTGCCTGTGACGGCCCTCGCACCGAAGGGCGGAGAGCTCGAAATGCTTGCCATACAGGAAGGCGGCTCCGCCGTGCACCGGGCAATTCCCTCGGGCCAGCGCAACGCGGCCGACGAGGTCCTTCAGGAACTGTATGAAACCCAGAAGGATCTGTTCCCCGAATGGTACTGGGAGATCCTTGGTTTGGACGACGACGGGCTGGTGGCGAACCTGCTGGCGGAGACCGTCACCGTCACGCCCACGACCACCTCCGGTGTCTACTACCGGATTGAGATCATTCCCAATCCGTGATCAGCGCTTCTGCTTCGCTCCGCCACGGAGTCCGAAGAACGACGAGCGACTGACAAGGGAGGAGTCCCGCTTTCCTGTGGAGGCGGTGGAGTTTTCCGGCTTCTTCCGGTCACGGATCGAGTCGGCTGACGCACTCATCGGCGCTGAGTAGGTGATTCGCCGGCGCTCGGAAACCGCGGAACCATCCGGACGCTTGAGCGCCGGAATCTTCAGGCTCGCATCGGCGATGACCGTCGATGCATCTCCTTCATGGGGTCGGATCAAGGTTCCGGCCGCATCGAACTCACCGTCGAACACGCGCTCCGATGCGATCATGCCCTGAGACTGATTCGAGATCCGCCCCGACTCGCCGACTTCGATGAAGACCTTGGCACTTCCCTCACCGAGCAGGCCGTTGTTCATGACCTCGGCTCCGGCCGCCACTTCGATCTTCGAAGCCCGGGTCTGACCGCTGTGGAACACCACCCCGGAAAGAGAGTTCTGACTGAGCCTGCGCTCGCCATCGGCCAGCACCTCGAGATCATTCCCTCCCCCCATCATGACCCGGCCACCGGCCAGGATGGAGGCCTGCGAGAACACCGTGACGCTTTCTCCGGCCAGCAGCACATCCCCGGTGGTTGCCTCGAGATCTCCGAGAATTCGCAGCGCGCCTCCCGCTCCTCCGCTCAGGGAGAAGGCGCCGCCCCCCGCGAACTGGGCGGCATCCACGTCGAGCGTCGCCAGGGTCACGGAATCGGCGGTAATGGAGCCAGTGACGATGAGATTTCCGTTGGGAGCGAAAAAACCGAGGTTTCCATTGGCCGTGACATCGCCTCCGATCAGGTGCGTGCCGCCACCGTTGAGGTAGTGGGTCACCGTGTCACCGCCGACAAAATTGAAAATCAACTCGCTATCGGCCCCGAGCAGCATCTGATCCCAATCGAAGACGGTGTTGTCGTTGATCGTGAAGACGGTCTGCGTGCCATCGGGGGTCGCGATCGTCTCCCAGGTGGCGGTTCCGGGCGTCGACAGGACGAAATCCTGCGCACCTGCCCCGCCGCTACAGAGCAACAGGGCAAGCAAGGAAATGGGACTTGGGGTGTGGGACATCGGGGGAGTAAGGGTGGGACAACCGATGTGAAGGGCTGGCTTAGAATTTAACTAATCTTACCAATTTGAAAGCATTTTTTGAAAATTTCGCGATCTCGACCGGCACCCGCAGGTTCCCCCCAGAATCATTGCGGATGCCGGTCGAACGCTGAACACACGCTGTCACGACGATGGTGACAGCCCATGAGAATGTCCGACGACACGAAAGGCCGGGGGACAACAACACCAGCCCCTTTCAGGAGCCCGTCGATGAAGCGTCCCCCCGGAAACTTCATGGATGGCACCGCCTGAGTGGTTCTGGTCATCACTCCTGCAATCGCACTGGAAATTCCGTATTTCCAAATTTCCCCAAAAAGTTCATTATCTGGAGGCGTCGGTGCTTTCCAAGGCGCGCCCACCCGGCTTCGTCATGCGACTTTTCCTGGTTCTTTTTGCCATTGGATTCACCGGCACGATCGGTGCGCTCGACCTTGCCAATCCGGAGCAGGCGGTCGCCGAGCTGGAGCAGCTGGTCGATGAGTGGCAAGCCGTCTGGGCCGAGTCTCCCGACGAAGAGAACGCCCTCGGCCTGGCGACAAGCCTTCAGGCACTAGGGATTGTCCAGCGACAGATCGGCGATCCGGGAGCGGCCGCCGGACACCTGCGGCGGGCCTGCTCCCTGATGCAGGAGCATGATTCCCCGCTCCTGACCGATGCCCGCGAGGCTCTGGCGCTGACCCTGCAGGACCGAGGCGAGCTGGAGGAAAGCGAGCGACTGCTGCGACAGGTGGTGACCCAGCGGCGCACGACGCCTGAGGATGCCCTCGCGCTCTCTCTCAGCCTGGATCACCTGGCACTCTCCCTCCTCCTCCAGGGCCGCTACCTCGAAGTGGAATCCCTCCTGGAGCAATCGCTGCACGGGCTCCCCGGGGGCCACGAGGTCGAGCGGGCCCGCATCATCGGCCATCTCGGCCGACTCCAGCACACGCTGGGCAGCCATGCGCGGGCGATCCAGCGCTTCAACGAAGCGCTTCAACTCGAGTTCGATCACGCCGAGCTCCGCCTGTCGCTGCGCGCGCAACGGGCCCTCGCCTTCCTCCGCCTCGGCGACACCGAGGAGGCCATCCGCGCCACCGGTGAGGTCGAGACGGACGCCCTGAGGCTCTTCAGCGGCAACCCGATTCAAGCCATCCCCTACATCAACAACCTCGGCGCACTCTATTTGTCCTGCGGGCGCCCGGAAGAGGCACGCCGCCGGTTTGAAGAGGCACGAAGCCTCGTCGTGGATGATTTCGGCGAAGATCACCCCGCGCTCGCCGGCATCCGCCACAACCTCGGCGTCGCCCTCCAGCAATGCGGAGAACTCGAGGCCGCCGAGCGAGAGCTCACCGCCGCGGTTCAACTCCAGCAACGCTATCTTCCCGATCGCCACCTTCGCGTCGCCGAGCTGCGCCGGGATCTCGCCGTCAACGCCGTGCTCTCTGACGCACCGACGGCTCCCGAGCTCGCCAGAGAGGCAACGACGCTCGGCCTGGAGCTCCTTGAGAGGCTCCTGAAGGAAGGAAGCGAAACCGAGCGCCTCAACTTCATCGAGCGCTTCGATCTCGTGTCCCTGCCTTGCGCGGTCGGCGATCCCGAGTTGATCGCCAACACCCTGCTCGCCACCAAGGCCCGCCTGCTGGATGTGCTCATCGGAGGCCAGGCGTCACCCCGGCGCGATTGGCGGGAGGTGTCCTCCGCCCTTCCGGAGGGAACGGCCTTCATCGATTTCTGCCGCTACCGACCGCTTCAGCCCGACGCCCCGGATCGCTACGGCGCCATCCTCCTTGCCGCCGGCGGACGTCCGGTTTGGATTCCACTTGAGGATGCGGACAAACTCGGACGCTGGCTCCACAGCCTGCGGGAACGCCTAGATTGGAACGCCGCCCGACTTGGCGGCGAGTCGCTCCCCCCGCCCTCGCTCACCCTCGCCGGTGTGCTCCGCTTCCTCCATCAGCAGTTCTGGGAGCCGATCGAGGCGCGGATCCCCTCATCGACCCGCCACCTGGCCGTCTCCCTTGATGGCGCGACCCACCATCTCCCGCTGCCGGCAATGATTGATGCCGAGGGGCGGCTTCTCTGCCAGAAGCTTGATCAGGTCACCCGCGTGGCCAGTGGACGGGATCTCCTCGTCACCCACCCGCTCCCGGGTCTCGACGAGACTCCGTGGGCCGTGCTGACGGTCTCCGACTACCCCGCCGCACCGGAAGCCGGATCCGGACACAATCCCGGCCCCCTCGCGTCGATGCTCGGAGAGCTGGGGCCGCTGCCCGGCACCGAGGACGAAGCCGCAGTCTTGCGCGAGATTGCACCGGATGGGTCGGTGTATCTCAAGGATCACGAGGTGACCGAGCCTGCGTTCCAGGGTCTGGCGGGCGACCCGGCCGTGGTCCATTTCGGCGGACACGCTTTCTTTCTCGGCGATGCCGCGGCCCCGCGGAACGTCCCGATGGACTTCGACCTCCACGCCGACCAATTGCTGGCCAGCGGTCTGGTCCTCCACCGGGGCATCGCCAATCCCTCACCTTCTCCCATCGAGCGGCCGGACGACGACCTCCTGTTTCCGGGTGAAATCGCCCGACTCCCGCTCAAGGGCACCCGCCTGGTCACCCTTTCATCGTGCGAGTCCGGCGCGGGCACCTCGGTGGATGGCGAGGGCATCCTCGGGCTCCAGCGGTCCTTCGCCCTTGCCGGCGCCCGCGAAGTCCTGGTTGCCCTGTGGCCGATCGCCGATGAATCCACCCCGGATTTCATGCGGCGGTTCTACGACGCGGCAGTGCGGTCCGATCGACCTGCCCAGGCGCTCTGGGAGATTCAGCGCGAGCATCTCAAGGCCCCGGGAAGCGAAGGCTTCGAGGAATCCGTGCTGCGATATGCGCCCTTCACCCTCAACCAGAGCCATTCCCTCAAGACCGGCCCCCCGGTTGTGGTGGAAGATGAAAAGAAGCAGTTCCCATGGATCCTGCCGGTGGCGGTGCTTCCGCTGCTCTTTTTTCTTGTGGCGCGATTCGTCGGCCGACCTTCTGCGAACCTGAGAAACCACTGATTTTTGGGAGATCCGAGGAAATCTGAGATATTTTTGAACGCTTCGGCTGAAATTTAATCTAAATTGAATGCTTGAATTCCAATTCTTTTTAGTTTTTATGGGTGCATCCCAGCCATGTCCCCCGCTGTTTGTCCCGAGCAGTTGGAGCGTTGTTGGCAGGCATGTTGGACTCGAGCCCGGCGGCCTGTTGAAGGCGTTCTGATTTCAGAAGAAGAAGCCGAGCGAATCGCCGAACAAGCGATCCGCAACGTTTCGTTTGAGTTCGATTCCTTCGACGACGAGGCCGCCTTCACGGCGCGCGCTCTGGAGATCGCAGGAGAAGCGACCCGTGAACTGGTGGCCGAGAAGCGGCGCCAGGACGCCGATCCCCAGCTTCACCACGACCCCGAAGACCGGCGATACGAGCGAAACCTTGATCTCGACCGCCTGCAGCGTCACGACCCGTCCCAAGGCTTCAGCGATCGCGAATGGAATCATCTTCCCGATCTCCTCAAGCCACTCGCCCTCCGCACCCTTCACCGCAAAGGGATCACCGGACACGATGCCGAGGAGGTCTTCATCGATTCGCTGGTCGAACTGGCACGAATCCGAAGCTCGGACAGTCGAGCCCCGATTCTTGACCCCACGGTGTTTGAAGAGCTGATCCCCCTCCACATGCGCATCGTCGGCTTTCGCGCGATCGACTGGCGCCGGCGCCGGACCACGCTCAAGAACCGCCCGAACGAGGGAGACAGCTTCGACGCTCTCACCAGTGACCCCGAGCGCCCGGTCCAGTTCGAGGACCCTTCGATGGACCCCGACGCCCCGACCTTCGAGCACATCTACAAGCAGTGCCGGGAACTGCTGGAAGCCGATGAATGGGACCTCGTCTACACGCTCTTCGTGGCCCAATCCGCCACGATCCAGGAGCTCATCGAGGAGCGCGGCTTCTGCCGCCGATACGGACTCAAACCCTCCGCCTCGGCCTCCACCCGGCGACGCGTCCTGAACGACCGAATCCAGGGGGCCCTGGCCAAAATCCGGAAAAGTTTGGTTAATTGAAAATCACCCGGAACTTCCACGATTGTCAGAGTAACGATGAAACTTGATCTTTCACCCCCGCTTGAGGAAACCCGCCGGATGCTCGAAGGGAGCCTTCGCCTGAAGCCGACCGAGCCCATCCCGGCCGTTCCCAGTGGGCTGCTTGACGATCTCAGCCAGCGTTACGCCTCACGAAAGATCATCATCGAGCCCAAGCTCCGCCCGGCTTGGATCGAGCGCCTTCGAGGCATCGCCGCCAGTCCGGCCTTCGGCCTCGCCGCTGCGGCGGTCATGGTTTTCAGCGTCGTGACGCCCCTCGTGAACCGCGGCTCCGATGCGGGCAATCGCGAGGTTTTCCGTGGCATCAACGGCGAAGTGTCCGCCCCGGCGATGGTGGTTCTCATCAATCCGCCGGCCTCGCTCGAACACACGCTGGCCCATTCCGGTCAGTTCGAGACCGACAGCTTTGCGACGGTTCAGGATCTTGAGGCCGCCGAAACGATCTCCGCTCCCAAGGTCATTCTCGACTTCGAGAGCGCGTCCATCCGCGGCGTGAATGACAACGGAGAGGTCATCCACACCGGCTCCCTGCCCTCAAGCATCGCCGACCTCACGCTTTCGATCGCGGATGCGCTGAACCGGCTCTGAATCCGCCCGGGCACGCTTTCCCGCTTGGATGCCTCCGGAACGCCGCGTCAGAATCGCGCCATGCCACGCTTGGCGCTGCTTCAATCCCAAGCCTTCCCGAGCAAGGAGGAGGCCTTCGCCCACCACGAACTCCTGATCCGAAAGGCCGCTGCGGACGGCGCGGAGATCATCGCGACCCAGGAGCTTTTTCTGACTCCTTACTTCTGCACGCTCGAGGAGACCGAGCGGTTTGATCTCGCGGACCCGATCCCCAATCCCTTCACCGATCGTCTCGGCCGACTGGCGGCTGAGCTGGGAGTCGTCATCGTTTCCTCCCTTTTCGAGAAGCGGGGCCCCGGCCTTTTCCACAACACCGCCGCGGTCCACGATGCCGATGGCACGATGCTGGGCATCTACCGCAAGAGCCACATCCCCCAGGATCCTGGCTTCGAGGAGAAATTCTATTTCACGCCCGGCGACACCGACTGGCCGGTTTGGTCGACTCGCTTCGGCCGCATCGGTGTTCTGGTCTGCTGGGACCAGTGGTACCCGGAAGCCGCCCGGCTGATGGCCCTCGGCGGCGCCGAGATCCTGCTCTATCCGACGGCCATCGGCTGGCTTCCCAGTGAGAAGGAGGAGCTCGGCGAGGCCCAGCATTGCGCATGGGAAACGGTGCAACGAGGCCACGCCGTGGCCAATGGCTGCTTCGTGGCCGCCATCAACCGCGTCGGGACGGAGGGCGAAACCGAGTTCTGGGGGCAGTCGTTTGTGGTGAATCCCTACGGCAAGGTGGTCGCGCGAGCTTCGACCGCCGCCGAGGAGATCGTGCTCCACACCATCGACCTCGGCGAGGTGGAGGATTTCCGGAGGATCTGGCCGTTCTTCCGCGACCGGCGCATCGATGCCTACGGCGATCTGTCCCGGCGTTGGCGCTCCTGACCGGGGTCAGGCAAGCGGACGGAGCTCGACGCGCTGAAGCACGCCGCCCTCGAGGCCGCACACCTTCAGCTCCAGCTTCTCGGCATCCGCCCTGCCCTCGATCCACGTCGCCTGCTCGCGGCGCGGACCACCTCCGGTGATCTGCGCGTAGGGAAATGCCTCCGTCGCCGGAAGCGAGGCAACCCGGTGGGTATGGCCGGAGACAACGAGTTGCGCCCCCCATTCGACGAGAATCTCGTGCCATACCTCGCGACTGAAGCGACTGAAGTGATCGTAATTCCCGCTGTCATAGTCCCCGGGGGCAAGATCCCGCTCGTTCTTCCAGCGCAGCGGAATGTGGCAGAAGACCAGCCGGTAGGGCGCGTTCCGGAAAGCCGGGCGGCCCACCACCTCACGGAGCCAGTCGGCCTGCTCACGGCGGAAGGGCTCAAAGGCCACCCGCCCCCCGAAGCTCGGGTGGCCGTCCGGCTTGTCCTCTCCCGTATGGAGGCACACCGCGGCGACCGGTCCGCTACGAAAGGCGTAGTAGGGTCGGTTCTCGGGCGTCGCGAGAAACTCCGGCACCCGGTACGCCCAGCGTCCCCGCACATCGTGGTTTCCCCAAACCGGCATCAAGGGGCGACCGTCGGTGACGTCCCGTCCGCCCGGTGCGAGCAGAACCGGCGCCAGCCTTTCCTCGCGGTGCCAGTCGTTGCAGGTGTCGCCATTCCAGACCATGAAGTCCGCCTTCGGTGTGCGGTCGTCGAGAGCCTCCAGCGTCGCATCGTTTTCGTGGGTGTCGTTCCATACCACAAAGGTGGTCGTCGGTGACGAGGCATCCAGGGTGCGGAATGTCTTCCACTCACTCGTGTGGGTCGCCTTCCCGTCCGCGGCAGACGTGAGCGCCCGGAACCGGTATTCGTTCCCGGGTTTCAAGCCCGACAGGCGAACCCTGAGAACCTCGTCTCCCTGCGCCACCATGCCGTAGCGGTCGGCACGGGCCTCGCCGCCGCTGCCATCCGCACCCCGCCACTCGACCCGGCCGAGCGCGGAGTCGGCCACCGCCCAGATGATCTCGGCGCCGTCGTCACGCAGCGCCATCAGCGCCGGCGGCGATTGGACCAACCGGCTTTCCGAACCTCCGGAGACTCCCGCTCCACGCACCAGACCGGTCGCTCCCGCGACCCCGAGAAATCCCCTTCGCTTCATGATGCCCCTCTACGAACGCCGGCGCACCTTTCTCACGGTTCGATGTGGACCTTCGACAACGAAGGTCCAGACTCGGCGCCGATGACCCCCGCCGAGCTCGGATTCGCCATGCCGCCCGAATGGGCCCGGCAGGAGGCGGTGTGGTTGTCCTGGCCGGTCGATGATCCCCGCCACTGGGGTGGGGCCAAGCTCCAGCGGATTGAGGAGAAGTTCGCCGAGATCGCCGCGGCCATCACGCGCTTCGAGCCGGTTCGCATCAACGCCTCCGCCCGGCAGCACGAGAGGATCCGGACCGTCTGTCAGCACTCGGCGGCCCTGCCCGAACGCGTCGAACTCTTCGATCATCCGCACGACGACGTCTGGTGCCGCGACCACGGTCCTCTCTTCGTGAAACACCGGGAGACGGGCGAGGTGGCGGTCACCGACTGGGAGTTCAATGCCTGGGGGGGGAAGTTCCCGCCGTGGGACTCCGACAACCGGATCCCCGACCGCATCGCCTCCAGTCTCGGCATGCGCCGGTTCGCACCGGGCATCGTCCTGGAGGGCGGCGCGATCGAACCAAACGGTTGCGGGCAGTTGCTCACCACCGAGGCCGTCCTCCTCAATCCAAATCGAAATCCGACGCTGAATCGCGAGCAGATCGAGGCCACCTTGAAGGACTTCCTCGGTGCCACCGAAATCCTCTGGCTCCAGCAGGGGATCGAAGGAGACGACACCGACGGCCACATCGACGATCTCGCCCGGTTCGCGGCCGACGAGATCATCATCGCCGCGTCTTCGTCCACCTCGCCCGATCGTGAAGTGCTGGCCGCGAACCGCCGCCGCCTGGATGGTTTTCTCACCCCGCGCGGTCGTCCGTTCGAGATCGTCGAGATCCCCCTGCCCGAGCCGTGCGAAGTCCCCGGGTGGCGTCTTCCGGTGCTCCCGGCCTCGTATGTGAACTTCCTGCTGGTGAATGGCGGGCTCCTCGCCCCCACCTTCCGTCAGAAGACGAACGATGACCGGGCCCTCGGCATTCTCCGAGAGCTGTTCCCGGATCGGGAGGTGGTCGGGATCGACTGCCTCGAGCTCGTCGAGGAGGGCGGATCCCTCCATTGCATCTCGCAGCAGCAGCCGGCGTGAGCGCTACTTGAGCGGGATGAGCTCGACCTCCCCGTTCGGGCGCACCACCGAGAACTGGCCGTTCGTCCGCCGAGCCAGTTCCTTCATCGCCGCTTCCGCCTTCGGCTGCATCATGGCGACGGTGTTGATGATGGTTCCCTTGGTCTTGGCGCGCGATCCAATGCGCTTGGCCAGGCCGACCATGTCGCCACCGGCCACCCCATCGGTCATGAAGAAGATGATCTGCGGCACCGGATCCATCGAAAGGGCCAGCTCAAGCGCATCCTCCCAGTCGGTGCCCCAGACCAAGGGCGTGGACTGCACCAACTGCAGGGACTTGTTCCGGGTGGCCGGCCCACCCGAAATCCACTCGGGCTTCTGCCGCTTCCCGGCGGGCTCCCATTTGTGGGCGCTCCCCGGCGATTTCCAGCGGAACTCTTCCCCGTCGTGCTTCACCACGGCGGACTTCCGCCCCTTGGCCATCTGGACGTCGCTCCCGGCCACCCAGGCGGGTCCGGCAAAGAAGACCATCTGATACTGCAGTCCAACACCCACCTGCTCGACCGACTTGGTCAACTCGGCGCGCATCAGCTTGTCCCGCTTTCCACCCATCGAGGCCGAGTAGTCGATCACGTAGCAGATCCGCTCGGCCGCCACCTGCTGCTGGAAGAAGGTCGTCCCCCCGCCTCCCATGCCGTCCCCGCTGCCGTTGCCCCACCCCTCGCCGAAGTCGTCACCGCTCCCGAAGTCGATCGAGGGCTCCGTCACCTCGATGTCCGGCACCGGAATCGCCGTCGGCGAGGTCACGTTGGCCGCAATCACCTTGGCGGCGGAGCTCGAGGGGGACGAGGGCTTGGCCCGCATCTGGGACATCGTCTTCTGCTTGATCTGGTCCTCCGTGTTCTGGGCGACCGCGTAGGTGACAATGGTCGGATTCTCCCGGTTCAGCGCCGGCAGCAGGATGAAGGCGAACACCAGGAGAATCAGCGCCATTACCAGAATCGCGATCACCACGCTGGTCACGCTGCTGACGCGACGCTGATGACGGAGCTTCGCCTCCTGCGCATCAAGGATGTGATGACTGACTCGGGACATGATGGTAGAGAGGAATTTCGGATACCGGACGGGTGTTGCGCCCGCCCCCCGGCACAGGAGGCGCCGAGCGTGACAGGGTGGCACGCACCGCCGGGCTGGATGATAACCTATGGCCCCATACCTCGGTTCCTTAGCCGATTTTTCTGTTTTCTGCACGAGCCCGCCCCGATGGTCCCGCCCCGAAAATGATGCAGCCGCTTCGAAACCTCGCCTTGGAAGCCGCCACGGTCGGCACCACCGCCTCCGTGCTCGGATGGGATCAGGAAACCCGCATGCCCGAGAGATCCGCCGCATGGCGCGGACGTCAGTTGGCCTGGCTATCGGGCCGGACCCATGAGCTCCGAACCTCGGCGGCGTGGAGCGAGGCGATCGACGAGGCACTTCAGGGCGAACTCACGCCCCGCGAACGGGCGACGGTCGTCGAGATGAAGCGCCGTCTCGAACGGGCGCGGCGGATCCCGACCGAACTGGTCGAGCGGGAGGCGGAACTCACCTCCCAATCGAAACACGCCTGGGCCGGCGCGCGCGAGGACAACGATTTCCCCCGTTTCGCCCCGATGCTCGAGCAGCTTCTCGAACTGGCCCGGGAAAAGGCCGAACGCTGGGGCTACGACGACGAGCCCTACGACGCCCTTCTCGAGACCTATGAACGAGGTGCCTCGACGGTCGCCATCGCCTCGCTGTTCGACAAACTCGGCCCCTCGCTGCGGGAGATCGCGTCCGCCGCCGTCGAGCGCTCGGCGAGCCGCCCCTTCACCCTGCCACCGGGGCCCTATCCAGTCGCAGCCCAACAGGCCTTCAACCGCGAGGTCGCCGAAGCCTTCGGCTTTGACTTCAGCGCAGGCCGGATCGACGCCACCACCCACCCGTTCTGCACCACTCTTGGTCCGGCCGACGTACGGCTGACAACCCGCTACGACCAAGCCGATTTCACGTCGTCGCTGTTCGCCGTGATGCACGAGGCCGGCCACGGTCTCTACGAACAGGGTCTGAATGAAGATGACTTCGGCACCCCGGCGGGAGAGGCCGCATCGCTCGGCATCCACGAGTCGCAATCGCGGCTGTGGGAGAACCATGTCGGACGCTCGCGCACCTTCTGGCAGGCGTGGCTTCCACGGGCCCGGGCCCACTTCCCGTGCCTCGGCGATGTCGATCTCGACACCTTCATGCGCCACGTCCTGCGTTCGGACTTCTCCCTGATCCGGGTCGAAGCCGACGAGGCGACCTACGATCTCCACATTCTCCTCCGATTCGACCTCGAGCGCCGCCTTCTTCGCGGTGAGCTCTCCGTTTCGGAAGTTCCCGAGGCCTGGAACGCCGCCGTCCAGGCGGCATTCGACATCACACCGCCCGACGACCGCCGCGGATGCCTCCAGGACATCCACTGGGCCATGGGCGGTTTCGGCTACTTTCCGACCTACACCCTCGGGAACCTCAACGCCTCCCAGCTCTTCGCCGCAGCCTGTCGCGAAGACTCCGTCCGGCTCGCCGTGGAAGAGGCCAGTTACCGCCCGCTGCTCGAGTGGCTGAAGACCCACGTCCACGAAGCGGGGGCGACCCTCTCCCCGCCCCGGATCATCCGTGATGCGACCGGAACCGAGCCCGATGCCGAGGCGCATCTCCAGCACCTGCGGGAGCGCTATCTGGGATAGGATCGAACCAGCGGCGACTCGACGGGAACCCCCTCAAACTCGCCACCCGGGCGGACGACCCCGTTCGTCCGTCATTCCAGCGACATGTCGCTCGGCTCCTTGCATCACCCGGGAAATGCCCGTGGTGGTGACAAGGACGCGACCGACACCGGGCCTCCTGGAAGAGAATTGGCCGGCGGTCCGCTGCTCCGGCATCGAACGGCTACTTGATCTCCATGCCGCTCTTCGGCCAGATCCAGCGCACGATGGCGCCGTCCTTGATCAAGGCCTGGGCCTGAATCGTCTTCACGCCGAAAATCGTCTCCGCTTTGTACGCCACCATCCCGGTCTGATAGGTGACGCCATCGCGTTCTTCCTCTTCGCCGCCTTTCCAGCCGAGGACCTGCTCGAAGGTGAACTCCTTGATCTGACCGGACTTGATGCTGTCCTGCATCAGCTTGACCACCGCCTCCGCATCCAGTTTGCCGGCAGGCGCTGGCTCGGGTTCCGGTTCGGGATCAGGTTCCGGCTGGGGTTCGGGATCAGTCATCTCTTCCTCCCCACCACCGGCGACCGGCGGCGGATCAACCGGCGGCGGCTGGTTGCCGAGCCGCTCCACCAGATCGCTCTCCATCACCGCGACGCGTCCCTCGATCGGACCGCCGAAGGGGCTCACCACCAGTTCGCTGCCTTCGACACGGACCGGCGTCACCGGGACTCCGGCGGGAACCACCACCGGCTCGGCGACCCCGTCGACCTGAAACTCGAATTTCCGTTTCAAGGTCACCTTCTCGGGAAGCTGGTCGGGCTTCAAATCCGCCACCCACGGCGGCGGAGCGGGCACCACGGGCGCCGGTTCCGGTTCGGGCTCAGGCTCCGGTTTGGGCTGCGGTGCCACCGGTTCCTCCTCCGTCGGAGCATTCGCGGCTCCATCCCCGGCCTCGGTCTCGTCCCCGGCCGTCTTCGGTGCGGGGATGAGGGTCGGGCGGATCGAGGGCTCCAGCCAGTAGCCAGCGGCTCCGGCCAACGCAATTCCGATGAGGGCGGCGATGGGCTTCATGCTGGGACCTACGTTAGGAAAGCTCGTCATCTTTGCGAGAGTTTTGCCTGTCTGCTTCTTCACTGGACGACGACGCCACCGTCCGCGCAGGCTGCCGCATGCCACGGCTCTACCTCCTCGACGGCATGGCGCTCGTCTACCGCGCCCACTTCGCGTTGATCCGGAACCCGATCCGCAACTCGAAGGGAGTCAACACCTCCGCCCTCTACGGCTTCACCAACACCCTTCTGACCATCCTCGAGAACGAGAAGCCGACCCACCTCGGCGTGGCGTTCGACACCTCCGCCCCCACCCCCCGGCACGAGCGGTTCCCGGACTACAAGGCCCAGCGCGAGGACATGCCCGAGGAACTCGCCGCCGCCATTCCCAACGTGAAGCGCCTGTGCCGGGCGTTCCACCTGCCCGTGCTCGAAATCGACGGCTACGAAGCGGACGACCTGATCGGCACGCTCGCCCGGCGCGCCGAGAAGGAAGCGGGGTTCGAGACCTACATGGTCACCCCCGACAAGGACTTCGCGCAGTTGATCTCCCCGACGACCTTCATGTGGCGACCCGGCAAGAAGGGCGCGGACCACGACACCATCGGCCTCGACGAGATCTCCGACATCTGGGGCGTGGACTCGCCCGACAAGATCATCGACCTGCTCGGCCTGATGGGCGACTCGGTGGACAACATCCCCGGCATTCCCGGAGTCGGGCCCAAGACCGCCCAAAAACTCATCGCCGAGTACGGCTCCCTCGAGGGCGTGCTCGACAACACCGACAAGCTCAAAGGGAAACAGAAGGAGAAGGTCGAGGCCAACGCCGACATGGCCAGGCTCTCCAAGGAACTGGCGACGATCATCGTCGACGCCCCGATCGACGTTTCGTGGAAAGACCTCGAGCTTTCGAGCCGGGACGACGAAGCGGTTCGTCAACTGTTCAACGAGTTCGAGTTCCGCACGCTCGCCAAGCGGGTCTTCGGCAAGGAGGCCGCCGAGGCCGGCACGACGACCGCCGGCAACGATGGAGCCGACCCCGATCCGCGGCCCCTGCGAACGCTCTCCGACGTCGACCACTCCTATCAACTCGCCGACACCCCGGAGAAGCAGGACGAGCTGTTCCGCGAGCTCGCGACGCTCAAGCGCTTCTGCTTCGACATCGAGTCCACCTCGCTCGATCGTTTTGAAGCGCGACTGCTGGGCATTGCCTTCAGCTGGAGAGCGCACCAGGGCTGGTATCTGCCTTGGTCCGAGGACCTCCGCCCACGCCTCTCGGAGCTGTTCGCCGGACCGGCTGAGAAGACCGGCCACAACCTGAAATACGATCTGTGCGTGCTGCACCGGCACAAGCTCCCGGTCGATGGCCCCTTCTTTGACACGATGCTGGCCCACGCCCTGATGCACCCCGGCCTCAAGCATGGGATGGACCACCTCAGCGAGACCGTGCTTGGCTACCGTCCCGTCAAGCTGGAGGACCTCGCACCGGAACCCGACGACGAGCCCGACGATCTGTTCAGCCAGGCCGCCAAGAAGAAGGCCGGCAAGGAACTCGACGTCGCCGCGATTCCCACCGACCAACTCGCGGAGTATGCGGCCGAGGACGCCGACGTCACCTGGCAGCTCGCCGGGATTTTCCGCAAAGAGCTCGAGGAGACCGACCAGATGCGGGTCTTCGAAACCCTGGAGGCGCCGCTTCTCCCGGCGCTCGTCCGCATGGAGATGGAAGGGATCCGCATGGATACCGACGCCCTCGCGGCGATCGGCGGAAAGCTCCAGCACCGCATCGACGAACTCGCCACCAGCATCGAGAAGCAGGCGGGACGCCCGTTCAACCTCAACTCTCCGAAGCAGCTCGGCGAGGTCCTCTTCAACGAACTCAAGCTCGTCGAGAAGCCGAAGAAGACGCGGACGGGCCAGTTCAAGACCGACGAGCAAACCCTCACCTCCCTCTCCGGCACTCATCCCATCATCGATGCGATTCTGGAGTACCGCGAGGCGGCCAAGCTCAAATCCACCTACATCGACGCACTGCCGGCGCACGTCCAGTCCGCCACCGGCCGCATCCACACCCACTTCCATCAACTCGTCGCCGCGACCGGTCGCCTCGCATCAACCGATCCCAACCTGCAGAACATCCCCGTCCGCTCCCCCAACGGGCGGGAGATCCGGCGGGCCTTCGTGCCGCGCGACGGTTGCGTGCTGCTCAGCTGCGACTACTCGCAGATCGAGCTCCGCGTGATGGCCGCGCTGGCGGGCGACCACTCGATGATCGATGCGTTCCGCCGCCGCAAGGACATCCACACCGCCACCGCCGCGAAAGTCTGGGGCGTCGCCGAAGCGGAGGTGACGTCGGAGCAACGCCGCGGCGCGAAGATGGTCAATTTCGGCATCATCTACGGCATTTCCGCCTTCGGTCTCGCCCAGCGTCTCGGGATTCCCCGAGGCGAAGCAGCGGAGATCATCGACAACTACTTCGAGCAGTATCCCGCGATCCGTGAGTTCATGGACCGCACGATCGAAGAAGCGCGTGAGAGGGGCTACGTCGAAACGCTCGCCGGACGTCGCCGTGAGTTCCCCGACCTCCGGTCTGCCAATCAAACGATCCGCGGCAACGCCGAGCGAGCCGCGATCAACACCCCCATCCAGGGAACCGCCGCCGACATGATCAAGCTGGCGATGATCCGCGTCGACGAGCTGATCCGGAAGAAGTCCTACCGCAGCCGCATGCTGCTCCAGGTGCACGACGAACTCGTCTTCGATCTCGATCCTGCCGAGGAGGCGACGCTTCTCCCGGAGATCACGGGCATCATGGAAACCGCGATGCCCCTCCCCGGATCGGTCCCGCTGCTCGTCGAGCACGGCACCGGTCCCGACTGGTTGTCGGCGCACTAGGTGCGGCCGGCAGGTCGCCTCAAGGCGCGACCGGGAGCCGTTCCGGCTGATCCTCGCCCTCGATCAGGAATCCGTTCTCCTTGTACGACTTGAGGCGGAAGTGCGTGGCCGTGGAGAGCACGCCGTCCATCGTGCTGAGTTTTTCGGAAACAAAACGCGCCACCTCACGCAGGTCGCCGCCTTCCACGACCACCATCAGATCGTAGCCACCGCTCGCCAGGTAGCAGCTCGTGACTTGCTCGAACCGGGCGATCCGCAGCGCGAGCCGGTCGAAGCCGCCACCCCGCTCCGGAGTGAGCTTCACCTCGATGAAGGCGGAAACGTCCTGATCGCCGGCACGTTCGGGATCGATCACGGCCTGGTAGCCGACAATCGTGCCGTCCTCCTCCCATGCCGCCACCTTGCGGCGAACCTCCTCTTCGCTCAGCGAAAGCAGGTCGGCGAGTTCGGCATGGGTGTGCCGCGCCTTGCTGCGCAGCAACTGAAGCAATGGATCGATCGACATCAGACGCGTCGGTAGTGGATGGAGACGGGGATCACAAGCTCCGCAACCGGATCCTCAGTCTCCGAGGCTGATTCCGATCGCCTTCGCCGCGGCCACCATCTCCCCATCGGCCTCGACCACCCGGAGCTTGTTGACCGCCTCTTCGATCGGCACCGAATCGACGTGGTAGGCCTGGTAGCTCACCATGCGGCCGAACCGACCTTCCTCGGCCAGCTTCACCGCCATCACGCCGAAGCGGGTGCCGAGAATCCGGTCGAGGGCCGTCGGGGCACCACCCCGTTGGAGGTGTCCCAAAGTGCAGGCCCGGGTGTCCTTCCCGGTCAGTTCCTCCAGACGGTGGGCCACCACGTCGCCGATGCCGCCGAGGCGGACCTGACCGCCCTCATTGCTGTCGACCGTGACCATGTCTCCATCGGGAAGGCAGGCGCCCTCGGCCACGACGACCAGAGTGCTGTGGGCCCCCGTGGCATCCCGCTGGCGGATGAATTCGGCGACCTTCGCGAGGTCGAAGGGGATCTCGGGGAGAAGAATCACGTTGGCACCCCCGGCGATGCCCCCCCAGAGGGCGATCCAACCGGCATGGCGACCCATCACTTCAAGCACCATCACCCGCTTGTGGCTTTCCGCCGTCGTGTGAAGGCGGTCGAGACCGTCCACGACCGTGCTCACCGCACTGTCGAATCCGAAGGTCATCGCCGTCGCCTGCAGGTCGTTGTCGATGGTCTTCGGCACGCCGATGATCGGCCAACCCTCGCGGTAAAGTTGCAGGCCGGTCGTCAGCGAACCGTCACCGCCCACCACCACCAGTGCCCGGATCTCCAGTTGATCCAGCGTCCTCTTGGCCTTGGCGACGATGTCGGCGGGGACCTCGGCGATGTCACCCTTGCCCAGCTTGGCCGCGAAGTGCCCCTTGTTGGTCGTTCCAAGGATCGTGCCGCCGAGCTTCAGGATGCCGATCGTGTCGGATGGCTCGAGCATCATGTAGTCGCCCGGAGGGAGGAGCCCTTCGAAGCCGTCGCGGAACCCGACCACTTCCCAGCCGAGCTTGGCTGCGGCTCCGACCACTCCGTGGATCACTGCATTGAGCCCCGGGCAGTCGCCCCCGCTGTTCAGAATGCCGATGCGCATGCCGCCGAGCTAGCAAATCCCCTGTCGCCGGATAAGCGAAAAGCAAGGCATGACGGGAAATCCGGCCTCAACGCGGATTGGGCACGTCGAGAATCTCGCGCTTCCGGTTCTCGATCGGAGCACCGGCTTTCAACCAGCCGTCATAGACCCCCCAACCCTTCGGAATCATGGCCCTGGCCCTCCCGAAACGATCCGCGGAATTCAGCAGCACCACGATCAGCCGCCGCGGCGTCACGCCCTTGCTGCCGTCCGCCTTCGGGCGGATCAGCGGGGCGCGTTCGACCGAAATCGCCAGACACTGGCCGGCCGCCCGGGTGGTCCCGGTCTTCAGCCCGATGATGTCCTCGGAGACCATCTCGTTGGTGTTCTTCACCTTGAAGCCGCGTGCTTCGCTCGCACCATGCACGGTGACCTGCCGCTCCTTCTGCCGGGAGATGAAGGTGAACCCGGGCCGCCGCATGGCGTAGATCGACAGCTTTGCAATATCCGCCGCCGTCGATACGCCCACCTGATCGGGGAGCTCAAGCCCGTGGGGATTTCGGAAGGTGGTCTTCTTCATCCCGAGCGCCTCGGCCAGATGGTTCATCTCCCCGACGAAGGCCGCCACGGGATCGCCCTGCTTCCCCTTTCTCCGGAGGAACTCGCGGCCCACGTGGTCTGCAAGGGTGAGGGCCGCGGCATTGTCGGAGCCCATCACCGCCGAGCTCAGGGCGTCGAGCATGCTCAACCGCTCACCGGGCGCAAGACGCATGGGATTCGGCCCGGGGAGGGCCGCGACGGAGGCCGGAACCACCACCTCCCGCTTGGCGACATCGACCCCGGTCGCCTCGGCCCAATCGGTGACCAGCACCGCCGTGGCAATCTTGGTCAGGCTCGCGACGGGGCGTTTGACCGTCGAATTGTTCGCGATCAGAACTTTGCCCGAGTGGGCCTCGACCACCATCAGCGCTTCCTCACCGGTCACCACGCCGGCGCCGGCGACCAAAACCGCCGCCCATGTCCTGAACCACCTGCCGAATCGTCGCACGGGCGCACTTTACCCATCGCTCCCAAGGGCTCAATCGCAAAGGCGGAGTCGGAAATCGTGCCTTGCCATGCGGAACCCATCCCCTAGCCTCCCGCCCGTGGGGCGGCCACGAGGCCTGCCCCCGAATGAATAGACCGGGCCGATTCTTCCCGCTCCGGACCCATTTGGAGGATCCTCCGTCCCGCTACGCAACCGGACGATTCTCCCCGGCACCAGAACGCCGGTGGATCCCGACGGAAACCAGCCGGTGGACGGCCGCGACCGATCGCGACCCCCGCCATCCACCTCCCGCATCGCTCAGGCGAACGGCCCGCCAACCCTAGCAAACACATGTCAAACACCTCGTCAGAAAACCGTGGCAGCGGCCAGCGACGCCGCCGCTCCCGCGGTGGCAGAAACCGCAATCGCAACCGCAACCAGCAAGGAAACCGCCCGCAGGGAGAACAACGCCAGGGCGGAAATCGCCAGGGTGGCAACCGCCAGGGAGGCCGTCAGGGCAACTCCGGCCAGGGCCGTCGGCGCCGCAGCGCCCCGAAGCCGAAGCCGCTCACCTGGTGGCAGAAGCTCCTCAAGGCCATCGGCCTCTACAAGGAGCCGGCACGGCCCCAACGCGGAGGCAAGACCGCGCCGAAATCGAACACCCGCAACGCCCGCTCCGATGCCGAGCCGAAGCCGAAGAAGGAGCGCAAGCCCCGCGAACCCCGCGAGCCGAAGAAACCCCGCCAGCCGGTCTCGACCGAGGACGTGACGACCAAGCGCGTGTATCTCGGCAACCTGTCCTATGAAGCGACCGAGAGCGATCTCGAGGAGCTTTTCCGCGGGGTGGGAACCGTGCGCCGCGTCGAGATCGTCTACAACCGTCGCACCCATCGCTCGAAAGGCTACGGCTTCGTGGAAATGCTGAATGTCGATGAGGCCAAACGCGCCGTCGAGATCCTTCACGACCAGTTCTTCATGGGTCGCAAGCTCACGGTCGACGGTGCGAAGTCGCAAGGCCCCGCCGCTGGCGACGCCGAGCCCGAGGAAGGGGTCGAGGACGACGCTCCCACTCCGGAGGAAAGCCAGCCGCCGGCCGAGCCGCAGCAGGAGAGCGAGATCAAGCCCTCCTGAGGCCGCCAACCGTCGAATCTCACGCGCCCCGCCGGCTTGCCCGAGCGGGGCGCGTTCTGTTTGCTTCCCCCATGCCCGAGCCCGTCTATCTCTGCGGCCCCACCGCCTCGGGCAAAAGCGGGCTGGCATTGGCGCTGGCCGAGGCGATCGACGGCGAGATCGTCAATGCCGACGCCTTCCAGCTCTATCGCGGGGCGCCCGTCATCACCGCCGCTCCATCCTCCGCCGAGATGGCGCGGGTCCCCCATCACCTCTATGGGGTCCTCTCGCCAACAGACACGTGCGATGCCATGCGCTATCGTAGCCTCGCCCTCCCCGTCATCGACGCCATCCGGCAGCGCGGGCGGGTTCCCGTCGTGACCGGCGGTTCGGGACTCTACCTCAAGTTCCTCTCCCACGGACCCTCTCCCTTGCCTCCCGGAGATCCGATCCTCCGGGAATCCCTCGAGATGCGGTCGCTCAACTCGCTGGTCGAGCAGCTCCAGGCGCTCGACCCGGTCGAGGCCGGCCGCACCGACCTCGCCAATCGGCGCTACGTCACCCGTGCCCTGGAGATCTGCCTCCTCGCCGGTCGTCCCTGCTCCTCCCTCCGCGATGGTTGGGAGCAGCGCAGCCGCGAGATCGACGACCGGCTGACCGGCCTGCTGATCCAGCGTGAGCGCCAGGATCTCCATCAACGCATCGACCAGCGCACCCGGCAGATGCTGGAACAAGGGGCTCTCGAGGAGGTCGCCGCGCTCCCGCGGGCGGCGACGGGGCTCGCCAAGGCCATCGGGGTCCCGCAGATTCTTGCGCACCTCGCGGGCGACCTTGATCTCGACGCCTGCCGCGAGGCCATCGCCGCCGCCACCCGTCGCTACGCGAAACGTCAGGAAACCTGGTTCCGGCGGGAGCGGTGGCTGATCCGCGTCGAATGGCCCGCCGGCGCCGCCGCGCCGGTTGAGGCGGCCCGGTCCCTCCTCCCCAACAGGCTTTGACCTGGGACGGGTTTGAGGTCAGGTTCCGCCGCATGCAGCCCGCGCAGTTCGAGCACGCGATCGAGAACATCCTCCGCCGTGACAGCCGCTTCGACCCCCAGGCCTACCTGTTTCTCAAGGACGCCCTGGATTTCACCCTCAAGCGCGCGGCCGAGGACAACGCCGGCCAACCCCGCCACGTCAGCGGGCGCGAACTGCTGCTCGGGTTCCGCGATCTCGCGCTCCAGGAGTTCGGGCCCATGGCCCACACCCTGATGGCCGAGTGGGGCCTCGACAATACCCGCAACGTCGGGGAGATGGTCTTCCACCTGATCGACGAGCAGATGTTCGGCAAGCAGGACTCGGACACCCTCGAGGACTTCGAGAACATCTTCGACTTCGACGAGGCCTTCGCCGTTCCCTTCGTGCCGAAGGCCCGTCTCGAGACGACTCCGAAGGACTGACCCGCTACGACGAGTGGCCGTCGGCCCACGCCTCGAGCGCTCCGATCATGGCATCGGCGGCCTTGCCGGCCACGGCCACGACGTCTCCGTGATCGAGCTCGGCCCCGGGCATCCCGGCCCCGAGATTCGTCAGGCAGGAAAGACCCAGCAACCGGATCCCGAGCGCACGCGCCTGGATCGCTTCGAGCACGGTGCTCATGCCCACGGCGTCGGCCCCGAGCCCACGCACCATGCGGACCTCCGCAGGGGTTTCATACTGGGGTCCCCGTAGTCCGGCATAGACCCCCCGCCCCATGGCGATGCCGCGGGCCTCACAGATCGCGAGGAACTCCTCCCGCCAGTCGATGTCGTAGGCATCGCTCATGTCGACGAAGTTCGCGCCTCCTTCCAGCGGGGAGGTGCCGGTCAGGTTGAGCTGGTCATCGAGAATCATCCATGTCCCCGGTCGCAGTTCTTCCTGGAGCGACCCGGCGGCATTGGTGAGCACCAGGGAATCGACTCCCTGCCCGGCCATCCAGCGGACCCCTGCCGTCACCGCCTTCGCATCGTGTCCCTCGTAGAGGTGCACCCGCCCCCGCATCACCACGACCTCCGACTTCCCGAGCGTGCCGATCACGAACTGCCCCTGATGTCCGGGCACCCCGGACGCCGGAAGCCCGGCCTCGGCGAAAGCCACCGTTTCCTTCACCTCCACCTTCTCGACCAGGGAATCCAGCCCCGATCCCAACACCAGTCCCGTCATCCTTTTCATCGACTAACACCTACCACCGGACGCCCAACTTCCAAGCTCCGATCAACGTTTCGTGCCGATCTTCAAGCATTCTCCAATCGCCGACGGATCCTCGACGCCAGCGCCTCCAGACGCGGCACCGGAACCCCCGCCTCCCGGGCCTGCCGCAGCGGTTCTCCCCAGATCGCCTCGAACTCGACCGAGCGCCCTTCGACGTAGTCGATCATGCTCGACGGACGATACGCTCCCATCGGCCGGGTCCGTTCGATCTCGAACTCGACAACCCCGGGCTCGATCTCCAGTCCCTTCGCCCCGGCCACCTCGATCACCTCCCGCATCAGCCCGTCCACCGTTCGCTCGATCTCAGGATCCGCCAGCAGTCGGTCGGTGGTCACGCCTCCCTCCGCAATCGCCAGCCCGTTGAACGGGATGTTCCAGATCAACTTGCGCCACTGCGCCCATTCGAGGTTCTCGACCGCCTTCGAGTTCACGCCCGCGGCCTCAAGCGCACCGGCGAGCTTCCGGGCGCGGGGCACGCCCGGCTCGGGCCGCCATTCACCGATGGTCACCTTCCCTCCCGCGGTGTGTCTCACATAGCCCTCCGAAAGCCGGTTGAGACAGACGAAGCAAAGCCCGCCGAGCACGCGTTCCGGCCCGACGATGCGCTCGAGTGCCTCGCAGTTTCCGAGTCCGTTCTGAAGCGTCAGCACCTGCGTCGTCTCGTGAAGCAAGGGCCGCAGCACCTCCTCAAAGCGGTCGTTCGCGGTGGCTTTCCACGCCACGATGACCCAATCGACCGGGCCGATTTCCTCGGTCGTCCGGAAGGCGGCAACTTCGGGGAGCGCGACATCCCCGTCCACGCTGTCGATTCGGATTCCCCGCTCCCGCACCGCTTCGAAATCGGATCGGAGCAGAAAGGAAACGTCCTCGCCCGCCCGGGCCAGGCGGGCTCCATAGTAGAGCCCCACGGCCCCGGCGCCGACCACCGCGATCCTGCCTCCGAGCGCCATGCCTCAGCCTCCGAGCAGTTGCGTGGAAAGGCGCTTGGCGGTCGCAACCGTGTTGCGATGGATTTTTGCCGTGAAATCCGTCTGCCGGTTGTAGCCGCCGCCGTAGAGCACCGCCACCGGCACCCGGTTGCGAAGAAAGGCTCCGAGCAGCACCTCGTCCCGGCGCTGCAGGTCCTTCACGGATAGATGCATCTGGCCGAAGCGGTCGTTGCGGTGGTTGTCCGCCCCGGCCACCCAGATCACGAGGTCCGGCGAGAAGGTATCGAGCGCCGCTGCCAGCGTCGAGAAAAGCTGCTGCAGATACATCGCCCCCTCCACGTAGCGGGTCGTCTCGACGTCCATCGATCCCTCGACCTTGCGGGTCGGGTAGTTGGGGCCGACGTGAATGGAGTAGGTGAACACGCGCGGATCATCGGCGAGGATGGATGCGGTGCCGTTGCCCTGATGCGCGTCGGTATCGACCACCATCACCCGGATTCCCGGACGCCGGGCCTGCAGGTCGCGGATCGCCACCGCGACATCGTTGAACACACAGTAGCCTTCACCGTGATCACGGAACGCGTGATGGGTTCCGCCGGCAAGACAGACGGCCACGCCCTCCGCCAGGGCCGCGTAGCAGGCCTGACGGGTGGCCTCCACCTCGGTGGCGCTGCGCTGGTAAAGCCGCCGGCTCACCGGAAGGCCCAGCCGCAGCTGCTCCTTCGGGTCGAGCTGACCGCGATAGATGCGCTCGAGGTAGTCGATCTCGTGAACCTGCTTCAGCAGATGGGGCGCCACCTCCCGGACCTCGACAATGTCCTCGGCCGCCAGCACTCCGCTGCCGACCAGCATGTCTTTCGACACGCGGAACTTCTGCATCGGAAACGGGTGATCCGGCGGCAGCTCGAGCTCGAAATCCTGGGAGTAGAAGCAACGCATGCGCCCCACGAAGGAATCACAGGCACCCGCCCTTGCCCAACGGAATCTGAGGCCTCCTGGATCAGTGCGCCACCGGTCCGCCGTCCTCCTCGCCGAAGGCCGCCCGCGGCAGGCGCACCCGGTCGACGAGGTCCCGGATCTCCGGCGGCGGGGCCGGCGTGAAGCGGGAGACGACGATCGTCACCACGAAGTTCAGCACCATGCCGAGAGTGCCGATGCCTTCCGGCGAAATCCCGAACAGCCAATGATCCACGGTATTGGTTTCCGGACTGATGAACTTGAACCACACGATGTAGCTCGCGGTGAAGATCAGACCGGCGACCATGCCGCTGATCGCGCCCTGCATGGTGGTGCGCTTCGAGAAGATCCCGAGAATGATGGCCGGGAAGAAGGAAGAAGCGGCGAGGCCGAAAGCGAAGGCCACGACCTGGGCCACGAAACCCGGAGGATTCACCCCGAAGTATCCGGCGATCACCACCGCCACTCCGGCGGCGATCCGCGCGACGAGCAGCTCACCCTTTTCCGTGATGCTTGGATTCAGGGTCTTCTTGACCAGGTCATGCGCAAACGAGGTGGAGATCACCAACAGCAGGCCGGCCGCGGTCGAAAGCGCCGCCGCGAGCCCGCCCGCGGCCACCAGCGCGATCACCCAGTCCGGCAACTCCGAGATTTCGGGGTTGGCGAGGACCATGATGTCGCGATCGATGGTCAGCTCATTCTCGGGCAGCCCCATCTCGGCGGCATTGGGCCCGGTGTACTGGATCAAGCCGTCGCCATTCTTGTCGTCGAAAGCGATCAACCCGACGTTTTCCCACTTCGAGAACCACTCAGGAACCTCCTCGTAGCTGGCGTTCTCGACCGTCTTCAGAAGATTGGTCCGGGCGAAGACCGAGATCGCCGGGGCGGTGGTGTAGAGGATGGCGATGAAAAGCAGCGCCCAGAACGCCGAAGTTCGCGCCGCGCTGGCTTTCTTCACCGTGTAGAAGCGCACGATCACGTGCGGCAAGCCGGCCGTGCCGCACATCAGGGCAGCGGTGATGAAGAAGACGTCCGTGGTGGTCTTCTGCCCCTCGGTGTAGGCGGCGAAGCCCAGCTCCTGGCTCAGGCCGTCGAGCTGATCGAGCAGGTAACCGGCCTCGTTCCCCCCTCCGAAGCCGAGCTGGGGGATGGGATTCCCGGCCATCTGGATCGACAGGAAAATCGCCGGCACCATGAAGGCGAAGATCAGCACGCAGTACTGGGTGACCTGCGTGTAGGTGATCCCTTTCATCCCGCCCAGCACCGCGTAAAACAGCACCACCAGCATTCCGATCACCACGCCGGCATTGATCGGGGTCATGCCCAGCACCGTCTCCATGTCGCCGAAGAGCATCCGCGAAAACACGATGCCCACGCCGCGCATCTGCCCGGCGACATAGGTGAAGGAGACGAAGATCGCGCACAGCACCGCCACGAAGCGTGCCCAGCCCGAGTAGTAGCGGTCGCCGATGAAATCCGGCACCGTGAACTTGCCGAAGCGTCGCAGATACGGGGCGAGCAGCAGCGCCAGCAGCACGTAGCCACCGGTCCAGCCCATCAGATACACCGAGCCATCGCGTCCGGCGAAGGAGATGATGCCGGCCATTGAGATGAAGGAGGCCGCGCTCATCCAGTCGGCCGCCGTGGCCATGCCGTTGGCGATGCTCGGCACGCCGCCTCCCGCCACGTAGAATTCCCCGGTCGATCCGGCCCGCGACCAGATCGCGACACCGATGTAGAGGGCGAAGGTCAGGCCCACGAGGAGCCAGGTCCAGGTTTGAACGTCCATGATGTCCTCCGCTTAGTCCTTGCCGCCGTGCAACAGCTCGCGATCGAGCTTGTTCATCACCTTCACGTAGATCGCGATCAGGATCAGGAACACGTAGATGCTCCCCTGCTGCGCGAACCAGAAGCCGAGCTTGAAGCCGGTTCCCGGGATCCGGAATTCGTCGAGCTTGTCGGCCAGCAGCACCCCGCAGCCGTAGGAAACGACGAACCAGACGGCCAGCAGTCCACCCAGCCAGCTCAGATTCTTCCTCCAGTACGCCTGCCTCTCCTCCGCAGTGGGTAAATCGGTTTTCTCCATGGGTTGAAGGACTGCCTACCAGCCCCTCCGCGGCAGGAAAAGAACTTTGCCCTCACCGCAAGGGGGTATCCAAACGCGCGACCCGATTCTACTGGCCTGCCCCCGGAGGCTGAACCACGGTGGCCCCGGAACGCGATCCACCACCCACCATGGCACAACCTTCAGGCCCACCCGATCTTCCTCCCCGGCAGCAAGCCCCGCAGATACCGACCTTCCCCAAGATGCCGAAGCTGCCCTTCTCGCCGAAGCTCTTCCTCATCCTTCCGGCGGCGCTGCTGCTTCTGGTCGGCGCGTGGAGCTCCTTCTACACGGTCGAGGCCGAGGAGGTCGGCGTGGTCCTCCGCTTCGGGCGCTACCAGTCCACCCAGGAACCGGGCCTGCGCTTCAAGATTCCCTTCGGCGTCGATCGCGTCGCCAAGGTTCCGGTGCGCCGCCAGATGAAGCAGGAATTCGGGTTCGGCACCGAAGGCGCCACCAACCGCTACCAGTTCAAGCGCGCCCCGGAACAGGCGAGTGAGAAGGAGATGGTCACCGGCGACCTGAATGCCGCCCTCGTCGAGTGGGTCGTGCAGTACCGGATCAGCGATCCCCGCGAGTATCTGTTCAACGTCCGCAACCCCGACGAAACCCTCCGCGACGTGTCGGAGTCGGTCATGCGCGAGGCGGTCGGCGACCGCACCGTCGACGAGGTGCTGACCATCGGGCGCCAGGAAATCGAAGCCGAGACCCTCGCCAAGATGCAGGAGCTCACCAACAAGTATGCGATGGGGCTCCGCATCGACCAGGTGCAGCTCAAGAACGTCAACCCGCCCCGACCGGTTCAGGGGTCGTTCAACGAGGTCAACCAGGCCCAGCAGGAGCGCGAGCAGTCGATCAACAAGGCCAGCGGGGAGTACAACCGCGCGGTCCCGAAGGCCCGGGGCGAGGCCGAGCGGAAGATCAGCGATGCGGAAGGCTACGCCATCCAGCGCATCAACGAGGCCGAGGGCGATGCCGCCAAGTTCAACGCCCTCTACACCGAATACTCCAAGGCCCCGGAAATCACGAGGCGGCGGCTCTATCTCGAGACCATGACCAAGGTCGTCCCGGCTCTCGGCCGCAAGATCATCCTCGATGAGGAAGCCGACCAGCTGCTTCCGCTCCTCAACCTCAACCCGGAATCCTCGAAGTAACATGAGCACGAACGTATCGACGAAGAAGGCCGCGAGCGGCTGCCTGGGCGTGATCGTGGTCGGCGCGATCCTGATCGTGGGCGCCGCTTCCATCTACCGGGTCAATGAAACCGAACAGGCAATCATCACCCAGTTCGGCAAGCCCATCGGCGAGCCGATCACCGAGGCGGGCCTGCAGTTCAAGACGCCCTTCATCCAGAAGGTGAACATGATCGAGAAGCGCATCCTCGAGTGGGACGGCACCGCCAACGAGATGCCGACCAAGGACAAGACCTACATTCTGGTCGACACCTTCGGACGCTGGAGGATCGCCGAACCGCTCAAGTATTTCGAGCGGCTCCGGGACGAGCGGAGCGCCCAGTCGCGGCTCGACGACATCCTCGGGTCGGAAACCCGCAACACCATCGCCAAGCATGAGCTGATCGAGGTGGTCCGCACCAGCCAGGAGCGGGAACCGGACGAGGCCACCGAGATCGCCGACGCCGACATCACCGGCAAGGTGGGCGTGCTCAAGCCGATCAAGAAGGGGCGGACGAAGCTCGAGGAGGAGATCCTCACCAAGGCCGCTCCCAAGCTCGCCGAGTTCGGGATCGAGCTGCTCGACGTCCGCTTCAAGCGGATCAACTACAACCCGTCGGTTCAGGCGCGGATCTTCGACCGGATGATCTCGGAGCGCCAGCAGATCGCCGAACGCTTCCGCTCCGAAGGCCAGGGCGAGGCGGCCAAGATCCTCGGCAACATGGAGCGCGATCTCCGCGAGATCGAATCGGGAGCCTACCGCGAAGTCGAAACGATCCGCGGTCAGGCGGACGCCAAGGCGACCGCGATCTACGCCGCCGCCTACAACCAGTCGCCCGACGCCGCCGACCTCTACGACTTCATCCGCACGCTCCAGGTCTACGAGGACGTGCTCGACTCGGATACCACGCTGATCCTCTCGACCGACAGCGAGCTTTTCAAGCTGCTCAAGGACGACAACCCGACCGAGTCTTCCGGGTCGCCGTTCGAGGCGGGTCAGTAGCCCAGCCAGGCCCGCCCCAGCGCCAGCACCAGGGGCATGGTGATCATGCTCGCGACCGTCGTTGAGACCACGATCTCGACGGCGACCGCGGGCCGCCCGCCATAGAGCTTCGCGAGCAGGATGGGCGTGACGGCCGCCGGCATCGCCGCCTGAACGATGAGGACCTGATCGAGCGCTTCCGGCGCGGGCAGAAAACGGGCCGCTGCCAGAATCAGTGCCGGCAGCAGGGCCAGCCGGACGACGATGCCACCGAGCGTCGCCCGCCACGTCGGGCGCTCGGTGCCGATCAGGTCCATCACCACCGAGCCGGTGATGAAGATTGCCACCGGGAAGGCCCCGGCGCCCAGCCAGCGCAGGACGGTGCGAAGCACCCCGGGCTCGGCGACCTCCGCACCCGGCGGGATGCGCATGCCCTCCCATCCGGTCGCCACCAGGCCCAGCCCGAGGATCACCGCCACCATCGGGCCGTTCACCAGCCGACGCCACGGAACCTTGCGCTCGCCTGAAATCAGCATCACCCCCACCGACCAGATCGCCACCTCGACCCCCAGATTGTGGACGAAGAGCATCGCGATCGCCCCGGTGCCGACCCAGATCTGTTCAACCACCGGAATCGCCGTGTAGCCGAAATTCTGCACCCCGGTCGAGAGCGCGAAGGTGCGCTTGCCATTTCCCCGCTCGTAGCGAAGCAGGCTCGCCACCAGCCAGGCGATGCCGAAACCCACCACCGTCAGCGAAAAACCCGTGCCGATCCCCCAGGCCACCGAGGAGACCTCCCGCACGCTGTCGCTGCCGAGGATCTTGTCGATGATGAAGCAGGGATAGAGGACGTGGAACACGAGGTGCAGGATCCCGTCGTCGTGCTCCCGCCGGGTGAGCCCGATCCGCCGGAGCAGGGCTCCCAGCAGCATCAGCAGATACACCGGCATCACCTGCCGGACGACCTCGACCATCGATTCCACGAACGCGAGCCTCACCGCCCGCAGGACTCCCGACAAGCCCGGCGTCGAATTCCTCCTTGGACTTTTCGCCTCTCCCCGGGTAGCTCCGCCGCGTGTCCGAGTCCCTGCCCGTCGAGGAATTCACCCGCGTCGAGTCCATCTTCGTGCGCCACCGCAACGTGCTCGCGCTGCGTGCCCAGCTCACGCCGATCTACACCGACTACTACCTCCACCTGATGCAGCACGAGCTCAAGAACCCCTCGGAGCTCGACGGGATGCTCAAGGACCTGCTCGCCGGACTCATGCTCCACTGCGTCGCCCGGCCGTGGGCGGAAACCATCGCCTGGACCGCCAACCTCCGGGCGCCCCGCGTCAATTTCTTCGCCACCGGTAGTTCGCTCGAGGAAACGATCACCGGTCGCCTCTTCACCGAGGATGTGCGGGAGCCGGACCGCAATCTCTTCTACTCCCAGACGCTCACCCGGCCCGGCGCCGAACCCCGGACCTCGACGCTCCAGGTCGACGGCAACGACCCCCTGTTCTGGGTCGAGCAGTACTACCTGCAGTCCGAGCAACGCCCCGCCCGGGCCTTCCGACTGCCCGACGAGACTTTCGTCCTCGTGGCCGCCCAACCCGACTACGACGAGGAGTGGTTCGACGCGCTTGACGAAAAGGCCGTGGCGTCGATCGAGGACGAGCAGGAGACCAAGCTGCTCGAGACACGGAAGTTCCGCTTCGGCTGCGGCTGCAACCTCGAGAAGATCCTCCCCATCCTCGGCACCTGGCGCGAACGACCCGAGGAACTGTTCGCCGAACAGGACAAGATCGTCGTCCAGTGTCCCCGCTGCGCCGCCCGCTACCTTGTGACCCGGGACATGCTCTAGGCATCCTCTGGACTGCGGCGATTCATCGCCGCTCTCCCAAGGGTCGATTCATCGACCCGGGCAAGACCCATCCCTCCTCCGACTCGCCTCGGCCAAGGCCGGATCCGCCCCGAGCACCTCGTAGTGGTCCTCGACGTTCACCCGGTCCGTTTTGAACCCGTAGATCGTCGCCACCTGGCTGCGGGAGGCATTGCGCTCGAACCAACCTGCCGAACACCAGGGATAGAGGTCCGGGCGGG